>NZ_DASXWY010000060.1:0-22686 GCF_036503415.1 Trinickia sp. | reverse complement strand
CCGCATTTATGACGTGGCGCAAAGAATTTGCGGATCGAGGGACGACAATGCGTTCATGCGTCGTTGAGGGCCAGCGGGTGAAGACGAGGGAAGGCGGTTCGCAAAATGAAAAAAACCCGGCCGAAGCCGGGTTTTCGAAGGCATTGCTTCAAACGATCTCAGGCGGCGGCCTGGATGTTCGATGCTTGCTTGCCCTTAGGTCCTTGTACGACCTCGAAGCTGACTTTCTGACCTTCCTTGAGCGTCTTGAATCCGTTCATCTGGATGGCCGAGAAATGTGCAAACAGATCCTCGCCGCCTTCATCGGGCGTGATGAATCCGAAGCCTTTCGCGTCGTTGAACCATTTGACCGTACCAGTTGCCATACCAACTTCCCCTGTAACTCATGTCCCACCACGAGCACGCTCGAAAAGCTCGACAGCCACATGCTTGCAGCCGCCCCCTCCGCACTAGCTCACCTCGGCATTTTTTCGTACTTGCACTTGTTGCAGCCAGCTGAAAAAAAGTGCCAGCTTGATTGTTGGTTCTCTTTAAAGAAGTGTCAAGAAAATTTTGAGATGTCGAGAAACGCACTTCGGTTCGAGGGTTTTTCCCCCTTCCGCTGTGTGCGCTGGCGCAAGCGGGCGCTCTTGAAAAGTCGCATAATCGACGCACATGGGAATAGCGGATACGAGGTGCTCGGAACGGGCTGTTGCGCGGGCGCGGGAGAGCCGGCACGCGATGTGCGATACTCGAACGGGCTGCGCGCCCGGACGTGGCGCCGCGGGTGCGGCGACCGTCAATGGGGCACGGCGGGTTCGCACAGGCGCGGCGCGATGGCAGCATCGCACCGCGGCGGTGCGATCGACAACTGGTCGGTCGGGTTTTTGCAGGATTGCGGGGCTCACCGAGTTGTTTAGAATGGGTGTATGGCAATTATCCCGGACAGGCAGGACGGTACGGTCGTCGAGCGGCAGGAAAAGGAGCTGAAACCACCGTCCATGTATAAAGTAGTGCTGTTGAATGACGATTTCACGCCAATGGAGTTTGTCGTGATGATCGTGCAGGAATATTTCAATAAAGACCGAGAGACCGCGACGCAGATCATGCTGAAGGTTCATCGTGAAGGTCGGGGAGTTTGTGGGGTCTACACGCGGGACATCGCGTCGACCAAGGTCGAGCAGGTTGTTACACACGCACGGCAGGCAGGGCATCCGCTGCAGTGCGTGATGGAGGAAGCATGATTGCCCAGGAACTGGAAGTCAGCTTGCATATGGCGTTCATGGAAGCACGCCAGGCGCGGCATGAGTTCATCACGGTCGAACATCTTTTGCTGGCGTTGCTGGACAATCCGACAGCTGCAGAAGTGTTGCGCGCGTGCGCGGCCAACATCGAAGATCTGCGCCAGAACCTGCGCAACTTCATTCATGACAATACGCCGACGGTACCCGGTACCGACGACGTCGATACGCAGCCTACGCTCGGCTTTCAGCGCGTGATTCAGCGCGCGATCATGCACGTGCAATCGACGTCGAACGGCAAGAAGGAAGTCACGGGTGCGAACGTGCTCGTGGCGATCTTTGGCGAGAAGGACTCGCATGCGGTCTACTACCTGCAGCAGCAGGGCGTGACGCGGCTCGATGTCGTGAACTTCATCTCGCACGGTATCGCGAAGACGAACACCAACGACGCGGCCAAAGCCGGCGACACGAGTCCGGAGTCGGAGGACGCCGCTTCGCAGAAAGAAACGCCGCTTGCGCAGTTCACGCAAAACCTCAATCAGATGGCCAAGGACGGGCGCATCGATCCGCTCATCGGACGCGAGTCCGAGGTGGAGCGTGTCGTCCAGGTGCTGTGCCGCCGCCGCAAGAACAATCCGCTGCTGGTCGGCGAGGCCGGTGTCGGCAAGACCGCCATCGCGGAAGGGCTCGCGTGGCGCATCACGCGCGGCGAAGTGCCGGACATTCTGGCCGATGCGCAGGTGTATTCGCTCGATATGGGCGCGCTGCTCGCCGGTACCAAATACCGTGGCGACTTCGAGCAACGGCTCAAGACGGTGCTCAAGGAACTGAAGGAGCGTCCACACGCGATTCTCTTCATCGATGAGATCCACACGCTGATCGGCGCGGGGGCTGCATCGGGCGGCACGCTCGATGCGTCGAACCTGCTCAAGCCCGCGCTGTCCTCGGGCACGCTCAAGTGCATCGGCGCCACGACGTTCACGGAATACCGCGGCATCTTCGAAAAGGATGCGGCGCTGTCGAGGCGCTTCCAGAAGATCGACGTGACGGAGCCGACGGTCGAGCAGACCGTGGCGATTCTGCGCGGCCTCAAGTCCCGCTTCGAGGAGCACCACGGCGTCAAGTACTCGTCGGGTGCGCTTTCGGCGGCGGCCGAGCTGTCCGCGCGGTTCATCACGGATCGTCATCTGCCGGACAAGGCCATCGACGTGATCGACGAAGCCGGTGCGGCGCAGCGCATTCTGCCGAAGTCGAAGCAGAAGAAGACGATCGGCAAGGGCGAAATCGAGGAGATCATCTCCAAGATCGCGCGTGTGCCGGCGCAAAGCGTGTCGCAGGACGACCGCAGCAAGCTCCAGACGCTCGATCGCGACCTGAAGGCCGTCGTTTTCGGACAGGATCCGGCCATCGACGCACTGTCGGCCGCCATCAAGATGGCGCGCGCGGGGCTCGGCAAGACGGACAAGCCGATCGGCGCCTTCCTGTTCTCGGGCCCGACGGGCGTCGGCAAGACCGAAGTGGCGCGGCAGCTCGCGTTCACGCTCGGCATCGAGCTCACGCGTTTCGACATGTCGGAGTATATGGAGCGCCATGCGGTGAGCCGTCTGATCGGCGCGCCGCCTGGATATGTTGGGTTCGATCAGGGCGGATTGCTGACCGAAGCCATCACGAAGAAGCCGCACTGCGTGTTGCTGCTCGACGAAATCGAGAAAGCGCATCCGGATATCTTCAATGTCCTGCTGCAGGTGATGGACCACGGCACGCTGACCGACAACAACGGGCGTAAGGCCGATTTCCGCAACGTCATCATCATCATGACGACGAATGCGGGCGCTGAATCGATGCAAAAGGGCTCGATCGGGTTCACGTCGCGCCGCGAGACTGGCGACGAAATGGCCGATATCAAGCGGATGTTCACGCCCGAGTTCCGCAACCGGCTCGACGCGATCATCAGCTTCCGCTCGCTCGATGAGGAAATCATCATGCGGGTCGTCGACAAGTTCCTCATGCAGCTCGAAGACCAGTTGCACGAGAAGAAGGTCGACGCCGTCTTCACCGACGCACTGCGCCACCATCTCGCGAAGCATGGTTTCGATCCGTTGATGGGCGCACGTCCGATGCAGCGGCTGATTCAGGACACGATCCGCCGCGCGCTGGCCGACGAACTGCTGTTCGGCAAACTGATGAACGGCGGCCGAGTGACAGTCGATGTCGACGAGAGCGACACGGTGCAGCTGACATTCGACGAGAATGCGGCGCCGCGCTCGCCCAATCCGGAGACGGTCGAAGTGGAGTGACGATCGGCCAGCGGTTCGCGCGGCAATGCAATGCCGCGCGAGCCGCCGACAAAACAAGCGGCGCGGGCCACAACCCGCGCCGTTGCTTTTTATGCGGACGGAAAAACGACGGCGGCCCGCGCCGTCAGTGTTTGCCGGTGCTGCCGAAGCCGCCGGCGCCGCGCTCGCTTTGCGCGAAATCGTCCACGATATTGAACTGCGCCTGAACGACCGGCACGATGACGAGCTGCGCGAGGCGCTCCATCGGCTCGATGGTGAATGTCGTCTGTCCGCGGTTCCAGGTCGAGATCATCAATTCGCCCTGATAGTCCGAATCGATCAACCCGACCAGATTGCCGAGCACGATGCCATGCTTGTGGCCGAGACCCGAGCGCGGCAGGATCAGCGCCGCGTAGCCGGCGTCGCCGACGTGTATCGCCAAGCCGGTCGGCACCAGCGCGGTCTGACCCGGTTCGAGCACGAGCGACCGTTCGAGGCAGGCGCGCAGGTCGAGGCCCGCGCTGCCAGGCGTCGCGTAGGCCGGGAGCGTTTCGCGCATGCGCGCGTCCAGAATCTTGAGATCGAGTTTCATGCCGTTCGCAAAAGGAAGAACAACGAAAAAAATAGCTTCAGCCATCAGCGCGTGAGCGCGGGTGCCGCTAGGAAATCAGGCTCGCATCGGGAAGCCGGCGCGCGATCTCGCGAATGAGTGCGGCGGCGAGCGCGTTCTTGTCCATGCGGGCGAGCCGCGTGGTGCCGGACGCATCGACGAGCACGACCTCGTTGTCGTCGCGGCCGAACGTCTGCGGGCCCAGGTTACCGATCAACAGCGGCACGCCCTTGCGTTGCCGCTTTTCCTGAGCATGTGCTTCGAGTTCGCTGCTTTCGGCCGCGAAGCCGACGCAATAAGGTGCGTCGGGTAGCTGCGCGACCGTGGCGAGGATATCGGGATTTTCGACAAACGCGAGTGACGGCACGCGCCCGTCGGGTGTCTTCTTGATCTTGTCGGCGCTTGCCTGATCGACGCGCCAGTCCGCGACGGCTGCAACCGCGATGAAGACGTCGCAATCGGCCGCCGACTGCATGACGGCGTCATACATCTGCTGTGCCGTTTCGACGTCCTCGCGCGCGACGCCCCACGGCGTATCCAGCGATACGGGCCCCGCAATCAAGCGGACTTCGGCGCCGGCTTGCTGCGCTGCGCGGGCGAGCGCGAATCCCATCTTGCCGCTCGAGCGGTTGGTCAGTCCGCGCACGGGATCGATCGGCTCGAACGTCGGCCCCGCAGTGACCAGCACGCGGCGCCCGGCAATGCACTTCGGCTGAAAGAACGACGCGATGGCTTCATACGTGGCTTGCGGCTCCAGCATGCGCCCGTCGCCAACTTCGCCGCAGGCCTGGGCACCGGAGTCGGGGCCGAGCACGACGACGCCGTCCGCGCGCAGTTGCGCCACATTGCGCTGCGTGGCCGGATTCGCCCACATCTGCCGATTCATGGCCGGCACGACCAGCAACGGACAGTCACGAGCGAGGCACAGCGTGGAGAGCAGGTCATCGGCGCGGCCGTGCGCGAGCTTTGCGAGAAAGTCCGCCGAGGCGGGTGCGATCACGATCGCCTGGGCGGTACGCGACAGATCGATGTGCGGCATGTTGTTGTCGATGCGCGCGTCCCACTGGCTGGTATAGACCGGGTGCCCGGAGAGCGCCTGCATCGTTACCGGCGTGATGAACTGGGTGGCAGCTTCTGTCATCGCAACCTGTACAGTCGCGCCGGCCTTCGTCAGAAGCCGTGTGAGCTCGGCGATCTTGTAGCAGGCAATGCCGCCCGTCATGCCCAATACGAGGTGTTTTCCTGCGAGTTCTGCGGTTGCCAACGTTGCCTCCGGGGGCGCATGGGCGGAGCGCAAGCGCCGCGCGCCGAATCATCGACAAAATACGACCACGTGCGCGGCAGTGCGCGCCGCACGCATCAACGCGCGCCGCGTACGCGCCGCAATTCGTCCAGTACGAGCAATATTGCGCCAATTACGATCGCGCTGTCGGCCAGATTGAACGTGGGCCAGTGCCAGCCGCCGACATGGAAATCGAGAAAGTCGACCACACGGCTATGTACGAGCCGATCGATGACGTTGCCGAGCGCGCCGCCCATGATCATCGACAGCGCCGTGCAAAAGAGCCGTTGATTGCCGTGGCGCTTGAGCAGATAGACGATGACGAGAGCCGCGGCAACGCCGAGCGCGGTGAACGCCCAGCGCTGCCAGCCCCCCGCAGTCGCGAGAAAGTTGAACGCGGCGCCGCGGTTGAAGACCAGGAACAGATTGAAGAACGGCGTGAGCGCGTAGGGCGTGGCGTAGGCGAACACCTTCATGATCGCGATCTTCGTCAACTGATCGAAAAGAATGACGATGAGCGCGATGCCCAGCCAGGGGCCAAGCGTCGTACTGGTCGGTAGTGCGCGGGTCTTGGCCATTATGCAGCGCTCCTCGTCTCGCCTTCGCCGAACAGGTTGCTGAAGCAACGGCCGCACAGCGTCGGATGGTCTGCATGGGCGCCCACATCGGCCCGGTAGTGCCAGCAGCGTTCGCATTTCAGGTATGTCGACGCATCGACTTCGACACCTTCATCGGCTTCCGTATCGACCTTGACCACCTGGGCGGCAGAGGTGATGAGCACGAACTTGAGATCGTCGCCGAGGCTCGCGAGTGCGTCGTAAGCGGGGCTGCTCGCGCGGATCGTCACTTCGGCCTGCAGCGACGAGCCGATCCGATTCGCGACGCGCGCCTCCTCGAGCGCCTTTGTCACATTGCCGCGCACCGCACGCAGCAGTGCCCATTTCTGGAGCAGCGAGCCGGCGTCCGGCACCTCGGGGTAGGCGTAGTAGGTTTCGGTGAAAATCGTGTCGCTGCCCGGCTGGAACACCTGCCACGCTTCCTCGGCCGTGAACGACAAGAACGGCGCCATGACGCGCAGCAAGCCTTGCGTGATGTGGTAGAGCGCCGTTTGCGCCGAGCGGCGCGCGCTCGAATCGGCCGCGCTCGTGTAAAGCCGGTCCTTCAGCACGTCGAGATAAAAACCGCCGAGGTCCTCCGAGCAGTACGTCATGAGCTTGGCGACAACCGGATGGAATTCGTACTTCTCATAGTGCGCAAGGATGTCGCGCTGCAATTCGGCCGAAAGCGCCACGGCGTAGCGATCGATTTCGAGCCATTCGCTGGCCGGACGTGCGTCCTTCGCGAAGTCGAAATCCGACAGATTCGCGAGCAAAAAGCGCAATGTATTGCGGATCCGCCGGTAGCTTTCCGTCACGCGCTTGAGGATTTCCTCCGAGATCGCGAGCTCGCCCGAATAGTCGGTCGAGGCGATCCACAGGCGAATGATCTCGGCGCCGAGCCGGTTGGCGACATCGTGTGGATCGATGCCGTTGCCGAGCGACTTGCTCATCTTGCGGCCTTCGCCATCGACGGTGAAGCCGTGCGTGAGCAGCGCGCGATAGGGCGCGCGGCCGTCTAGCATCGAAGCCGTCAGCAGCGAGGAATGGAACCAGCCTCGATGCTGATCGGAGCCCTCGAGGTAAAGATCGGCCGGAAACTGCGAGACATTCGCATGCGAGCCCCGCAGCACGTGCCAATGCGTCGTGCCCGAATCGAACCAGACATCGAGCGTATCGCGATTCTTTTCGTAGAGATTGGCGTCCTCGCCGAGCAGCTCGCGTGCGTCGAGCGCCTGCCACGCCTCGATGCCGCCTTGCTCGACGCGCTGGGCGACTTCCTCGAGCAGCGCAAGCGTGCGCGGATGCAGCTCTCCCGTCTCCTTGTGGACGAAAAACGCCATCGGCACGCCCCATTGGCGCTGACGCGAGAGCGTCCAGTCGGGACGGTTCGCGATCATGCTGTGAAGCCGCTGCTTGCCCCATGACGGATAGAACGCCGTTGCCTCGACACCGGCTAGCGCCGTTTCGCGCAGCGTCGCGCCGCCGTCCTTCGGCGTGATATCCATGCCTGCGAACCATTGCGAGGTGGCGCGGTAGATGATCGGTGTCTTGTGGCGCCAGCAGTGCATATAGCTGTGCGGGTACTTTTCGGTATGCAGCAGCGTGCCCGCGGCATCCAATGCTTCGATGATCTTGGGGTTGGCGCTCCAGATCGACAGCCCGCCGAAAAGCGGCAGCGACTCGGCGTAGCGGCCGTCTCCCATCACCGGGTTGAGGATGTCCGAATCGGCCAGACCGTGCGCCTTGCACGATTCGAAGTCTTCGACGCCATAGGCCGGTGACGAGTGAACGATGCCGGTGCCCGTGTCGGTCGTCACGTAGTCGCCGAGGTAGATGGGCGACGTGCGCTTGTAGCCGGGATGGGCATCCGCGAGCGGGTGCGTGAAGCGCAGATTCGCCAGCTTCGCGCCCGGCGCGGCCGCCACGATCTGGCCGGTCAGGCCGAACAGGGCGAGGCTCGCTTCGACGCGCTCCTCAGCGAGGATCAGCATGCCCTTGGGCGTTTGCACGAGCGCATAGACGACTTCGGGATGAACGTTGAGCGCCTGGTTGGCCGGCAGCGTCCAGGGTGTCGTGGTCCAGATCACGATACCGCCTTGCGTGTCCGGCAACGCATTCAGCCCGAACGCCCGTGCAACGGGTTCCGTCTCGGCGAACGGGAAGAGCACGCTGACCGAGGGGTCGGTGCGGTCCTTGTACTCGACTTCGGCTTCGGCGAGCGCGGAGCCGCAATCGAAGCACCAGTTCACGGGCTTCAGACCGCGGTAGATGTAGCCCTTTTCGAGAATCTTGCCGAGCGCGCGGATTTCGCCGGCCTCGTTGCCGAAATTCATCGTCTTGTACGGGTTGTCCCAGTCGCCGAGCACGCCCAGACGCTTGAAGCCGGCCTTCTGCTTTTCGATCTGCTCGGCAGCGTAGGCGCGGGCCTTGCGCTGCACTTCGGCCGCCGGCAGCGACTTGCCGTACTGTTTTTCGATCTGGATCTCGATCGGCATGCCGTGACAGTCCCAACCGGGCACATAGGCCGCATCGAAGCCGGCCATATTGCGCGACTTGACGATGATGTCCTTGAGAATCTTGTTGACCGCGTGCCCGAGGTGGATGTCGCCGTTCGCATAGGGCGGGCCGTCGTGCAGCACGAAGCGGGGCCGGCCTGCGCTGGCGGCGCGGATCTTCTCGTAGACGCGCTCGTCCTCCCATTCCTTGACGCGCAGGGGTTCGCGCTTGGGCAGGTCGCCGCGCATCGGGAACGGCGTGTCGAGCAGGTTGACCGGATACTTGGCCTGGGGTTTGGAATCGGCTTTTTTGTCGCTCATGGTGAAATCGCTGAAAACGGTGGGCGCCTGTCCGCAGGCTCTCTTTACAGGTGTCGGACGGCCTCAGGCAAAGTAAGCGCGTGCGTTCGCGACGTCGCGCGCAATCGCCGCGCTCAACGATTCGAGATCGACGTACTTTTGTTCGTCGCGCAGCTTCTTCAGAAATTCGACGCGCACGAGTTTGCCATAGGCGTCCCCATGCCAGTCGAGCAGGTGCACTTCGAGCAGCACACGGCCGGAGTCGTCGACGGTCGGGCGCACGCCGAGGCTCGCGACGCCCGGTAGCGGCTCGGCCTCGATGCCGTGCACCCGCACGACGAAGATGCCGGCCAGCGCGGGGCGCTTGTGGGCGATCGGCAGGTTCAACGTCGGAAAGCCGAGGTCCCGCCCGAGCGAGAGCCCGTGCACGACATGGCCGCTGATGACGTAGTCGCGTCCGAGCGCGGCGCGCGCGGTGTCGAGATCGCCCGCGACCAGCGCGGCCCGCACGGCCGAACTCGAGATGCGCGCGCCGGCCGCGTCGGCGACGGTGTCCATTTGTTCGACCTCGAAGCCATGGCGCTCGCCGGCCGCGCGCAGCAAGGCGAAATCGCCGGCGCGCTTGGCGCCGTAGCGGAAATCGTCGCCGACCAGCACCCAGCGCGCGTGCAGGCCCGCGACGATGATGCGCTCGACGAACGTATCGGGCGACTGGCTCGCGAACGTGCGGTTGAAATGCTCGACGACGACCCGGTCCACGCCGTTCATGCGCAGCGCCTCCAGCTTGTCGCGCAGCATCGCGATACGCGGCGGCGCGCCGGCGGGATTGAAGAATTCGCGCGGATGCGGCTCGAACGTCATGACGCAGACGGGCAGGCCGCGCGCGCGGGCGGCTTCGCGAACGCGCGCGAGCAATGCCTGGTGACCGCGGTGGACACCGTCGAAATTGCCGATCGTCAGCGCGCAGGGCGCGCGGCTTTCGGCATTGGGAAGACCGCGGAAGACTCTCACGATAACCGTCGAGTGGGCGGCGCGATGCCGCTTGGCCAAGGATCGATGCGCGCCTTGCTGGCGCCGCAAAACAAGAGATTATAAACGTTCGGGGCGTCGGGCGCCGCCGCCGTGGCTGGCTCGCAGGTCCCCAATGATAAAATCGCCGGATGAAGAACATCGTAATTCTGATTTCCGGGCGGGGCAGCAATATGGAAGCGATCGTGCGCGCGGCGGCGCACGAAGGGTGGCCCGCCCGCATCGCCGCCGTCATCGCGAACCGGCCCGACGCATCCGGGCTCGCGTTCGCCGCGCGCGAAGGCATCGCCACGGCCATCGTCGATCATCGCGAGTATCCCGAGCGCGAGGTGTTCGACGCCGCGCTCGCGCGTGTCGTGGACAGCTTCGCTCCGGACCTCGTCGTCCTTGCCGGCTTCATGCGTGTGCTGACCACCGCTTTCGTCGAACGCTACGCGGGGCGCATGCTGAACGTGCATCCGTCGCTGCTGCCGAGCTTTCCAGGGTTGCACACGCATCGGCGCGCGCTCGAAGCAGGCGTGACGGTGCACGGGGCGACCGTGCATTTCGTCACGCCCCAGCTCGATCACGGGCCGATCGTCATCCAGGCCGCCGTGCCGATCTCGGCCGGCGACGACGCGGCCCGGCTCGCGGCACGCGTGCTCGCATGCGAGCACCTGGCCTATCCGCGCGCCGTGCGCTGGTTCGTGCAGGGGCGCCTGTCGCTCGACGGCATGCGCGTCAGCGTGACGCCGCCCGAGCCGCAGTGGCTTTTTGCCGATACTCACCAAGAGGCGTGATGAATCCTCATCGCGCTCATATTCGTTGGCTGCCCGCGCCGGGGGCAGCTGCGCGCCCGGCCAGCGCCTGACGGGAGGCAACATGAAAACAAAGACTACTCGATCGAAACCCCTCTCGCCCAGCTCGTCCGCTTCGCAGCCGAAGCCGCGCGGCCACGTTGCGCGCCCGTTGCGCGCACCCCGCGGGGCCAAAGCGGCCGGTGCCGCGCCGGCTCGCTCGCGCGAAGGCGGGCTCCATGGTTTTCTCGTCGGCCAGACCGAGGCACTGATTGCGGAAGTGCTCAAATTTACGGGCCCCGCCGACGCCACGACCAGCCGCTTTTTCCGCGCCCATCCGAAGCTCGGCCACAACGAGCGCGGCCTCATCGCGGAGGCCGTGTTCGCCGTGCTGCGCCGGCGCATGGAGTTCGCGCATCTGGCCGAAAGCGGTACCGGCGGTCCCATGCGGCGTCTTGCGCTGCTCGGTCTCATGCAGACGGCGGGGCGCTCCGCGCTGCGCCCGTTCCTCTCCGAGGACGAGAACGCCTGGCTCGAGCACGTGGCGAAGATCGATCCGCAGAGCCTGCCGCTGCGTATCCGGACCAATCTGCCCGACTGGATCGTCGAGGCGCTCGCCAAGCGTTTTGCGCCCGACGAGCTGGCCCAGCTCGCGGCGGCCCTCAACTACCCGGCGCCGCTCGATTTGCGCGTGAATCCGCTCAAGGCGAGCCGCGAGCAGGTGCTGGCCGCGCTCGAAGAAGCCGGCATCGAAGCCGGCGCGACGCCGTTCGCTCCGCTCGGCGTCCGAGTGGTCGGCAAACCGGCGCTCACGAAGCTCAAGGTGTTCGAGGACGGCTGGGTCGAGGTGCAGGACGAAGGCAGTCAGTTGCTGTGCTCGCTCGTCGCGCCGCGGCGCGGCGAGATGATCGTCGATTTTTGCGCGGGGGCGGGCGGCAAGACGCTCGCGCTCGGTGCCGCGATGCGCTCGACGGGGCGGCTCTACGCGTTCGACGTCGCGGAACGGCGTCTGGCGAAGCTCAAGCCGCGGCTGGCGCGCAGCGGTCTCTCGAACGTCCATCCGGTGCACATCGACAGCGAGCACGACATCAAGATCAAACGGCTCGCCGGCAAGATCGATCGCGTGCTCGTCGACGCGCCGTGCAGCGGCCTCGGCACGCTGCGCCGCAATCCCGATCTCAAGTGGCGGCAAAGCGCGGCGTCGGTGGAGGAGCTGGCGCCGAAGCAGGCCTCGATTCTCGCGAGCGCCGCGCGGCTCGTGAAGCCGGGCGGGCGGCTCGTCTATGCGACTTGCAGCGTGCTCGAAGCGGAAAACGAGGCGGTCGTCGCCCAGTTTCTGGCCGAGCACTCGGAGTTTGCGCTCGTGCCGGCGAGCGCCGTGCTCGCCGAGCAGCGCATCGGTCTCGAGATGGGCGAGTATCTTTCGCTCTGGCCGCATCGCCATGCGACGGACGGCTTTTTCGCCGCTGTGCTCGAACGCCGTGCCTGAGCGGCGGCCGAACGCCGTGCCTGGGCGCTGTCCGCCCAGGCCGGCGGCCGGCGCCCGGAGTCCCTCGAGATGACGCAAAACCGCATTCTTTCCCATATGGTCGCGGGCCTAGTCCGCGACTTCGGTCAGCCCGTGATGCTCTGGCAGGCCGGCATGCTCGTCGGGGCACTGCTCGTCGCGTGGCTGCTCGCGCGCGTCGTGCGCCGCAAGCTCGATTCGCGCCGCAGCGCGCGCCACGAGCCGGCGCGTTTCGGCGCCGAGAGTCTGCACAAGGCACTGTTTCCGCTGCTTGGCGGTGTCCTCGTATGGATCGAGGAGACGGTCTTCGAAGACGACATGTCGACGTCGCTGCTCGAACTCGCATTGGTGCCGCTCATCGGTATCGCGCTGATCTATATCGTTTTTTTCGTTGCCCGACGTGTGTTCGGCCGCAACGGCCATGCGCACGCCTGGCTTTCCATCGCCGAAAAGATCGTGAGTGTGGTGGTCTGGGTGGGGATGGTGCTCTTCGTGCTGGGCATCCATGAGCAGGTGTTGCACTGGATGGATTCGGTGCGCTTTCGCGTCGGCAACGAGCGGATGACGCTGCTGTCCATTGCGACGGGCGCGCTCTGGGTCTGTGCCACGCTGATCGTGGCAATGTGGACGGGCTCGATGCTCGAGGAGCGCCTCATGCGGGCGCGCTCGATCGACACCAATCTGCGCGTCGTGCTCGCCCGCACGGGCCGCGCGCTGCTGATTCTGGCCGCGGTGCTGATCAGCTTCTCGCTCGTCGGCATCGATATCACCGTGCTCGGCGTGTTCGGCGGCGCGCTCGGCGTCGGCCTGGGCTTCGGGCTCCAGAAGATCGCGAGCAACTACGTGTCGGGCTTCATCATCCTGATCGACCGGTCACTGCGGATCGGCGACACGATCAACGTCGGCGGGCTGCAGGGACTCGTGACCCGGATCAGCACCCGCTATACGACCGTGCGTGGCCTGGATGGCATCGAGACGCTCGTTCCGAACGAAAAGCTCATCACCGATGTCGTTCAGAACCACTCGTCGTTTCTCACGCGCGGCTACGCGAAAGCCGCTGTGCAAGTCGCCTACGACTCGGATATCGATCGCGCGATGGCGTTGCTCGCGCAAGCGGCAGGCGGCGTCGACCGCGTGCTCGAGGACCCGGCACCCGCGCCCTATTTCGTTTCGTTCGGCGCCGACGGTATCAATCTCGAGCTCGGGTTCTGGATCGAGGACGCGGCCAAGGGGACGGCCGGCGTGCGCTCCGCGGTCAACCGCAACATCTGGCGCCTTTTTTGCGAGCATGGCATCGCGATTCCCTATCCGACTCGCGAGGTGCGTATCGTCGGCACGAGCGAGCCGACGGCAAAGGACGTGGCGCAAGCATCGTAAGGCGGCGCGCCCGATGCGGCCACATGCCGCAGGGCAAAGCAGCTGCTGCGGCGCAGGAAACCTTTTTTGTTACAACGACTTGCGATCATTGCAGTACAATGTTCATCTGTTTCAACCGTTGCTTTCGTTTTTCTGACAGTCGCGAGCCCCGGCTGGCGTCGTCGTTCCACAGGTAAAGGCCTTGTTGAATTCCTTGCTCGATTTCCTCGCGCACGGCTTGCTCCGTTTCTCATGGTGGCAGATCGTGCTTTTCGCGCTAGCCGTCACGCACGTGACGATCATCGGTGTGACGGTTTACCTGCACCGCTGCCAAGCTCACCGCGCGCTCGATTTGCATCCCATCGCCAGTCATTTCTTCCGCTTCTGGCTCTGGACGACCACCGGCATGCTGACGGGGCAGTGGGCGGCGATTCACCGTAAGCACCACGCCAAGTGCGAAACGGAGGAAGACCCGCACAGCCCCCAAACGCGCGGAATCTGGAAGGTGCTGCTCGAAGGGGCCGAACTCTATCGCACCGAAGCGAAGAACGAGGAAACGATCCGCCGCTTCAGCCACGGCACGCCCAACGACTGGATGGAGCGCAATGTTTATACGCGTTACCCGATCCTCGGCGTGAGCCTGATGATGGTGGTCGATGTGGCGCTCTTCGGCATCGTGGGCCTCAGCGTGTGGGCCGTGCAGATGATCTGGATCCCGTTCTGGGCGGCTGGCGTCGTCAACGGCCTCGCGCATTTCTGGGGTTACCGCAATTTCAACTCCGCTGACGCGAGCACGAATATCTTCCCCTGGGGCATCCTGATCGGCGGCGAGGAACTGCACAACAATCACCACACATATGCGACCTCGGCCAAGCTGTCGAACAAGTGGTTCGAGTTCGACATCGGCTGGGCCTATATCCGCATCCTGTCGCTGCTGGGGCTGGCGAAGGTGAAGAAGCTCGCGCCGACACCGCGCCTCATCGCACGCAAACCCGCGCTCGATTACGACACGCTGCAGGCCGTCCTCTCGAATCGCTACGAGGTCATGGCGCGCTACGCGAAGACGGTCAAGCGCGCGTATCGCCAGGAGCTTGCGCGCTTGAAGGAGATCGGCGCGCGCGAAAAGTACATGCTGATGCGCAACGCGCGCACGTGGTTCCACCAGGAGAAGGAAGGCCTCGACGAACCGCAGAAACGTCAGCTCCCCGAGATTTTCGCCGACAGCCAGACGTTGCGCACGTTCATCGAGCTGCGCGAGGAACTGGCCGCAATCTGGGATCGTTCCAACGCTTCGCGCGAACAGTTGCTGGCCCAGTTGCAGGACTGGTGTCATCGCGCCGAACAAAGCGGCATCAAAGCGCTGCAGGAGTTCGCCCTGCGGCTGCGCCGATACGCCTGAGCGCGAATTCCATTAAAATTTCGAGACGTCACACAACACCCCGCGCTGGCGGGGTGTTGTTTTTTGTAGCGTCAGCTATACATGGGCCGCAAGCGGAATGGCCCAAGCGCCCCTGGTATGGGACCGGAGATCAAGATGGCTTCGACGATCAAGACTGTCGAGTTCGATAAGCCGCTCGTAACGAGCGCGGCCGGCGCGGTATGCGGCGTTGGGCAGGCGTGGGCCAAGGTCACGCCTGCGCCGTCGCTCGAAGAGCGCAAGGCACTCAAGGCACGTATCCGTGAGCTGCTCGTACGCGAGAAGGCCGTGCTCGTCGCGCATTACTATGTCGATCCGGAGCTGCAGGAACTGGCCGACGAGACGGGCGGCTGCGTTGCCGACTCGCTCGAAATGGCCCGTTTCGGCCGCGATCACGAGGCGCAGACGCTCGTGGTCGCCGGCGTCCGGTTCATGGGCGAAACAGCCAAAATCCTGAGCCCTGCCAAACGCATCCTGATGCCCGATCTCGACGCGACTTGCTCGCTCGATCTCGGCTGTCCGGCAGACGAGTTCTCGGCGTTTTGCGACGCGCACCCTGATCGCACCGTAGTCGTTTATGCGAATACGAGCGCCGCGGTCAAGGCGCGGGCGGATTGGATGGTCACATCGTCCATCGGGCTCGAGATCGTTGCCGATCTGCACGCGCGCGGCGAGAAGATTCTCTGGGCGCCCGATCGCCATCTGGGTCAATACATCCAGAAGAAAACGGGCGCCGACATGCTGCTATGGCAAGGCTCCTGCCTCGTGCACGACGAGTTCAAGGGCATCGAGCTCGACTTGCTGCGCGCCGAATACCCCGAGGCGAAGGTCCTCGTCCATCCGGAGTCCCCGGAGAGCGTGGTGGCGCAAGCCGATGTCGTCGGTTCCACGACGCAGCTCATCGACGCGGCCAGGCGGCTGCCGGCGACTCACTTCATCGTCGCGACCGATCTCGGCATTCTTCATAAGATGCGCCTCGCCGCACCCGGCAAGACGTTCATCGAAGCGCCGACCGCCGGCAACAGCGCAACCTGCAAGAGCTGCGCGCATTGCCCGTGGATGGCGATGAACGGCGTTGCGAATCTTGCCGACGTGTTGGAGCGGGGGACGAACGAAATCTTCGTCGATCGCGCCATCGGCGAGCGGGCGCGCCTGCCGATCGACCGGATGCTTGCTTTCGCGGCGGAGCGCAAGGCGCGCGTCCAGGCAAGCGGCGACCTGGCGCGCGACGCTGCGCTCTTTGCGAACGTGGGTGCCGCATGACGAGCGCACGGCCGATGCAGTCTATGTCACGGGCAGAGCCCAAGGAAGCCGCCGCCGTGTCGCCTTTGTTTGCCGAAATCCAGGCCGAGTACGGTGACGCATTCGATGCGGCGCTCGTACGCAATGTCGCCGACGCGCTCGCCGAGGATATCGGCGATGGCGATCTCACGGGCCGGCTCGTCCCGGCTGACAGTGTGCGCGATGCCCGCGTCGTCGTTCGCGAAGATGCGGTGCTGTGTGGCGTGCCGTGGTTTGCCGCCGTGATGCGCCAGGTCGACCCGGCGATCGAACTTCATTGGCGGTACCGCGAGGGCGATCGCATGGCGCCCGATTCGGAGGTCTGCACGATGCGCGGTCCTGCGCGCGCGCTGCTGACCGCGGAACGCAACGCGCTCAACTTTCTGCAATTGCTGTCGGGCGTGGCCACGGCGACGCGCCGCTACGCCGATATTGTCGCGGGCACGCGCGCGCGCATCCTCGACACGCGCAAGACCTTGCCCGGGCTGCGGCTCGCTCAGAAATATGCGGTACGCGTCGGTGGTGGGGCGAATCAGCGGCTTGCGCTCTACGACGGCATCCTCATCAAGGAAAACCATATCGCCGCGGCGGGCAGCGTGGGCGCCGCCCTCGATGCCGCCTACGCGCTCGACGCCGGCGTCTCGATCCAGATCGAGGTGGAGACGCTCTTGCAACTGGAATCGGCGCTCGCGCACGGCGCTCAATCGATCCTGCTCGACAATTTCTCGTTCGACGCAATGCGCGACGCCGTCAAGCTCACGGCGGGCCGGGCGGTGCTGGAAGTGTCGGGCGGCGTCAACCTCGATACGGTGCGCGCGATTGCCGAGACCGGTGTCGATCGGATCTCGATCGGCGCGTTGACGAAGGACGTGCGCGCGACCGATTACTCGATGCGAATCGTCTAAGCCGTCACGTCACGCCCAGTTACGCTTGCCGGTTGCGCACGCGCTCGGGGGCCAGCACGGTGGGCAGTGCCTTCGGCAGCGCCGACGGCCAATCGCGCGAGAAGTGCAGCCCGCGGCTTTCGCGCCGCGAGCGAGCGCTCTCGACGATGAGCGAGGCAACATCGACGAGATTGCGCAGTTCCAGCAGATCCCGGCTGACCTTGAAGTTGGTGTAGTACTCCTGAATCTCGTCCCGCAGCAGCGCGATCCGATGCCTCGCCCGTGCCAGCCGTTTGTCGGTGCGCACGATACCGACGTAGTTCCACATGAGCCGGCGTAATTCGTCCCAGTTATGGGCGACGACGACCTCTTCGTCGGGATCGGAAACGCGGCTTTCGTCCCAATCGGGCAGCGGCGCGTGAGCGGCGGCTTCGAACCCATCGCCTTGAATGGCCGCGGACGCCGCGCGCCCAATGACGAGGCATTCGAGCAGCGAGTTGCTGGCAAGCCGGTTCGCGCCGTGCAGCCCTGTGCAGGCCGTTTCGCCGACGGCAAAGAGCCCAGTCAAGTCGGTGCGGCCGGCCAGATCCGTGACGACCCCGCCGCAGGTGTAATGGGCCGCGGGCACGACGGGAATCGGATCTTTCGTGATATCGATGCCGAACTCGAGACAGCGCGCGAGGATCGTCGGGAAGTGCTCGTGCAGGAAAGCAGCCGGCTGATGGCTGATGTCGAGATAGACGCAATCGATGCCGCGCTTCTTGATTTCGAAGTCGATGGCGCGCGCGACGATATCGCGTGGGGCGAGCTCGGCGCGTTCGTCATGGGCCGGCATGAAACGCGTGCCGTCGGGCAACAGCAGGCGTCCGCCTTCGCCGCGCACGGCTTCCGTGATCAGGAATGACTTCGCGTAGGGGTGAAAGAGGCATGTCGGGTGGAACTGGATGAACTCCATGTTCGAGACCCGGCAGCCCGCACGCCATGCCATGGCAATCCCGTCGCCGGTGGCCGTGTCGGGATTCGTTGTATAGAGATAGACCTTGCCGGCGCCGCCCGTGGCCAATACCGTGTTCGGCGCTTGCAGCGTGACGGTGCGCCCGCTCGTGAGGTCCAGCGCATACAGGCCATGGCAGCGGCGGCCTGGAAGACCGAGGCGATCGGACGTAATGAGATCTATCGCGTAGTGATCTTCGAGCAGCGTGATGTTCGGGTGACGGCGCACGCATTCCGAAAGCGTGGCGACGACGGCATGGCCCGTGGCATCGGCTGCGTGAATGATCCGCCGGTGGCTGTGGCCGCCCTCACGCGTCAGGTGGAAGCCGAGTTCGGCCGCCGCGTCACGCGTGAACGGCACGCCTTGCGCGATCAGCCATTCGATCGCCGAGCGGCCGCCTTCGACGATAAAGCGGGTTGCCGCTTCGTCGCAGAGCCCCCCACCGGCGACTAGCGTGTCGTTGACATGATTTTCGATGCTGTCCGCTGAATCGAGCACCGCTGCGATGCCGCCTTGCGCCCAGTCGCTCGCACCCTCGGTCATCGAGCGTTTCGCCACGACGGCCACACGCCGCGTCTCGGCGAGATTCAGTGCAACGGTCAACCCTGCCAGCCCGCTGCCCACGATCACGACATCGAAATTCATGTTTTGTCCTTGTCCTCAGTCTCGGGCTCGGCGTCGCCTGGCTGTTTGCAACGAAGCCATGCGCAAAAAGCCCCGCACGAGGGCGGGGCTTTTCGTTGTCTTCAGGCTCGCCGAAAACCAGATTACTTGATCTTGGTTTCCTTGTACTCAACATGCTTACGGACGACGGGATCGAACTTCATGATCGCCATCTTTTCCGGCATGTTGCGCTTGTTCTTGGTCGTCGTATAGAAGTGACCCGTACCTGCGGTCGACTCGAGCTTGATCTTGTCGCGTGCGCCTTTCGCCATGATTTACTCCTTAGACTTCGCCGCGTGCGCGCAGATCGGCGAGCACGGAATCGATGCCGTTCTTGTCAATGAGGCGCAGGCCGGCGTTCGAGATGCGCAGGCGCACCCACCGGTTTTCGCTCTCCACCCAGAAACGGCGGTATTGCAGGTTCGGCAGGAAGCGCCGCTTCGTCTTGTTGTTCGCGTGGGAAACGTTGTTGCCGCTCATCGGCGCTTTCCCAGTTACTTGGCATACGCGTGCCATATGAGAGCACTCCTAAAACGCTTTTATTCGGGGTTCGAGCCTCGGCTCAAGCCGGCTGGCCAACTCTGGGCCAACTGCCGGGCCTGACGATTCTTACGATTCGGGGCTGCGGAACGTGTTGGAAAAGAGGTAGACGGCGATTCTAGCAGAAAAAGAGCCGATAAATCAAACCGAATTTGCGTTTCGCCCGCCGGGCCGCCGCCAGGCGGGGCTGCGCACATCAAAGCCACCCGGCGTGCGCGAACGAGAAAACGGCGCTGCGGCCCACCACGAGGTGATCGACGAGCTTGATGTCGACGAGCGCCAGGGCGTCGCGCAGCATGCGGGTGAGCTGGCGGTCGCTCGCGCTCGGCTGAGCCGCGCCCGAGGGGTGATTATGCGCCACGACGAGTGCGGCGGCATTGACGGCCAATGCACGGCGCACGATCTCGCGCGGGTAGACGGCCATGCGCGTGAGCGAGCCGCGCGCGCTTTCCTCGCTGTCGATGAGTCGGTGGCGCGCATCGAGAAACAAGCAGACGAATACCTCGTACGGCCGGGTACCGATCAGCAGGCGCACGTAGTCTTCCACCGCGGCGCTCGAATCGATGAATGGCATCTCGCGGGCCTTTTCGGCGAGCGCGCGACGTGCCATCTCCACGACCGCAAGCAATACGGCCGTTTTGGCCGGCCCGATGCCGCGCAGTCCCCGGAAGTCGGCCGGTGTTGCCTCGAGCATGCTGCGCAGCGAGCCGAAACGCTCGAGCAGCGACCGGGCGAGTTCGAAGACGTCGCGCCCGGGCAAGCCGCAGCCAAGGAAAATGGCGATGAGCTCCGTGTCGGAAAGCGCGCCCGCTCCGGCGCCGAAGAGCCGCTCGCGCGGCATGTCGCGCGGGCGCCGGTCTTGCGCCTCTTTGTCCCCCATGCCGGCGATGGGACAGGAACTATAGGAACTATCCCGCATCAACGCTCTCCCACCATCGCAAGCCGCCGCGGCGGTGTGCCCGGCCGCGTCTTCGCCGCCCATGCGTGCCCACCGCCAGGTGACTTACAATACAGACTTTGCGTCGGGCGCCGCCGCGCGCGACGCGGCCGCGGCGGCTTTGCGTTGCATGCACGGCGCGCACCCTGCGCTCCGACCGAACGAGTTATTCCCATGAGCATCATCGATCTCTCCGAAGTAAAACCCGGCTCGCACGTCACCCTCCATTACCGGCTTGCACTGGCCGACGGCGCCGACATCGTCAATACCTTCGGAGACAAGCCGGCCACGCTGCTCGTCGGGGCGGGGCAAATCGCGCCGCCGCTGGAAGACATTCTCGTGGGGCTCAAGACGGGACACCATTCCACCTTCCGGCTAGGTGCGGGAAAGGCCTTCGGCGAGCGCAATCCCGAGCTGGTTCAGCGCGTCGCGCTGGCCGCCTTGCGCGAAAACGGCATGGTCGACGAGGATTTCACCCCGGGCGACGTGATCGAATTCAACGCGCCGGACGGCGGCCGCTATGCGGGCGTGCTCAAGGAGGTCGGCGAAACGTCGGCGCTTTTCGACTTCAATCACCCGCTCGCGGGCCAGGCGCTCACGTTCGAAGTGAAAATCATCGGAATTTTGTAAGACATGAGCTTCATGGAAACTTCCCTCGCCACCGCCGAGATCCTGCTCGCCCAGCCGCGCGGCTTTTGCGCGGGCGTCGATCGCGCGATCGAAATCGTCGAGCGGGCGATCAAGCTGTTCGGTGCGCCGATCTACGTGCGGCACGAGATCGTCCATAACGCCTATGTCGTCGAGGACTTGCGCAAAAAGGGCGCGGTCTTCGTCGAATTGCTCGAGGAAGTACCGGCGGGCAGCACGGTCATCTTCAGCGCGCACGGCGTATCGAAGGCCGTGCGCGACGAGGCCGATGCGCGCGGACTGCGCATCTTCGACGCGACCTGCCCGCTCGTGACGAAAGTACATATCGAGGTCGCGAAGATGCGGCAAGAAGGCCTCGATATCATCATGATCGGCCACAAGGGGCACCCCGAGGTCGAGGGGACGATGGGGCAGTGCGCCGAGGGCATGTATCTCGTCGAGAGCGTCGAGGACGTCCATTCGCTCGAGCCGGCCGACCCCGAGCGCATCGCATTCGTCACGCAAACGACGCTTTCCGTGGATGATGCGTCGGAAATCATTTCGGCGCTGAAATCCCGCTTTCCCTCCATCCGCGAGCCGAAAAAGCAGGATATCTGCTACGCCACTCAAAATCGCCAGGATGCGGTCAAATTCATGGCACCGCAGTGCGATGTCGTAATCGTCGTCGGCAGCCCCAACAGCTCGAATTCGAACCGGCTTCGGGAAGTCGCGCAAAAGCGCGGCGTGCCTGCCTATATGGTCGATGCGCCCGAACAGATCGATCCCGCCTGGGTCGAGGGCAAACGCCGCATCGGCGTGACGGCCGGCGCCTCGGCTCCCGAAGTGCTGGCGCAGGCGGTGATCGGCCGGTTGCGCGAACTCGGCGTGCGCAACGTGCGCGCGCTGGAAGGCATCGAGGAGGGCATCGCTTTCCCGTTGCCGCGTGGCCTCACGCTGCCCGAGTAAGCTTTGCTGCCGAGAGCCTCGGCGATTTCTTTTCTCAAAAAAAGCGCGCCCTCGAGCGCGCTTTTTTATTCGCCATTCGCGCCGGCCTTGCGTGGTTGCTCCTCAAAATGTCGGCAGGATTGCAACCGGGTTGCAATCCTGCCCAAATAGATACCTCAAAAAAAGGTTGCAATGCAGGAAAACCCTGCCGATCCCCTTTATTGGCCAGCCCTCAATTGGAGTTACAATGCGCGCGTCCTAAAGGTCTGGTGACCTTCGGCACTAGTTTCGGCAAGGCGCAGGAGACCGAGTTAATGCATGTCCAGTTTGCTTACGCCGCGATCGGCAAATCGAGCAGCGGCGAGGCGAGCGATGGCGAGGCGGCGGTGGCGTTCGCCGCCCGCGCAATCGGCACGGCTTTCGCGGGAACGAGGCAGGACTGGCGTTTCCGGCCGGCTTGCGCCGGCATCGCCCGGAATCGTCCGACGAATGACGGCGCCGTGACGGCGCCCGTCATGGCACCGGTTCATCGCAGTAACGAAGAAGCAGTAGTCCGACGGCACCGCTACCCGACGGTGCCGTTTTTGCATCCGCCTCATCGGGCCGGCCGCCGGATCACGGCTACTTGCGGCGCGTGTGAGGCGGCCAACCCTTACCGGTTTTTTTATCAGTACCCGCAGTGCCGTTGCGATTTTCGTCAACCGTCCGCATTACGGCGGACACCGGGCGCAAATCCAGTCGCACTGGCTAAGGAGCTTTAAATGGATATCTTCATCCAGCAGATCCTCAACGGTCTGGTGCTCGGCTGCGTCTATGCCATCATCGCACTGGGCTACACAATGGTGTACGGCATTCTGGGCATCATCAACTTCGCCCACGGCGACGTACTGATGGTCGGCGCGATGGTCGCGTTATCGACCATCTCGGTGCTGCACAACCACTTCCCCG
>NZ_DASXWY010000059.1:0-45101 GCF_036503415.1 Trinickia sp. | reverse complement strand
CTCGCCGCGCACGATACCGCCATTCGCACGGCTATCGCGGCGTGGCAGGCTCGCCTTGGCGCGCTGCCCGAGCTGGTCCCCGCCGTCGCGCCTCCGACAGGCACCTGGCAGGCAATCGAACGAGCGCTCGGATGGGCCGATTCGACACGCCGCGCGGCCGGCGAAGCGCCCGGCAATCGGGTGCTCGCTCGCACCGTGGCCGCGCGCGAGCGCCATCGGCGCTGGTTCGACAGTCTCGCGTTCTGGCGGGGTTGGTCGTTTGCGGCCACCGGTGCGGCATTGGCCGCCGCAATCGGCTTTGCCATCGTTTTGCGGCCCGCGCCGCTCGCCGTCCAATCCGCCGCAAGCGGCGGCGCGGGCGACACGGTTGCCCACGAGAACGCGATCGAGCGCGTGTCCTACGTCGCGGCGCTGGCCGATGTGAAGACGAGCAAGACGATGGTCTTTGTGATGTGGGACGACAAAAGCGCGATGATGAGTGCACACCGCATGAGCGGCGGCGATGCGGCACCGCCGGGCCATTCGGAGCAGCTCTGGGGAATCCCCGAGCACGGCGCGCCAGTCTCGCTCGGCATGTTGCCGCCGGGCAAGGTCGTGCATATGAAGGTGCGCGATATGAACGCCTATGTAAGGCTCGCCGTATCGGTTGAGCCGCCCGGCGGCTCCACGAGCGCAAGCGGGCCGAGCGGCCCGGTGGTCTGCGCGGGCAAGCTGATGGCGACCGCTTAGGCGAGCGCACGACGGCCGCACCGGGCCGGTCGTTGGCGCGGTGATAAAATCGAGCGTTTCCCGGCATGCGCCGCGCGAGCCGTGCCGCGGCCAGACGTACTCTCGGCGCACGCCCGGCGCTCTCACGACGGACCACTTCTCAGCCCATCATCATGACGTCTCAACTGCATAAAAAAGGCGAAGCCTGGTCGGCTCGCTTCTCGGAGCCGATGTCCGAGCTCGTCAAGCGCTACACGTCGTCAGTGTTCTTCGACAAGCGCATGGCGCTCGTCGACATCGAAGGCTCGCTCGCGCACGCGAAGATGCTCGCGGCGCAAAAAATCATCGCCGCCGAAGACCTCGCGGCCATCGAGCGCGGCATGGCGCAAATCCGCGGTGAAATCGAGCGCGGCGAATTCGTCTGGCAACTCGATCTCGAAGACGTCCATCTGAATATCGAGGCGCGTTTGACGGCGCTGATCGGCGATGCCGGCAAGCGCCTGCATACCGGCCGCTCGCGCAACGATCAGGTCGCCACCGACATTCGCCTCTGGCTGCGCGGCGAAATCGACCGCATCGGCGGCTTGCTCGGCGATTTGCGTCTTGCGCTCGTCGAATTGGCCGAGCAGCACGCCGGAACGATCATGCCGGGCTTTACGCACCTGCAGGTCGCGCAGCCCGTCACGTTCGGCCATCACCTGCTCGCGTACGTCGAAATGTTCGGGCGTGACGCCGAGCGCCTGCGCGACTGTCGCACGCGCGTGAACCGCCTGCCGCTCGGCGCGGCCGCACTGGCCGGCACGAGCTATCCGATCGATCGGCACGCCGTCGCCAAAACGCTCGGCTTCGACGGCATCTGCGCCAATTCGCTCGACGCCGTTTCGGACCGCGACTTCGCCATCGAATTTACCGCCGCGGCGGCGCTCGTGATGACGCACGTCTCGCGATTCTCCGAAGAGCTCGTCCTCTGGATGAGCCCGCGAGTCGGCTTCATCGATCTGGCCGATCGCTTTTGCACGGGCTCGTCGATCATGCCGCAAAAGAAAAACCCCGATGTGCCCGAACTCGCGCGCGGCAAAACCGGGCGGGTCAACGGCCATCTCATGGCGCTGCTCACGTTGATGAAGGGCCAGCCGCTCGCCTACAACAAGGACAACCAGGAAGACAAGGAGCCGCTTTTCGACACGGTCGATACCGTGGCGGATACGCTGCGGATCTTCGCGGAAATGGTGGCCGGCGTCACGGTCAAGCCGGATGCAATGCGGGCCGCAGCGCTACAAGGCTTTTCGACGGCAACGGATCTGGCCGACTATCTCGTCAAGCGCGGCCTGCCGTTTCGCGATGCGCACGAGGCCGTCGCGCACGCGGTGCGGGTATGCGTGGACCGGCAGTGCGATCTCGCCGATCTGACGCTCGATGAAATGCGCGCCGAGCTTCCCAACGTCGCACACCTGATCGGTGAAGACGTATTCGATTACCTCACGCTCGAAGGCTCGGTGGCAAGCCGCAATCATCCGGGCGGCACCGCCCCCGAGCAGGTCCGCGCCGCGGCGCAGGCCGCGCGCCAGGCACTGCAAGCCCAGCTTCGGCACGACTAAGCCGGCCGGGACGCCCGGCGGGGCGGGCGCTTAGCGGGAGAGCGCCGGTTAGTCGTTGCCGGCCGTCTCGGCCAGCCGCTTGAGCGTCGCCACGCGCGCGCCGACCAGATCGACGCGCTCGGCCTCCGTGCCCAGCCCCGAGGTCGCCTCGAAGTAGGCAAGCCAGGCGCGCTGCGCATGCGAAAGGACGACGCGCGAGCGCGCCGCCAATTTCGCGCGCAGCTTGCGTGCATAACGGTTCAGATCGAATTGCGCATGCTCGCAAGCCGCATCGACGGTGCACGGGCGCAAACGCGTCGGACGTTTGGGCGGAGCCGGATCGGCATCGCTTGCCGAGTTCACGGTAGCGTCGAACTGCGCGGCCGCATGACGCAGCTGCAGCGCGCGGTCGCGCACCGGCTGCAACAAAACGTTAGCTTCGGTGATGACATAAGCCGAACCGTGCGTCGTCTGGAACACGGCATGCACGAGCGGCACTTCCTTGTCCCGCCATGTCTGCCAGCGCCGCTGGCTCTCCTCCCAGCCACGCCGCATCTTGTCGGGCGCGGCTGCCGTCAGCGACCGATAAGCGGCGTCGATGGCGGCCTGCCATGAATCGCGTGCGGCATCCATGCATTGCGCCTGCCCGGCAGGCGACGAGCGGTCCGCGCGCGCGAGACAGGTGCGCATCGCCGTATCGATCGGATCCGCGGGGGCCGCTTCGGCATGGGCGGCGACGGGTACGACGAACGAGGCGCCGACCAGGACCAACGCGCCAAGCGCGAGCCTCGTAGGGAGCAGCGTTCTTGCAGCGCACTTCATGATCAGACACGCACGCAATCGACGAAATATTCCATGCGCCCGTCCACCCGCTCGGCAACGAGCCCATGAATATCCGTCGAAAAACCAGGGAAGCGCTCGTTGAACTCGCGCGCGAACTTCAGATAGTTGACGATCGTCCGATTGAACCGCTCGCCCGGAATGAGCAGCGGGATACCGGGCGGATAAGGCGTCAGCAACACGCTCGTCACGCGGCCCTCCAGCTCGTCGATGGGCACGCGATCGATCTCGCGGTGTGCGAGCTTCGCGAACGCATCGGAAGGCTTCATCGCGGGTTCCATGTTCGACAGGTACATCTCCGTCGTGAGCCGGGCGATGTCGTTGGCGCGATAAACGCTGTGGATCGCCTGGCACAGATCGCGCAGCCCCATGCGCTCGTAAGCGGGATGCTGGGCCACGAACTCGGGCAGGACACGCCACAGCGGCTGGTTGCTGTCGTAGTCGTCCTTGAACTGCTGAAGCTCCGTCACCATCGAGTTCCAACGGCCCTTCGTGATGCCGATCGTGAACATGATGAAAAACGAGTAGAGCCCCGTCTTTTCGACGATGATGCCGTGCTCGGCCAGATACCGGGTGACGATGGCGGCCGGGATGCCCGACTCGGCGAACTCGCCGGCGAGGTCGAGCCCCGGCGTGACGATCGTCGCCTTGATCGGATCCAGCATGTTGAAGCCTTCGGCAAGCGGGCCGAAGCCGTGCCACGGATCGTTCGCGCGCAGTATCCAGTCCTCGCGCGAGCCGATGCCCTCGTCGGCAAGCGCCTCCGGGCCCCAGACCTGGAAGAACCAATCCTCGCCGTATTCGGCGTCGACCTTGCGCATCGCGCGTCTGAAGTCGAGCGCCTCGGCAATCGATTCCTCGACGAGCGCCGTACCGCCCGGCGGCTCCATCATCGCCGCCGCGACGTCGCACGAGGCGATGATCGCGTACTGCGGGCTCGTCGACGTGTGCATCAAGTAGGCCTCGTTGAAGCGATGCCGGTCGAACGCACCGTCGGCGGAATCCTGAACGACGATCTGCGAAGCCTGCGAAATGCCCGCGAGCAGCTTATGCGTCGAATGCGTCGCAAACACGAGCGCACCGGTGCGCGGACGGCCGGCACCGATCGCATGCATGTCCTGATAGAACGAATGGAATTCGGCATGCGGCAGCCACGCTTCGTCGAAATGCAGCGTATCGAGGAAGTCGCCGAGCAGCGACTTGATCGTTTCGACGTTGTAGATGACGCCGTCGTACGTGCTTTGCGTGATCGTCAGGATGCGCGGCTTCAGATTCGGGTTGCGCTCGAGCGCTTCGCGCGCAAACGGATTGGCCTCGATCTTCTTGCGGATGTTCTCGGGCTTGAACTCGTCGAGCGGGATCGGGCCGATGATGCCGAAATTGTTGCGCGTCGGCGTCAGGAACACCGGAATGGCGCCCGTCATCGTGATCGCATGGAGGATCGACTTGTGGCAGTTGCGATCGACGACGACGATGTCGCCCGGCGCCACCGTCGCATGCCAGACGATCTTGTTCGAAGTCGACGTACCGTTCGTGACGAAGAACAGATGATCGGCGCTGAAGATGCGGGCCGCGTTGCGCTCGGACGCCGCGACGGGGCCGATGTGATCGAGCAGTTGCCCGAGTTCGTCGACGGCGTTGCAGACGTCGGCGCGCAGCATGTTCTCGCCGAAGAACTGGTGGAACATCTGGCCGAGCGGGCTCTTGAGGAAGGCCACGCCCCCCGAATGGCCCGGACAATGCCACGAATACGAGCCTTCGTCGGCGTACTTGACGAGTTCCTTGAAAAACGGCGGCGAGAGCGAATCGAGATAGACCTTCGCTTCGCGCACGATATGGCGCGCGACGAACTCGGGCGTATCCTCGAACATGTGGATGAACCCGTGCAGCTCGCGCAGGATGTCGTTCGGCAGGTGGCGCGACGTGCGCGTCTCGCCGTACAGGAAAATCGGAATGTCCGCGTTGCGCCGGCGCACCTCGTTGACGAACGCACGCAACTCGAGAATCGCCGTCGCGAACTCGGGCAGCTCGCCATCGGGACCGGTCTCGCCGAGCATCAGTTCGTCGTCGTCGAGCGACAGAATGAAGCACGACGCGCGACTCGATTGCTGCGCGAACGAGGTCAGGTCCCCGTAGCTCGTCAGGCCGAGGACCTCGACGCCCTCCCCTTCGATCGCCTCGGCGAGCGCCCGAATGCCGGAACCCGAGATGTTCTCGGAACGGAAGTCCTCATCGATGATGACGACGGGGAAACGGAACTTCATGAACGATTCTCCAAAAACAAGGACCGCTGGCGCGGGTCATGTTCTCCGTGCCGAGCGGTCGCTCGAAAACCTGTCAGTCTCTTTGCGCTTTGCGTCAGTGTCGTGACGGCACACCGACGGTATTCAGGTCTTCGGCAGCGTGACGCCGTGCTGGCCCTGATACTTGCCGCCCCGGTCCGCGTAGGACACGTCGCAGACTTCGTCGCTTTCGAAAAAGAGCACCTGCGCCACGCCCTCGTTCGCATAGATCTTCGCCGGCAACGGCGTCGTGTTCGAGAACTCGAGCGTCACGTAGCCTTCCCATTCGGGCTCGAACGGCGTCACGTTCACGATGATGCCGCAGCGCGCATAGGTCGACTTGCCGAGGCAGACCGTCAGGACGTTGCGCGGAATGCGGAAGTACTCGACCGTGCGCGCGAGCGCGAACGAATTCGGCGGAATGATACAGACGTCGCCCTTGAAATCGACGAATGATTTCTCGTCGAAGTTCTTCGGGTCGACGATCGTCGAGTTGATGTTCGTGAAGATCTTGAACTCGTCGGCGCAGCGGATATCGTAACCGTAGCTCGACGTGCCGTAGCTCACGATCTTGCGGCCGTCCTCGGCCGTGCGGACCTGATCGCCCACGAACGGCTCGATCATGTTGTGCTCGGCGGCCATTCGCCGAATCCACTTGTCGGATTTGATGCTCATAAATATCGAGGTCTCTCGGTCCTGCTCATTGTCCGTGAATCACGCCGCACCCGAGCGCGGGCCCGACGCTGTGATCGGGAAATGCCGGGTCGACCGGCTCGCGATAGATCAGCACCGAACGCCCGATGACCGAGCGCACGCCGTCGAGCGAGACGTCGGGCGCGACGATGAATCCGGTCGCGCCGCCGTTCGCGTCCGCATGAAGATTGCCGAGATCGCCCTCGAGCCGCACCCCGGCGCGCAGCCTCGACGCGGCCGGCGCGAAGACGGGGCCGGCGCTCGCGCCGTCGACCGCATTGCAATCGCCACGCTCGTGCACCTGCAGCGCATGGTCGGTGTTGGGCGGCAAGCCCGCGAGGTTGTATGTGACCTGCACGCCGTCCGCCCGTTCTATGAACGTGACGGCACCTTGCACCGCGCTGCCGACCGTCGGCCGCAATTGCGCATCGGCGCGCTTTTCGTGGTGGCCCAAAAACGCGGTGCAGCCCGCAAGCGGCGCGCCCGCCAGGCCCAACAGGGCGACGCAGGCGACGACGCTCAACGCACGCGCGTGCCGCCCGTCGGTTCGTTGTCTCATGCGATCCTCATGCCGGCCGCAGCGCCCCTGCGCTGCCGTCCCGGACTCAAGCGAAGGCGACATGATACCGCGCCGCGCGGCCGGCGCGGCGCAAGGGCATGCCAGGCCCTCGCGCGAAAGCCTCGCATGCCGCTTGAAGCAGGCCCCGCTCAGGTGTTCTGAACGACGATGCTCGGGAATTTGCCGGTCATGTCGCGCGCGCGCTCCGCAATCTGGATGGCCACTTTGCGGGCAATGGCGCGGTATGTCTCGGCGATGCGTCCGCTCGGATCGGCGACGACGGACGGGTGCCCGCTGTCGGCCTGCTCGCGAATCGAGATGTCGAGCGGCAAGCTGCCGAGCACCACGACACCGTATTCGCCGGCCATGCGCTCGGCGCCGCCGGCGCCGAAGATATGCTCGGCATGGCCGCAGTTCGAGCAGACGTGGATGCTCATGTTCTCGACGATGCCAAGGATCGGCACGCCGACCTTCTCGAACATCTTCAGGCCCTTCTTGGCGTCGATGAGGGCGATGTCCTGCGGCGTCGTGACGATGACCGCTCCCGTCACCGGGACGCGCTGCGCAAGCGTCAGTTGGATGTCGCCCGTACCGGGCGGCATGTCGACGACGAGGTAGTCGAGCTCGCGCCAATTGGTTTGCCTGAGCAGTTGCTCGAGTGCGGACGTGACCATCGGGCCGCGCCAGACCATCGGATTGTCCTGCTCGACGAGAAAGCCGATCGAATTCGCCTGCACGCCGTGACCCTCGAGCGGGTTCATCGTTTGTCCGTCGGGCGAGTCCGGCCGCCCCTCGATGCCGAGCATCATCGGGATCGACGGTCCATAGATATCGGCATCGAGCACGCCGACCGACGCCCCTTCGCTTGCCAGCGCCAGCGCGAGATTGACGGCGGTCGTGCTCTTGCCGACCCCGCCCTTGCCCGACGCCACGGCGACGATATTCTTCACGTTGGGAAGCAGTTTGACCCCGCGCTGTACGGCGTGCGCGACGATCGACTGCGAGAGCGCGACCTCGGCGCGCTCCACGCCGGGCACCTGCCGCAGCGCCGCAACGATCAACGCACGCAGCGCGTCGAGTTGGCTTTTCGCGGGATAGCCGAGGACGATCTCCGCCCGTACGGTCGTACCGTCGACGGCGACCGACTTCACGCCCTTGGCTGCCGCGAACGGTCGGCCGGTGTTGGGATCCGTCACGGCCGCGAGTGCGGCGTCGACCAAGGCCCGATCAATGCTCATCGAAAAGACTCCGAAGCGAAACGGCTCGCGGCGAGGCGCACCGACGGGCCGCAGCGTATGCGGCTCGAGGGCGACTCACGCCGCAAGGCAGGAAAATTGAAAGAAAGTGTTGCTCGCCATTGCCAAATAGCGGGCTGCCGGGCACTTTCGCCCTCGGCGCCCGCCACAGGGCCGCGTGCGGACCCCGTACGCGCTATTGTAGTGGCTTGCGTCGTCGTGGCTGGAAGACACTGCGCGCGGCAAGGCTTAGCGGTTTTCCGCCCGGTTCGGGCCGCGCCGGCGTCGTTCCGACACGTTTTCTTGAGAGGACTCGAAAAATGAACTCGAAAATCATGACCCGCTTGACGGTATTCACGCTGGCCGGCGCACTGCTCGCCGGCTGCGCCACGGAGCAGCAAACGAACGCGGCCTATGGCACGGGCGCCGGTGCGGCCGCGGGCGCCGGACTCGGCGCCATCTTCGGCGGCGGCAAGGGCGCGGCCATCGGCGCGGGTGTCGGCGGGCTGTTGGGCGGCATCACGGGCTACAACTGGAGCAACATCCGCAACCGGATTTCGGGCGCGTCGCGCGGCACCGGCACGACCGTCAACGAACAGCCCGATGGCTCGCTGAAGGTCAACATCCCGAGCAACGTGACGTTCGCGACCGATAGCTACCAGATCAACCCGGCGCTCTATCCGACGCTCAATGAAGTGGCGACCCAGATGGGCCAAAACCCTGAACTCGTTGCCGAAGTGCGCGGCTATACGGACAGCACGGGGTCGCCCCAGTACAACCAGACGCTTTCGCAAAACCGCGCACAAAGCGTGGCGAACTACCTCAGTCAGCACGGCGTATCGCCGAACCGTCTGGCCGCTGCTGGATACGGTCCGAACAACCCGGTCGCCGACAACGGCACGGACCAGGGCCGCGCCCAGAACCGCCGCGTCGAAATCTATTTGAAAGCGACCGCGCAGCACGGCCAGGCGCCGCGCTACCAGTAAGCTGGCCGCAGCCCGCCGGGCGGGCTGCGGGCTGACCGGGAATACGCCCGGAATGTTTCGGTAAACAAATCGAAAAATTTTTCGAACTCGCCCGGAAATCGGCTGTCTCTACGTACGGTACGCGGATGGCGAAGGCCGCCGCGTCACCATTCTCCTCTTGTCGTTGTTGCTCCGGGGCCGGTTCATATTCGCCCCGGTTTTTTTTGCCCGCTGTTCTCGGTACGCGGGCCGCAACGGTTCCCGACCCTCGGCGCCTCCGAGTCGGTGGGCCCTCCGCCCCTCGCGCCAACGTCATGGGGGCGCACCCCGCTCGCTGCCGCGAATTGCCGCGCCCGCCCTGTTAAAATCGGCGTTTTCCCTGCGCGGTCCCTCCTCGAACGCCAATGACAGCACCCGACATCGCCTCCAGCCCGCCCGCGCTCCGTCGCCGGATTCTCGTCACATCCGCCTTGCCTTACGCGAATGGACAGATCCACCTCGGCCATCTGGTCGAATATATCCAGACCGACATCTGGGTTCGCACGCTGCGCATGCACGGGCACGAGGTGTACTACGTCGGCGCCGACGACACGCACGGCACGCCGGTCATGCTGAGCGCCGAAAAGGAAGGCATCACGCCGAAGGCGTTGATCGAGCGCGTCGGGCGGGAGCACAAGCGCGATTTCGACAGCTTCCTGGTCTCGTTCGACAACTACTACTCGACCGATTCGGACGAGAACCGCGAACTGTGCGAGTCGATCTTTCTCTCGCTGCAGGCAGCCGGGTTCATCGATGCCCGCGAGATCGAGCAGGCCTACGATCCCGTCAAGGAAATGTTCCTGCCCGATCGCTTCATCAAGGGTCAATGCCCGAAGTGCGGCGCGAAGGATCAATACGGCGACAGCTGCGAGGTCTGCGGTTCGACCTATCAGCCGACGGAGCTGATCAACCCCTACTCGGCCGTCTCGGGCGCGACGCCCGTGCGCCGCAAGTCGACGCACTACTTCTTCCGCCTCTCGGACGTGCGCTGCGAATCGTTCCTGCGCAGCTGGGTGAGCGGGCTTGCGCAGCCGGAAGCCACGAACAAGATGCGCGAATGGCTGGGCGAAAAGGGCGAGGCGAAGCTCGCCGATTGGGATATCTCGCGCGACGCTCCGTATTTCGGTTTCGAAATTCCGGGCGCGAGCGGCAAGTACTTCTATGTCTGGCTCGATGCGCCGGTCGGCTATTACGCCAGCTTCAAGAATCTGGCCGCGCGCGTCGGGCTCGACTTCGAAGCATGGATCCGCCCGGGCACCGAGACCGAGCAGTACCACTTCATCGGCAAGGACATCCTCTACTTTCACACGCTCTTTTGGCCGGCGATGCTCGAGTTCTCGGGCCACCGCACGCCGACCAACGTCTTTGCACACGGCTTTCTGACCGTGGACGGCGCGAAGATGTCGAAATCGCGCGGTACGTTCATCACGGCGAAGAGCTATGTCGACACGGGGCTCAACCCCGAATGGCTGCGTTATTACTTCGCCGCGAAGCTCAACGCCACGATGGAAGACATCGACCTGAACCTCGAGGATTTCCTCGCGCGCGTGAACAGCGACATCGTCGGCAAGTTCGTCAATATCGCGAGCCGCGCGGCGGGCTTCCTCGTCAAGCGATTCGACGCCCGCGTGCAGGACAGCGCGATGCATCACCCGCTGCTCGGCATGCTGCGCGAGGCGCTGCCGCAAATCGCCACCCATTACGAAGCGCGCGAGTACGGCCGTGCCGTCCGGCAGACCATGGAGCTCGCCGATGCCGTCAACGCCTATGTCGATACGGCCAAACCGTGGGATCAGGCGAAAGATCCGGCCAACGCGGCGGCACTGCACGAAACGGTCAGCGTCAGCATCGAGGCGTTCCGGCTGCTCACGCTCGCACTGAAGCCGGTCCTGCCGGCATTGGCCGCGAACGTCGAGGCGTTCCTCGGTATCTCGCCGTTGACTTGGGCCGATGCCGGCAACGTCCTTTCGTCGGCACGCCCGATCAACGCCTATAAGCATCTGATGACGCGTGTCGACCCCGCACAGATCGAAGCGCTGATCGCGGCGAACCGCGCATCGCTGCAACCCACGGACACCACACCGCCTCATCGGCAAGCGGCCTCGGCAGCGAAAACCACCGCCGAAGCGGCCAAAAGCGCCAAGGGCCACAGCGTGGCAGCAGCCGCGAAAGCGGCCGAAAGCGCCGAGGCCTCGGTCATTTCCATCGACGACTTCGCCAAGATCGACTTGCGCATCGCACGCATCGTCGAATGCAAGGCCGTCGAGGGCTCCGACAAGTTGCTGCAACTGACGCTCGACATCGGCGAAGAGAAGACCCGCAACGTGTTCTCGGGCATCAAGTCGGCCTACCGACCTGAGGACCTCGTCGGCAAGCTGACCGTGATGGTGGCGAATCTGGCGCCGCGCAAGATGAAGTTCGGGCTCTCCGAGGGGATGGTCCTGGCGGCATCGGCTGCCGACGAGAAAGCCGAACCGGGGCTTTATATCCTCGAACCGCACAGCGGCGCACAGCCGGGTATGCGCGTGAAGTAGCGGCGGGCTGCGGGCGTGCGCGCCATGAATCGGCGTGCGCCCCGGCCATCAATACTGCTGCAACACGGCCTTATCGATATCGCGAAAAAACAGCTTGCCGGTGCCGATCTTTCGAGAACCGCCGAACGGCACATGCCAAAACTTGACCATCAGGATCCCGCTGCCCTGGGCAGCGGGCGCCGCGGCAAATCCCGGGTTGCGCACCTTCGGTATCTCCTTATGGAGCTTCGACGCGAGTTTGCCCAACGACGCTGCAATCCGTGAGCCCACCGCACTGCTCGGCATTTTCAGACCCATCGCGCCGAACGTCGCGGGCGAACTGAGGGTCCCGCCGGCAAACTTCGCCACTCTCGTGGCTACTTCGTTATAGGGGTATAGCGACTTGTAACGCGCCACGGCGGAAAGCTCGAAGACGGACATATAAATGTCCGGCTTGCCCGAAAAGGTATTCGGTGAAGTGTTTTCGATGCCCTTGTCCGCGTTTGCGCCGAAGAACCCGGCAATTTCGTCGAGCGTACCGTAGACGACGAGCGCCCGCGCACCCTGCCCGTTATCGGACAACAGCCACATGTCGTTCATTTGTGGACGGCAAGGAACAGGCACGCCACCATGATCGAATATCACCGCACCGAAACTACCGAAGTTGGGCCTTCCCGACGATAACCGGCACATCCGGCCGGCATGCTCCTTAATGCATATATCCATTTCGGAATCCTGAATGATAGTGACGTCAGAGCCGGAAAAGACGTTTGAAGTCATTGCCGTCGGCCGTGGAGTTCGGCATGCCCTGGCCGCTAAACCTGGAGAAGAAGACACGCCTTTGTCCGATCCGCCGCATGCCCTCGCCCGGAAACGGACTGAATGTGACGCGAAATAGCGCCCCCGCCTTGCCGTTCGATTCGGCGATACCGGGATTGCGGATGAACTTGTACATGTCGTAGACCGTGGCGATCAGGTCGCCGATATCGCCCACGTCGCCGACGGGCGCCGTACAGCCGCCAATGCCGCAGGCGAGCGCATGGGAATCTTGCGGCACGAATTTCGAGGTCGACCAATCCTTCAGGGCGACACAGCGGATCAACGTGTTCGCGACGCTGACACCGGCCATGGCCGCGTCATTTCCCGCAAAGAGCGTCCTGTAACGGTTGCGCGAGACGTGCGCCGTCACGCCCATAAAAATCGATGGCAATTCCGGTATCGTGTTTTCGATGCCGTACATCGCCTCGCGCTCGAAGAAATCGACGATCTGCGCACCAGTACCAACGAGTACCAAATCGCGCGCACCGGTTTGTGTGTCCGCGAATAAATAGCGGTTGTACGCCCCGCTCCTGATGGCGGTCGTGAATGCGCCGCGATCCTCGATGAAATTCATCGGACCGGTCCGGTGGACCATCGACGATGGGGCACGCATCATTCTGATCGGCTGCATAGTTCGGTTTTCGATAAAGTCGGAAACCGCTATCGGAACATGCAACCCCCAGGCGGGAATAGGGAACTTTTCTCAGTTATTTTCCGGCTCACCGTTTCGACCAGAACGCATCGAAGCGGCGCGTGTAATTGATATCGACGCCCTGGAACGTGCCCGTATAAGTCGAAAGCGCCCAGAAACGCGAGAGATTGATCGTCGCCTTGAACGCATTGGCCGCCGATTGCAGACCCTGCTCGTAGCCGAGCACGAGCCGCTCGTTGATCGCTTTCGAGAGCATGACCACCTGCGGATCGGTCAATCCGACCTCGCTGCGGCCCACCGTGAATTCGTCGAGTCCGAACGTCTGCGCCACGCGTTTGCCCGTCGCACTGCCGAGCAGTGCGAGCGCGGTCGTCATCGAGCTTTGCTGGCCCAGATTGTTGCCCTGATCCGTGCCATGGCCGAACAGCAGCCACGACAATTTTTCGTTGTCGGACACGTTCGGCTCAGACACGAGTTTGACGATCGGCGCATCGACGGTGCCCGTGACCTGCACGCCGGCCTCGACCTCCTGATTGCGGCGCATCGCGAGGATATTGATGCCGGGATTCGCCACCGGTCCGTTGAACGTGAAAAAGCCGTTCTCGATTGCGAGCTTGCGGCCGAACTCGGTATAGGTCGAGCCCTCGGTCACGCCGACATTGCCGATGGCCCGCAGCGGCTGGCTCGGTGCCGACATCACGGTCACCATGCCGCGCAGCCCCAGATCCGCGCCGCGCCCCCGGAAACGGAAGTTGCGCCCCAGATCGATGTCGATGTTCGCGCGCGGCGCGAAGGGGCTCACCGGCTTGTTCATCGCCGGCTCGATCGGCTGCGGCGCACCTCGCACGGCGGCGTTGTTGCGCAAGATCACGACATCGTCCGACAAGCTGGGCGCCGGTTGCTCCGGCATGTCGAACAGCGCGCGGTCGATCTTGAACTTGCCGTCGATATTCATACCGCCGGCCGGCCCGCCGTTCGCAACCGTCGCACTGCCCGACAGCGAGAGCCGCCGGTCCGGCGCGGCGAACAACTCGAGCTTGTCCGCAACGATTTGCGCTGTGATGTCGGGCTCGGCGCGATCGAGCCGCACTTGACCGGTCGCACGCAGCGTACCGTCGCCGCCATGAAACTCCACGCGTTGAAAGTCGACGAGATTCTCCGACAGCGCAATGCGTACGACACCGTCTTTCAACTGCACGCCCTGATCGATGAACGTCGCCGCGAGCCCGTCGCCGGTCAGCGCCCCCGAAAGCGCGGGTTTCGCGATCGTGCCCGCCACGGTCAGCCTGAGCGCCGCGCGCCCATCGAGCACGTAGCTCGGCCCGAACAGGCCGCCCGTCGTTTTCAGCGAAGGTACGTCGGCCGCGATCGTGCCCCCAAGCGGCGCATCGGCCGCCAGCCCAAGCTGACCGCCGCGCGCCGGATCGGGGGAAAGCGCTACGCTCAGGTTCGCGTCCGCCCTGCCGATGCGGCTCGCCGCCGCGCGCAACGTGACGCTCAATCGCGAGCCGGTACGAAAATCGGCGCGCGCGCCGAGCGCGGTGATGCCGAGCGGCGCCAATCCGCCCCGGACCGTGTCGACCGACACGTCTCCGCTCACGCGTTCGAGGCGCGCGTAGCCGGACGCGGTGCGGCCCAGCGTGAAGTCCCAATCGCCCGCGAAGACGAGATCGCTACGCATGCGCGAAGGCGTGCCGGTCAGTTGCTCGCGTATTGCGAGCAGTCTCGCCACCGACAGATTCGAGGCCGAGCCGGCCGAGCGTATCGCGCCGCGATCGTAGACGAACGACTTGATATCGATCCGCGCGCCTTCGAGCGCGAGCCGCGTCGCGCCGAGCGTCACGAACTCGCGGCTCGCGTTGATCGCAAGCGGCGCCTGCAGTTCGAGCGCCGGCATGCCGCGATTGGCGAAGCGCGTGACGGTGCCGGCCCACTGCAGGCCGTCGCGTGTATCGGTCAAACCGCCCGACGCCGCCAATACGAGGTCTACCGGCCGGCCGCGCAGCGTGCCTTTTGCCGCCACATCGAACGCGTGCTTCGCGCGCGTGCCGCTCGCGTGCGCGGAAAGGCTCGTGAAATCGGCGACGCTCGTATGGACGTCGCGCGCATCGGTCGTGAATTCGAGCGCGCCGTTCGCGCCGTCACGCACGAGCGCACGCCCCGTCGCCGCACCGACGCGGTTTTCGCCGAACGACACGCCGTGCGCATCGTAGCTGAGCGTGGCATTGGGATGAGCGAGCGAGCCCGTCACGTCGCCGTCGGCATTCACCGCGCCCGCCAGGCCAAAGCCGAGCCGCTCGAGCTGCGGCGCGGCAATGCGAAAACGCAGTCGATCGCCCGGTGCGCCGAAGCTGCCGTGCAGCTCGACGTCATTGCCGGCGATCGATAGCGCCGCGTCGCTCGGCAATAAGCGCTTGTCGGCGACCTGCACCGTGCCTTCGCCTCTGAGCGGAAGGCCGTCGTAGAGGCTGTCGGCGAGCTTGAACCGCAGCTTCGTCGCGATACTCGGGGCCAAGGTGCCGCTCGCTTCCATCGTGCCCGTCACGCGCGCCTCGGGCCACCGCGTCGACGCGCCCCGCGCCACCGCGGCGGACTTTCTTGCCGGGGCCGATGGATGCGATGTCGCTTGCCGCTTCGATGCGGTCGATGCGGTCGATGCGGTCGATGCGGTCGATGTCTTCGACGATGTTCCTGCGCGCGGCGGGTGCGGGGCACCTGGGCGCTTTGGCGCAGCCGGCGGCGCACTCGCCGCCAGCACGAGACGCGGATCGAAGCTCTTCAGCGTTGCGCGCAGCGAGAAAGTCGATCGAGCATCCCGCATCAGAGCGCCGTCGAGATCGACGTGGCCATTGCCGGCCGCGACGCGCACATCGCGCAACGCGATACGCTCCGGCTCCAACGCGATTTTGGCCCGTGCGCCGAGACCCGCACGCTTGTCGGCAAGGTCGAACTCGAGCCCGGTGGTGGCGCCGTCGAGCTGTACGCTGATCGGCCCGTCGAGGGCCGTCGTGCGCACCCATGGCGTGATCGTGTTCAGATCGAGGCGGCTGGCCTGCAAGGCGATGCGGCCTCGGCCGCGTTTGAGCGTGCCGCCGCCCGCGAGCTCGGCGTCGTCCACGAGCCGCACGCGCAGGTTCGCAATGCGCTCCTCGCTTGCATCGAGCCGCACATCGGCGTGTGCGTCGATGAGCGGCAGCAACCGCGCGTCGAGTCTGCCCGGCTTCGCGTTGACGATCGAGACCGGACCGGCCACGACCGACGTGCCCGCCCCCGGCACGGGGCCGAGGTCGGCGTCGAGCGAAAGATCGGCCGCGGGCGCACCGGGGCTGAACGTCTGCGGGTTCACGTGAGCGAGCGCGACTTGCGCGCGCTTGAGCGGCACCGGTGCAAAAGGCGTGGCCTCCACCCGTGCGTGCCCCTTGAGCTTGAAACCGCTCGCGTCGATCTCGGCCGTCAGCGCCTCCAGCGTGCCCGTGACCTGCGCGCTCGCCCGCGCCGGCTCGCCCGCGAACTCGCCGGCATAACCGGCGTTGCCCGAGAGCGCAAACGGTCGCACGCCGTCGAGCGAAAGCTGGGCCGTGATCGCCCCGTAAGGCGTATCGAGCCCGCCGAGCGCGAGCGTATGATGCCGCCCGTCGCTGCGGCCGCTCATCCGCAAACGGTCGAACTCCGTCACGCTGGCGCCGTCATGGATGCGCAGCCGGTCGATACCGATTGCGCGCACGTCGAGCTGGATCGGCAAGCGCAGGCTCTGCGGCAAAGTCATCGGCGCATTGCTGCGGGACGGCGCAAGACGCGCATCGACAGTGCCCGCGTGCAGATCGACGATGGTCAGCCGCCAGGGCGACGGCGTGAGCGCCCATCGGCCGCTCAGCCGGTCGATGCGAATCTCGGTCGTCGCGGCTGTTGCGGCCGAGGGACCGCCCGTTACCGTCGGCCGCTCGACAAAATGCACGTCGGCCAACCTCAGCCCGCTGGCGAGCGTGCCGCCCTGGAACGTGCCGGCGAGCCGTCCGCCCGAGAGCGCCACGGCCGCGCGCCAAACGAGCCCGGTCCCGCGCTCGGTCGTGAGCGCACCGAATAGCGCAAGCGATTCGGCGCCCAGCATGAGCACGATACCCAGCACCGTCAACGCGAACACGCGCAGCGCCCGGCGCGGCTTGCGACGGGGCGGCGGTGCATCGCGCCCGGCGTCGTCGACGTCTGGCGGCGGTGCTGAGGGCGGCGGTGGCGAATCGTTCGTCATGCTCGTTTCGGGAAAAGCGCGCTCAAGGCTAAAGCGGTATCGAAGCTGTCTTCATGCGGTTTGAGGCCGTTTCAAAAGGCGATGCCAAGCGTCAGATACGGCCTTACGCTCTTGTTGCGAATGCCATATGCGAGGTCGACGTTGACTGGGCCGACCGGGCTGCGCCAGCGCGCGCCGAAGCCGACGCCGGGGAAGAACGTCCGCTCGTGCCAGGTATCCGTGGCTGCACCGATGTCATAGAACACCGCGGCGCCCCAATCGTGCGTGAACCAGTGCTGATACTCGGCCGTGCCGGTGATGAGGTACTTCGTCGGCAGCACCGAACCCGACACCTTGTTGCCGATACTCTGAAAGCCATAGCCGCGTACCGAGTTCGAACCGCCCGCGCGAAACAGCAGCGATGCCGGCACATCGGCCGAGCTGCCGCTCGTGAACACGCCGCCGAGCTCCGCGCGAAAAAGCAGGAGATCGCGTTTGCCGACCGGCAGATACTGCACGCCGCGCGCATAGCCGCGCACGAAGGTCTCGTCCGAGAGCGCGTGGCGCACCGCGAAGCCCGCCTCGGCATGGAGCAGATTGCCCGAATGCGGAAATAGCGGATCGTCGACATTGCGCCGCGTCCACGACCACTGCGGCACGAGCGCGTGGCTCGTCTTCGGGCTGGCGGCGTTCTGATCGAGCCGATCGACGTAGTACTGCAGCGAGTAGGTGTAATCGATGAACTGCGACGTGCGCGCGCGCTGCACGCCGATGCGCGCGCTATAAATGCGCGTGTCCGATACGTTCGTGCTCGTGTACGACGCGAGCGCGCTGTTGACCCAGCCCCGCCGCCCCGGCGGCATCGACAACTGGATCTGGCCGTATTGCTGGATCTGATCGATCCGGCCCTGGACCGTAAACGGCCAGGCGGCCCCGAACGTATTCAGATACGAGTAGGCCCCCTGGACGTGCGCGCCCGTATCGGTCGCGTAGCCGACCCCTCCGCGCACGCTGTTATACGGATACTCGCTGACCTTCACGTGAATCGGCGTCTCGTGCGGCTTGTCGACGTCGCTGTCGACATCGATCGCGACACTGGCGTAATACGGCGTGTTCTGCAATTGCCGTTGCAGTTCCTCGATCCGCGTCGTGTCATAAAACTCGCCGACGGCAATCGGATTGACGTTGGTCACGATCCATTCGGGATAGCGGCGCACGCCCGATACGTCGAGCGGACCCACCGTAAACGTCGGACCGCTCTCGAACGCGACTGAAAGCGCCGCCGTCTTTTTGCGCGGATCGATGAGCGCCTGAGAGCGCGCGATCTTCGCGCCGAGATAGCGACGGGCCTGCAGCGCCTTGAGCGCTGCCGATTTGGCATCGCTCCAGCCCGACTGCGTAAAGGGGTCGCCCGGGTGCAGCGAGAAGGCGAAACGCGCCGCGTTCTCGCGGGAAGGGTCTTCCGTTTTCACCGGGCCGGCGAACGAGAGATCGATCGACGAGACGTTCGTGCGCGGCCCCGGATCGACATGCACGATCACCTTTTTCTTGCCCTCGGCCGTGCGGACATCGGTACGCACGACCGGTGAAAAATAGCCGTCCGTGGCTGCGAGATCGCGCACCTGCTGCGGCGTCGCCGTCAAGAGAAAATCGAATTGATCGTCCGTGATGTCGTCGCGCTTGGCAAATCGAGAGAGGTCGAGATGCGCTTTCAGCAGCTTGCGAAGTTCGCGCGGCGCATCGATCTCGATGCCATATTTGGCCGAAGCCGGCAACGCAAGCCCCGCAAGCAGTGCCCCGACAGCCGCTGCGAGCCAGCTGCGGGCGAGGCGTCCGCCGCACCGGCGGGCGGTGCGCGTCAAGCACGGGTTGTCGATCGCTGCTTCCCGCAAACGGGGCCTCCCGGCAACGTTGAAAAGACGAACTCACGCGCGGCGCATACGAACACGCGCGCCGCCGGCCGCTCATTTGACCACAGCCGCGACCTGGGGGCGACCGCGCGAAAGCGAGTCCGGTTAGCCCGCGCGGTTTTGACGCCATCGCGCCCGCGATGTTCCGCCTGCGATGGCATGCGCTAAAATCCCGGTTTGCGAGAGACGGTGCTCGCCGCACCGATGTGCCCCTATTTTCCACGAACGACGAGCCATGTATCAATCGGATATCACGCAGTTCCTGAACCAGCTCAAGCAGCAACAACCGACGCTCGAGGAAGAGCAGCGCCGCGGCCGCGCACTCCTGTGGGACAAACAGCCGCTCGATCTCGAGGAGCGGGCGCGTCAGCAGGCTGCGGGCGTCAAGCAATTGCCGTACGTCTACTACCAGAACTTCTGAGCGCCCACCGCGTGAACCCTGCCGACGAGGCCACGCGCTCGCAAGAGCCGGTCTCGGCGCTCGCCGCGCCGGCCACCGATACCACGCCCGACACGATCGACGGCGTGGCATTCGCGCGTCTTTACGGCGAGCCGCTCTTCAAGCTGCCGCAGGATCTCTATATCCCGCCGGACGCGCTCGAAGTCTTTCTCGAAACGTTCGAAGGTCCGCTGGATCTGCTGCTCTATCTGATCCGCAAGCAGAACTTCAACGTACTCGATATCCCGATGGCCGATGTCACGGTGCAATACCTCGGCTATGTCGAACAACTGCGCCAGACGAACCTCGAACTCGCCTCCGAGTATCTGCTGATGGCCGCGATGCTGATCGAGATCAAGTCGCGCATGCTGTTGCCGGTGAAGAAAGCGGATACGGGCGAGGAAGCGGAGGATCCGCGCGCCGAGCTCGTGCGGCGCTTGCTCGAGTACGAACGGATCAAGCTCGCCGCGCAGCGCATCGATCAATTGCCTCAGCTCGGGCGGGATTTTCTGCGGGCCGACGTCTATATCGAGCAGAGCATCGCGCCGCGCTTTCCCGACGTCGTCATCGACGATCTGCGGGCGGCCTGGGCCGATGTGCTCAAGCGGGCCAAGCTCGTTGCGCATCACAAGATTTCGCGCGAGGAGCTGTCCGTACGCGAGCATATGAGCCTGATCCTGCGGCGGCTGCAAAATGCGCGCTTCATGGAGTTCGCCGAACTGTTCGACGTTTCGCGCGGCATGCCTGTCGTCGTCGTCAACTTCATCGCCATGCTCGAGCTGTCGCGCGAATCGCTGATCGAGATCACGCAGGCCGAACCGTTCGCGCCGATCTACGTGCGGCTGGCTTATCTGCCGGCGTAGCGCTGAACGGCGCCACGGTTGCCCTGGAGGATCCGCTCTTTTCGCTATCGCGCCTCGTCGAATCCTCTACAATCGGCGCCCTGTTGCAGTCCACGCGCCTCGCCGCGCTTCAACCCCGGTCCATCATGAAAGTCATCAGCTCGATCCAGGAATTGCGCGACCAGTTGCGCGGACAGAACCGTACGGCTTTCGTGCCGACCATGGGCAACCTGCACGAGGGACATCTCTCGCTGATGCGTCTCGCGCGTCAGCACGGCGACCCGGTCGTCGCGAGCATCTTCGTCAACCGGCTGCAGTTCGGCCCGAACGAGGACTTCGACAAGTACCCGCGCACGCTCGAAGCCGACATCGACAAGCTGCAAAGGGAAAACGTCTACGTGCTGTTCGCGCCGACCGAGCGCGACATGTATCCCGAGCCGCAGGAATATAGCGTGCGTCCGCCGCACGACCTCGGCGACATCCTCGAGGGCGAATTCCGGCCCGGCTTTTTCACGGGCGTGTGCACGGTCGTCATGAAGCTGATGGCCTGCGTGCAACCGCGGGTGGCCGTATTCGGCAAGAAGGACTACCAGCAGCTCATGATCGTGCGGCGCATGTGCCATCAGTTCGCGCTGCAGACCGACATCATCGCGGCCGAAACGGTGCGCGACGCGGATGGGCTCGCGCTCAGCTCCCGCAACCGCTATCTGACCGAAGCCGAGCGCGGCGAAGCGCCGATGCTCGCCGTCACGCTCGGCCGCCTGCGCGATGCCGTGCACACCGGCGAGCGCGATTTCAAGCGGCTCGAGCGCGACGCAATGGCGAGCCTCGCCGCACGCGGCTGGCAACCCGATTACGTGGCCGTGCGCAAGCGCGAGGATCTCATCGCGCCCGCCCCTCACGAAACCGATGCGCCCCTCGTCGTGCTGGCCGCGGCGAAGCTCGGCGCCACACGTCTCATCGACAATCTGGAAATCTGAAGCGGCACGCGTGAGTTGCCGCGCACGTCAGAGGAAACGACCATGCAGCGCCATTTGCTCAAATCGAAGATTCATCGCGCCGTCGTCACGCACTGCGAGCTCCATTACGAAGGCTCCTGCGCGATCGACGAAGATCTGCTCGATGCGGCCGATATCGTCGAGAACGAACGCATCGACATCTGGAACGTCAACAACGGCGAGCGGTTCTCGACCTACGCCATTCGCGGCGAACGCGGCAGCGGCATGATCTCGCTGAACGGCTCGGCCGCGCGGCGGGCCCAGCTCGGGGATCTCGTCATCATCGCCGCGTTCGCGGTGGTCGACGAGGCGGATCGGGCGGCCGGCTGGGAGCCGAAACTCGTGTTCGTCGACGAGCGCAACAAGATCAAGGGCAGCCGGGCGCAGGTGCCCGTGCAAAGCTGGAGCTGACGCACCCGGCGGCTGCGCGCGCAGCGCATCGCGTGCTGCGCACGGGCGCCTCGGCCAGCAGCCCTCAGCGAGCCGCCCAGGCGACGATGGGTTCCCACTGCTCAAGGTCTTTCTCGACGCGGCTTTTTGCCACGTCCCATAGCGTGAGTCCGTGCGCGGCCAATTGCACGTAGTTCTGCGTATCGCGCAAAAATCCCAGCACCGGCAGATCGAGCCCCTCCACGAAGCGGTGCAATTGGTCGGCCGAGCGCGTGCGCGCGTCCACGCGCATCCCGACGACGCCGACTTGGATGGCGCCCCTGCGCACGGCCTTCTCCTTCGCGAGCCGTTCGAGGAAATGCTGTGTGGCGAGAATGTCGAACATCGATGGCTGCAGCGGCACGATGACCTTGTCCGCCAGTTCGAGGGCACTCACGAGACGATTGCCGTGCAATCCGGCCGGCGTATCGACGACGGCCCGCTCCAGGCCGCGCGGCGGCTTGGCGGGCGCGTCGGGATCGACCTCCCAGCTCTCGATGGGCGGCAGGCCACCGGGCCGCAACGCCAGCCACGACTGGGCCGATTGCTGCCGGTCCAGGTCCGCGAGCGCAACCCATTCCCCGTTTGCCGCGAACGAGCCGGCCAGATTGGTCGACAACGTGCTCTTGCCCACCCCGCCCTTGGGGTTGGCCACCACGATTACCGTCATGAACGCTCCCGATTTGCGAAGCCGTCTGGCCCCGTATGGGTGTCGATGATATCGGCAAATCGGTTCGCGCCGTAGCCCCTTCGGCAACCGCCCGGACGCCATGTCGGGCCCGCGATGCCGTTACAATCGCGCGATGACCACGCCAGACCTCATTTTCGTGCTCGGCGGCGCCCGCTCGGGCAAGAGCGCCTACGCCGAGGGCCTCGCCGGGGCCAGCGGCCGCGGCGTTACCTACATCGCAACGGCCCGCGGCGCCGATGCCGAGTTCAGCGAGCGGATCGCTCACCACCGCGCGCGGCGGCCGGCGCATTGGCGGCTCGTCGAAGCCGGTGCCGCGCTCGACGATGCGCTTCGCGCGGCCGACGGGGACGATGCCTGTGTACTCGTCGACTGCCTGACGCTATGGCTCGCCGGTCTCCTGTGCCCGCCCGAAGCGTGCGGGCCCGCAGCTGAGGACGCCGACGCCCGGATCGACGCGTTCATGGCGGCGCTGGCGGCCGCTCGCGCGCGCGTCATCGTCGTCAGCAACGAGATCGGCCTGGGCGTGGTGCCGCTCGGTTCGGTGACACGCCGCTATGTCGATGCGCTCGGCCGGCTCAATCAGCGCGTGGCCGCGCTCGCGCCCGAGGTCACGCTGATGGTGGCGGGCCTTCCGCTCGCCGTCAAAACGGCGCCGCGCCCGATGCGAACCGCCTGATGCGCAAGCTCGTCGAAGCGCTGACTCTCGCCATTGCATTCGCCTGGGCCGCCGGTTCGCCGCTGCCCGCGCGCGCGGCCGTTTCCGTCGTCGACGACGCGGGCCGCACCGTCACGCTCGCCCAGCCCGCGGCACGCGTCATTTCGCTCGCGCCGCACACGACGGAGCTCGTCTATGCAGCCGGCGGCGGCGCACGGCTCGTGGGGGCGGTGTCCTATAGCGACTATCCGCCCGAAGCCAACGCGCTGCCGCGTGTGGGCAGCAATTCCGCCCTCGATCTCGAGCGCATCGTCGCGCTCAGGCCCGAACTCATCGTCGTGTGGCGGCATGGCAACGACACGCGGCAGCTCGATAAGCTGCGTGCCCTCGGCATCCCGCTTTTCGTCAGCGAGCCGCACAAGGTCGATGACGTCGCGACGAATCTGGAACGCCTCGGGACGTTGCTCGGCACCGAAAGCACGGCCCGCGCCGCGGCGCAGCGCTATCGCGACGAAATCGCCCGGCTGCGGGCGCGCTATGCGGCGCGACCCGTGGTCAGCGTGTTCTATCAGGTCTGGGACCGCCCGCTCCTGACGCTCAACGGCGCGCATATCGTCAGTGACGCCATTGCGCTATGCGGCGGACGCAACGTATTCGGCGAGCTGGCCGCTCGCGTGCCCACAGTGTCGGTCGAAGCCGTCGTCGCGGCGAACCCCGAGGCCATCGTCACGGCGGCCAAGGGTGCCACCGCGCCCTCACCCGACGCGCCGCTGCCCGATCTCGCGCGCTGGCGCGCCTGGCCGCGCATGACTGCCGTCGCGCGCGGCAATCTGTTCGCCATCGACGGCGACCTGATCAACCGGCCGGGGCCACGTCTGGCCGAAGGCATCGATGCGCTGTGCCGCGACCTGGAAACGGCTCGAGCGAAACGGCCTGCCTCGGGCGCAGCCGCCGGGGCTTCGGACGCGCACTGAGCGAATCCACCTCGGTTCATCGATTCGGTCGATCCGGTCGACCCGGTCGACCCCGTCGACGGCCAAATGTCATCCATTCCACCGAATCACGCGCCAGGCGTCGCCCTCCTCGTCTCCCCGGAGCCAAACGATGCCGGCCATCGCGACGGGCCACGCAAGTGTGCGCTCGAGCGGTACGACAAGTGCGAGCGACGCCAGCATACGGATCACGCCCGCGTGCGTGACCGCGATCGTCGGCGCCTTGCTTCCTCGCTGCCCCGCTCCCGCGGCCTTGCTCGCCCGTTTCCAGGTCTCGAACCATTCGCCCACGCGTGTGCCGAATTGCGCCACGCTTTCGCCGCCGTGCGTGCGCGCGTGGCGCAAATCGGCAGCCCAGGCGTCGAGCGCCGCACGGTCGATGGCATCCCATCTGAGACGCTCCCAGGCGCCGAAATCGATCTCCTGGACCCTGGCGTCGGCGGTCTCGGCGCAGTCGAAGCGGCGCGCCAATTGACGCGCCACGCCGGCGCACCGAACGAGCGGACTCGTGACGAGCGCGCGCGGCAGGGGGACATCGAGTGCCGCCAGCCGCGCGAAGATGGCGGCAGCCGCCTCGCGCTCGTCGACGGCGAGCGGCACGTCGGTGCGCCCGTAGCAGACGCCGCGCTCGACAGCCGGCGGCGGATGGCGGATCAGGACGAGATCCATGCGAGAACGACGAGGTAGATCGCCAGCTCGAAGACTTGCTGCGCGAAGCCCAGGCAATCGCCCGTATAGCCGCCGAGGCGCCGCTGGAAATAGCGCGACATCAGCATGCGCAGCACGGCCGCCACGGCCAGCGCGGCAAGCCCGGCGCGCCAGTCCGGCCAGAAGAGCCAAGGCAGTCCGAGTGCAGCGATGAGGCCGTACGCGCGTACGGACAGGCGCCGCACGACAGCGCCCGCCTTGCCTTCGGCTCGCGCGTAATCGAGCGTGACGAGCAGACTCGCCGCGAGCGCCCGGCTGGCCGCATGCGCGGCCACCATGACCCAGGCAGCCAGGAGCGGGGGAAGCGCGGCGAGCGCCTGCCATTTGATGGCGAGAGCCATGACGAGCGCGATCGCGCCGAACGCACCAATGCGCGGATCGCGCATGATTCGCAGGACATCCTCGCGCGCCATGCCGCCGCCGAACGCGTCGCAGCAGTCGGCCAGCCCGTCTTCGTGAAAGGCCCCCGTTACCAACAGTGTCGCCGCCATCGAAAGCAGTACGGCCAACGACACCGGGAAAACGCGCCACGCCAGCAGGTAGACGAGTGCGCCGAATGCACCGACCAACGCGCCGATGAGGGGGAAGTAGCGGATGGCGCCGGCCAGATCGCCTTGCGCGGCACCGACGCCATACGGTACCGGCACGCGCGTGAAATAGCCCAGTGCCGCGCACAGATAGCGCCACTCGGCACGCGGATCGAGGCGGCGCACGCGCTCGGTCTCCTCGCCGCCGGCATGGCGCGTCACGATGTGCCGCGCCCGCCGCGGAGCGGGTCCGACTCGCCGGGTTGCCCTGTTTGGCCGGCGTCGCAGCACCCGGCTACACCGGCGGACTCGAAGCTCGCCATCTCGTTGAGAAACGCGACCGCCGCGCGCAAGAGCGGCAAGGCAAGCGCAGCACCCGTGCCCTCGCCGAGCCGCATGTCGAGGGCTAGCAGCGGCTTGGCGTCGAAGGCGTCGAGCATGCGCCGGTGACCCGCCTCGTTCGACAGGTGCGCGAAGACGCAATAATCGCGCACCGCCGGCGCGAGCGAGTTGGCGACGAGAAACGCCGCGGTGGCGATGAATCCATCGACGAGGATCGTCATCTTCGCCTCGGCCGCGGCGAGATAGGCGCCGGTCATCATCGCGATCTCGAAGCCGCCGAACGCCGCCAGGGCGTCGAGCGGCTGCGTCGCGCCTGCGTGGCGCGCCAGCGCCGCGCCGAGCACGCGGCGCTTGTGCGCAAGCCCGGCATCGTTGAGTCCGGTGCCCCGGCCGACGCACTCGTCGATCGGCACGCCTGCGAGGCGGCTCATCAGGCATGCCGCGGACGACGTGTTCGCAATGCCCATCTCGCCGAAGCCGATCACGTTGGTGCCGAGCGCCGCATGATGACGCACGCGCTGCGCGCCGGCCGCGATGGCCGCGAGCGCCGCCTCGCGCGTCATGGCGCACTCGCGTGCGAAGTTGCGCGTGCCGCGGGCGATGGGAATATCGACGAGCCCTGGCAACGCGTCGAGCGTCGCGGCCACGCCCGCGTTGACCACCTCCAGCGTGAAGCCGGCCACCGAGCTGATCGCATTGATCGCCGCGCCTCCGGCGAGAAAGTTCGCGACCATCTGCGCCGTGACCGCCTGTGGATAGGGGCTGACACCTTCCTCGGCGATGCCGTGGTCGCCCGCGAAGACGATCATGGCCGGCCGCGCGAGCGTGGGGTGCGTCGTGCGCTGGATCATGCCGATCTGGCATGCGAGCGCTTCGAGCCGGCCAAGGCTGCCGGGCGGCTTGGTCTTGCCGTCGATGATGCGTTGAAGCTCGGAGCCGAGCGAGCGGTCGAGCGGTTCGACGACGGGCAACGTAACGGAGGCGTTCATACCTTTCCTATGGGTTCGGTCGAAATCATCGTGCCGATGGCGAACGATTTCGCGAAAGAATCGGCATAAGCCGACATGCGGCCAGGTTCACTGGGGGGTTCAAGGTTCGGGGGACTCCCTTTCAGGTCGACGCAGCGCGGGCACGAGCGCCTCGTGACCGTCGGCTTCGATCAGCACGAGCGGGTATCCGAACACGCGGCTCGCGAGTTCGGGCGTGAGCACGTCCCGCACGGGCCCGGCATGCGCCGTACCGTCACCGGGCATCAGCAGCGCGTGGGTCGCGAAACGACGCGCGAGGTTCAGATCGTGACAGGAAAATATGACTGTGCGCGGACTTTCTCGGGCCCAGTGCGCGAGCAACGTCAGACAGTCGATCTGATGACGCAGGTCGAGATGCGCAAGCGGCTCGTCGAGCAACAAAAGCGGTGCATCCTGACAGAGCGCGGCGGCGAGCCCCACGCGCTGGCGCTCGCCGCCCGACAGCGAACGTACGTCGCGTGCCGCCAGTTGGGCAAGCGCAAGCGCGTCGAGCGCCGCGTGCGCGGCGGCGCGATCGCGCTCAGTCTCCCAGCCCCAGCCGCCAAGATACGGAAAACGGTTCAGAAGCACGATGTCGAACACCGTTGCGCTGAACGCGTCGTGCATGTTTTGCGGCATCAGCGCACGGCGTTTCGCGAGCTCGCCCGGCCGCCAATCGCCGATCGGCACACCATCGAGTGCAACGCGCCCCCGCGCCGGCGGCACGAGCCCCGCGAGCGTCGAAAGCAGCGTCGTCTTGCCCGCACCGTTCGGACCCGCCACGCACCAGAGCTCGCCGGCGCCGAACGTCTGCGTGAAATCGGCCAGCAAGACGCGCTCGCCTGCGTCGAGCGCGAGCTCGTACGCCGCGAGCGTCGAAACGACCATTCGCGCGCTGCTCATCGCGACCTCCGCGCCAGCATCCACAGAAACACCGGCACGCCGAACAATGCCGTGATCACGCCCACCGGCAACTGCGCCGGCGCGGCGACCGTGCGCGCGAGCAGGTCGGCACTCATGACGAACAGGCCCCCGGCCAGCGCGCTCGCCGGCACGAGCATGCGCTGATCGTTGCCGAACGCGAGACGCAACGCGTGCGGCACCACGAGGCCGACGAAGCCTATGGTCCCCGCCGTCGTCACCGCTGCGGCGGTGGCAAGCGACGCCACCAGATAAATGCGCAAGCGCAGCTGTCCCGCGTTCACGCCCAGGGCGAACGCCACCGCTTCGCCGCGCGCGAGGACATTGAGCTGCGGCGCAACCGATGCCGCCGCGGCCAGCGCGAGCGCGAGCGCCGCCAGCGCGGGCCACGGGCTGGCCACGCCGTTGAGGTCGCCCGCGAGCCAAAAGAGAATGCCCCGCAGCCGCTCGTCCGGCGCCAGCGTCAGCAGGAGCGTGACGCCGGCCCCCCAGCCCGTGGCGAGTACGACACCGGTGAGCAACAGCCGCGGCGACGCCTCTTGCGGCTCGCCGCGGGCAAGCGCACGGCGGGCGAAGCCGAGCACGAGCGCGATGGTGAACAAGGCCCCCGCGAACGCAGCCGCATCGACGAGCCACCATGCCGCGCCCGCGAGCAAAGCGCCGATCGCGAACACGGCGGCGCCGCCCGATACGCCAAGCACGTACGGTTCGGCAAGCGGATTGCGCAGCAGCACCTGCAGCAGCGCGCCGGCCAGCGCAAGCAAAGCGCCACAGCCGAACCCCGCGAGTGCACGCGGCAGACGAAGACTGCGCACGATTTCGTCGATCGTATCGGCGCCCGCCGTGCCGGAATGTGCAAGCGCGCCCAACGCGCGCAGCGGCGGGACGCTCACACTGCCGAGCGTCAGCGCGGCGACGAATACGATGCCCGCCAGCGCGGCCAGCGCAAGCCAGATGGCGATCGCGCGTTGCGCATTCATGGCCTGAGCCTCCGCCGAGCCGCCCAAAGCACGATGAGCGCCCCGCTCGCGCGCGCACGCGCGCTACTGCTGTTGCCAGCCGAGCGTGATGAACGCACTGCGCCGCGGCGTGTTGTAGGTATAGGCGAGCTCATAGTGCTTATCGAAGAGATTGTCGATCTGGGCGGCCACGTACCAGGCCTTCGTGATGCGGTAGCGCGCCGAGAGGTTCACGACGCCATATCCCCCCAGGACAGTGCCGCTATCGTTGCGCGCGCCGCTCGCGATCCACTCGCCGCCGACGCGCCATGTGCCGATGCTCCGGTTCGCCGCAAACGATGCGAAGTGCCGCGCACGCCGGTTCAGATCGACGTGGGCATCTTCGTCGACGGGGTTTTGCACCGTGAGCGCTGCCCGGATATCGGTCTTGCCGAGGTGACCGCGCCACGATGCCTCCAGGCCCTGCACCTTCGCGCGCCCCACGTTCTTCGCGATATAGAAGAGCCCGCCTTGTGTCGGCACATAGTTGATGAGGTCGCTGTAGTTCGTCTGAAAGGCGGTAAGGCGCGCCACGCCGAATGCATCGGAAGCATACTGCAGCGCCGCCTCGAGAGCATGACTGCGCTCGGGCCTGATCGATCGATTGCCGCTGCCGGGGTAGTACAGATCGTCGAAGCTCGGGGCCCGGAACGCGCTCGCATAGCTGAAGCGCGCCCCCCAGTGCTCGGTGATGTCGTATCCGTAGCCGAGGTAGTAGGTGTTCGCGCCGCCGAAATCGGAATACTGATCGCGGCGCACGTTCGCCTGAATACGGCTCGCGCCGAATCGGCCCGTATAGCCCGCGAATGCCGAATCGACGCGCCGCGCGGGCGCGGCGAAGATATCCGACTCGAGCGATTGATCGAGATGCTCGTAGCCGAGTTGCAGCGTATGGTCCGGCGACAGCTTGAAATCGTTCTGCCACGTGTACTGGCGGTTGTTCGTATCGAAGCGGTTGTCGTAGACGCCGTTCGTTTTCTCGACACTGCGATCGTCGCCCTCCGCTACGGTGAAGTGGGTGGTCCACCGATCGCTCAGCTTGCCGTTCGCGAATACGGAGACCTCGCGCACTTTGCTATAGAGGTTGTTCAAATCGGCGGGCATTCCGAACGGGTTGTCGAAACTCGCGTTGCCGTTCGATTGAAAAAAGCGCACGCCCGCGTCCCACGTGTCGCTGAACCGATGACGAATCGCCGCCGACACCGTCTCGTTGAGGTAACCGTTCGCATTGGGATTGGCATTCGGAGCAAGCGCCGGGTCGATCGACGAAAAGCCATCGTTCTTGAAGCGCGAAACATCGAAGCTGAAGGTCGTCTTGCCTTCCTTGTCCAATGCGCCATCGACACCCGCTTCCTGCGTTTGCGTGTGATAGCTGCCGTAGCCGAGCGAAAAATGAAAACGCGGCGGATGATTGCCGCCGTCTTTCGTGAAGACCTGCACGACGCCTCCCATCGCGCCCGAGCCATAAAGCGCTGAGACGTCCCCGTTCACGACCTCGACATGGTCGATTTGCGACAGCGGAAGCTGCGCGATCTGCGCCTGCGCGAGACTGACCGAATCGACGCGCACCCCGTCGATCAGCACGAGCGATTGCGTCGGCGAGCCGCCGCGCAGCGTCAGCGACGCATTGCCGCCGGGCCCGCCGTTACGAATGAGCTGCGCGCCCGGCGCGAGCGACAGCAGCCCCGGCAGATCGATCGCCGTCGAATCCTCGATATCTTGCCGCGTAAAACTCGTGGTTTGCGGGATCGCATCGGCGAGGGCCTGCGGCGAACGCCGCGCCGTCACGACGATCGGCTCCAATGTGCCAAGGGTCGAATCGGACGCGGTGGAGGCGGAGAGGGAACCTGAAGCCGAAACCGTCGACGAACTCGACGGTGAATCGAAGGCGGCCGATTGCGCGAGCGCGGCAAGCGGCAGGCCTGCGAACGCAACGCACGCCGCGCGGGGCATGGACAAGGACATCGTTGGTATTCCCATGGGTCGGCAGGCAGCCCGCTTCCCCGCAGGCCACCCCGTCATGAGCACGCCCCGAAACACGCGATGCAGCTTCGCGTTGCCGTCGGGAGGGCGCTCCCCCTTTGGCCGGTATCCGGGCTGACGAGCTCTCGAATCCGCCTTCCCACGCGCCAAGGCGCGCAGTGGCTTCGGATCGATTTCGCCGCGACGAACGCGGACGACGCATCGCTTACCGTTGCGGGGGCAGCACAGGTTGACGCGCGAAACGCCGCACGCTCCCTGTTTCCCGTTTAACCGCGCGCATCGGAAACGAACGCGCGGGCACCAAAGTGCCGCAAGTGTAGGAGCGGGCCCCATGAGCGTCAAGAATCGACCGTTTTGGCGTCTCGGGCGGCAACATCGGCACAAATCGACAGGATGTTGTTACGTCTCGAAACGAGACAAGGATCGGACGCTCGCGTATTCCGCGCTAAAATGCGCAAGTCTTTAGAGGACGCAGCAGATGCTCACCGAACTCGAAACCCTGTCACACAACATCGGCCGGCTGATCGCGATCAACGAACGCCATCAGCAGGCCCGCCACGCGCTCGAAGAGCAGCTTGCGCAATTGCGCGCGGAAAACGACTCGGCCCGCGCCGAGCTCGAACTCCTGCGCGACGAACGCAATGCCTTGCAAGTCGAGCGCGATACATTGCTTGCCAAGATCGACGATGCGCAGGTGCGCCTGAACGCCATTCTCGAAAAACTGCCGCGCACGAAGGGCCCGTACGAAGGCGATAACCAGCTCGATCTGCTCGCCGAACCGGGCGAGCGCGAAGCGCCCCACGGCAATTCGGCGAACGCGGCGGCTCAGCAGGGAGAAAACGCATGACGACGAAGCAGATCGAAGCGACGATTCTCGGGCAGACGTACCGTCTTGCGTGCTCCCCCGAAACCGAAACGCAACTGCTCGACGCCGTTGCGCGCGTGGACGCCGAAATGACGAAAGTCCGCTCGGTGAGCAGCGTGCGCGGCACCGATCGCATCGCGGTCATGGCGGCCCTCTCGCTCGCGTCGGAACTGGTCAAGCTGCAAGAAAGTATCCGGCATGGGGAAGCATTCCCGGCCGAGGAAATCAGGCGTACAATGCGTCAAATGAACGAACAGCTTGGCGCGGTGCTGGAGCAAAGCGAAGCGCGGTAGCCGTTGCATGAGGCACGACGCTTCGAGCACCGGTGGTTGTGACTGTTCGGTATGTTGAGCTTTACACAAGTTTTACGGCTTCCCTGCCTGGTTCGCCAAGGTCATAAATTCCTTGAACCAATGCCATGTGCACGGTTGCGGAAATTTGCAGCACGGGTGTGCGCGTCACTCTGTCTGATGTACCCGAAGTGCGGCTAACTGCGACCAATTCTGAACTCCCGGTTCAGGATGCCGGCCTAGCGGCTAAGGCGGGGACTTTATTCGACGGCATCGGTTCTACCGATGCCGTTTTCATTTGCGGCGCGAGAAGGCCAAAACTACCGGGCCGTGTTGGTTTCATCCACCGTTGAACGCATTCAATCGATCCTATGCGCTATTGGCTGATGAAGTCCGAACCGGACGAAGCGAGTATCGACGATCTCGCCACCGCTTCCTCGCGCACGCTCCCCTGGACCGGCGTACGCAACTATCAGGCGCGCAACTTCATGCGCGATACGATGCAGCTCGGCGACGGTGTGCTTTTTTACCATTCGAGCTGTCCCGAGCCCGGCATCGCGGGGATTGCCCGCGTGGTCTCCGGCGCCTATCCCGATCCGACGCAGTTCGACCCCAAAAGCGTGTACTTCGATCCGAAATCGACACGCGAGTCGCCGCGCTGGATGCTGGTCGACGTCGAGTTCGTCAAGAAAATACCGCTCATTTCGCTCGCCGAGCTGCGCAAACATCGCGAGCTCGCCGACATGCGCGTGCTGGCGAAAGGCAACCGCCTGTCGATCACACCCGTCACGGAAGCCGAATGGCGCTTCATCACCGAACGGCTGGCGTGAACCTCATCCATCGATTTTTCCAAGAAAAAGGACCTGAGAGATGACAAGAACGACCGCCACTGTTTTCACGCTCGTTGCCGCCGCCGCACTGACGTGTGTTGCCCCATTCGCAACCGACGCGGCGCGCGCGGCCACGCCGCCGTCCGCGGAGAGCGCGCCGGCCGGTGTGTTGTCGCTGTCCGCGCAGGCGAGCGACGAAGTGCCTCAGGATGTCGTCGACATCACGCTGTTTTACGAACAGGAAGCCGCCGATGCGGCTTCATTGACGGATGCCCTCAACAAACGCACGGCCGCGGCGCTTGCGCAAGCAAAGAGCGTGACCGGCGTGAGCGCACGTACGGGCGCGTTTTCGATCTATCCGTCGACCGATCGGAATGGCCGCATTTCCGCTTGGCGCGGACGCACGGAAGTCGTGCTCGAATCGCGCGATTTCGCCGCGGCGTCGAAGCTTGCAGGGCAAATGAATACGTCGATGCAAGTCGCCAATGTCTCGTTTTCATTGTCGCCCGAAGCGCAGCGCACGGCGGCCGAACACCTGACCCGGCAGGCGATCGACTCGTTCCGCAAGCAGGCCGAATCGGCCGCGCAGGCCTTCGGTTACAACGGCTACACGATACGGCAGGTCAACATCGGTCAGGAAGCGCCGCCGCCGAGACCGCTCTTCGCCATGCGCGCGATGGCTGCGGCGCCAGCCGCGGAAGCGGCGCCGCTGCCCGTCGAAGGGGGCAAGGCTCGTGTGAGCGTGAATGTCTCGGGTTCGGTGCAAATGACGCGGTAGGCGCGGTTCCCGCTCATTGCCGGCTTGCGCTGGCGCCAGCCAGCGCTGCCGTCCGCGCTGCCGCCTCAGCGGGCAAGCGCGGCAGGCGCCTTGTCCGCGCGACGGTACGACCACGCGAACAGCACGATGCCCACGACGATCATCGGCAGCGAGAGCCACTGCCCCATCGACATGCCGAGCGCCAGCAGCCCGAGGAAGTCGTCCGGCTCGCGCGCGAACTCGACGATGAAGCGGGCCAGCCCGTAGCCCATCAGAAACACGGCGGAGGTTGCACCGACGGGCCGTGGCTTGCGCGAGAAAAACCAGAGCACGAAAAAGAGCACGATGCCTTCGAGCGCGATCTCGTAGAGTTCCGACGGGTGCCGCGGCAGCATATGGTACTTGGCGAAGATTTCGCCGAGATGCCAGCGCGCCGCGAGCTCGGGATGCGCGATGAGCCAGCGCGCGTCGTCTTCCGTCGCGTTCTGAAACAGCATCGCCCACGGCGCGTTCGGATCAGTCACGCGGCCCCAGAGTTCACCGTTGATGAAGTTACCGAGCCGGCCGGCCGCGAGCCCGGCGGGCACCATCGGCGCGACGAAATCCGTCACCTGCAGCCAGGTGCGCTTGCGCTGGAACGCGAACAGCATCATCGCGAGCGTGACGCCGAGAAAGCCGCCGTGAAACGACATGCCCCCCTGCCAGACCTTGAAGATGTCGAGCGGATGCATGAAGTAGTAGTCGGGCTTGTAAAAGAGCACGTAACCGAGCCGCCCGCCGACGATCGTGCCGAGCACACCGTAGAACATCATGTCGTCGATATCGCGCACGCTCCAGCCTTGCGCAGCGACATGCGGCAACCGCAGGCGCAGCCGGCCGACGACGATCGCCATCGTGAACGCGGCGAGGTACATCAGGCCGTACCAGCGCACGGCGAGCGGTCCGAGATGGATCGCCACCGGATCGAAGTTGGGATGAATCAGCATCGTATAGGCTTAATTGGCATAGAACGGTTGATCGACGGGTAGGACCGCGACGGCCGGCCCGCGCCCGGGTGGCGGCGGCGCGACGCCACGGTCATGCCGACGCATTCGCACCGGCGTTCGCCGCCAGTGCCGCGGCGTGACCATGCACGACATCCAGGAACCCGGCCAGCACGGGACTGACATCGGCCGTGCGCCAGACGAGCCCGGTCTCGACGATCGGCGCGCGCTCGGCCAGCGGTCGATAGACAACACCGGTGCGGCGCAAGTTGCGCAACGATTGCGGCACGAGCGCCACGCCCATGCCTGCCGAGACCAGGCTGACGATCGTTTGCATCTGAATCGCCTCCTGGCCGATGCGCGGCGTGAGCCCCGCGGCACCGTAGCAGCCCGTAATGATGTCATAAAACCCCGGCGCCAAACGACGCGGGAAGATCACGAGCGGCAACTGGGCCAGATCGGCGAGCGTCACGGGTGTCTCGTCCCACTCGGGCGGCTCCCCATGCCGATTGCGCGAGCGCACGCGCGCGGCAGTGCTGGGCAGCGCGGCGATAAGCGGCTCGCGCATGACGGGAAGGTAGGTCAGCGCCGCCGCGTGTCGCGGCGGCAAAGGCGCGATGACGAGCCCCGCGTCGACGCGGCCCGCCACGAGCTCGTCGATCTGCACGTCGCTCGTCGCTTCGGCAAGCTGCAGCCGCACACCGGGGTAGCGTCCTGCGAATTCGCGCAGAAGCTGCGGCAACAATCCGTAATCGGCCGTCGAAACGAACGCCAGTGCCAACGTACCGGCCTCGCCCCGCGCCAGGCTTTGCGCGAGGGGGCGCAGGCCCTCCGCCGCGGCCAGCAGCTTGCGCACTTCCGGCAGCAGATCGGCGCCTACCGGCGTGAGCTCGACGGTACGCTTCGTGCGCGCGAAAAGCGCGACGCCGAGTTCCTCCTCGAGTGCGCGGATAGCTTGCGAAAGCGGCGGCTGGGTCATCGCCAGCCGCTTGGCGGCACGGCCGAAGTGCCGCTCCTCGGCTACGGCGACGAAGTAACGCAATTGCCGCAGATCGGGCGTCATGGAGGGCTCCCTTCCCTTTCGGGTTTCGATCGTCTGATATGTTTTTCGACTTAATCAGCCATCAATAATATATTGGACACGCGTATCGAGTCAGGGCATTCTGGCGCCACCCCACGCAAAGCTGCTGCGGCATGCGGCCAATGCGCCCGCATCAGGCTTTGCGTGCACGGCATTTACAGGCAATCGAACGAACCCGGAGTCCCCATGGCTTACAACCGTCGCTCGCAAAACATCACGCAGGGCGTTGCCCGCGCGCCGAACCGCTCGATGTACTACGCGCTCGGCTACAAGAAGGACGATTTCGACAAGCCGATGATCGGCGTCGCCAACGGCCATTCGACCATCACGCCTTGCAACGCGGGCCTGCAACGCCTCGCCGATGCCGCCGTGAGCGCCGTGAAAGACGCGGGCGCCAACCCGCAGATATTCGGTACGCCGACGATCTCCGACGGCATGTCGATGGGCACCGAAGGCATGAAGTACTCGCTCGTCTCGCGCGAAGTCATCGCCGATTGCATCGAGACTTGCGTGCAGGGTCAGTGGATGGATGGCGTCGTCGTCATCGGCGGATGCGACAAGAATATGCCGGGCGGCATGATCTCGCTCGCGCGCATGAACGTGCCCGGCATCTACGTCTACGGTGGCACGATCCGTCCCGGTAACTGGAAGGGCAAGGATCTGACGATCGTCTCGTCGTTCGAGGCCGTCGGCGAATTCACGGCCGGACGCATGTCGCAGGAGGACTTCGACGGCATCGAGCAAAACGCCTGCCCGAGCACCGGTTCATGCGGCGGCATGTACACGGCCAATACGATGAGCTCGTCGTTCGAGGCGCTCGGCATGTCGCTGCTCTACTCGTCGACGATGGCCAACCCCGACGATGAAAAAGTCACGTCCGCGGCTGAGTCGGCCCGCGTGCTGGTCGAGGCGGTCAAGCGCGATCTGAAGCCGCGCGACATCATCACGAAGAAGTCGATCGAAAACGCCGTGGCCGTCATCATGGCGACGGGCGGCTCGACGAACGCGGTGTTGCACTACCTTGCGATTGCACATGCGGCCGAGGTCGAATGGACGATCGACGATTTCGAGCGCGTGCGCCAGCGTGTGCCCGTCATCTGCAATCTGAAGCCGTCGGGCGAATACGTGGCGACCGATCTGCATCGCGCGGGCGGCGTACCCCAGGTCATGAAGATTCTGCTCGACGCGGGCCTGCTGCATGGCGATTGCATCACGATCACCGGCAAGACCCTCGCCGAAGAACTGAAGGACGTGCCGAGCGTGCCGCGTGCCGATCAGCAAGTGATTTTCCCGATCGACAAGGCGCTTTACAAGGAAGGCCACCTCGCCATTCTGAAGGGCAACCTCGCGACCGATGGGGCCGTCGCCAAAATCACCGGTCTCAAGAACCCCGCGATCACGGGCCCTGCCCGTGTATTCGACGACGAGCAAAGCGCGCTGGCCGCGATTCTTGCCGACCAGATCCGGCCCGGCGATATCCTCGTGCTGCGCTATCTGGGCCCGCAAGGCGGTCCCGGCATGCCCGAGATGCTGGCACCCACGTCGGCGCTGATCGGCAAGGGCCTCGGCGAATCGGTGGGGCTCATCACCGACGGCCGTTTCTCGGGCGGGACCTGGGGCATGGTGGTCGGTCACGTCGCCCCCGAAGCATTCGTGGGCGGCACGATCGCGTTCGTTCAGGAGGGCGATTCGATCACGATCGATGCACACAAGCTGCTGTTGCAGCTGAATGTCGACGATGCCGAACTCGAACGCCGCCGCGCGGCGTGGAAGCAGCCGGCGCCGCGCTACACGCGGGGCGTGCTGGCGAAGTACGCGGCGCTTGCGCGGCCCGCGAACAAGGGCGCGGTCACCGGCTGACGCCGGGCACGTATTACGCGCCCGGGCGGCGCGATGCGCGGTGCGCCGCGAGTTCCTCGCGCACCGCGTCGCGCACCCAGCCCACCACCTCCCCTTCGAGGGCGAGCGCGACTTCACGCGTCACTTGCCGGACGAGCCAGCTCGTGTGTTCCTGCAAAGCCTCGCGGCAACGCGCTTCTATGACCGCTCGCCCTTCCTCGCGCAGGTAGCCTGCAAACCGCACGCGCAGACGCTCGGCAAGCTGCTCCGCATCGCGTTCGGACAAATCCTCCGCGGCAGGCAGTTCGACGGCAGGCGCGGCTGACGATAGCGGCGCCGAGGCCTGAGCCTGTTGTTGCGCCGTTGCGTCTTGCGCTGCTTCGGCTTGTCGCTCCGCTTCAGCTTGTCGCTCTACCTCTGCCTGTTGCTTTGCCGCGGTCGATGCCTCGAGCGGCGCTTCAACTGGCGTATCGGCCGGCGCTTCCGCGGATGTCGATGGTGCAGCGGCAGCCGGCTCGACAAACTCCTCGATCTGCGCGGCTCGGACCGCTTCGGTGCTCGACTCCGTCGGGCGGCGTGCCTCCTGCTGCTCCACGGTCGCGAACGATCGCCCCGATTCGTGCATCGACGGCTCGCTTCGCGTCGCGGCATCGGGCTCGTGCTGTGCCGTAGGGCGCGGCATGGGCGGCCGCCCCGCCACGAGTACGTCGGTCAGCACGGGGAGCGAATCGGGATCGCCCGGATCGCTCGAATGTTCGGGATGCTTGGGATCGGTCACGATGGGTCTCCCTTTCTCTTGGATCGGCCCGTTAGGCTGGACGGCCCGGGCGTTTGCGCCACGATGGCATGCCGGCCTTGCGGGTGTCGGACAAACGCTAGTGCGCCATCTCAGGCGCCCTGCTTGTAGTTGTTGAGCGCGTAGCCGCGGTCGCGATAAAAGCGATAACGCTCGCGGCCCGCAAGCAACTCGTCCTCGGCATTGCCGACGACTTCGAGCAGACGCTCGAAGCGCGCGAACTGCGCCGGCACCGTCGCACCGAGATTGAGCAGCACGCGATGGTGAGGCACCGCTTCGAGATCGGTCGCGAGTACCACGGGCGTGCGCTCGGCGAGCGGCTGACCCGCCATGCAGTGCGGCACGAACTCGAGCGGCGAGAAGGTCCACAACCGCTCGTCGAACGCGCGCAGGCGCGCCGCGTCTGCCAGCACGACGATGGGCTGACCGGCCAGGTATGCCTTGCGGGCGAGCCGGCATGCGTAGAGCAGCGAGTCGCCGACATTCGTATGAAAATCGATGCGCGTCACCGCGGGCTCCTCGTCGCGCAAGAGGCCATGCGTGCCGCCATCACTGCGCCGCGCGGTCGATGAGGAACTGGGTGAGCAACGGCACCGGCCGGCCCGTCGAACCCTTGGCCGCCCCGCTCTTCCATGCCGTACCTGCAATATCGAGGTGCGCCCACGGATAGGCCGAAGTGAAGCGCGACAGGAAGCAGGCCGCGGTGACGCTGCCCCCCGGGCGGCCGCCGATATTGGCGACATCGGCGAAATTCGATTTGAGCTGCTCCTGATACTCCTCGTCGAGCGGCATGCGCCAGGCCGGATCCGCGGCCTCGCGCGCGGCATCGAGCAGCTCGCCGGCCAGCGCATCGTCTTTCGAAAAGAGTCCGCTCATATGATGGCCGAGTGCGATCACGCAGGCTCCCGTCAGCGTGGCGACGTCGACCACGGCCGCCGGCTTGAAGCGCTCCGCGTAAGTCAGCGCGTCGCAGAGCACGAGCCGGCCTTCGGCATCCGTATTGAGGATTTCGATCGTCTGGCCCGACATGCTCGTGACGATGTCGCCCGGCTTCGTGGCCGTGCTGCTCGGCATGTTCTCGCACGCCGGCACGATGCCGACGACGTTCAGCTTCAGGCCGAGTTCCGCAACGGCACGCAGCGTCCCGAAAACGGAGGCCGCGCCGCACATGTCGTACTTCATTTCGTCCATGCCCTCGCCGGGCTTCAGCGAAATGCCACCGCTATCGAACGTGATCCCCTTGCCGACGAGCACGATCGGCGCCGTCTTGGCGCCGGCGCCCTGATACTGCATGACGATGAATTGCGGCGGCTGGGCCGAGCCGCGCGTGACCGACAGCATCGAGCCCATCTTGAGCGCCTCGAGTTGCTTCACGCCCAGTATCTCGGTCTTCAGATTCCATTCCTTGCCGAGCTTTTTCGCCGTGTCGGCGAGGTAGGTCGGCGTGCATACGTTACCGGGCAGATTGCCGAGATCGCGGGCGAGGTCCATGCCGTTCGCCAGTGCGGCGCCTTCCTTGGCAGCGGCCTTGGCGAGCTTCTCGTCCGCCGCATCGACGCTGAAAACGATGCGCTTGAGGTTGCGTTTGACGGGCTCGGGCTTGCCCTTCATCTGCGTGAACTGATAGGTTTCGGCCCGCAGCGCGAGGATGGCGGCTTTCACGGCCCACTCGCCGCCGCGCTCCTGGACCGGCAGTTGGCTCAGCGTGAACGTGACCTGTGCGATCTTCGTGCCGAGAATGGCGCGCCAGGCGGCGCGCACGGCGTCGCCGTAGGCCTTCTGCCCGAAGCCGTCCTGCTTTCCGAGCCCGACCAGCAGCACGCGCGACGCGCCGATGCCGGAGACCTCCGGCAAAAAGAGGGTCGTGCCGCTCTTGCCCTGCATATCGCCGGCCTTGACGATGCGCGTAATGAGCCCTTTGGTGGCCGTGTCGATCTCGAGCGCCGCCCCGTTCAGGGTTTGCGACTCGAAGACGCCCAGCACGATGCAATCCGATTTGCCCGTCAGGAAACCGTTCGTCGTGCCTTTCGTCCACTCACAGGCTTTTATGCTAAAGTCCATCGCGCTCGTCCTCGGATAAAATTCGGCTACTGCTTTGAAGGAAAGTAGCCGCAATTATCCGCTATTTTTTTGCGGCGTCGGACCGCGACGCACACCGTCCGCGTTCTCCGCCCCCGCCATCTCTCGCCGACAATGATCTTCGAACGCTCCTTGCAGCGCGAGCTCGCATATACGGCAGGCGCCGTTTTCATGGTGCTGCTGACCATCTTTCTGACGACGATGATGATCCGCATCGTCGGCTTTGCCGCTTCGGGCGAAGTGGACCCGAAGGACGTTCTCGTGCTGATCGGGCTCACCGTCATCGGCTATCTCGCCGTGATGCTCGTGGTGACGCTGTTCGTCTCGATTCTGTTCGTCCTGACGCGCTGGTACCGCGATTCGGAAATGGTGGTCTGGCTCGCCTCCGGCGTGAGTCTCACGCGCTTCATCAAGCCGATCGCCACCTTCGCGGCGCCGATGCTGCTGCTCATCGCGTTCTTCGCGTACGTGGGCTGGCCTTGGTCCAACGCGCAAAACAAGCTTATCCGCGCGCGTTTTCAACAGCGCGACGAGGTGTCGCTGCTGGCGCCGGGCCAGTTCCGCGAATCGCCCGCGAGCCATCGCGTCTTTTTCGTCGAGAAGATGACGCCCGACCAGGCCAAGGTCGAGAATGTCTTCGTGACGAGCACCGAAAACGGCAAGGTGAGCGTCGTCGTCTCGAAGCAGGGTCACACCGAAACCGAAAAAGACGGCGCGCGATTCGTCGTGCTCGACAACGGCCGCCGCTATGACGGCGAGCCGGGCAAGCCGGACTTCCGCATCATGGAATTCGAGCGCTACGGCGTAAAGATCACGCAACAGCCGGTCGTCAGCAAGCCATCGACAACCGGTCTGCCTACACTCGCGCTGTTGCGCCACCCGAGCAACACGAATCTCGCCGAGTTCGCCTGGCGCACGGGGCTGCCGCTCATGGCCATCAATCTGATGCTGCTCGGGATCCCGCTCGCCTATCAGAATCCGCGTCGCGGGCGCACGATCAACCTCGTCATGGCCGTGCTGATCTTTCTGACCTACTCGAACCTGCTCAACGTCGTGCAGTCGTGGGTCGAACAGGGTCGGATGTCGTTCGTCGTCGGCCTGCTGGGGCTGCATGCGGTCGTGACGGCGCTCGTCGTCGTCGTGTTCTGGCTGCGCGTGCGCAACCGGCCGCTGATCTCTCGCGCGCTGTTCAAGCGCGCGGCAGGAGCGTGACGCGATGCGCATCTACGAAAAATACTTCGCCCGCCAGATCTATCTCGCGTTCATCTTCATCCTGTTCGCGTTCTCGGGGCTCTTTTTCTTTTTCGATCTGATCAACGAGCTCAACACGGTCGGGCACGGCAACTACAAGTTCGGTTATGCCGTGCTTCGCGTCGCGCTGCAAACGCCGTCGCGGTTCTACGAGATCATCCCGGTGGCGGCGCTGATCAGTGCGATCTACGTCTTCGCGCAAATGGCCGCGAGCTCCGAGTACACGATCTTCCGCGTTTCGGGGCTCGCTACCGGGCAGGCGCTTCGGTCGCTGCTCAAGATCGGCATTCCCATCGTGGCACTGACCTACTTCATCGGCGAAGTCGTCGGGCCCTATACCGATCAATTATCGGAGCGCGTCCGGCTCGAAGCGCTCGGCTCTGCCGTATCGACGAATTTCGCGTCGGGCGTCTGGGTCAAGGACACGCTCGGCGCGCGCGAGAACGGCGAGCGCATCACGCGCTTCGTCAACGTGGGCGAGTTGATGCCCGACACGTCGATCAGCAATGTGCGCATTTACGAGTTCGATCCCGGGTTCCGGCTGACGAACATACGCATCGCGCAAAGCGGTCGCTACCAGGGTAACGGCCATTGGTTGCTCAAAGGTGTCACCGATACCGAGCTCACGAGCATCGCGCCGCCCGACGCGCACCCCGCCGACGCGCTGAACCCCGTCTATCGTGCGGCGCAGACAACGCTGCCCGAATATTCGCTGCGCTCGGAGCTCACGCCGCAAATCCTCTCGGTGCTGCTGATCGCGCCCGACCGGATGTCGATGTTCAACCTGTTCCGGTATATCCAGCATTTGACCGAGAATCGGCAGGACACTCAGCGCTACGACATCGCACTCTGGAAAAAGCTGCTCTATCCGTTCGCCGTGCTCGTCATGCTCGTGCTGTCGCTGCCGTTCGCGTACCTGCATACGCGTGCGGGTGTGGTCGGCGTGAAGGTATTCGGTGGCATCATGCTCGGCATGAGTTTCCAGCTCATCAACACGCTTTTTTCGCATATCGGCATGCTCACCACATGGCCCGCGCCGATGACAGCGGCCACGCCCGCACTGATCTACCTCGTGCTCGGCTTCGTGGCGCTGAAGTGGGTCGATCGGCATTGACGTTCGGAGCGCGATCATCATGACGACGGTACGCAACGGCATCGTTCTCTTCGGCCACGGCGCGCGCGACGCACGCTGGGCCGAGCCGTTCGAACGGCTCGCTGCGAAGCTGCGCGGTCTAGCCGGCCCCGACGCGCGCGTCGACCTGGCATTCCTCGAACTGATGACGCCGGATCTGCCGACGGCCATCGCGGCGCAGGTGGCGGCCGGCTGCACGGTGGTGACGGTGGTGCCGGTGTTCATCGGCATAGGTGGACACATCCGGCGGGATTTGCCTGCTGTCGTCGACCAATGCCGCGCCGCGCACGCCGGTGTCGAGATTCGCTGCGCTGTACCCGTCGGCGAAGACGACGCGGTACTCGACGCGCTCGCCGCGTACTGCCAACGGCAGATCGGCGTACGCGATCAGCGATAGGGCCAACGCTGACGAGCCGGGTGCCTCGATCGTGTTCACGAAAGCTCCCCATCTTCTGCCTTTCCTCGCCGCCTCTCACTGAAAGCCGCACTGCTCGCCTGAGCTTTCGAGAATTCGTTTCCTCCCCCCGGCCTTCGCCTCCATTCCGTTGGAATCAGACGAAGGGTCCTAACATGCGCTCGTTCCAGGTGCATAGCACCGGAAATAAGGCGCCGCTCCGTCGCAGTCCCGCTCCACCCACGTGACGGGCGACGAACGTGCGGTCGAATCTTCGACAGGAGGATTGACATGAGAGTTGGAGACACAGGAGATACACCAGGTGCGTACAGGCCTCGCCAGGCAGCAGCTCGGCTGTCGGCGGACGGTGATAGCGATACGCTGGACCTCGGTCGGTTGCACACGAGTCACCCCGGCCACCCGCTGGAAGGCCCGCTGAGCCATTTGCGGGCCATGCGCCTCTCGCAACCCGGCGACGCGCCACGCCTTGCGCGCGCTACGTTCTCGGACGACGGCCGCGACAGCCGATTTGCATCGGTAACGGATGGTGACGGTACGGTCTTCGACAGTGCGCCTGTGCACGCTCAAGCGTGGTGCGTCTTCTTCGATCAGTGTTTCAATATCAAGGTCGAAGCCGACGAGCCGAATCACTTCCACGGCAGCGACGAAGAGATCGTCATCCGCGAGATCCGTAAGCGACAAAATCGCGACCTGACCACGGAAGAACTGAAGCTCTACGAAAAGAAGGACGAGATATTCCGAGACCTCGTCAGGAAGAACGGAATCAAGCCGGTGCGAGGAGCGCCCGAATTTTTCGCGCACGTCAGGACCCATGGGCCGGTCGCGCTGGTGACGAACAGTCCCGGAGAGAGTGTGGACGCGATGAAATACTGGACGGGGACACGCGACGCATTCACCTACACGGTCACCGGAGATGACGTGAAGCAGAAGAAGCCCGCACCGGAAGGCTATCTCAAAGCAGCGGAGTTGCTAGGGGTGCCCCCTGACGAGCTCGTTGGATTCGAAGATACGCCGGGAGGAGAAGAGGCAGCGCTGCGAGCGGGAATACGCGAGATGTATATCGTCGGCAACACGGTTGCGCGGGACGACTTTCCCGCAGCGGTCCATCACCGAATATTCGGAGTGGATTACCACGAGCTGAGTAAAGCTTTGCGGATCCCCGAAGCATTACTGCGGCAGCACCGCATTCCTCGGCTCTGAAGCGCGCCTCGAACCGTAGGCCCGTCGAGAGGAGGACGCTAGGCCGCAGCGCGCGCGGGCCGTTCGTCGACCAAGCCTTGCCCGCTGGCGTCCTGTGTCCGCGCCCCACGCTCGGCGAACGCCTCGCCGATCATCAGCAGGCTCGGCTGAGCCGGATCGAGCCACTGCTGGGCTTCGCCCGCCGCGAGCGCTTCGAGCGTCAAGGTCAGCGTACGTTCGCGGGCGGTGCTGCAAGCTTCCACGATCGCAACCGGCGTCGCGGCAGCCCGTCCCGCATCGATCAGTTGCTGCGCGATCTCGGGCGCGCTGTCGCGGCCCATATAGAAGACCAGCGAATCCGCATTGACCTGCTCGCGGATTTCCTGCGAATCCGGTGCGCGGCTGCGCGTGGCCAGCGCCACACTGCGCGAAACGCCGCGCAAGGTCAGCGAGCGCTTGACGGCCGATGCGGCCGCGAGCGCCGCCGTGATGCCCGGCACCACTTCGTACTCGATACCGGCTTGCTCCAGTGCGCGCATTTCCTCGTCGGCGCGGCCAAACAGCATCGGGTCGCCACCCTTCAGCCGCACCACGAACTCGTGCGTCAGCGCCGCATCGACGATCTGCTTATTGATGAACTGCTGCGCCGTCGAGCGCCGACCGCAGCGCTTGCCGACAGCGATCTTGCGAGCCGTCGGCGCGTATTCGAGCATTTCCGGTTCGACCAGCGCGTCGTGCAGCACCACGTCCGCCATGCCCAATAAACGGGCACCGCGCACCGTAATGAGGTCCGCCGCTCCTGGCCCCGCACCGATCAAGTACACCTTGCCCATACGCCATCCGTCCCGTTCGAGTTCATGCGGCCGTCTGTCGCCTGCTTGGTGGGTCTCAGGCCGCGTCAGGCAGAGTATGCACGAATCATGCCGGCGGCCACCGTATGATGCGTGGCCTCGTCGATGAGCACGAACGCGCCCGTCGCCGGCTGCTCGTCATACACGTCGCACACCACCGGCTTTTGCAGCGTCAGCGACACGCGCCCGATGTCGTTCATCGTC
>NZ_DASXWY010000058.1:0-141807 GCF_036503415.1 Trinickia sp. | reverse complement strand
TCAAGTTGTGTTTCGCGGATCGTTTGCCATGGAAGAAGTAGTGTTCTTCCATCGCGTATCACGCACCGCCATCTTCGGCGACCTGATCCAACGCTTTCCCGATGAGGTGGCCACGGGGTGGAAAGGCACACTCCTGCGGCTTGACGACCTCGTCGGACCGCACGGTAGCACGCCGCGCGAATGGCGACTGAGTTTTCTCTCGCGTGATGCCGCACGCGCCGCTCGCCAAAGAGTGCTCGATTGGAAGGCCGAGCGGCTTCTGATCGCTCATGGCCAATGCGCAGAAAGTGGGGCAACGCATGTCATTGCTGAGGCATTGCGCTGGATTTGAACGTGCTGGCAGCGCGGCGGTAGAAAATTACTCATCTGGCAGCAACAACAGAGCATTCGCGTGGTTTGGTCTGCGTGAACAGCGATCGAGGCGGCCCGTCACCGTGTAGAGTGACTGCGGTATTGTCGATGCATCCACGCCGAAATCAGAACAGGACACGGAACATGCTTGCAGATGCTTCATGCGAAAGGAACACCGATGTGGATTGGGCACAGGTCCGCAAATCGTATCCGGCACAGCAGCCGTTGCTGAATCTGAACAATGCAGCAGTGAGTCCGCCACCGTTCGTCGTTGAGCAGGCGGTCATCGACGCCTACCGCTTCATCAGCAAGAATCCGGACGTCAACATGTGGACCGGTCTCGACCTGAAGCTTCCTGACATCAAGCGGCGGTTGGCGACACTAGCCGATTGCGATGCGGATGAAGTCGTGCTTAACCGAAATGCGAGCGAAGGCCTCAGCGTCGCAATTTTCGGTGTCCAGATGTCGACTGGGGATCGAGTGGTTGTGTCGTCGTGGGACTATCCGAGCGCACTTGGGGGCTGGCAGCAGCGGCAGAGCCGCGAAGGCGTTGTGGTCGACTCGGTGACGTTCGATCCGCTCGCCAGCGATGAGGAAATAATCGGAGCGTATTCTTCTGCGATCTGTCCCGCGACGCGCGTGCTTCATCTGACGCATATGATTCACTGGACAGGCAGGGTGCTGCCTGTTGCCCGCCTGTGTGCGCTCGCACGGGAGCGCGGCATTATCACCATCGTCGACGCAGCGCAATCCTTCGCGCAGATGCCCATCAGCTTCCGCGAGCTCGGATGTGATTTCTTCGTGACGAGTCTGCATAAATGGCTCGGCGCACCCGTTGGAAACGGCATGATGATCATAAAACGAGGACGCTTACGCGAAACATGGCCATTGCTCGCTTCGTTCGACGCCACGCCCGACACGGTGGACAAGTTCGATCACTGGAACCTCGGCACCTACAATTCGGCATTGCAGGCCGGCATCGAACCGGCGATCGGCTTTCATCAAGCGATCGGTGTGGGGAATATTCATGCGAGGTTGCGCGCACTTACCCGCTACTGGACGCGGCTCGCCGCCGACATTGATGGCTTGCAGATCCACACGCCGCTCGAGACAGAGACGCTGGGTGCGGTGAGCCTGTTTTCGGTCGACGGCATCGATGCCGTGCATCTCGAACGCGTTTTGCGACAATCGTTCTCAGTTCACGTTAAATACCGGCGCGTCGGCCAGTTGGAGGGACTGCGTGTGTCGCCGCACATTTACATGAACGAAGCGGACCTGGATGTATTCGTCGATGCACTGCGCAAGGCCGTCAAATACGCTTAATGAGAGGCGGTGGACTCACGGTCGCAGTGGCCGAAGCGTTGACTAGCGAAAAGCTTGCTATCCTCTATTTTGCGATAGGGGCGGTGTGCTAATTGAAAAAGAGAAAGAAACCGAAACGACAATCATCGGACGGGTAACGTTCTTTCGTGAGGCAACGCGCCGACCACGATAGTTCTCGCACGCGCGGCCGTTGTAGTTGCCAATCTCACTGCGTGATCTACCCGGCTTCGAACGGGTATGTAAGCCGCATTTCAGCTCGGGCGGCGTCTATGATGGCGATCATTTGCATCGACATCTCATGACTGATGACTGGACTTTCAATCCCACCCGAGCGCAATACGTCACAGAAATGGGCCGTTTCGTAATTCAGTCCGCCTCCCTCGAACGGCTCATGCAATTCGACTGTCCGTCCGCCGAGGTAGTGAACGGTCGCTCGACACGGGTTCCACCAGTTCTCGTGAATCGTGACGGAGCCCTTCGTGCCCGCCAGAAACGCGTCGCCTTTGCCATCCAAATCCAGCCCGCAGAATATTTGCGCGATGCCATTCTCGTGTTGAATGTTGAGGCTTGCGAAGCTATCGACGCCGGTTCTTCCCAATCGGCCTAGCGTTTGCACCTTGATCGCTTTCCCGAGGAATCGAACCGCTAGAAACGCTTCGTAGATACCGATGTTCAGCAATGCACCTCCGCCGCGCTCCAACTTGAACGATGGGTGATCGGCTGGTGCGTCGGCGATCGAACAACCGGCACGCACGAATGCGATGTTTCCTATCGGGTCTTTCGTGAGGTGTTCCGTCAGTTTTTGGAACAGCGGGTAGAACGGCGGCTTCATGGCCTCCATGAATAGAACGTTGGAGGCCTTCGCTGCATCCTGCAGATGTCTAAGCTCGCGTGCGCTCACGGCCGCTGGCTTCTCACATAGAACGGCGCGACCCGCGGAAAACGCACGCGTGGCGTAATGGGAATGACTGTCCTGAAGCGTTGCGATATAGAGCGCGTCGATGTCGTCCAGGAGATTGTCGAAACTGGGGTACGCGCGTGTCCCGTGTTTCCGGGCGAACTCTTCGGCCTGCGCGTCGCGCCGCGCCCACACACCGGCAAGGGTCACGTTTGGTACGAAGCCAAGACCTTCGGCAAATCGCGCGGCTATGTGGCCCGCGCCGACAATTCCCCATCGAATGGACCTTGAGGCGTACGAGTCAAGTCCGTTTTGACGTCTCGATTCTTCTATTTTTGCCGTTATCATCCGCCGCCTTCAGGTCAGTGTCCGTAGCAGAACAGGGCTGCGCAACCCTGCAAAACGCTTTCGAGGCGGCCGCCTCGAAAGAGCCCATTATAGTACCAATATGATGCCAATCAATACCAGTTTTGAGGCGTGTTCGGCGCAGTTCGCCAACGCGGTTGCACCGGTAAACGCGGCCGTCATTGCCCGGGTCGCGCTCGGGGGCATCGAGCGTTAAATCCAGCGTGAGAGGAGAGTCCGTTCAGCTTTGACTGTCGTTCGCAAAGTATGAACAAGGAAAAAAGTTGAACGATCTGCGTTAATAGACTACGTGTTCATCATTTTTGAACGGATGCTTTGCTCTCGACCGCGCCAGTCCTGGTCGGCTCCTGAAGAAGCGCAGATCTCAGTCTCACTGCTACAGATCGTCCGCATTCTGGCTAATCCCGAACTGCGTGATCGGCTGGTAATGCACATGCTGCGGGGCGACTCTCGCGAGGCGAGGCGGTGCTGCGGGAAGCGCCAAGTCAGTTTGCCGCGTCGGGCTGGCGGCTCGGATGTGCCCTTTGGAACGCAGGCAACGCTTGGCACGCGGCATCGATAGCTTGTAGCCGGGGACATCCAGTGAGGTCAACCTCGAACCGGCGGGCGTTGAACAATTGAGGCACGAGGCAGCAGTCGGCCATTGTCGGCTGATCCCCGTGACAGAATCGTCCAGCCGTGCCGGCTCCTGCCAACATCGCTTGCAGTCCCTCCAGGCCGACCTGCATCCAATGCCGCATCCAACGTAGCCGCATGGCTTCGTCGGCCTGCAGTTCACGCTCCAAAAACTTGAGGATCCGTGGATTGTTAATCGGGTGGATGTCACAAGCAATCGTGAGCGCCGACTGCCTCACCTCCGCTCGGGCCGCGGGCGTGCGCGGAAGTAGCGGTGGGTCGGGGTAGCACTCGTCGAGGTACTCGATGATGGCAAGAGACTGTCGTATGGTGTGTCCATTCTCCTGGTAGCTGGGCACGAGTCCAAGGGGATTGATCGCACGGTATTCCGGTCGGCGCTGTTCTCCACCGTCGCGCAGCAGGTGAACGGGCACGGAACGATAGTCCAACCCCTTCAGATTAAGAGCGATGCGTACACGGTATGCCGCCGAACTGCGGAAGTACGTGTAAAGCGTCCGGTCCGCTGCGGCGATCTTTTGATCTGTCGAGGCTGTCATGAGTCGGCCCCTAGGCCAAAACAGTGCCTCGGGCTTCGCCGAGACCGATACGTGCCGCGCCGGGACGCTCGCACCAACCGCGCAAAATCAAGGTGTCGCCGTCCTCGAGGAAGGTCCGTTGCTCGCCGTTGGTCAATTCGATGGATTTTTTGCCGCCTTCCGTCAGTTCGAGTAGCGAGCCGGCCTCATTTGGTGCAGGGCCCGACAACGTGCCAGAGCCGAGCAGGTCTCCGGACAGGAGATTGCAGCCGTTGACGGTGTGGTGAGCAATCAGCTGTGCTGCCGTCCAGTACGCCGCGGCGGCGGCATTGCCGATGGTCAGCCTCTCAGGCGCAATGCCGGCGGTTGCCATCCTCTGCGTCTGGATTAGCACCTCGAGGGTAATGTCCAAAACTCCAGCGTTGCGATTCGCTTCGCTGTCCAGGTAGGGCAGTGGCCGTGGATCGCCGTTTGGTCGAACGAGTGGCGCACGGAACGGCGCCAATGCTTCCATCGTTACTATCCACGGCGAGATTGTCGTTGCGAAGTTCTTCGACAAGAACGGACCGAGTGGCTGGTATTCCCAGGCTTGAATGTCGCGAGCGGACCAGTCGTTCAGTAGCGTCACGCCGAAGAGATGGTCCTCGGCATTCGCGATAGGCACGGGCTGTCCAAGCTGATTGCCCTGGCCGACGAAATAACCGAGTTCTAGCTCATAGTCCAAGCGTCGAGATGGGCCAAAGGCCGGCTCCGTGGCATCCGGAGCCTTCGTCTGGCCTTGTGGCCGCCGAAAGGCGTGGCCGCTTACATGGATGGACGAAGCACGGCCATGGTAGCCAATTGGAACCCATTTGTAGTTCGGCATCAGCGGTTGGTCCGGCCGGAAGAGCTTCCCGACCGAGGTCGCGTGATGAATGCCGGTGTAGAAGTCAGTGTAGTCGCCGATTCGGCAAGGCACCGCCATCTCGGCCTCGCATTGCGGCGTAAGTAGTTTCGACCATGTTTTCTGTTGCGAGCTGTTAAGCGCGAGTCCGCGGGAAATGGCGCGACGCAATTGCAATCGCTTTTCGACATCGAGCGCCATCAGAGCATTCATGCTCGGGCTGTCAGCCAGGCCCGTGCCTTGTAAATCCAAAATCATGTCGCCGATGGCGACGCCCACCTTGAAGCCCTCATCCGAGCCTGCAGGGCGATAGCGACCGAACGGGAGATTCTGGATCGGGAAGTCGACATTGCGATCGTTGGCGGACTCAACCCAGCTTTGCAGGGAGAGGTCGTGCGTTTCGTTGATCGAGCTCATTTCTTCTCCGGGTTGAAGTGCTTTTTGACGTCCAGCCAGCATTGGTGGTAGTTGGCCTGCAATTGCGCGGAAGCGAGTGCGGCTCTTGTCGGTCGGATGACGTGTCTCGTTTCGAACATGAACGCCATCGTGGCATCGACCTTGTGCGGGCGCGTGACATCCGCTTTGCTGGCTTTTTCGAACGTTGCGGCGTCGGGGCCGTGGCCGCTCATGCAGTTGTGCAAACTAGCGCCACCTGGCTTGAAGCCATCCGCTTTAGCGTCGTACTCGCCGTAGATCAGACCCATGAATTCGCTGGCGATATTGCGGTGGAACCAAGGCGGGCGAAAGGTATTTTCGGCAGCCAGCCAGCGCGGCGGGAAGATCACAAAGTCGATGGCATCGACGCCGGGCGTGTCGGAGACTGATTGCAGTACCAGGAAGATGGACGGATCCGGATGGTCATAGCTAATCGAGCCGATGGCGTTGAATCGACGCAAGTCGTACTTGTAGGGCGCATAGTTGCCGTGCCAGGCAACCACGTCGAGCGGCGAATGATCCAGTTTTGCTCGATGCAGGTTGCCCATGAACTTTGCGACAAGTTCGAAATCACCTTCGATGTCCTCGTACCATGCTACTGGCGTTTTGAAGTCCCGAGGATTGGCCAGACCGTTTGAGCCGATAACGCCAAGGTCGGGCAGTCGGAACGGCGCACCGAAGTTTTCACAGATGTAGCCGCGAGCAGCACTGTCGAGCAGTTCGACGCGAAAACGGACGCCGCGCGGAATCACTACGATCTCTTGCGGCTCAGCATCGATCAAGCCGAATTCGGTGGCGAAACGAAGTCGGCCTTGCTGCAGCACAATCAGCATCTCGCCATCGGCGTTGTAGAAGAAGCGCTCACGCATCGAATGGTTGATCGCGTACAGATAGATGGCTGCGCCACTCTGCACGTGCGGGTCACCGTTGCCCGCCATGCTGATGAGTCCTTCGACGAAGTCCACCGCGTGCGAGTCCGGTGGCAGGGGCAGCGGATCCCAACGCAGTTGATTGGGCGTCGTTGGGGTTTCGAGGTAGTCCTGGCTGATTCTGCCATTGGCGACTTGTTCGAACGGCGTATGTGCTGCGCCGGGGCGAATGCGATAGAACCACGACCGGCGATTCGCATGACGTGGCGCGGTGAAGGCAGTGCCGGAAATTTGCTCGGCGTAGAGGCCGTACGGGCAGACTTGTGGCGAGTTTTGTCCCAACGGCAGGGCGCCGGGCAGTGCTTCGCTGGCCCATTCGTTTGCGAATCCAGTCAAATATTCGCGTTCGTGCTCGTGATTAGCCATACAACTTATCCTAAGGCTTGCGACGACAGCCGCTGATGTCGGAAGCCACGGCAATGGTTGCCGCAGCTCGGAGTAGACAAAATTGTCGGCATCGCGGACTATTACCGCAACGATTCAAGGTGAATAGATACCATTCAGGAAGTGAATAGGCAAAAATGAGCACTCATAGGCTTCGTGAGGTCGATCTGAATCTCCTGGTCATCTTCAAGGACATCATGGAGACTCGGAACATATCGGCCACGGCTCGACGTCTCAACATGTCGCAGCCTGCGGCAAGTAACGCATTGGCGCGACTTCGTGCAACTGTCGGTGACGAGCTGCTCGTGCGCTCCGGGCAGACGATGCAACCCACGCAGGTCGCAGAGTTGATCGCGCAGGATGTCGCCGATGGCATGGCGCTTCTGCAGGCAGCACTGAGCCGCAGAGAAACGTTCGACCCCGCTCACGATGCCCGACGCTTCGTCATCGCGATGACGGACGTCGGCGAGGTCTACTTCATGCCAAGGCTCTTGGCCTACTGCAGCCGACATGCTCCCAACGTGCGGCTCGAGGTCTCGTACGAAAGCGGGACCGAGTTGCGTAACGGCCTGCAAGTCGGTCAGATCGATCTAGCACTCGGGCCTCACGAGGACATGTCGGATACTCTCTTGCAACTGCGCCTGTTCAAGCAGCATTGTGTCAGCCTGTTTCGAGCGTCCCATCCATTTGCATCGCAGCCGCCTACGTCATTGGCCAAGTATCGAGATGCGAGACATCTCTTTGTCTCGAATCCAGCGAGCCCCTACATCGAGATTCAGAATCGCATGGAGAAAGCTGGAGTCCGGATGTCGGCCCATGACCAAGTCTCGAGTTTCCTCACGGCGCCCTTCGTCGTCGCAACATCGGACTACGTCGTCACGGTTCCTCTGAAGCTGGCTGAGCAATTCGCCGGCCCGTTGGCGCTGCGCTCGATTCGGCCGCCGATCCGGTTGCCGGAACTCGAAACACATTGCTTCTGGCACCGAAGGAGTCTCGCAGACCCAGCGTTGGCGTGGCTACGCGGGGTAATCGTCGAGCTTTTCGCGGAACGTGCCGCTGGACACGTCTCAGCGAAGCCGTGATCACCTCTTGGCGCGTGGGTGGGAACTCGCCAGACTACTCAAACTGCGTTGCAGGCGCCTTCATATTCCGAGGCGCGCATACCATCTCTGTCAGAAAATCGACGAAGGTGCGTACCTTGGCCGGCAAATGCCTACTGCTTGGATAGACGATCGATACCGGCAGCGGTGGGGGGCGAACGTCTGCCAACACTTCGACCAGCCGGCCGCTGCGCAATTCGTCCTCGACCGTGAAATCGAACAACTGCGCGAAGCCGCCATCGCTAAGCACGCTCTCGAGTGTCCCTAGCGGATGATCAAGCGTGATCGTGGGGCGAACGGCGACTTCATAAGCAGAACCTTCCCGCCCTGTGAATGCCCATGGCATCACGCGGCCGCTGTCGGGCATGATGAGCCCGTGGCACCTGTGTTCACGTAGATCCTCGGGCTTAGCCGGTGCTGAGTGCCGGCTCAGATAACCCGGCGATGCAACAACGCGAAGCTGGGCGGTGTGCAAAGTTCGTGCAACGAGCCGTGAATCGGCGATATGGCCTAAACGGATGGCAATGTCAAAGTCCTGCTTCACGAAATCTACCAGCGTGTTGGAGAGCGACACGACGACCTTGACTTGCGCCAGATAGCGCTCGACGTACGTTGGTATCAGCGGAATGATGCGCTTGATGCCATAGCTGTACGGCATACTGATCCGCAATTCCCCGCGCGGGATCCCGTATTGCGTCAACGTCTGTTCAGCCTCCTGAATGCTGTCCAACGCAAGTTGGCAGGCGCGGTAGTAGGCAAGACCCTCCTGCGTGAGCCGAATTGCACGCGTCGTGCGTTGAAAGAGCTTTAGTCCGAGCCGGTTCTCCAAGCGACCGACTGCTTTGCTCACGGCGGAGGGCGTCACGCCCAGCTCCGCGGCCGCCAAGCTGAAGCTGCGTGCCTTCGCGGCGGCACAGAAAAATTCGACTGCGCTCAATCTGTCGGTGCCCAAATCTTTCATGCCGTTCGTCTCCTTGTGCACGAAATGCCATTCCTAGTCTCGCTGGCTCGCGGAAGTATCGCAATTCTTTTCCCCGCGCGGGCGGTTACTTGTGCCCTATCGGCACAAGTAAAGTGCCATCCGGCACCTTTGTACAAGGGCGCGGGACGTCTACAGTCGCGTTGTGGATGGTAGGCCTAACCGGAAATGACGCGCATGAGTCGAGCGCATCGCAGGTGGATTAGCGTGACACGTCGTTCTTACTACAAATACGTTATCAGGAGACATCGCAATGGAGACTCCTCACAAGTCCGTCGACATCGTGGCCGTGATCGATGCCAGTCGGCTGAGCCGCTTTCAGATAGGGATATTGATACTGGTTGGCCTGTCTGTCGTCACAGACGGGTTCGACGTGCAAGCCATGGGCTTTGTTGCGCCCGCGATCATTCAGTCGTGGGGCATAAGCAAGGCCGCGTTCGGGCCCATATTCGGCGCCGGCCTGCTTGGCATGCTAATCGGTTCGCTCTTATTCTCGGTGGTCGCCGACAAGATCGGGCGGCGTCCGGTGCTGATTTGGGCCACGCTTGCCTACGCGCTGTGCATGCTCGTGACAGCGAGGGTGAGCACAATGACTGAGCTGCTCTCGCTTCGGTTCGTGACGGGCTTCGGTCTTGGCGCCATCATGCCGAATGCGATGGCCTTGGCCGGGGAGTTCAGTCCGAAGCGCAGACGAGTGACGCTGATGATGTGGGTCTCATGCGGCTTCACGATTGGCGCCACGCTCGGTGGATTTGTGTCTGCAGTGCTGATTCCAGCGTGGGGGTGGCAGTCCGTCTTCGTATTCGGTGGCATCGTGCCACTAGTCCTCGCGATGCTCATGTTGCGTTTCCTGCCCGAGTCGATGATGTTCTCGATCGTGCGCGGCGTCGGCCTCGAGCGTGTGGCGCACACGTTGCGGCGTATCGATCCGACTATGAGCATCGACACGGATACCCGATATGTCGTGTCGGAGAAGCGCCGCGACAAAGTGCCCGTAGTGGAGCTGTTTCGCGAAGGCCGCGCGAAGATGACACTGCTGCTCTGGGGCGTCAACTTCATGAACTTGCTGAACCTGTATTTTCTTTCCAACTGGCTTCCTACGATCGTCAAGAGCATCGGGTTGCCCATCTCGACGGCGGTGCTGATCGGTACCACGCTACAACTTGGGGGAGTCGCGGGCACTTTGGCGATGGGACCGGCGATCGACCGCATCGGATTCTCGAAAGTGTTGCTCCCAGCGTTTCTAGTCGCCGGCGCAGCCATTGCCGCGATCGGTCAGCCGGGGCTATCGCTTGTCATGTTGTTTGTTGCAGTCGGGGTGACAGGGTTGTGCATCATCGGGGGGCAGCCGGCCGTGAACGCGCTGGCCGCGACCTACTATCCTACGTCGCTGCGCTCCACTGGCGTTGGCTGGAGTCTCGGCATCGGCAGGATCGGATCGATCGTCGGGCCAGTGATCGGCGGTGAGCTAATTCGCTTGAACTGGTCGAACGCGACTCTATTCATCGCCGCCGCCGTTCCCGCGCTTATATCCGCATCGATGCTCGCGCTGATCGCTTCAGGGCGCCGCACGCTGAGGGAGGTGGCCCCAACAATACCCGAGGAAGCATGAGCGAAGCCGGGGCATCCATGGGCTCGCAAAGAGCGCGCGGCCGGTAAGCGGTCAAGAGGGCAGCGGCTGATGTGATCTTTGCCTCCCGCTTCGGTCCGGCTGGCAGTGACCGCCTTGAGCCAGGGGGCTGACCAGTCTCGATTGCAAAACCAAGAAGCGAAACGAACGTCTGAGGAGCGTTCCGGGCACTCGTCCAGTAGTGGACCAAGAGTGACGCGTGCTGTTCCATGCGTCCAGTTATTTAGGAATACTAAACAAATAAATAATTTGGAGACTTCAATGAAGAAGTGGATTGCTGTCTGCTCCGCCATGAGCGCGCTAACGGGCGTCGCCCATGCCCAGAGTGCTTTGACTCTCTACGGGGTAATTGACCAAGGGGTCAACATGATCACCAACGTCGGTGGCGGCCGTGTATACAACCTCACCAGCGGAGTGATGATGGGTAGCCGGTGGGGGTTGAAGGGAAGTGAAGAGTTAGGTGGCAATCTGAAGGCGATTTTCACTATCGAAAATGGGTTCGACGGAAGTACCGGCAAGTTCACACAAGGCGGACTTGGATTCGGACGACAGGCGTTTGTCGGCTTATCAAGTCCATACGGAACCGTCACGTTGGGTCGCCAATATGATTCCGTCGTTGACTACGTTGGTGTGCAGATCGCGGCAGACGTGTTTGGCGGATATATTGCGGCGCACCCTGGTGATGTCGATAACTTCAACAACTCGTTCCGTGCGAACAATGCGATCAAGTTCACAAGTTCGAATTATCGTGGCTTCACCTTCGGGGGGCTCTACAGCTTCGGTGGTGTGGCTGGCGATTTCACGCGCAGTCAACTGTTTTCGCTAGGCGCCGGCTATAAAAGTGGACCACTTCAGCTCGGCATCGGTTATCTGAACGCACGAAATCCGAACGTCGGATTCTTCGGAAACAGCACGACAGGAACGCCTTCCGCATCGGTGACCAACTTGGCGTCTGCGGTCACCCGAGGCTTTGGGTCCGCGCATACCTATCAGGTTATCGGGGCGGCTGGCACATACACGTTCGGTAGTGCGTCGATAGGGGTGACGTATTCGAATGTGAAGTTCGAGAATCTCGGCTCCACTTTTTCCGCACCGACATACGCTGGAGAGACAGCGACATTCAATGTAGGAGAATTGAATTTCCGCTATTTGGTCGCTCCGACTCTCATGCTCGGTGCTGCGTACGATTACACGCGCGGAAGCTCATTCGGTGGCGCTCCCGCAGCGCAGTACCACATGGGCGTCCTCGGCGCGGACTACTTCCTATCGAAGCGGACGGACGTCTATCTGGTGGGGGCCTTCCAGCATGCTTCTGGTTCCACGCTGGCAGCGGATGGGAAGACGATAGTTCCCGCAGTCGCCAACATCAACCTGCTAAGCGCATCAAATGGTCCCAACCAAGCCACGATTCGAGTGGGCATTCGCGCCAAATTCTGAGCAATGGAATCCGTCTATTACGCGCCGACTTCGAAGTTCGCGCAGCGCGCTTCACCATGTCTTTGGTGCGCGAGGTAGCGTGACGGTCGTGGTGTGATGCTTTTCTGACGGCGATAGCGCGCGGACGCGAAACGAACGGAAGCTGTCGTAGGCCGATCGGCTAAATGCCGAAGGAATCGAACTCGGCTTGTGTGATGGCGAGATTTTATATTTTGGATCTTGATAGACAGGAGTGTTGAAAGTGAAGATATTTATCGAGCAACGAAAGGACGCTTTTCTCCTCACCTCGCGCGTACTGATGATTGTTCTTTTCGTTCTGTTCGGCTGGAGAAAATTAACCCATTTCTCTGGGGCTGTGGCATATATGACCACGACGGGCGCGCCGATGCCTGAACTTTTCGCCATGACGGCGATCTTTATAGAAGTCGGCGTCGGGCTCGCACTCCTGGTCGGTTTCCGCACCCGCGCGTTCGCGTTGTTGTTGGCGGTCTATACGCTCGGCACCGCGGTGATCGGCCATCATTATTGGTCGATGTCGGGCATGACGCGCTTGGAGAACATGATCAATTTCTACAAAAACGTAAGTATCATCGGCGGTCTCGCGTTGCTCGCCGTGAGTGGTCCGGGCAGATATTCAATCGATCGGGAATGAGGCATCCGGCCGGCGGCGGCCCTCGTTCGGAAGGAGGAAAGCCAGCTCATTGACGCGGGGTCGACCGTACCGCCGTCCACGCGACCTTGCAGCGTGGGGGGATATCTCCAGTGTTCTGTCCCGGAAATAGCTTTGCGTACACGCCCGATCTTTTCGAGGATGGAATCGGCGGTGGGCGCCGCAAAGCGCAAGCGGATCAGAAAAGAGGCGGCACTGCACGTCGGGTCGGCTATCATGCCAATCTTCTCCGATGTAGCTCCTTATGATTTCCGTCCGTAATCTCACGCTGCGTCGCGGCGTTAATGTCGTACTCGACCGCGCGTCCATCACATTCACCCCCGGCGAAAAGATTGGCCTTGTCGGCCGCAATGGCGCCGGCAAATCGTCCTTCTTCGGCCTTCTCAACGGAACGCTGCACGAAGACAGCGGCGAGTTCTCGATTCCCGCTGCGTGGAAGATGGGCCAGGTCGCGCAGGAGATGCCGGAGACCGAGCAGAGCGCGACGGACTTCGTAATCGAGGGTGACACTGGGCTGTTGGCCGCACAGACCGAAGCAGCCGCCGCCGAAGCCAGCGACGACGGCATGCGCATGGCGCACGCCTACATGGCCCTGCACGACGCCGGTGCACACGATGCCCCTGCACGTGCCCAAGCGCTGATCCTGGGCCTTGGCTTCAGTGCTGCTCAGCTTAGTCAGCCGGTCAACAGCTTCTCCGGCGGCTGGCGCATGCGACTGCAACTGGCGCGCGCGCTCATGTGCCCGTCCGACCTGCTGCTGCTCGACGAGCCGACCAACCACCTCGACCTCGACGCGCTGGTCTGGCTGGAAGCCTGGCTCAAACGCTATCAAGGAACCCTGGTAGTGATCAGCCACGATCGCGAATTCCTCGACGCGGTGACGCAGGTGACGGTGCACGTCGACAACGCCAAGCTCGTGCGTTATGGCGGCAACTACAGCAAGTTCGAAGACATGCGCGCCGAGCAGATCGGGTTGCAGCAGGCCGCGGTGGCCAGGCAGGCAGACAAGATCGCGCATCTGCAGAAATTCATCGACCGATTCAAGGCCAAGGCCTCGAAGGCGAAACAGGCGCAGAGCCGGGTCAAGGCGCTCGAACGCATGGAGAAGATCGCACCTGTGCTGGCCGATGCGGAGTTCAACTTCGAGTTCAAGGAGCCCCTCAACGTCCCGAACCCGCTGTTGTCGATGCTGGACACGAGCTTCGGCTACCCGGCGCCGACCGGCGCGCTGCCGGGTACGCCGCCCACCGTCATCGTGCGCGGCATCAGCCGTTCCGTGCTGGCCGGGCAGCGGATCGGCATTCTCGGTGCCAACGGCCAAGGCAAGTCCACGCTGGTGAAGACCGTGGCGCACGCGCTGGCGCCGATCGCCGGCGAAATCAGCGAAGGCAAAGGTCTGAACATCGGCTACTTCGCCCAGCAGGAGCTCGACGTGCTGCGTCCGCTCGACACGCCGATGGAACACATGATCCGCCTTGCCAAGGAGACGCCGGCGCAAATGCGCGCCCCCGGCCAGAGTAGCACCGAACAATCGCTTCGCACCTTCCTCGGCACCTTCAACTTCAGTGGCGACATGGTCCATCAGGCGGTTGGCACGATGAGCGGTGGCGAAAAGGCGCGGCTCGTGTTGTGCATGATCGTGTGGCAGCGCCCGAACCTGCTGCTGCTCGACGAGCCGACCAACCACCTCGATCTGGCCACACGCGAAGCGTTAGCCATGGCGCTCAACGAATTCGAAGGCACGGTGATGCTGGTCAGTCACGACCGGGCCCTGCTGCGCGCGGTATGTGATGAGTTCTGGCTGGTCACCAGGGGCGGCGTCGAGCCCTTCGACGGCGATCTGGACGATTACCAGCAGTTCCTGCGCGACGAAGCCCGTCGCATGCGCGAGCAGGCTACCGCAGAGCAGAACGTCATCGTCTGAGTTGCCGTAGGCAGGCGTTGCATGGGAGGCGAAGCGCGAACGTTCGCCAACGTCTTGAGCATTCGCGCAGACAGGCGTGCTCCAATGCAAAATATCGGCCAATAACAGTCCTCCATGACGACGTTGCGGTGCGCCTGCTTCTCACCGTCCTAGCAGACATTCGTGGATGTCCGATCACTGATCTACGATCAAATCGAACGGCGCCGAATTCACTGCGACGAGACATAAGCCGTATCAGCGAATACAGCCGGGATCGCGAAGGCGAGCCTGATGAAGAAGCGTCCATGCATGTGTGAGGCCGTCGCATCTTGCCCACCGGCAGCAGCGTTGCGTGAAATCAGCACTATCAAGATTTTCTTTCTAATCGTCAGATATTCATTGCTTGTTGGTGGGCCTTCCCCATTTGAGAATGTGATCGGGGACGCATGCATAAGGGCAGATCACAGCCATGCGCGGGCGAAGGGCACGTTGCTCCTGATCGGAACTCGCAGCGGCAACGTCAAGTGTTCCACCAGCTTGTAAGCGATCGATCGAGCCTTTTGCAAATCAGTCGCGGCATTTCCCCAAAAGTTGTAACTACGCTCCGAAGGCCGTCGCCCATGGCTGGCTTTGGCGTGCCTGTTAGAGCGACATTCAAGTTAGGAGAGAGCGTGAACCATCAGGTAACTACACCAATAGCAGCCTTCGTGCTGCGCGTCAGCCTCGGCATTCTGTTTTTGGCGCACGCCGGGCTAAAGATCTTTGTCTTCACACTGCCGGGTACCGCGGAATTCTTTCAGTCGATTGGTCTACCTGGTTTCATGGCGTATTTGATTGCACTGCTGGAAGTGGTGGGTGGTGTAGCGCTTATCGTCGGGTTCTACGCTTCTTGGTTTGCGTTACCTCTTGCGCTCGACCTGCTAGGGGCAATCGTTACTGTTCACGGCAAGAACGGCTGGCTATTCACCAACAAAGGGGGCGGATGGGAATACTTGGTTCTGTGGATCGTCGCGCTCGTCGTGCAGTTCTTGATTGGCGACGGGGCATGGTCGGTGAAGCCCTCGCAATGGAAGCCAAGCCGTGCTTGAACGATCGGTGTAGAGAGGGGATGCGGGCGACTTGACCGGCTACACGTTCAATCTGCTGTCGCAAGGCGGATGGCCATAAGGCTCGCGCAGATGGTGAGCCATTCGATTGCTAACTTAGTCTTGTTAATCGACAAGAATTCGTCGCTTGTTTTGCACGATTCAGGCGCACAACAATGTCTCATCTCGAAGACAGATCGGCGATACGAGCCAAAGGAGCGGAGATGTTGAATTCCGAATTGCACCGCAGTTTGGCGCATGAGCTGCACGATGCCGAACGCAGCTGCATGCCAGTGCGGCAATTCTCGCAACGCTATCCGGAGATGTCGATCGCGGACTCATATGCAATCCAGCGCGCGTGGATGGCGATCAAGCGGGAGGAAGGTCGCAAGGTGATCGGTCACAAAATCGGTCTCACGTCACGCGCGATGCAGATCTCGGCGCAGATCAGTGAACCCGACTACGGCACGTTGCTCGACGACATGCTTGTCGAGGATGGAGGCGAAATCGAGGCATCTCGTTTCATCGTGCCGCGGATCGAGGTCGAGTTTGCATTCATTCTCAGCAAGCCCTTACGTGGACCCTCAGTCTCCATGTTCGACGTGCTGGAGGCCAGCTCCTACGTTTTCCCCGCGCTCGAGCTGATCGACGCACGCACCGAGCGCATCGACGCGGTGACCAAGGAGCCGCGCAAAGTGCTCGATACGATCGCCGATAACGCGGCGAACGGAGCAATTATTCCAGGTGGCCGTCCTGTCAAGGTCGATGCTTGCGACCTGCGTCGCGCGGGCGCTCTTCTGTATAAAAACGGCGTCGTCGAGGAGTCGGGATTGGGCGCGGCGGTGCTGAACCATCCCGCGAACGGCGTCGCGTGGCTCGCAAACAAGCTCAGTCAGCACGAGGAAGGGCTGGAGGTCGGCGAGATCGTGCTCGCCGGCTCATTCACGCGTCCCGTGGCGGCGTGCGCCGGTGATGTGTTCCACGCGGACTACGGCAGCCTGGGAAGCATCTCCGTCAGGTTCGTGTGAAGGAGCGGGCCTTGCAGACTCCGGAAAATTCATTCAAGCGCGCACTTTCGCAAGGTGAACCGCAGATTGGACTATGGCTCGGGTTGGCGGATGCGTATGCTGCCGAGCTTTGCGCGGGCTGCGGGTTCGACTGGCTGCTGATCGACGGCGAACATGCACCGAACGACCTGCGCTCGATCCTGCATACGCTTCAGGCGGTTGCCGCGTATCCGACGCATGGGGTTGTCCGCATTCCCGTGGGCAATCCCGTGCTGATCAAGCAGGTTCTTGAGCTGGGCGCGCAAACATTGCTGGTGCCGATGGTCGACGATGCCGAGCACGCACGGAAATTGGTGCAGGCAATGCGCTACCCGCCACGCGGTATCCGTGGGGTTGGCAGTGGGCTTGCACGCTCGTCGCGCTGGAATCGGATTGGCGACTATCTGACTTGCGCTGATGAGCAGAACTGCCTGCTCATCCAGGTCGAAAGCGTGACCGCGCTCGCCAATCTCGGTGAACTCTGCACCGTAGAGGGGGTGGATGGCATCTTTATCGGCGCGGCCGATCTGGCGGCTTCAATGGGCTACCTTGGCCAGCCGGCGCACCCGGAAGTTCGCGCCGCTGTGGAGCGGGGCATCGAAACCGTGGTGTCCTCCGGCAAAAGTGCAGGGGTGCTTTGCACTGACGAAAAACTCGCGCGGCAGTACCTCGACATGGGCGTGCGGTTTGCCGCGGTCGGCATAGACACGACGCTGCTGGCTGGGACAGCGAGCGCCCTGGCGTCGCGATTCAAGGGAAACGCCGTAGCGCCAGGCAGAGCGGGCAGCGTCTACTGATCATTCGCGATGCTGAGCTGTTAGCTGGAATGCATTTCACCTGACGACATTCAGCGAAATTTATGTCTCTGAGAGGAACAGTAATGAACGAACGTTATTTGGAAGTTGCAGGCGTGAAGGTGTCGCCCGACCTCTACGTCGATGGCAAGCGCATCGCCTGTACTACCACGTTCGAAAACTTCTCCCCGATCGACCAGCGCTCGCTGGGGATGATGTCTGAAGCAGGACCGCAGGAGGTCGATGCGGCGATTGAGGCCGCGCTGCGTGCGTTCCCGGCCTGGGCCGCGTTGGGGCCGGAGAAACGGAAAGCTTATCTCGATCGCTTTGCACAAGAGATCGGTAAGCGTGCCGACGAATTGTGTGTACTCGAAAGTAACGACGCTGGCGTTTTGCTCTCGCGCATGCGGCATGGTGTTGTACCGCGTGCCATGCTCAATCTGACGCATTTCGCGGCGCATGCGCTGACGCTGCAGGACCGCGTGATCGATACCGCGCAGGCCACCCATCGGGTGCGCCACGACCCGGCGGGCGTAGTCGCGATCATCACGCCGTGGAACTCGCCGTTGATGCTGGCGACCTGGAAAATAGGCCCCGCATTGGCTGCCGGGAACACGGTCATCCTGAAGGCGCCGGAATGGGCGCCGCTAACATCATCCCTCCTAGCCGATTGTGCCGATGCAGCTGGATTGCCGCCTGGGGTGTTCAATCTGCTGCAAGGCTCCGGCGCAAACACCGGCGCGGCGCTCGTCGCCGATCCGCGTTTGTCGCGCATATCCTTTACGGGCTCCGTACCTACCGCTCGCAAGATCGCGCAAGCCGCGGGAGCGAATCTCGTACCCTGCAGCCTCGAACTGGGCGGCAAATCGGCTTTCATCGTGCTTGAAGACGCGGATATCGAGCAAGCTGCCGCGACCGGCGCGCTCATGTATCGGAATGCCGGTCAGGTATGTCTTGCGGGTACTCGCTTTCTAGTCCATGAGCGAATTCGCGACACGTTCGTCGAGACGATGCGCATGAACGTCGCCTCGCTCCGAATCGGCGACCCGCGGGAAGAGGGCATCGAACTTGGCCCAATCATTCATCCGCGCCAGGTCGATCGTGTCCAAGGTTTCGTGCAGCGCGCCGTTGACGCGGGAGCCCGGCTACTTTGGGGCGGTCGAGCCCACCCCTACGGAGCCCAATACTTCGAGCCGACCATGCTCACCAGCGTGCAACAGCGCGACGAGATCGTGCAGCAGGAAGTGTTCGGCCCCGTCCTGACGTTGCAAACGTTCACAGACGATGGCGAAGTCGTAGCGCTTGCGAACGGCACGGACTACGGCCTGGGCGGCGTGTGTTACGGCGAGACGCAGCACGCAGCGGATGTGGCAGAGAAAGTCCGCACCGGGTTTATCTGGGTTAACAGCTTCGGTATTCGAGATCTCGATGCGCCCTTCGGCGGTGTCAAGCGTTCCGGGATCGGTCGCGAGGGCGGCGACTGGAGTTTCGAATTTTTTTGCGACGTGAAGGATGTGATGCTGCCGAAGCAACCGTTTCGCGCCAGCTTCAGCCATCGGTAAGTTCAGCGACAAACTGGAGAAAGGAATGGGTCAGATCGTAGGCGCGGCGGTGGTGTCGCACCATCCTGGCTTGATGCAATGCGAGGAATTCCGTGTCTTGCAAGGCGCAGGGACGGACTCCGACCTGATCGGAGGCTACCGGCGCGTACTGGATCGGATTGCCGCGGCCGAGCCGGATGTCATCGTCATTTTCGACTCGCATTGGTTCACGACCGGCTATCACTTGATCGATGCCGGCACCGGGTACAAAGGAACCTATATCTCGGACGAGATGCCTTGGTACCTCTACGGGGTACCGTATGACTATCGAGGGCACCCCGCGCTCGCCCGTCTCGTCGAAGACGTTGCTCGCGAAAAGGGTGTCCGTTCAAGGGCAATCGCAAATCCGGAACTTCCCCGCCACTATCCGACGATCAACGTCATCAAGCAAATGCAGCTCGAGGCGTGGCCGATCGTGACTGTGAGCTCGTGCCAGAACTGCGAGCCGCGACATTTTCTCGAGTCCGGCGCAGTAATAGGCGAAGCCATTCAACGCAGCGACTTGCGCGTCGTGCTGCTCGCCTCGGGGGCGCTCAGTCACAAGTTCAACGGGATCGACTGGAAGCCGAAACATCCTCGCATCTTTCATGAGAGCAATGTGTTTAGTGAGGAATACATTGCAAGCGACAGGCGCGCTATCGACCTCATGGCCGGGGGACGGCACGACGTTATCCTGGAAAATTGGGATCGTGACTATCGCAGGCTGCCTTGGGAGGCTTTCGGTGCGCATTACCTCCAGATGATTGGGGCGATGGGCGGCACTGCGTGCCGAGCGCGGGGCGTGGCGTTGTCCGCCTACGAGAACGCTCGTGGCACCGGCAACATCCATGTCTGGTTTGGCGATATCGATCACGAGTGAGGGCCACGCGCATGCAATTCGAATATCCGTACGCGAGCCTGCCGGCGGTGTTGCAGGGGCCGCGCGAAGAGCGCCGTCACGTTGTGGTTGGCGGAAGCCCGTACTGGGGCACGTTGATTGAAGCGGGGGAGCACGCCGGTCTATTACGTCTCGACGATGGCCGCACGGTCGATCCCTCATCTTTGGCGCACCTTCCGCCTGTATCGCCGAGCAAAATCGTCGCCGTGCATATTTCGTATTCGTCTCGCAGCTATGAGACTCGCAACAAGTCTCGGCCAACCGAGACACCGACGTACTTCACGAAGCCGCCGACATCGCTCAATGGCCACAACGGCCAGATCTTGAAGCCTGCCGACTGTCAGTATCTGAACTATGAGAGCGAATATGCGGTAGTGATCGGCAAGACCTGCCGCAACGTGTTGCCCGATGAGGCATGGGACTACATCGCGGGTTTTTGTCCGGCGCTCGATATGGGATTGCAGGACTTCCGCGACACCGATCAGGGCTCGATGCTGCGCGTCAAAGGCGCAGACACGTTGTTGCCGATCGGCCCTGGCATCGTGCGCGGCGTGAATATCTTCGAGCAGACACTGCGCACTTACCGAAATGGTCTGGTGGTGCAGGAAGCGCATATTGGCGAGGAAACGATCTGGGGCCCGCACTACGTAATTGCCGATCTCGCGCGTCACATCACGTTGCTTCCGGGTGACGTGATCCTGATGGGGACTCCATGTCATTCCCGATCGGTCGATCCTGGCGACATCGTCGAGTGCGAAATTACCGGCATCGGACGTCTCAAGGGAACCGTAACGGCGATTGCTGCGCCGCGCGCGGCAGCGCTGGGCGTCGGGCACGCGCCCACCGACAGTGCGGAGGTACGGCGCGTTGCGTTCGGATTCGATGAACGCGTGTCGGCGTATTTGAAAGATAACTATCGCACCGCGGGGAGCATGAAGCCGGGTGCGATCAAGGTGGAATCATGAAAATCGGCATCGTAGGTGCAGGCGCGATAGGCGGCTTGCTGGGCGTGTCGCTCGCGCAGGTCCAGGACGTCGATGTGTCGGTGCTTGCGCGAGGTGCGACCCTCGACGCGATGAATCGGCACGGTTGGCGTCTGCTCTCAGGCGGTGAGATGCGTACCGGCGCAGTCCGCGCCGACGCCGACCCCGCCGCACTCGGCCAGCAGGATGTGTTGATCGTTGCGGTTAAAGGACAGGCGTTGCCGAGTCTTGCATCGGCGCTCCGCCCCATGATCGGCGCAGACACCATCGTGCTGCCGGCGATGAATGGTGTGCCTTGGTGGTTTTGCAAAAAGATCGCGCAGTTCGATGGATACCCGCTGGAATCCGTCGATCCGGGTGGAAGGATTGACGACGCGATTTCGTTCGAGCACGTTGTCGGATGCGTCGTTCACGCCAGCGCGTCCACTCCCGAACCCGGAATGGTCGACCACAAAATGGGCCGTGGTCTGATCATCGGCGAGCCGTCAGGCGGCAGCAGTGCACGCGTCGATGGACTCGCTGGCGTACTACGCGCCGCTGGTTTCGACGTGACCGTGTCGGCCAATATCCGTCATGACATCTGGTACAAGCTCTGGGGCAACCTGACGATGAATCCAGTGTCGGCCATGACTGGCGCGACGATCGATCGTCTGCTTGGCGATCCGCTGGTGCGCGAATTCTGCTCGGCGGCGATGCGTGAGGCTGCGGAAATCGGCAGACGAGTGGGTTGTGTGATCAATCAATCGCCAGACGATCGCCATGCAGTCACAGCGAAGCTCGGCGCCTTCAAGACCTCGATGCTGCAAGACGTGGAGGCGGGGCGGGCAATGGAGCTCGACGCGATCGTCGGTGTCGTGCATGAGATCGGGCGTCGACTCGACGTCCCGACGCCCAGCGTTGACGCGTTGTTCGGGCTTTCCCGCCTGTTTGGCCGCTCTCACGCTCTTTACTGATGCGAGAAGCCGCTGATCCGCGTCGCTGTTTTTCCACACTGGAGTCAAATGATGTTCTCGAAAGTTGCTGCCTATGCGGGCGATCCGATCCTAAGTCTCAACGAAGATTTTCAGCGAGATCAGCGAACAGGGAAAGTCAATCTCACGATCGGTATCTACTTCGATGCCGCAGGGCGTGTGCCGGTGCTCGAATCCGTTCATCAGGCTGAGCACCAACTGCGGGAGGCGGCGGGTCCTCGGCCGTATCTGCCGATGGCGGGGCTACCTGGCTACCGCACGGGCGTCCAACGGCTTGTATTTGGCGAAGATTCTGCGGTCGTTCGCGAGGGACGAGTGGCAACCATCCAATCGCTTGGCGGCGGCGGGGCGCTCAAGGTCGGCGCGGATTTTCTCAAGAGCACCTTCGCCGACGCGAAAGTGTGGGTCAGTGATCCGACTTGGGACAATCACCGCGTCGTCTTCGAGCGCGCCGGATTCGAGGTTCGATCGTATCCGTACTACGACGCCACCACCGGCCGGCTTCGCTTCGACGCGCTGCTCGATGCAGTTCGCAACATCCCGCGTGGAGACATCGTTCTCCTGCACGCATGTTGCCATAACCCAACCGGCGTCGACCTGACGCCAGCACAATGGAGCCTGCTTGCCGATGCAATGCATGCTGGCGGCCTTTTAGCGTTCGTCGATATGGCTTATCAGGGTTTCGGCGACAGCCTGGACGACGATGCATTCGCGATACGCGAGTTCGTTCGCCAAGAAGTGCCTCTTCTTGTCGCGAATTCGTTTTCAAAAAACTTCTCGTTATACGGCGAGCGGTGCGGTGGGCTAAGCGTTGTATGTGCGAATGCGGGCGAAGCGGATCGCGTCCTTGGCCAGCTCTGCAATGCGGTACGCGGCAACTACAGCAACCCTCCGACGTACGGGGCAAGCGTGGTGTTGAGCATATTGAATTCCGATGCGCTGTTTTCCATGTGGCGCCGCGAGCTCGAACAGATGAAGATGCGTATTGCCACGATGCGTCGATCGATCCACGATCATCTATCGGCGCGAATCCCTGGCGCGTCGTTGTCGCGATACCTCGAACAGCGCGGGATGTTTACCTACACGGGGCTGAGCCCTGAGCAGGTGGATGTTCTGCGCGAGACCCATGGTATCTATCTGGTCCGATCCGGGCGCATGTGCGTGGCGGGGCTGAATGAATCGAACGTAGCGATCGTGGCAGATGCGATTGCTGCCGTGATGAAGAGCTAGAGCGTGCCGCGATAACCGGGCAATACAGCACGCCGTCCCATTCGCGAGAACGAACCAAATGACATCCACGCATCAGCGCCCCCAACTATCGCATCTTGGAATCTTTACAGATCAACAGCACCAGATGCAGATCTTTTACGAACAGGTTTTAGGGATGTTGGTCACGGATGTCGGTATTGCGCAAAAATTCAAGCGCCGTATCGTCTTCATGAGTTCGGCGGCAAGCCAGCATCATCAGTTCGTGCTGGTGCAGCGGGAACCCGGCGACCCGCCGCGCGGTCCGCTGTTTCAGATCTCATTCAAGGTTGTGTCGCTCGATGACATTCGGAGTGTGCAGCGCCGTGCACGTGAACACGGAGTGTCTCATTTTCGGCCGATGAATCACGGCAATTCGTGGTCGCTTTACTTCGAGGATCCGGAGCGCAACACCATTGAGATTTATCTCGATACGCCATGGTATGTGGGACAGCCGTTCGCCGACGATCTGGATCTGGGCTTGACAGATGACGAGATCTATCGGCTGACCGAAGAGCGTGTACGTGACCTGGAAGGTTCATGCCCCGCCTCGGAATGGTCCATGGCGATGGCTACCCGATTGGACTATGAAGGCGGCGTCCGGTGAGCAATTTCTCTATCCGGAAGCTCACCACCACGGTGGAGACCGTTTTTCACGATGGCGGCACTCGGGCAGTCAAGCCGCTACGCCTCGCGCTCGCCGCCGCGGTTATCGACAACCCGTACGCCGGTCGCTACCACGATGATCTATTGCCATTTCAAAAGGACCTGTATCCGCTTGCACTGCAATTGTCGAACACACTGCTGGAAGTCCTTGATGTCCACGCGAGCGAGGTTGAGGTATTCGGCAAAGGTGCAATCGTGGGAGTGGACGGTGAACTCGAGCACGCGGCAGCATGGCACAACCCCGGAGGTGCAGGCATTAAGGAGGTGCTAGGTGCACGAGGTTTCGTCAGCGCAGGGAAGATGATGGGTGCGCTGGGCGCGCGCTTGCAGATACCGCTCGTCTATATCAACTCCCCTTGGGTGCGCAGTCATTTCAATTCGATTGATCTTTCCATTTCAGATGCCCCGAGGCCGCGGGAGATTGTCTTTGCATTGGCCGTCGGCACGGGTGGCCGAATTCATGCACGCCTCGGTGGCTTCACAGCGGCGCAGGCCGAAGCGGGCGAAGAGCCGCGATTCTGAAACAAACTGGTAAGGTGATCCGAATGAAATTTGTCTCGTACTCGATCGATGGCGAAGCGCACTACGGCGTCTTGAAGGACCGAAGCGTAATCGATCTTACGTCCCGATTGCCATATCGGAACTTCGTCGAATTCATTGCGAGCGGTGACGATCATCCGATCCAGGAGCTGTTGGAAAGCGAGCATGGAGACTACTTGTACGAGAATCTAAGGCTGCTGCCCGTCGTTCCGGAAGCGGGGAAGATTCTCTGTATCGGCCTGAACTATCACGATCACGTGGCTGAGGCTGACAGGAAGCTCGGCGGGCGCGAGACGCCAACCAAGCCTATGGTGTTCGCCCGCTTCGCTGAGTCGCTGACTGGACATCGCGAGCCCATCCGCAGGCCGCGCGTGTCGCACCAGCTGGACTGGGAAGCAGAACTGCTGGTTGTGATCGGTACCCGCGTGCCTCGCTACACCTCCACCGGCCGTGCTCTCGAGCACGTGTACGGCTATTCTGTGATGAACGAAGCTTGCCTTCGCGACTACCAGTTCCACACGAGGCAATTGACGCCCGGAAAGAATTTCGAAAACACAGGGGCGATCGGTCCATGGCTTGTCACAGCCGATGAAATCCCCGATCCGCAAAATCTCGACATCGAAATGCGACTCAACGGCGAGGTCATGCAATCGAGTAACACGGCCGATATGGTATTCAGCGTCGCTCAACTGATCGCGTACATCTCGGAGTGGTTGCCGTTGAATCCTGGTGACCTGATTGCTACCGGAACGATGGGTGGGGTCGGGTTTGCCCGCGATCCCCAGATATTTATGAAGCCGGGTGACACGGCCGAGGTATCAATTTCCGGGATCGGGACGCTGCGCAATCGTGTCGAGGATGAGGTTATCGGTGCCTGATATCGCAATGCCGAGCGAGCGCCGAACGCTAGATTGCATATGAATGGTGGCCTCAATTCGGAGCACTTCGACGTCACCGCCGGGGCCACGCTCGTTGCTCAAAGCCGCCGAAGGTGCGTTGAACGCGAGGTGACGTGCCTCGATCTCATCGGGCTTGCATAGCAGGCACCAATCGTCAAAATTTCCTTTGCAATTGAAAAAAATCGATTGATTGTCGATAGCGAGTGTTCATTTAAGAATGGCCGCCAAGGCAAGCGGATCATCATATTGGTCTTCGCTTAGATGAGGACAATACACGCTCAATCATCGCTGCGTTGAACGTGTCTATCTACGCGTGTACGAGTCGATGTTCTGCTCGCCGCAATAAAAAATAAGCATTGCCGATCAAGAGACTTCCTTCAAGAAAGGAAGATATTTAGTGCGACAAAGGAGGAGATAGGTATGAACAAACGGAGACTTTCTCTTGCAACGCTCGGAGTGGCAGCTGCGCTTGCGGCTAATTGTGCGTTCGCACAAAGTTCGGTCACACTCTACGGCATTGCAGATACCAGCCTGCGATATATAACTAACGCTGATGCCCAGGGGCGCGACCGAGTCTTCATGACCAATGGAGCCATTACTGGCAGTCGTTGGGGGTTGAAGGGTTCCGAAGATCTCGGCGATGGCCTCTCGACGGTGTTTCGCCTGGAGAATGGATTTAATGTTCAAAACGGCTCCTTCTCGTCCCCTGGCACCGAGTTCAACCGCATGGCTTACGTCGGGTTGTCCAGTAGCCGATACGGCGTTTTGACTTTTGGTCTCCAGAATACGCCGCTCTTCGACCAACTCGGCGATATATACGATCCCTTGACGGTCGGCAACTACAACCAGACCGAATGGCTGCCCGTCGCACTTAGCGCGGGTCTGCGCAACAGCAATTCAGTCAAGTACAACGGAAAATTCGCCGGACTGAACGTGGAGGGTATGTATGCCTTCGGCGGCGTGCCGGGCAGTTTCGGCGCTGGCAATATGTATGGGTTCACGGTGTCGTATACGCTGGGTGGCCTGTCATTGGACACGGGGTACCAGCAGAACAGCGATCAGAGCAACAACAAGGAGCGAGTGGTCAATGTCAGCGCGCTGTACTCGATCGGCAAGGTCAAGGCATACCTTGGCTGGCTGCACTCGCAGGACAACACTGGCAACGTCGACTTCCTGATGTTCGAAACAGGCGATGTCAGCAATTTTGATCCCGCCATAAAGACGCGAGCGAACACGAACCGGATCGATGATGGCTTCTACGCAGGCACCAGCTGGCTCGTCACTGCGCCTTTGACGTTGACGGTGGCTGCATATTATGACCGCATGCGGAACGCCTTGAGCAGCGACGGAACTCTCGGGCGCGGCAACCGCTATGCGCTGGCAGGGGTAGCCGAATACGCGCTGTCCAAGCGCACGGAAGTCTACGGCGAGGTCGACTATAACCACGCGAATGGTGCAGCGACGGTCGATCTCCCTAGCAAAAATAGCCAGACAGGAGTCAGCATCGGGTTCCGAACGAGCTTCTGAGCGGCAATAGCGCTATTCAGAAGTATGGTGAACAAAGGGTTTTGATCATGCATTGCAATTACATAGCGGGCGAATGGGTGTCGGGAGCGGATGCGGCTTCGAACATCAACCCATCGAACACGCGCGATACCATCGGCCTGTATGCGCGTGCCAGTCGCGAACAGGCCCAACAGGCGGTGGCCGCAGCCGAGGCTGCCTTGCCGGTGTGGTCGCGAACGACGCCGCAGCAACGCTTCGATGTGCTCGACGCGGTAGGTACTGAATTGTTGGCACGCCGCCAAGAACTCGCAGACCTGCTTGCACGCGAGGAAGGAAAAACCCTGTCCGAGGCAGTCGGCGAAGTGACGCGCGCGGGACAGATTTTCAAGTTCTTTGCCGGCGAAACGATGCGTGCATCGGGAGAATTGGCGGCGTCGACGCGCGCGGGAATGACGGTGGAGATGACCCGCGAGCCTGTCGGAGTCGTCAGCATCATCACGCCATGGAACTTTCCGATCGCAATTCCCGCTTGGAAAATAGCGCCAGCACTCGCCTATGGGAACACGGTCGTTTTCAAGCCTGCCGATCTCGTACCAGGGAGCGCATGGGCGCTTGCGGATGTGCTTAGCAGGACCGCGTTGCCGGCGGGCGCGTTCAATCTCGTGATGGGACGAGGGAGAGATATCGGAGGTGTGCTGCTCGACGATGCGCGTGTGAGTGGCGTAAGCTTCACTGGATCGGTCGCGGTAGGTCGTCAGGTCGCACAGTCATGCGTACGCAGGGCTGGGGCAATGGCCAGGTTCCAACTCGAGATGGGCGGAAAAAATGCCCTTGTCGTACTGGACGACGCTGACCTGGACGTGGCGGTCGAGTGCGCGACTAACGGCGCATTCTTCTCCACGGGGCAACGATGCACCGCGTCTTCACGGCTCGTCGTGACCGAAGGCATCCACGATCGCTTCGTCGCGGCGTTGATTGAGCGGATGAAAAGGCTCGTCGTTGGGGACGCACGGGGCGCTGAGACGACAATCGGTCCCGTCGTTGACGCGCAGCAACTCGCTCAGGATATCGACTACATCGCAATGGGTCGGGCGGAGGGTGCACACGTGGCGTACGGCGGTTCGGCTATCGATCCCCATCCGAACGGCCAGCCCGGCTTCTATCTGCAACCTACGCTCTTCACAGAGACCAATAGCACGATGCGGATTAATCAAGAGGAGATCTTCGGGCCGGTCGCCAGCGTGATTCGGGTCAAGGATGCGGACGAGGCTTTGGTGGTCGCCAACGATACACAGTTCGGGCTTTCCGCCGGCGTTGTCACGACCTCGCTCGGTCACGCCGCGCATTTCAAGCGTCATCTTCAAGCCGGAATGGTGATGGTCAATGCGCCGACCGCCGGAGTGGATCCGCACGTGCCTTTCGGCGGTCGTAAAGCGTCGAGCTACGGCCCGCGCGAACAGGGGCGCTACGCTGCCGAGTTCTACACTACAGTCAAGACGGCTTACGTCGCTGCTGGAGAGAGGGACGCGTGACGAAACCTGTAGCCACTCCCTACGTGACAACGGACGCAACTGGACGAAATCTGGAGGCGGCCCTGCGTACAACCGGGTTGCCCGATGTTCCAAGGATATGGCAGATTCTCGTATTCGACAGCCTCGGTGACGACCCATGCCACTAACACGGATTACGCTGCGTCAGCTTGAAGCCTTTCTAGTCGTGGCCGAGCAACGAAGCTTTGCGCTGGCCGGGGAGCGCATGGGGCTGACGTCTTCCGCCGTGAGTCAAATGGTCGGGGAACTGGAAGGGTTGATCGGTTTCCGCTTGTTCGACAGAACGACGCGTCGCGTGTCTCTGACGAGCGCGGGGCAGGACTTTCTTAGTTCGGCTGAGTCGGTGTTGAGGCACGTCCAAGCAGCGGAAACGGCGGCGAGTGACCTCCGCAATCAAGCGGCGGGAATTGTCCGAGTCGGCGCGCCGCTTGTGCTCGCAGCCACAGTATTGCCCGCCGCGATCAAGGCCTACTCATCGAAGTGTCCGAAGGTCGTCGTACGCATCCGGGATACGCCCGTCGAGGCGCTCGTCGACCGTGTGGCAAACCGCGATGTCGATCTTGCACTGGGCCCTAATCGACCGACTGGAGGTGCTGTTGAATCCTCGGTCGCGTTCGAAAGTCCATGGGTCATGTGGTGTCACTCCTCATTTCCGTTTGCCTCGCGCGATCCAGTCACATGGGCGGAGCTACGCGAAGCGCCATTGGTCGCGGCAGGACGGGACCACGAACTGAGCGTCGAGCGGATGCGCAGCAATGCGCCGCCTGAAACACGAATCGTGCCGGTAGACGTCGTCGATAATGTCACCACAGCGCTTGGCCTCGCTGCGCAGGGGTTGGCGGCGACGCTAGCTCCACAATATGTCGGCTTGCTCGCGAAGTCGTTCGGTCTCGTCATGAGGCGCGTGGTTGAGCCCGAGACGATCCGACAGATCTGTGTCTATCACCCCGTCGCGCGCGCCAGTTCACCGGCAGCTGAGGGCTTCCTGGCGTTTCTGACTGAATGGCTGCCGAACTGGCATAACGAGTTAGTGTCCTCCGAATTTGGGCGCGGCGCGCCAACGTAGGGAACTTCAACACACTCTTCTGCGCTTCGAGCATTGCGGAGCAATATTTCCATTTCTGCCACGCGCGCATTTCCGCAACGCCCAGGTCTTCATGTCTCGCCGTTGCACGGCCGTCGACAACGTTATGCCGGGAAGCACAGTTAGTGCGCTCTCCAGCTTGAGGCAGTGCGTCCACACAGATCCATAATGCGGCGCTCAGTGCCGCTGAAAGTGCTCAAGGTAATCAACGCAGTCCACGAGCATCTCGCTGCTTAATTATCAAGTTTGTCTTAACAAGTCGACAGAATCGATTGCTTGTTGAGCAGCGATCGCTAGCCCAGAATCCGTCCGAACGACATGTAAAAGCGACCGCGTAATGCGTCGCCCGGAGACGCGCCTTCACAGAACGGAGACTGATTGAGTATGAAAGCCACATATCGAAAGCTAATGCCTGCCACTGCGTTGGCGATGCTGCTTCTGGCGGCGAAGACGAATGCGAAGGCTGACGAGGTGATTCAGATCGGCCAAGTCGGACCGCTGACCGGGCAGATCGCTCATCTTGGAAAGGATGAGGAGAACGGCGCACGCCTCGCAGTCGAAGAGATCAATAAGAAGGGGCTCATGATCGGCGGCCAGAAAATCATGCTGCAGCTCGATGCGCAGGACGATGCGGCTGATCCGCGCTCCGCCACCCAAGTGGCGCAGAAGCTCGTCGACGACCATGTCGTCGCCGTGGTCGGTCACCTCAATTCTGGGACGTCGATTCCGGCGTCCAAGATTTACAGCGACGCAGGTATTACGCAGATCTCACCGTCGGCTACGAATCCGCAGTACACGCTCCAGGGTTTCAAGACGGCATTTCGCGTTGTTGCGACGGATGCGCAGCAGGGCCCGGCGCTCGCGAAATACGCGAAGCAGCAAGGCGTAAAGACGGTAGCGGTCGTCGATGATTCGACAGCCTATGGGCAAGGTCTCGCGAATGAGTTCGAAAGACAAGCAAAGACCCTTGGCATCAAGGTGCTGTCGCACGACGCAACGAACGACAAGGCTGTCGACTTTCGGGCAATCCTGACCAAGATCAAGGGTGAGAATCCCGACGCAATCATGTATGGCGGGATGGACGCAACGGGTGGTCCGTTTGCGAAGCAGGGCAAGCAACTCGGCTTGAGAGCCAAGGTGTTCGGTGGCGACGGTCTCTGTTCCGAAGATCTTGCGAATCTGGCGGGTTCGGCAACCGACGAGGTGGTGTGTTCGCAGGCTGGTATGGCAATTGAGAAGATGCCCGGAGGCAAGCAATTCGAGAACAAATACATGGCGCGCTTTCACCAGCCGATCGTGCTCTACGCTCCGTTCACCTACGACGCGGTGTACATCATCGTCGATGCCATGAAGCATGCCAATTCGGTCGACCCGGCGAAGATTCTCGCGGCCATGCCAGCCACGAACTATAACGGCGTGATCGGCAACGCGCAGTTTGACGAGCACGGCGACTTGAAGCACGGCGTGATTTCTCTGTACGGATACAAGTTGGGCAAGCGAACGCTGCTCGACCTCGAACAGATGTAAGCGACGTACGCATAGGTCTTTCATGCAACGACAGGGCGGGGCTGCGCGGCCATGCGGGCGGGAATCGCCGAGTCGCGCGCCCGCCGAATCGAGATCTACAAGAATGGACATTTTCATCCAGCAGATCGTTAACGGGCTGGTGCTTGGCAGCGTATACGCCATCATCGCGCTGGGCTACACGATGGTGTATGGCATTCTCGGCATCATCAACTTTGCGCATGGCGATGTGCTGATGGTGGGCGCGATGGTGGCGCTCTCGGCCATCACGGTGCTGCAGAATCATTTCCCCTGGCTCGGCCATGTCGCCACGCTCTTCATCGCGCTGATCATTGCGGCGATTGTCTGCGCGGTGGTCGGGTATGCGATCGAAAAGATCGCATACCGGCCGTTGCGGCGCGCGCCTCGTCTCGCCCCGCTGATCACGGCGATCGGCGTGTCGATCCTGCTCGAAACCCTCGCGATGATGATCTGGGGGCGCAACCCCCTTGCGTTCCCGCAGCTGCTGCCGACCGATCCGATCAACGTGATCGTCTCCGGTCCGAACAACCCGGGCGCCGTGATCTCGGCCACTGAAATCACGATCGTCGTCGTTGCGTTCCTGATGATGGGCGCGCTGCTGCTGCTCGTGCACAAGACGAAGCTCGGCCGCGCAATGCGCGCCATCGCGGAGAACCCGAACAACGCAAGCCTGATGGGCGTGAACCCGAATTTCGTGATATCGGCGACCTTCATGATCGGTTCGGCTCTGGCCGCGCTGGCGGGTGTGATGATCGCGTCGGAATACGGCAACGTGCACTTCTACATGGGCTTCATCCCGGGCATGAAGGCGTTTACCGCCGCTGTGCTGGGCGGAATTGGCAACCTGGGTGGCGCGATGGTTGGCGGCGTGCTGCTCGGACTCATCGAGCAACTCGGTGCCGGCTATATCGGCAACCTCACGGGCGGCGTGTTCGGTAGTAACTATCAGGACGTGTTCGCGTTCATCGTGCTGATCGTGGTGCTGGTGTTCCGCCCGTCGGGTTTGCTGGGCGAGCGCGTCGCGGATCGTGCGTAAGGAGCAGAAGATGACATCCATTCGTCCGATCGAAACGTCGCCCCCGCTCATCGAGGAGCGCAAGAGCGCAGAAACGCGTGTCGCGGGCGTACTTATCGCGATTTTCGTCGCCATGGCGCCGATGCTTATCGGCGCGCTTGGTGGCCCGTACTGGGTGCGTGTACTCGACTTCGCGATGCTTTACGTCATGCTCGCGCTGGGCTTGAACGTCGTAGTCGGCTTTGCGGGCTTGCTCGACTTAGGCTACATCGCGTTTTATGCTGTGGGCGCTTACACCGCGGCGCTGCTGACCTCGCCCCACCTGTCGGCACAATTCGACTGGATCGGCCGCATTTACCCCAACGGCCTGCACTTCTCATACCTCGTCGTTGTGCCAATCGCGATGGGGCTTGCTGCGCTGTTCGGCGTACTGCTTGGCGCGCCGACCCTACGTCTGCGCGGCGATTATCTGGCCATCGTGACGCTCGGCTTCGGCGAGATCGTGCGGATTTTCATGAACAATCTCGATCGCCCCCTGAACATTACCAACGGTCCGCAGGGGATTACAGGCGTCGACCCCGTGCACCTTGGGGGCTTCAGCCTCGCGAAGTCGCATACGGTTTTCGGCTTTCGGTTGTCGTCGGTTGTCCTCTACTACTACTTGTTCGTGTTCTGTTCGCTGCTCGTGATCTGGGTGTGCACGCGACTGCAACATTCGCGCATCGGTCGCGCATGGGCCGCGATCCGCGAAGACGAGATTGCGGCTAAAGCAATGGGCATCAACACCCGTAACGTAAAGCTGCTCGCGTTCGCGATGGGCGCTTCATTCGGTGGGCTCTCAGGCGCCATGTTCGGCGGCTTCCAAGGGTTCGTTTCCCCTGAATCGTTCACCTTCTGGGAATCGGTTGTCGTGCTGGCGTGTGTGGTGCTGGGCGGCATGGGCCACATCCCTGGCGTGATTCTCGGCGCGGTACTGCTCGCGGTCTTCCCCGAATTTCTGCGTTCGACGATGGGGCCACTCCAGTACTGGCTATTCGGTCATCAAATTCTCGACACTGAAGTGATTCGTCAGCTTCTGTACGGCTTGGCGATGGTGGTCATCATGCTGTATCGCTCTGAAGGTCTGTGGCCGGCGCCCAAGCACGAGGACGAGATTGCAAGGGTAGCGAGACGCAACAGCAAGAAGCCGGTGCGCGCATAAGGACAGTGGGAAGACTCAAATGAGCAACAACATTCGACTGTCCGTGAAGGGCGTGAGCAAGCGTTTCGGCGGCCTGCAGGCGCTGTCGGACGTGGGCCTGCAGATCACCGAAGGCGAGATCTACGGTCTGATCGGCCCGAACGGCGCCGGCAAGACGACATTCTTCAACGTGATCACGGGGCTTTACACGCCGGATTCGGGCGAGTTCAAGCTGGACGGCGAAATGTACACGCCGATGGCCGTGTACAAGGTCGCGAAGGCGGGGATCGCGCGCACGTTCCAGAACGTTCGTCTTTTCGGCGGCATGACAGCGTTGGAAAACGTGATGGTGGGCCGGCACGTGCGCACGAAGCACGGCCTGCTCGGTGCCGTATTCCAGACGCCGGCGGAGCGGCAGGAAGAGAGCGAGATCAAGGAACGCGCGCTCGAGCTGCTCGAGTACGTCGGCATCGCACAGTACGCGGACTACACGTCGCGCAACCTGTCGTACGGTCACCAGCGGCGTCTGGAGATTGCCCGTGCGCTCGCGACCGATCCGAAGCTGCTCGCGCTTGACGAACCGGCCGCCGGCATGAACGCGACGGAGAAGGTCGAGCTCACGAGGCTGCTCGACAAGATCCGCGGCGACGGCAAGACGATCCTGCTGATCGAACACGACGTGAAACTGGTAATGGGCCTGTGCAACCGGATGACGGTGCTCGACTACGGCAAGGTGATCGCCGAAGGTCTGCCACACGACGTGCGGCGCGATCCGAAGGTGATCGAGGCTTATCTGGGTGCGGGGGGCCACTGATGGCTACGACAATGTTGAAAATCAGGGGCCTGCAGGTCAACTACGGCGGCATCCAGGCAGTCAAGGGCGTCGACATGGAAGTCCAGCAGGGCGAGCTCGTCACGCTGATCGGCGCCAACGGCGCCGGCAAGACGACGACCATGAAGGCGATCACGGGTCTCAAACCCTACTCGGCCGGCGACATCGAATACATGGGTCAGTCGATCAAGGGCATTCCGGCACACGAACTGCTGAAGCGTGGCCTGGCGATGGTGCCGGAAGGCCGCGGCATTTTCGCGCGCATGTCGATCGTCGAAAATATGCAGATGGGCGCGTACCTGCGCAACGACAAGGAAGGCATCAAGAAGGACGTCGACCGCATGTTTGGCTTCTTTCCACGCCTGAAGGAGCGCGCGTCGCAGCTCGCGGGCACGCTGTCGGGCGGTGAGCAGCAAATGCTGGCGATGGCGCGCGCGATCATCTCGAAGCCGAAGCTGCTGCTGCTCGACGAGCCGTCGATGGGTTTGTCGCCGATCATGGTTGAGAAGATTTTCGAAGTGGTGCGCGAAGTGTCGAAGGAAGGCATCACGGTGCTGCTCGTCGAGCAGAACGCGCGGCTTGCCTTGCAGGCTGCGAATCGCGGCTACGTGATGGATTCTGGCACAGTGACGATGTCGGGGGACGCGAAGCAGATGCTCGACGATCCGAACGTGCGCGCAGCGTATCTCGGTGAATGAGAGAAAATTGACGCCGCGCTTTCGGCTGCGCTTCGACGTGACACGCCCGCCAAAGAAGACGTGGCGCGCCGTACGATTCAACGCCTATCTCCGGCGTAGCACTTTAGCCGCCCTGGAACGTTGCAAGGAATAGCTGCAGGCATGCGCCCAGTTGCGGGTTGATGTAACCACCTTCCTGAACAAGCAGCGTGGGAACATTCAGGGCGGCTAGCAAGGATGCTGCTTTTGCGAAGCCATTATTCGTTAGCTGGAAAGTCTTCATCGGATCGTGTATCGACCCGTCGAATCCTAGTGAAATTACAATAGCGCCCGGATTGAACGCCATGATTCGTTGGACCACCTGGATAACTGCATTGAGCCAGACTTCATCTCCGGTACCAACGGGGAGCGGCATGTTGAGATTGAAACCTTCGCCGGCATCTGCGCCAATTTCATCGTCGTACCCAGCATAGAACGGCGCGCGCTCCGAAGGGTCTGCATGAATGGAGCAAAAAAGAACATCGGAACGGCGATAAAAGATGTGCTGAGTTCCGTTTCCATGGTGCACATCCAGGTCGACGACAGCCACTTTTCCGAAGCGCTTCGTCAATTGTTGTGCCGCGATCGAGGCATTATTTAGAAAACATACACCAGACATCATGTCAGGGAAGGCATGATGACCGGGAGGCCGGCATAGCGCGTAGACCTGTTTTGCGCCCTCACCGAGCGAACGCGCACCATTGAGCGCGACGCACGCGCTGGCGAAGACAGCCTTCCACGTATCTCTTGTGATTGGGCACGAGGTTGAATTACTGTACCAGCCGAGCTCGCCAAGAAGATTTTGGGGTTTGCGCGACATCCTATGCGTAGGATGTACGTTTGGCACTGCGTCGGGGCCAAACTCCGCTTGTTTTTCCCAACGCGAGTAGACCGTCTTGAGAAATTCGACGTAGGCCGGATCGTGGATATCTAAAATCTCGTTCAGGCCGCTCAGTTCTGCAGACCTTACGTCGTGCCCTGCATGAGTCACGATGTCCAGGAAGATTTCGTAACGTTCTGCCCTGTCGACTTGCGGGATGAATTTTCCGCCGCGAAATACACGCTCGGGGTCGTGCAGAGCCTGGTCCTTGTGGTGAAAAACTAGCATCCGAATCCTTATCGCGAGTTTGGAGCCGAGTACGACAGCGTCAGGCGTTATCCCACTCAGGCGCCCACGCCACTTTGCTGACCCGTCCGTCGGGACGAGCGAGCGCGGCGATGCGGCGCATTTCGTGTGGGTCGAGCGCGAAATCGAACACGTCGATGTTTTCGCCGATCCGAATCTCGTTTGACGACTTCGGCACTGCCGCAACGCCGGGCTGCTGGATGAGCCAGCGCAGCAAGACTTGCGACGGCCGTTTTCCGTGGCGCGCCGCGATTTCCGCGATCAGCGGTTCGTCGAGGAGCCGCCCGCTGCCCAGCGGCGTATGCGCGACGAAGGTGATTCCGTGACGCGCGCACGCATCAAGCACCTTTCGCTGGTCCAGATACGAGTGGTATTCGCACTGATTCACCGAAAGCCGTACCGGCGATAATTCCACCGCGCGGTCGAGCCAAGCCACCGGAAAGTTCGACACGCCGACTTGGCGAGCGAGTCCTTGATGATGCGCATCGGCGAGCGCGCCGAGTTGCTCTTTGAGCGGCACGTCGGGATTCGGCCAGTGAATCAGCAATAGATCGACGTAATCGAGTTTCAGCTCGGACAGGCTTCTTTCGAGCGAACGCTTGAAAGCCGCCGTGCGCAGTTCTGTCCACCAGACTTTCGTGGTCACGAACAGATCATCGCGTGCGATGCCGCTTTGCCGAATGCCTTCGCCGACCGCGGCTTCGTTTTCGTAGCGCGCGGCGGTATCGATGTGCCGGTAGCCCTTTTCGATCGCCGTACGCACTGCACGCACGCCCTCGTCGTGTGTCGATCGCCATGTACCTAAACCGATCGCGGGCAGATGCAGTGTCGTCATGGTTGCCTCGAGGTTCGTCGTCATGCGGGCAGCGTGTCGTTCAAGGCAGCCTGCACACGCTCCACGATCTTGTCGGCCTGTCTACGCGTCGTGATCAACGGCGGCGCGAAGCCGACGATATCCGTCCCGAGCGCGCGTATCAACAGACCATGCTTGCGCGCCGCCGCAACCACACTTGCGTTGATGCGGCGCTCGGGCGCGAACGGCGTGCGCGACCTCGAATTTTCCATCAGTTGAATCGCCATCAGCATTCCGACGCCGCGAATGTCGCCGACGTTGCGATGCGTACCGAACGTCGTGCGTAAGCGCTCGAGAAGATACGCACCGACTCGATCCGCGTTGTCGACGAGCTTTTCGCGCTCCATGATGTCGAGATTCGCAAGCCCCGCGACCGCGCCAAGCGGATGTCCCGAATACGTCCAGCCGTGACCCATCATCCCGTGCTCGCGCGATCCGCTCATCAGCACGTCCCAGAACGCCTCGCCGACCACAACCGCGGACATCGGCGCATAGGCGCTCGTTAGTCCCTTCGCGAAAGTCAGCAAATCGGGCGCGATGCCGAAGCGCTCGGAACCCGTGCGTGCTCCGAGGCGCCCGAAACCGCATACGACTTCATCCGCAATCAACAGAATGTCGTGGCGGCGTAAAGTGGCTTGTACCGCGGGCCAATAACCTTCGGGCGGCGGCACGATGCCACCGGTGCCGTTCATCGGTTCGGCGATGAATGCGGCGATCGTGTCGGCGCCTTCGGATTCGATCAACGCTTCGAGTTCGGCGATGCATTGCGCGGTGAAGTCCGCTTCGCACACGCCAGGGGCAGCGTTGCGGTAGTGATCCGGACACATCGCGCGCACCACGCGATCGAAGGGCGAATCGAAATTCGCATGGTAGGCCGGCAGGCCCGTCAGCGCGCCCGTGACGATGCCCGAGCCGTGATACGCGCGATCGCGTGCGATGATTTTCTTCTTGTTTTTACGGCCCAGAATATTGTTGTAGTACCAGACGAGCTTGATTTGCGTTTCGTTCGCGTCCGAACCCGACATGCCGTAAAACACCTTCACCATGCCCGGTGGCGCCCAATCCTCGATCAACCGTCGCGACAATTCGATCACAGGCTCGTTACCGCTGCCGACGTAGGTGTGGTAGTACGACAGCCGCTTGCATTGCGCGGCCATGCGATCGGCGATTTCTTCGCGGCCATAGCCAACGTTGACGCAATACAGTCCGGAGAATCCGTCGATGTACTCGCGCCCGTCGACGTCGGTGAGATAGATGCCGTGCCCTTTGTCGAGGATGAAGCCGGGCAGGGCGCCAGTTGCGTGATCGTTTGCGTGCGTGCCTGGATGAAAAAAGTGACGCCGATCTGTTTCGTGCAGCGATGTCATTGCTCACCCTTCAAAAACGCGTTTGACCGGATGCCGCGCGTGCACCGCCTGCCGTCAAAGGAAAACCGGCAGGCCTCGCGCATCGCGGCGGCATCGGCGAGGGACGTCAGGCCGCGCGCTGTGCCTCGATCAGTTGCGGATACTTGGCCGCGACTTCGGCGAAGATCTCGCGGATCGCCTGACCGCCCGGCTGCAGACGGCCGTCGGCTTCCCATGCATCGAATGTGTCGAAGATTTTGTGCTTGAGGAAGTGACGCCATACCACCGGCACCGCCGCGAGGATCTCCGTCAGCACCGCGTAGCGTTCGCGGGTCCAGCGCGCCTCGTAGGCCGTGCGCGCCGCTCCGTAATCGAAGTGCCCGACGGGGCCGGCGGGCGCTTCGGCCGCGAGCGCGGCGCGTTTCGCCTTGGTCTTGTCCGCATCCACTTCGCCGGCATTCAGCACCACCCCGTACAGCGTCAGCGCATCGGCTTCGCTCAAGTAGCCGCGCAGAACATCGGTGGCGACCCTCTGCGGATCGCGCTCGTACGGATTTCCGTAACCGCCGCCGCCGCAGCCTTCCAGGCGGATCACGTCACCGGGGCCGCACACGACGAGATCGGTGACGCCGAGATCTTCCGCGCGCTCGGTGTCCGGATTGCGCGTGAAGCGCGAATTCGATCCCGCCTTGCCGCCCAGCACGCCCCATGACGCGAAGCGCGAACGGTCGCGATTGCGTGCCGTGACCAGCGTGCCGGGCGAGAACACCCGGAATTCCATGACCGTGCCAAGGCCACCGCGATAGCGTCCCGCGCCCGCGCTGCCCGGCACCATGCCGTACTTGAGGATGCGGATCGGCACTTCGGCTTCGTTGATCTCGACCGGGGTGTTGCGCAGAAACGCGACGTTCGCTCCCGATGCGTCAGAACCGTCCGCGCTGATCATGCCGCCTGCGCCGCCGCCCACCGGACCGATGGCGGCGATCACGGTACGGCCGTCGCTATCGACCGTGCGCACGTTGAGAATCGACATGCCGCCCGCTGGGCACGCGGGCAGGCGCTCGGGGCAGACCATCGAGAACGCGCCGAAGGTGACGTTCTGCGCGACCTTGCAGGTCAGACTGCGCATGCCGACCGCAGCGGGCGGCACGCAGTTCATGATCGTGCCTTCCGGCAGCACGCAGCGCGCGACCTTCAGCATGCCCGCGTTCAGCAGCAGATCGGGATGCAGCGAATAGAGCACGTAGTTCAGCCCGACGAGGGCGAGCACGTGCCGCTCCTTGCCGCCGGTCGGCATGTTCAGCGACGAATTGAGCTGCGGATCGCTGCCCGTGAAGTCGAGCACGAGCGATTCGCCTTCGACCTTCAGGTTGAGCGCGACGCGTAGCGGCTTGCCGTTGACCGAATCCTCGTCCGCGTATTCGGCGAAGAAGTATTCGCCGTCGGGCATGGCGGCGACGATCGCGCGCGCCTGTTCCTCCGAGTAGTCGATCATCGCGTGCATGCCCGCCTTGAAGTCGTCGACGCCGAAGCGTTCGATGATCTCCAGCACGCGCCGCTCGCCGGTCATCAGCATCGCGATCTGCGCCTTCAGGTCGCCGCGATTCTGCTCGGGGGCGCGCACGTTGATTGCCATGTGATCGAGCAGCGTTTCGTCGAGCACGCCGGCACGCATGATCTTGGTCGGCGCCCAGCGGATGCCTTCCTGATAGATCTCGGTGAGCGTGCGCGACAGCGAGGCTGGCACCGCGCCGCCCATGTCGGTGTTGTGAATATGGCCGCCCACGTAGCAGACGATCTCGCCGTTGTAGAACACCGGCTTCCACATCATGACGTCGGGCGTATGCGTGGCGACGTAGCCGCTATAGGCATCGTTGGTCATGCCGATGTCGCCGGGTTCGTAGTGATCGATCGCCTCGATCACCGAGCCGAAGTCGAGGCCCGGATACCAGGTTGCGCCGAGCGTCTTCGGCGACGCGAAGGTGAGGCCTTCCGGCGTCATGATCGTGCAGGAGAAATCCTCGGTTTCCTTGACGAAGGCCGAATGCGCTGTGCGCATCAGCGTATGCGCCATGCTTTCGGCGGCCGCCACGCAATAATTGGCGAAAATCTGCAGAACGGATCGGTCGAATGTCATTGTCTCAGTCCTTCGAAAGTCATCTGCGCTCACTGCAGCGACAGCAGCAGGTTGCCGTATTCGTCGACGACGGCTTCGCAGCCGGGCAGCACGCAGGTCGTCGTATCGTCCTGCGCGATGATCGCGGGGCCGTCGAAACGGTGGCCCGCCAGCAGCGCCGAGCGGTGATAGAGCGGCACGGTGCGCCATGCGTCGTCCAGGTAGACGTCGATCATCGCCTCGACGGGCGGTGCGCCTTCGCCCACGGCGATCTTCGGCATTTCGGGCTTCGGCGTGGGCAGGCTGATCACGAGGCGCAGGGCCACGACCTGCACGGGCGACGCGGCATCGCTGTGGCCGTACAGGCGGTGATGTTCGCGATGGAATGCGTCGGCGATGGTCGCCATGTCGCCGTTGCGGATCGATTGCGGGTCGAGCGGCGTGTCGACTTCGAACGACTGGCCGCGGTAGCGCATGTCGGCCGACACCGACATCTCGGCGCCCTTGTCCGAGCCGGTCTCGCTGACGATCCAGTCGCGCGCCTGCTTTTCGAGCGTGGTGAGATCGACGGACAGTTTGTCGAGCGAGGCGGCGTCGAGCGGGTAGTAGGTGGTGCGCACGAAGTCGTTTTTCGTGTCGGCGATCAGGCCGCCCAGCGCGCTCAGCACGCCCGGCGTGGTGGGCACGACGAGATGCTTCATGTTCAGCGCGCGGGCGAGGAAACCGCCGAGCATCGGCCCGGCGCCACCGAACGGCATCAGCGAGAACGTGCGCGGATCGATGCCGAAGCGCGACACGATGCGGCTGACGCCGCCGTACATGCCGGACACGGCGACATCGATGATCGCCGCGGCGGTCCGATGCACATCCAGCCCGAGGCGCTGGGCGAGCGGCTCGATCGCGCGGCGGCTCGCGTCGACGTCGACCTTCACCGCGTTATAGCCGAGCGACGCGCGGCCGAGCACGCCGATCGCTGCGAACGCGTCGGTGATGGTAGGGCGCGTGCCGCCGCGGCCATAGCACACCGGGCCAGGATTCGAGCCGGCGCTCTCGGGGCCGACCTTCAGCACGCCGAAATCGTCTACCCAGGCGATCGAGCCGCCGCCGTCGCCGATCGACGACACGGATACCGACGGAATGTGAATCTGGAAGTCGCCGATGTATTCGCCGGTGGCGTACTGCGGCTTGCCATCGACGATCAGCGCGACATCCGCGGTCGTGCCGCCGATGTCCAGGCTCATGCAGTCCTTGATCTTGCAGATGCCGGCCAGATACGACGCGCCGATCACGCCGGCGGCGGTGCCCGACAGGATCATTTGCACGCAGTTGCTCTTGCCGTTTTCGGCGCTCATCACGCCGCCGTTGGACTTGGTTACCTTGAGATCCGCGCCGACGCCGCTCTCGGCGAGCGCGGCCTGCAGGCGCGAGAGGTATTGCGAGACACGCGGCTGCACATAGCCGCCGATCGTGGCGGTGACGGTGCGCTCGTATTCACGGATGATCGGCCACACTTCGTGCGAGCACGACACGAAGAATCCGGGCGCGGCCTTTTCGATGATCGCCTTGACCTGCTGCTCGTGCGCGGGGTTGCGGTACGAATGCAGCAGCGAGATGACCACGCCTTCGCATTGTGCCGCCCGTAGCGCGGCGAGCGCGGCCAGCACGCTGGCTTCGTCGATGGGTGTTTCCTCAGTGCCGTCCGGACGCATGCGGCCATCGACGCCGATCACGCGGTCGCGCGTGACGAGCGGATCCGGGCGGCGCGACATCAGGTGATACATGTCGGGGATCTTCAGGCGCGCGATGTCGAGCACGTCCTCGAAATGGCGTGTCGTGATGAGCGCGAGGCGCAGGCCCTTGCGCATCACCACCGCGTTCACGCCAACGGTCGTGCCGTGCGTGAAGTAGGTGACGTCGCGCGGGTCGATGCCGAAACGCTCGCGCAAGCCTTGCATGCCGTCGATCACTTCGCTGCCCGGCGAGTCCGGCCGCGAAAAAACCTTCAGTGTGCGCGTGGTCCGCGTCTCGTCGTCCAGCACGGCGAAGTCCGTGAACGATCCACCGATGTCTACTCCGATTCTCAAGCCCATTGCCTTCCTCTGCGTTTCTCTAGGTAAGCCTTGCGACGCTCGCGCGTCTGCGGATTGGCCGTTGCATTCGCTCTTGCTGTGTGCCACAATACGGCACGCCGTGCTTCAATGTGGTACGAGTTGGCAAGTTAGCATGCGCGCTTGTCGATCGCAAGGAATCAAAAGATGAACAGCCTCCTGAAGAGCATCGAGATCATCGAGACCATCTCGCAGCATCAGCCGATCGGAGTCAGCGAACTCTCGAAGCTGCTGAACATGCCGAAGTCGAGCGTGCAGCGCGTGTTGATGACGTTTCAGGAAGCGGGCTGGCTGCGTCAGGCCGGCAGCGAAGTGACGCGCTGGGAGATCGGCGCGCGGGTAGTGGGCGTGCGGCCCAGCGCATTGAAGGGCGGCGCATTGCAGAAAGCCGCGCGCCAGCCGATGCAGGACCTGTGCGACCTCGTCAACGAAACCGTTCATCTCTCGATCCCGGACGGCACCACGGCGATGGTTCTCATCGAGGAAACCGAGTGCAAGCAGCACGTCCGTACGGCGTACTCCATCGGAAACGTGTCGCCGTTCCATGCGACCGCCAACGGCCTAGCGATCCTCGCGCACATGACCGGGGACCAGATCGACACGATCCTCGGGCGCGATCTGCCGAAGTACGGCGAGCACACCATCAACGATCCCGCGCTGATCCGCAAAGAGCTCGAGCGCGTTCGCACGCGCGGCTATTCCGTCAATCTAGGCCAGTACCGCCACCAGATCTATGCCATCGGTGCGCCGATCTTCGACGGGAACGGCGTCGCGGTGGCAAGCGTGTGCTTTTCGATGCCCGGCTCGCGCTTCGAAGCGGACCGGATCGAGGAATGGGGGCGTGCGGTCAGGAATACAGCCGACGAAATCAGCGGCGCGAGCGTCGGCTAAGCACCGGCGCTGCGAGAGCGGGCGGCGGTGCTGCCCGCGCGGCAGACCGGTCCTGCAGCACGCCGTCAGCCGCTGCTTTCCCTGAACGCGTCGGCGAAGGACTTCGCCAGCATGTTCATGGGAATGTTGAGCGGATAGACGACGTAAGTGGAGAACTCGATGCGCTTCGAGAACGGCAGGATGGCGAGCTGGCTCGCGTATTCGCGCGCGACCAGTTGATTCATGACGCTCACGCCCAAACCGCACGCAACCATCCGGCAGATCGCCGCGGCGAAATGCGATTCGTAGGCGAGGATGCGCTTGTCTTCGCCGTCGATTTGACAGGCGTCGTCGATCCGCTTGCGCATCACGTCGCTCGATTTGAGCGACAGAAAGCGTTCGCCGACGAGGTCCGCCGGCGTGACCGTGCCACCGCGCTCGGCGAGCCGGTGATCGCTCGGCACGATGCACACCCCCCGGCTCTTGCGCGCCACCTCCGACGCGACACTCGTTCCGTTGAAGATCTCGGAGGCGATGCCGACATCGGCATAGCCGGTTGCGAGCCACTGGCACACGGTCAGCGAATCGGCGACCTGCAACGTGACGTCGACATCGGGATAACGCTGCGCGAAAACGTGAATGGCATCCGGTACGGCGACGATCGCCATGGATGGCACGGCCGCGACACGCAGACGGCCGCTGCCGCGTTTTCGAATGGATTCGGCTTTTTCCTCGAGCCCGCGCAGACTCGCGAACGTATGTTCGACGTCGCGGAAGAACACCTGGCCTTCGAGCGTGGGCATCAGCTTGCCGATCTGGCGTTCGAACAGCTTGATGCCGAGACGCCGTTCCAGTTGGCCGATGACACGGCTGATGTTCGATTGCGACGTGTGCAGATCTTTTGCGGCCTGCGTCATCGAACCCGACAACATGACCGCGCGAAAGGCCTGAACTTCGCGAAAATTCAGCATCGGGCGGGCCATATCAAAAATGTATGGCCTACGATTATATGCGTATTTGTCAAAGAAAATTGTCGTTCTTACACTCGCCGTAACTTGATGAAACGCCGATATGACACGCGCACAGCGGCGCTCATCCCATGGACATGACCGGGTCCCTATGAACGACATGAAGGGCGACACTTCACCTCACATCCCGGTTCCAAGCGGACACTTCATTGGCGGCAAACGCGTCGATGGCCGTGAGGAGCTGGAGGTCCTGCGCCCCTCCGATGGTGGCGTGATGGGCACGCTGCCCGACGCCTCCGACGATCTCGTCGATCAGGCCGTGTGCGATGCCCACCGCAGCTGGCTCGCAAGCGGCTGGGGCACGCGTGCGCCGCGCGAGCGCGCCCGCGTGCTGTCGCGCTGGGCCGACCTGATCGACGCGAACGCGGATTCTCTCGGGCGTCTCGAGGCGATCGGCTCGACCCGGCCCATTGCTGAAGCGCGCGCCTTCGATGTGCCGTTCACCGCGGAGTGCATCCGCTTCTTCGCTGAGTGCGCCGACAAGTTCGGCGGCGACGCAGTGCCGACGACGCACCACAGCCTGGGCCTCGTCCTGCCGGAGCCGTATGGCGTGGTGGCGGCCATCGCGCCGTGGAATTTCCCGCTTTCGATGGCTTCGTGGAAATGCGCGCCCGCGCTCGCGGCCGGCAACGCGATGGTGCTCAAGCCGTCCGAGCTGACGCCTTATTCGGTGATGCGTCTCGCCGAACTCGCGATCGAAGCGGGCTTGCCGGCGGGGGTGTTCAACATCGTGCAGGGCCGCGGTGCCGGCGCGGGCGCGGCGCTCGTGAGGCATCCGCTCGTCGGCAAGGTGTCGTTCACCGGTTCGACCCGCACGGGCGCCGCGATCATGAGCGAGGCGGCGCATCACGGCACGAAGCCGGTCACGCTCGAACTCGGCGGCAAGAGCCCACAAGTGGTGTTCGACGACGCCGGCGACATCGACGCGGTCGCCGGCCGCGTCGTGCGCGGGTTCACGTCGAATGCGGGGCAGGCCTGTGTGTCCGGCACGCGGCTGATCGCGCAGCGCGGCATCGCCGGGCCGTTGATCGAAGCGATCATCGCGAAGATCGACGCGCTGCGGCCAGGACCGACCTGGCGTGAACCGAGTTGCTTTCCGCCTATCATCAACGGGCAGCAGGCCCGCAACATCCACGCGGCGGTCAGGCAGACCATGGACGAAGGCGCAAGCGCGCTGTGCGGCGCCGATTTCTTCGAGCACGACAGCGAGGGTTATTACTACCGTCCGACGCTGCTCGCCGACGTGACGAGTCGGTCGCTCGCGGTGCGCGAAGAAATCTTCGGCCCGGTGTTGACCGTGCAGACCTTCGACGACGAAGAGGAAGCCCTCGCGCTCGCCGATCACGCCAGCTACGGCCTGGCGGCGGCCGTCCATACGCTCGACCTCGGCCGGGCGCTGCGGGCGACGCGCCGCATCCAGGCGGGCACCGTGTGGGTGAACCGTTTCGGCCGCACCTGGGACTTCATCATCCCGACCGGCGGTTTCAAGGGATCGGGCATGGGCAAGGATCTGGGCCGCCAAGCCTTCGAAGGCAGTCTTCGCTACAAGTCGGTACTCATCGATTTCTAATTCCGGGCGACGCGCCCCAATTGCCGAGGAAATAACATGTCGTTGTTCAAGCCCAAGTACATCACCTTCGATTGCTACGGCACGCTGATCTACTTCGAGATGGCGCCGGCCGCGAGCGCGCTCTATGAGGACCGTGTGCCTGCCGCGCGCATGCGCGCGTTCACCGACGCCTTCGCCGCTTACCGTCTGGACGAAGTGTTGGGTGCGTGGAAGCCGTACGAACAGGTGGTCGACAACGCCATCCGCCGTACCTGCAAACGCTTTGGCGTCGAATATCGGGAAGGCGACGGCAAGGCCATCTACGATCAGGTGCCGGGCTGGGGGCCGCACCCGGACGTGCCCACCGGTCTCGCCAAGGTCGCGAAGGAATTCCCGCTGGTCGGCCTGACGAATGCGTCGAACGTGCAGATTCCTCACAACATAGCGCGCATGGGCGCGCCGTTCCATGCGGTCTACACGGCCGAACAGGCGCAGGCGTACAAACCGCAGATGAAGGCGTTCGAGTATCTGCTCGACCAGTTGAACTGCGGTCCGGAAGACATCCTGCACGTGTCGTCGAGCTTCCGCTACGACTTGATGACCGCGCACGACATGGGCATCAGGAACAAGGTGTGGGTCAACCGCGGCCACGAGCCGGCCAATCCGTTTTACGGCTATACGGAAATCAAGGATATCGGTGGTCTTGCCGCCGTCGTCGGGCTATGAGACTCGAATCTTTCTGGCTGGCAACAGCGCCGCGCTTCGAGGCCGGCGCGACCGGCGACCTGCCGGCGCGTGCGGACGTCGTGGTGATCGGCGGCGGCTTCACGGGGCTGTCGGCGGCGCTGTCGCTCGCGCGCAAGGGCGTCGACGTGGTGCTGCTCGAAGCGTCGCGCATCCACGGCGAAGCCTCGGGCCGCAACGGCGGACATTGCAGCCCGGGCACCTCGCAGAGCCTGCCGGATCTGATCGGGCGCTACGGCGAGCAGCTTGCGAAGCAGTATTATCAGACCTACACCGACGCGGTCGATTACGTCGAGCAACTGGTCAGCCGCGAACAGATCGATTGCAGCTTCGTTCGTCACGGCAAGCTCAAGCTCGCCAGCAAGCCGAGCCATATGGCCGGCATCGCGCGCAACCACGAAGCGTTGCGCAAGCATCTGCTTTCGGATGTCGAATTGCTGTCGGCCAGCGACGTGCGCCGCGAGATCGCCTCGGATGCGTTTCATGGCGGCATGCTCGATCGGCGTGGCGGCCAGATGCACATGGGCCGCTTCGGCACCGGACTGGCGACGGCGGCGGCACGTCACGGCGCGCGCGTCTTCGAGCATGCGGCGGTCACGAAGCTCGTCCCGCTCGGCGGAGACCGGCACCGCATCGTGACGGCGAAAGGCGAGATCGAGGCAGGACGAGTGCTGCTCGCCACCGGCTGCTCGAATCATGGGCCGTTTGGCTGGTGGCAACGCCGCATCGTGCCGGTCGGCAGTTTCGTGATCGTCACGGAACCGATTCCGCAACTGCTCGACCGCGCGCTGCCCAACCGCCGCAACTACGTGACGAGCCTGAACTTCGGCAACTACTTCCGGACGACGGACGACGACCGGCTGGTGTGGGGCGGCCGCGCACAATTCGCGCGCAGCAATCCCGCTTCGGACCGCAAGAGCGGACGGATTCTGAAAGAGTCGCTGGACAAGCTGCTGCCGGATTTCCGCGACGTGCGCATCGAGTATTGCTGGGGCGGCCTCGTCGAGGCGACCGCGGATCGTCTGCCGTCGGCGGGCAAGCACGAGGGGCTTTATTATTCGGTTGCCTACAGCGGACACGGCACGCAGATGTCGACCTACATGGGCGACGTGATGGCCGATATCGTGATGGGCGGCGCGCGCGCCAATCCGTGGGCGCGTGAGGACTGGAAGGCCTTGCCGGGCTACGCGGGGCGCGAATGGTTCCTGCCCCTGGTGGGCGCGTATTTCCGCTTCAAGGACGCGATCTCATGATGCCCTGACAGCGGAGCGGTTGTTTCGAGCGCGATCCGGTCCGGCGTCTCGCAAAGCCGGACCGGCGCACCTGAATACCGAGGTTACCGAGGTGAAATATGAATCGCGTCGTGCTGCGCATGGTGAGCCGCCGCATCGCAATTGGTGCGCTCACGCTGTTTCTGGTTTCCGCGCTCGTCTTCTTCATGGCCAGCTTGCTGCCGGGCGACGCGGCCCAGATGGCGTTGGGCCAGTACGCCACGCCTGAAACGGTGGCGATGCTGCGCAAGGAGCTGGGGCTCGACGAACCGCTGCTGCTGCGCTTCTTCACGTGGCTCGGCGGGATGATGAGCGGCAACTTCGGGATTTCGTACGCGGCGCAAGTGCCGGTCAAAAGCATCGTGCTGGCGCGCATTCCGAATACGCTGATGCTGGCCGGCGCGGCGACCGCTACCTCGGTGCCGATCGCGCTGGTGCTCGGCATCGTCGCGGCGATGGTGCGCGGCACACTGCTCGACCGGGTGATCGGGGTCTTGACGATGTCGGTGGTCGCCGTCCCCGAATTCCTGCTCGCCACGCTCGCCGTGCTGCTGTTCGCGGTCAAGCTGCACTGGGTGTCGGCCGTGTCGGTCAATCCCGATGTGTCGAGCGTCGGCGAGTTCTTCAAGTCGTACAGTTTGCCGGTGCTGGTGCTGTGTTGCGTCGTGGTCGCGCAGATGGCGCGGATGACGCGCGCGGCGCTCGTCAACGAACTCGATGCGCCGTATGCGGAGATGACCGTGCTCAAGGGCCTGCGTCCGTCGCGCACCGTGTTGTGCCATGCGCTGCCCAACGCGATCGGACCGATCGTCAATGCGATGGCGCTGAGCCTATCGTATCTGCTCGGCGGCGTCATCATCGTCGAGGCGATCTTCTCCTACCCGGGGCTTGCCAGCACGCTGGTCGACGCGGTCAGCAACCGCGATCTGCCAATCGTCCAGTTCTGCGTGCTGTTCTTCAGCACCTGTTATCTGCTTCTGCTATTGCTTGCGGACATCGCTACGATCGTCTGCAACCCGAAATTGCGGTGACGCCATGACCTTCCTTCTTTCGCCGCGCCGGATCGGGCGCTTCTTCATGTCCCTGAGCGGGCTCGGCCGCATCGGTCTTTTCCTTTCGCTCGCGTGGGTCCTCATCGCCATTTTCGGTTCCTTCATCGCGCCTTACGGCATGATGGACATGAGCGGCGGGAAGGTGTTCGCATCGAGCAGTCTTGCATATCCGCTCGGCACCGACTTCCTGGGCCGCGACCTGCTGAGCCGCATTCTGTACGGCGCGCGCTATTCGATCGGGCTCGCGCTTGCCGCCACCGTCATCGCGAGCGTGAGCGGCACGCTGCTCGCGCTGGTGTCGACAGTGATCGGCAACTGGTTCGACGAGATCGTCTGCCGCATCGTCGATGCGTTACTCGTTACACCGAGCAAGATCCTCGCGCTGCTCGTCATCGCTATCTACGGTTCGGATCTGCGTGTGTTGGTGCTGACGGCTGGCGTCATTTACATGCCGGGCGCATTCCGTATCGCGCATTCTCAGGCGGTCGGCATCAATGCGATGGAATACGTCACGGTCGCGCGCCTGAACGGCGAAAGCGCCTTCCATATCGCATGCCGCGAGATCCTGCCCAACATGATTCATCCGATGCTGACCGACTTCGGCCTGCGTTTCGTCTACAACGTGCTGATGCTGAGCGGCCTGAGCTTCCTCGGCCTTGGCGTGCAGCCGCCGTATGCCGACTGGGGATCGCTTGTGCGCGAGAACCTCTCGGGTCTTTCTTTCGGTGCGCCGGCGGTGATCATGCCGGCGCTCGCGATCGCCACGCTGACGATCGGCGTCAACCTCCTGATCGACAGTCTGGCCGTGCGCAGGCGCGGCGGCGCACGGGGATAAGCCATGTCGACCGAATGTCTCGTAGAAGTTGCCAATCTGCAGGTCGTCGCACGTGGTGACGATGGCGCCGAAATACCGATCGTCAAAGACGTCAGCTTCTCGATCCGGCGCGGCGAAGTGCTCGCGCTGATCGGCGAATCCGGCTCGGGCAAAACGACGATTGCGCTGACGTTGCTCGGCTACGCTCGGCGTGGCTGCCGGATCGCTGGGGGGCGCGTCGGCGTCGGCGGAACGGATGTCCTGGCGGCGGCGCCTGCGGCATTGCGCGACCTTCGCGGCCGGCGGGTCGCCTATGTCGCGCAGAGCGCATCGGCGTCGTTCAACCCCGCGCTACGCGTCATCGATCAGGTGATCGAAGGCGTGTGCGTGCGCCGGCTGATGAGCCGCAAGGCCGCGCGAGAGAAGGCCGTCGGGCTCTTCCGCGCGCTCGCGCTGCCGTCGCCGGAGGCTATCGGCGAGCGTTATCCGCACCAGGTATCGGGCGGTCAGCTGCAACGGCTGATGGCGGCGATGGCGCTGATGTCGGACCCCGAAGTCGTGGTGTTCGACGAGCCGACCACGGCGCTCGACGTGACGACGCAGATCGAAGTGCTGCGCGCGTTCAAGCGTGCGATCGCACAGTTCCATATCAGCGCGGTGTATGTGTCGCACGACCTCGCGGTGGTGGCGCAGATTGCCGATCGCGTGCTCGTCCTGCGCAACGGGGAGATTCAGGAAGAGGGCGTGCTCGGACAGATCATCGATGCGCCTGCGCATCCATACACGCGCAGCCTGCTGGCCGCTGCCGAGCCGTCGTGCCGCCTGACAGAGGAAGACGCCGATCAGGCCGGAAAGCAACCGGCATTGCTCGAAATCAGCGATTTAATCGCCGGGTACGGCGAGCGCGACCGCGCGGGCATGCCGTCCGTGCGCGTCCTGGACGACATCAATCTGACGCTGCGGCGCGGCACCACGCTCGGCGTGATCGGCGAATCGGGCTCGGGCAAGTCGACGCTCGCCTATGTGATCGCGGGGATGCTTGCGCCGGCGCGGGGCGTTCTCCGTTTCGCCGGCAAGCCGTTGCCGGGTGAGCATGGCAAGCGCGATCGCGGTCTATATCGACGCATTCAATTGGTATTCCAGAACGCCGACAAGGTCCTCAATCCGGCGCAGGACATCCAGACGATTCTGTCGCGGCCGCTGCGGCATTTCGAACGCTGTGCGTCGAAGGAGGTGCCGGCGCGCGTCGCCCGTCTGCTCGACCTGGTGGAGCTGCCATCGTCGATTGCGCATCGACGTCCCGCCGAGCTCTCGGGCGGCCAGAAACAGCGCGTCAACTTGGCGCGCGCGCTGGCGGCCGATCCCGACCTGATCATCTGCGACGAAGTGACGTCGGCACTCGATACCGTGGTGGGCGCGGCCATCCTCGATCTGCTGGTCGAGCTGCGGCACGAGCTGAACATGTCATATCTGTTCATCAGCCACGATCTTTCGACCGTGCGCTCGATTTGCGACGACATCGTCGTGCTGTTCAAAGGCCAGAAGGTCGATGCGTGCAACCCCAGCACGCTGCTCACCCAGCCACGGCACCCGTATACATCGCTGCTGATTGATTCGGTGCCCGAGATGCGGGCCAACTGGTTGGAGGAAACGGCGTTGCGCGCGAAGGCCTGACGCCGCTGCAAAGCGCAAACTCCCAACGAAAAAATGCCGTTCAGCCTGGCGACTGAACGGCATTTTGCCTTGCCACGGAGTTCAGGCGCGCCAGACCGCTTCGGCGAACCGGTAGCCCATGTTCATGCCCGACGGATTCGATTGGTAGCCGCGCACCTTCTTCGAGACGCCGTCGAGGATGACGTCGAACACCGGAATCACGGTGCCGGCGCTTTCGTGCACCAGCGTCTGCATGTCGCCATAGATCGCCTTGCGCTTGTTGAAGTCGCCTTCCGCGCGCGCCGCACTGAGCAGTTGGTCGAGCTTCGGATTCTGCCAATGCGCTTCATTGGTCGGCGACTTCGAGGAATAGAACAGCTGGAAGATCATGCCGACGTTCGGCCGGTTGGAGATCGAGCCGTAGGTGATCGGGCGCTTGGTCCAGTAGGTTGACCAGTAGCCATCGGTCGGCACCTGACGTATGACGAAGTTGAAGCCCGCCTGTGCGCCGAAGCTTTGCAGGAACTGCGCGCCTTCCACGGCTGCCGCAATGCCCGGCTGGCAATAGATTTCCATCGACTTCCCCACGAGCCCGCCTTTTTTCAGATGGAACTTCGCCTTGTCGAGATCGAACTGGTGTTGGGGCAGGCCTTCGAGGTAGTACGGGTCCCACGGCGCGACCGGATGGTCGTTGGCGATCACGCCGTAGGTCTGCATCACGTCGTTCACCATGCGCTTGCGATCCTGGAGGCAGCGCGTGGCCGAGACGAAGTCTGGATTCCCGGTGATCGGGTGATCCTGGCGCAGGATCAGATCGGTGTAAATCGCGAGCTTGTTGGCCACCAACTGCACGTTGGCGTTGCTCTTCACCTGTGCGGCATAGCGGTGATCGACCAGCGAGCAAATGTCGATGTCGCCTGCCAGCACCGCGTTCACGCGCGCGCTGTTATCGGGCAAGCCGATGATCTCGACGGTATCGAGATGAGGCAGGCCCGACTTCCAGTAATTCGGATTGCGCTTGGCGGAGAATTTGCCGCCGGGCGTGAACGTGTCGACGATGAACGGACCTGTGCCCACCGGTTTCGCAAAATCCTTCGTGTTGTTCTTGACGATCAGGAAGTAGCTGCTGCCGAGCACGGAGGGCAGATCGAAGTTCGGCTGGTCGAGCACCAGCGTCAGTTCAGATTTGCCCGCGGCCTTGATCTCTTTGAAGCCGCTGGCGATCGCGAAGGCCTTCGATGCCGTGGCGGGGTCCTTGTGACGCGCGAGCGAATAGACGACGTCTTCACTGGTCAACTCGGCGCCATCGTGGAAATGCACGCCCTGCTTGAGACCAATGTGCCACGTCATGCCGTCGGTGCTCTCGAGCTTGTCGGCGAGCGCGTTGCTGGGCGTGAGCGTGCCGTTGAACTCGGTAAGCGCGTTGAACACGCAAAACTGCTTGGTCCAATCGCCCGAATGCCCGCCCTTGGCCGGATCGAGCGTGTCGGACATCGAACCGTTCTGCACCGCCATGCGCACGTTGCCGCCCTTGCGCGGCGCCTCGTCCGCCATCGCGATGCCCGGCAAGGCGGTTGCTGCGCCTGCCGCGGCGAACATCGCAAGGAAGTCTCTTCTGCTGGCTTTCATCGGGGTCGTCCTCTGGTCTCATCGTGATCAGCGGTCTTGCGTCAGGGAGATCGCGCTCGTCGCTACATTCGCTGATCCGGCCGCTAGTCGGTCCATTTTATTGATGGATCCGCTGCACATCCAAATACGCCATATTTGACCCCCCATCACTTTTTGATATGGGTACGCACCTAAACCCCTGGCTGTTTATTCGCGACATCTTCGAGGCACGTGTCGAGCCGCCCGCTGCACAGCGCTCACCATATCAAAAAAGCATGTCCTCCCAATACTTGCGAATTTGTCATGGCGGACGCTCCTTCTTAAACTTCGACGTCATCCGCATACCGACACGCGTATCAAAAGCGACGAAACAGCGACGAAACATCGCTTCTTTGCGTCGCTTTGTCGATCGAGACAACGATGTCGGCGATGTTCCTACTGCACGCTTTTTCCCTAAGACCCGGCCGAAAAGTGAGACAACCGTTATTGAAAATCAACACCGACGTGACGCTGCCGACGCACGTGGACGTCGCGGTGATCGGCGGCGGCGCGGCGGGCGTAGCGACGGCCTATGAACTGAACCGGCTCGGCAAGCACGTCGCGGTCTTCGAAAAAGGTCATGTCGCCGCGGAGCAGAGTAGCCGCAACTGGGGGTGGTGCCGAACGCTCGGGCGTGACATGCGCGAGCTGGCCGTGGCGAAACTGAGTGTGCAGCGCTGGACGGATCTCGCCGACGAGATCGGCGTCGACGTCGGGTTTCGCAAGACGGGGATCACTTTCGTCACGCGCAGCGAAGAGGAACTCGCCGGTTGGCATGCGTGGTGCGATTTTGCGCGCAGCAGCGGCGTCGCGGCGGAGATGCTGTCGCGCGAGCAAGCGAACAAGGTCTACGCCGATGGCTGCGCGCCGTGGATCGGCGGCGTGCGCACTTTCGACGACGGTTATGCCGATCCGTCTTGCGCGATTCCCCTGCTTGCACAGCGAGCTGCCGCGCAAGGGGTCGCGATTCTGCAGGACTGCGCGGTCAACGATCTGGTTTTCGAGGCGGGCCGCATCGCCGGCATAGAGACGGAGCGCGGACGCGTGCGCGCCGATGCGGTGGTGATTGCGGCAGGCGCATGGTCGTCGCTCTTCTGTCTGAAGCAGAAGATCGTGCTGCCGACGCTGAACGTCTATTCGTCGGCATCGAAATCGCACAGCGATATTCGTCTCGCCTTCAGTGGACCGCTGAAGGCGCCGGAATTCGCGCTGCGAGAGCGTGCCGATGGCGGCTACACCCTCGCGAAGAGCGGGCGGGGCACCGTGCACGTGGTGCCTAATGCGCTGCGCTACGGCATGCGTTTCAAAGGGCTGTATGCGAGCCGCCGCAACAGCATCAAGGTGCAATTCGGCGGCGAGTTCTTTCGGCAACTGTGGAGCGAGTTCAGCTATCTGCATCTCGGACGCTCACCGTTCGTGCGCAATCGCGTGCTCGATCCGGCGCCCGACCTGTCGCTGGTGCACTCCGCCTATGACGAGGCGCGCAAAGTATTTCCGCAGTTCGATCCGTCGAAAGTCGACATCGCGTGGGGCGGCGCCATCGACAATACGCCTGACGGCATTCCGGTCGTCTCCGAATGTAGTCAACATCCCGGCGTGTATCTGTGCACCGGCTTCAGCGGACACGGCTTCAGCAGCTCGCTCGGCGCCGCCCGCATGCTCGCTGAGGCAATCGCAACCGGTCAGGCTTCCGACGATCTGAAGCACATGTCGCATCGGCGCTTCATGACGGGCGAGACACTCGCCCCCAACATCATCTATTGACCAAGGCATCGGACAGGCGTCGCCCGGCCGGCGCACTGTCGACTCTAGTGTGGAAAGTCACTTCGGGAACACGTGCGGGTATGTCGGATTGGAAGTGTTCGGCGGTCTGATCGGTGTTTCCTTTTTCCATGGTAGCGGCGGCCTTTGAGGGCCGCCTGGCCGTCTTTCCCTTACCGGCCCCAGGACAGCACGAGCGGATCGAGCCGGCGAGCCGCGTCGAGCAGACCCGCGCGAACTTGCGGATGCAGCTCCGGCCAAGGCGAGCGTGGCTGGTCGCAGTCGATCACGCCGCCTTCCTTCATCAGCGCTTTCGCGGCCAGAAAGCCTGCCTGGCGGTTTTCATAGTTGATGAGGGGCAGCCAACGAGCGTATTGCGCAACTGCTTCGTCGCGTTGGCCCGCGAAGTAAGCGTCGATGATCTGGCGGATGCCGTCCGGGTAGCCTGCGCCCGTCATCGCGCCTGTAGCGCCCGCATCCAGGTCGGCAAGCAGCGTGATCCCTTCCTCGCCGTCCCAAGGTCCTTCGATCGCATCGCCGCCCAGCTCGACGAGCTCGCGCAGCTTCGAGGCCGCGCCGGCGGTCTCGATCTTGAAGTACGACACCGCTTCGATCTCGCGAGCCAGCTTGGCAAGAAACGGCGCAGACAATGTCGTGCCGCTGGCGGGCGCGTCTTGGATCATCAACGGTATGCCCAGCCCGGCCGTCGCTTCGCGGAAGAACGCCTGAATCTGCGCCTCGGGTACGCGGAACGTCGCGCCGTGATAGGGCGGCATCACCATCACCATAGCCGCACCGAGCGCTTGCGCATATCGGTTACGCTCGGCACAAATCCGCGCGCTGAAATGCGACGTCGTCACGATCACCGGTACCCGGGCGGCAACATGCTCGAGTGTCGTGCGCGTGATCAGATCACGTTCGTCATCGCCAAGCGCGAATTGTTCCGAATAGTTTGCGTGAATGCAGATTCCGTTCGAGCCTGCATCGATCATGAAATCGAGGCACCGGCGCTGACCGTCGAGGTCGAGTGCGCCGTCTTCCTTGAAGATCGTCGGCGCGACGGGAAACACACCTTGGTAACGTGCGCTCATGGTCACTCCACGATCTCGAACTGATCCAGAAACTCGGTCTTCAGCGTAAGACCCAGGCCTGGCACGTCATCGCGCAGTTGCAGGAAGCCGCTTTCGGCAACCGGCTCGCCGTCGAAGATGTAGTAGAAAAGCTCGTTGCCCACCTCGACGTCGAACATCGGGAAGTACTCGCTCATCGGCGAGGCAAGCGTGCTCATCGTCAGGTGGTAGTTGTGCATTTGGCCGGCGTGCGGAACCACCGGTACGCTGTACGCTTCGCACAGCGCGTTGATCTTGTGTGCCATCGTGATGCCGCCGACACGATTGGTGTCGTACTGCACGACCGACACGGCCTTGCGATCGAGCAGCTGCTTGAAGCCGTACAGTGAGAACTCGTGCTCCCCGCCCGAGATAGGAATACTCGTCAACCGATTCAGCTCAGCGTAGCCGTCGATGTCGTCCGCGATGACGGGCTCCTCGAGCCAGCGCGGTTGGTATTGCTCGAGCTTCGGCAGAATACGCTTGGCGTATTCGACGTTCCATCCCATGTAGCACTCGAGCATCAGATCGTTGTCGTAGCCGATCACCTCACGCACGGCCTCGACCGATTTCAGATTCTCGACGACACCCTGCTGACCGTGCGCGGGCCCATAGCCGAAGCGCATCTTGAACGCGCGGAAGCCTTCGTCCAGATATTTTTGCGCCTCTTCTTGCATGGCCTTCGGGTTGGTGCGATAGAGCTTCGAGTAGTAGCAGGGGATCTTTTCCTTCGTGCGGCCGCCGAGCAACTTGAACACGGGCTTGCCGACGCTCTTGCCGAGGATGTCCCAGATCGCGATGTCGACTGCCGAAATCGCGGCCATGCCGATGCCCTTGCGCCCCCATGCGTGCGTCGCGCGGTACATGCGCTGGTTCAGATACTCGTAGTCCCACGGGTCCTGACCGATGACGAGCGGCGCGAGATACTCGTCGATGATGGCCTTCGCGACCTGCGGGGCGAGGGCCACGTTGCCGAGACCGACGATGCCGGAATCGGTCTCGACTTCGACGACCGTCCACGAGTGGAAGCGGAAGGTGCTCATCGTTTCTTGCGGCGCGTAGAGCAGGTCCATCGCGTTCGAGCAGAAATTGCCTTGAGGCGGCACGGTCTTGCCTTTCCATTTGAAAAGGCGTGCGCGCACGGATTTGATTTTCATTCGGATGTCTCGGTTGTTTCGTAATGCTTCGTCATGAGGTATCGCTACGGGGAGCGTCCGCCGTTATGCCCTGACCGCCTCGATGGATCGCCGATGCGCGGCGCCCATGCGGCACGCGATTTGGAATGCTTGCCAGGTCGCGCCCACGTCGGCGCGGCCGAGCCCGGCGATGTCGTAAGCCGTGCCGTGTGCGGGCGTCGTGATCGGCACGGGCAGTCCGCCTTGCACGGTTACCCCGCGTGAGAAGCCCATGAGCTTGATCGCGATCTGTCCTTGGTCGTGATACATCGTGACGATCGCCTGGTATTCGCCGGACTGCGCCTTCAGAAAGATGGTGTCCGCGGGGAACGGCCCATGAAACGGCGTATCGGTCGGCCACGCTCGAGCCTGCAGCTCGCGTACGGCGGGCGCGATGACGTCGATTTCCTCGCGGCCGCATACGCCGCCGTCGCCGCCGTGCGGATTGAAGGCCGCAATCGCCACCTTCGGCGATTCGACGCCGTTATCGAGCAGCGACCTGTAAATCAACTCGGAGGCTTGCACGATGCGATCGACATTCACATAGGCCGCGGCCTCTTTCAGCGGTACGTGCGAAGAAATGCGAGCGGTCCAGAGGTCGCCGAGCGTGTTGAACTCGCAAAAGTAATGCTTCACGCCCAGATACTCGGCGAAGTGGTGCAGCTCGTCCTCGTGCGTGAGCCCGCCCAGCTTCATCGCATGCTTGTTGAGCGGTGCGAAGACAATCGCGTCGACATGGCCCGCGAGCGTCGCGTCCATGCAGCGGTCCAGCACTTGCAACACTGAGCGGCCGCCGGCCGCGCGTGCTTGACCGATCACGACCTGCGCTTGCTCGACCGTATCGATCGCGATGAAGGCAGGACGTTGCGTCGATGGGCGATGGCGCGCATCGGCGAGCGAAGCGATCGGCTCGACCTCGACAGACACGTGCGCGAGCCGCTGGCCTTCCTCCCACAACCACGGGTCGCCGATCAGCACGATATTCGCGTGCATCGCCGCATCGGGCCGGGCGAGCAGCTTCGCGATCAACTCGGGACCGATGCCGGCCGGATCGCCGAGCGTCAGTGCGACGACGGGAAGCGGCGATGCGCTGCTCATGCGCTCACCTCGGCCGAATTCGTCCGATACCGGGCGGCGTGATGTTCGATGGTCATTCAGGATCTCCTTGAGTCGGCCGTTCGTCGGCCATGTCATACAGGGTTGATCCTAGGTAGACGCACCCCTTCCGTAAATTGAAAACTCTTGATGAATCGATAACCACAGGTAATCAGCTTGGGCTCCATAGATAGAAAAGACTCGACGCCGCAATTGCTGAACCGGCTGCGGATGAGACAAATCGCACTGCTGCTCGCTGTCGAGGAGTGTTCGACGCTGCGCGGCGCTGCAGCCCAGCTCGGGCTCACGCAGCCGGCGGCGACCAAAATGCTGCACGAGCTCGAAAGCGCGCTCGGACAGCGGCTCTTCGAGCGAACGGGGCGAAGTCTTCAGCTCAATCCGGCGGGCGAGCGTGTGCTCGGTTATTTCCGCGGCATTCGCGGCAGCATGGAGTCGCTCAATCGCGAGCTGGCGGAGTTGCAGCTAGGCAGCGCGGGGAGGCTCGTGATCGGCAGCATCATGGCTGCGACGCCCGGGCGTTTGACCGAGGCGCTCGTGCGGCTGAAGGCGCGCTTTCCGTTGTTGGCCATCGAAATTGCCGTGGATACGAGCGATCGGTTGATGCCGCAACTGCACGAAGGCGTGCTCGAGGTAGTGATCGGGCGAGACGCACACGAACGCAGCGAATACTTGTTTCGCACCGTAGACGACGAGTCGCTTGCCATCGTCTCGGGCGTCGACCATCCGCTGGCTCGGCGTCGTGATCTCGATTTCGCGACGCTCTCCGAGTACCCATGGATTCTGCAGCCCACCGGCAGTCCCGCGCGCGACGTCGTCGAGCGTGAGTTCGGCGAGCATCATCGTCCGATGCCGCGCGGGCTCATCGAAACCGGATCGATCCTCACCACGATGAGCTTGGTGTCGCGCTCGCAAATGCTCGGCGCGATCCCGGCTACCGTGGCCCAGGTCAATGCCGCGCATGGACTCGTGGCCGCGATCGACTACGCCTTCCGTCACAAGCTGCCGTCATACGGCAGCATCATCCGGCGCGATCGGCCGTTGAGCGCCCCGGCGCGCCACTTTCTGCAGCTTTTCCATGACGAGTCGGAAGCCGCGTAGTACGTGCGCCACACGACGTTCACACACAATCGCTTATAAACACAGGTTATCGATCGCTGAAAACTTTTGATTAGCGCGGCAACTGTCCGGCGTCCACACTTGCAAAAAATTCGATGTACCGAAAACAAGCAAGGAGACGTCATGAGAAGTGCTGCACTGCTCGCCATTCCCATTTCACTTTTCGCACCGCTGGCAATGGCGCAAAGCAGCGTCACGCTGTACGGCATCATCGACAACGGCGTGACATATGCAACGAATCAAGGAGGCGCCCACAGCTGGCAAGCCGTCAGCGGCGTAGTGGCCGGTAGCCGCTGGGGCTTCATCGGAACCGAAGACCTCGGTGGCGGCATGAAAGCCATCTTTACGCTCGAAAACGGCTTCGACGGTTTCTCCGGGCAAGCCGGGCCGGGCGGACGCGAGTTCGGACGCCAGGCATTCATGGGGCTTTCGACGCCGTATGGAACGGTGACGCTGGGCCGCCAATACGACCTCGTGGTGGACTACATCCAGCCGATTTCTTCCAACGGGCGTTGGGGTGGCTGGTATTTCTCGCATCCCGAAGACATCGATAATACGGGCAGCGGATTTCGCGTGAACAACAGTGTGAAGTTTGCCAGCGCCAATTACGGTGGCTTCACGTTCGGCGGTCTTTATAGCTTCGGCGGCGTGCCGGGCAGCTTTTCGCAAAATAGTGTGTGGAGCATCGGCGCAGGGTATGCACGCGGACCGCTTCAGCTCGCCGCCGCCTATTTGAACGTGAAGAATCCGGCTGTGGCCGTCGATGGCTACGTCAATACGCCGACCTTCACGAACGTCATCTACGGCAACTATCTCGCTCAGGCATCGAGCCAACGCGTGGCCGCGCTGGCAGGCTCATACGCGTTCGGCAATCTCAAGGCATTGCTCAATCTTTCGCATACTGTCTTCGCAGCGGGCGATGCCGGGCACAACGTCGCATTCGACAATGTGGAAGCTGGTGCGAGTTATCAATTCACCCCGGCGTTCTTTCTCTCCGGCTCCTATGATTTTCTTGCCGGGAAGGACGATGCGAACGGAGCCCGGCCGAAGTATCACCAGCTCGATCTGATTGCCGACTATTTTCTCTCCAAACGCACCGATACCTACGTGATGGCGGTCTATCAGCACGCCGCCGGCGATGCGACGCAAGCGCAGATCACAGGGTTCGACGCGTCGAGTGGCGCAAATCAACTTGGCGTGCGAATGGGCCTGCGTCATACGTTCTAGACGCGGGTCCAACACGAGGAGACATGGATGTCATCGCTACTGTCCTTCAACAACGTGACGAAGCGCTTCGGCGGCACGCTCGCCGTCGACAACGTCAGTCTCGATATCGATGCGGGATCGGTGGTCGCCCTGCTCGGAGAGAACGGCGCGGGCAAATCGACGCTGATCAAACTACTCGCCGGTGTCTATTCGATCGATTCGGGATCGATCACGTTTCGCGGTGCGCCGCTCACGGGCGAACGATCGCGTGAGTCCCTCGCATTCATCCATCAGGACCTCGGTCTGATCGACTGGATGAGCGCGGCGGAGAACGTCGCGTTTGGCTGCGGCTTCGCCCGACGCGGGGGGCTCATCGACTGGCGCGCCGTGCGAAGCCGTGCCGTGGAAGCGCTCGAGTCGGTCGACGCGGATATCGATCCCGACACGCCGGTCAGCGAACTCACACGAACCGAAAAATCGTTGCTTGCGATCGCGCGGGCTTTGGCCACGGACGCCCGCTTGATCGTCCTGGACGAGCCGACGGCCAGCCTGCCGCAGGACGACGTCGAGCGTCTGTTCACCGTGCTCTCGTCGCTGCGCGAACGGGGCGTCGGGATGATCTATGTCTCGCATCGCCTCGATGAGATCTTCCGAATCGCCGATCGCGTGGCGGTGATGCGCGATGGCCGGCTCGTCGGACAGAAGCGTATCGAGGAGACGAGCCCCGAAGATCTCGTCGGCATGATCGTCGGGCGCAAGCCGCAACCGATCCATGTGCCCCAGATCCGAGGCCGCAAGGACGTCGTTCTCGCACTGCGCGATGCCGTGTTCTGCGACGTGGGGCCCGTTTCGCTCGAGCTTGCCGCGGGCGAGATCGTTGCGCTCGCAGGCTTGCGTGGGGCCGGGCAGGACACGGTGGGCCGCGCGCTCTTTGGACAGGCATCGTTGGACGCCGGCCGAATCGAGCTTTGCGGTGCAACGCTCGACGTTCGGAGTCCCCGGCATGCGATGCGGCAAGGGATCGGGTTCGTTGCCGGCGACCGAACCGGCGAGTCGCTCGCGATGCCGCTCTCGGTGTGCGAAAACTTGTTTCTCAATCCACTCGCGATAGGGCGTGGCTTCTTCCAATTGAAGAGCGCACGTCATGAGCATCAACAGGCATTCGTCTTGACGTCGCAATTCGGCGTGCGTCCGAACGACCCGAGCAAAGCCATCGAAAATCTCAGCGGCGGTAATCAGCAAAAAGTCGTCATGGCGCGCTGGCTGCAAATTGCAACCAAACTGCTGATTCTCGAGGAGCCGACGGCGGGCGTCGATGTGGGGGCGAGAGCGGACATCTACGCGCTCGTGAACCAGGCGCTCGAACGCGGTGTGGCCGTCTTGCTCGTTTCGACCGATTTCGAGGAAGTGGCGAACATCGCGCACCGCGCCTTGATATTCAACCGGGGGCGCGTGATCGACAGCGTCCCGCGTGCCGAGTTGACGATCGAAACGCTGCTGCAGCGTGCGTCCGCCAACGAATGCGCGGTCGGCTGATCGATTTGAAAATTGAAAGGACTCATCATGATTTCCATCCCGCAAACCAAGGATAAATCGTCACCTCGTGCGATTTCGCACGGCCTCTCGACGATCCTGCCCGTGTATGGCCTGCCGATCCTGATGGTGGCGTTGATCGTGCTGTTTTCGATCGTCCTGCCCGATACGTTTCCGACGCGGATGAATCTGAACTCGATTCTGTCGGACAAGGCCATCATTGCGATGCTTGCGTTGGCCGCGATGATTCCGATGTTGACCAACAAAATCGATTTGACGGTTGGCTACGGCATCGTGCTCTGGCACATCTTGACCATCACCTTGCAAACGCGGTTTGGCCTGGCGTGGCCCGTGGCGGTCGGGGTCGTCTTGCTGCTCGGGCTTGGGTTTGGTCTGCTCAACGGGCTGCTCGTGGAGATGGCGAAGATCGATTCGTTCATCGCAACGCTCGGTAGCGGCACGATCGTCTACGCCATTGCGCTGTGGCACACCGGCGGGCGGCAGGTAGTCGGCACGTTGCCGGACGCCTTTTATCGGATCAACGGCGCGGTGCTGTTGGGGCTGCCTATCTCGATGTGGTACGTGATCGCGATCGCTCTGCTGCTGTGGGTCGCCACCGAATATCTTCCCGTCGGGCGATTCCTTTATGCGATCGGTGCCAATCCGCGTGCGGCCGGGCTCAATGGGATTCCTGTGCGCCGCTATGTCATCGGTGCATTCATGTCGTCGGGATTGTTGACGGCCTTTGCCGGTGTCGTGCTCGCATCGAAGCTCGGAATCGGACAAGCAAGCGTCGGCCTCGAATATCTGCTGCCGGCACTCGTCGGCGCATTTCTGGGTTCGACGACGATCCGCCCCGGCCGCGTGAACGTGTGGGGCACGCTCGTTGGCGTGGGCGTCCTGGCGGTAGGCATCTCGGGCATCCAGCAATTGGGCGGCGCATTTTTTGTCGAGCCGCTTTTCAACGGCGTGACGCTATTGGTTGCCATCGGCATCGCCGGTTATGGCGCCCGCCGACGCTCGCAGGCGCCGAAACGCGCTGCATCGAGGACAGCCTCGAACGCGGCCCCTACCGTCAAGCAGAACTGAAGCTCGCGGCATGACGTGGAAAGTCCAACAATGAACAGCAACGGAGACATGACGATGAAGTGCGTGCAGTCGATTCACAAGCCCCTCAACTTGATCGCGGCTGCTGTCGCGGTGCTTGCTTGCTTCACCGTGGCGACACGAGCGATGGCGGCCGACGATTATCTCGCCACGGCGCAAAAGGTCGTCGATGCAGCCGTTCAACCGTCGCCGGCCTGGGACGGCCCGACGACCGGGCCGAAGGCGCAGCCCGACAGGACCATCGTCTACGTGGCGTCCGATCTTCGCAACGGCGGGGTACTGGGTGTGAGCGACGGCGTGGCGCAGGCCGCTCACGTGATCGGCTGGAAAGTGCGCATCCTCGATGGGCAGGGCACGGTCTCCGGGCGCACGGCCGCCATGAATCAGGCGATGGCGCTCAATCCCGCCGGCATCATTGTTGGCGGCTTCGATCCAGCCGAGCAAGCGGTCGTCATTCAGAAGGCCCGCGGCTTGAAGATTCCAGTCGTAGGCTGGCATGCGGGGCCCAAGGCGGGCCCGGACCCGGCGACCGGCCTTTTCACGAACGTCAGTACAGATCCGATCGCGGTTGCGAAGGTGGCAGCCGACTATGCCGTGGTCAAGTCGAACGGCACCGCGGGCGTCGTTGTCTTCACCGATTCGCTGTACAAGGTGGCGGTCGCCAAATCGACCGCGATGGCGAACGTCATCAAGCAATGCAAAGGCTGCGCGCTGCTGGCGGTCGAGGACACCCCGCTTTCGGAGACGTCGACGCGCATTCCGCAACTGTCGACTGCGCTGCTGCAACGCTACGGTGCCAAGTGGACGTATTCGCTCGGAATTAACGACCTCTACTTCGATTTCATGGGGCCCTCGCTTTCGAGCGCGGGCGAAAAGCCGGCCGGCCCGCCGTTCAATGTATCGGCCGGCGACGGTAGTCAATCCGCCTACCAGCGCATTCGCGGCGACCGTTATCAGGTGGGCACGATTCCCGAGCCGCTGATGCTCCACGGTTGGCAACTCGTCGACGAGTTGAACCGTGCATTCGCCGGCGCGCAGCCGAGCGGCTACAGCACGCCGGTGCATCTCGTGACACGGGAAAACATCGCTTCCGACGTCAAGTCGAACAACATCTACGACCCGGCCAACCATTATCGCGATGCGTACCGTCGGATCTGGGGAAAATAACGGCGCGGGCTATTCAGATGTGCAACGAGAGTTCAAAAGAGATGGATGCGATCGAGACGGAAATCACCGTGTATGACGCGCGGGCCAGCTCGCTCTTTGCCCCGGGCGCGATGCTCGAGCGTTTGTGCACGGGCGCGATATGGGGCGAGGGGCCCGTTTGGATCGATGAGGACGCCGCGCTGCTGTGGAGCGACATTCCCAACAATCGGATGCTGCGCTGGTCCGAACGCGACGGAATGACGGTTTGGCGTGAAGGCGTTGAATTCACGAACGGACATACTCGCGAGCGCGACGGCTCCATCCTTCATTGTTCGCACGGGCAGCGAGCCATTGTCCGAACGCGTATGCGTGATGGCGTGCCGTTCGCGGAGGACGAGATCGTGGTCGATCGTTTCGAGGGTAAGCGCCTGAACTCGCCGAACGACATCATCGTTAAACGTGACGACACGATCTGGTTCACCGATCCGCCGTATGGCATCGTGTCCGATCACGAGGGCCATGTCGCTGAATCCGAACTCGGCGACAACTATGTTTTCCGATACGATCCGCGCACACGGACGCTCTCCGTCGTATCCGATTTCATCGAAGAGCCGAACGGCCTTGCGTTCTCGCCGGACGAGTCGGTGCTTTACGTATCGGACACCTCGGCGGCGTTGCGCAGGGACGGTAGCGGCAATCATCACATCGTCGCGTTCGATGTCGTGGCAGGGCGCGAGTTGGTCAATCCACGCATCTTCGCGGTGGTGAGTCCAGGCCTTGCCGATGGCTTCCGCGTCGATCGCCAGGGCTGGGTTTTTACGAGCAGCGAGGATAGTGTGCAGATCTATCATCCTGACGGGACGCGCCTGGCGCGGATCGGCGTGCCCGAGAAAGTCGCCAACGTCACCTTCGGCGGGCCGCACGGCAACGCGCTCTATATCTGCGCATCGACATCCCTTTATCGCATTCGGCTTAATACGAGAGGTGCAACGTGAGCGACGGCGGCACGCTTTTGCTTGTGGAAAAATGCAGTCATTGCGTGAGTTGGTACGAGATCGAATCGGGAAAACGCCTGCATAGCGTCGCGTTGCCTTCGTATCCGCACGAGTTCGTGACGGACCGGGCAAATCGAAACGCGTGGGTCGGGCACTACGGTGTCGAGACATCCGGCCACACAGGCCCGGGCGGTCATTCGCTGTTGCAGATCGACATCGAAGCCGGCGCGCTGACGCGAACGATCGACCTTGCGCCGTACAACCGGATTCATGGCTTGCAGATGGATGAGCGCGACCGTCTGTATGCGCTGAGCGAGGAGAAAGCCACGTTGCTCGTGCTCGATCGGCCATTGACCGACGAGGCGCCACGGCGAGCCGTGCCCTCCGGCGGTATCAAGAGTCACCTGTTCGCGTTGACTAAAGACGGCGCCACCGCTTACTGCATGAATTTGCTTTCGCATACGGTAACGAAGGTCAAGCCGTGGGACCCGTTGGCCGTGCCGCTGGCTTGCCACCCAGGCGATAAGCCCGAAGGGTATTGTTTGAGCGGCGACGAGCGCACGCTATTCGTCAGCAATCGTTGGAGCCAAACGCTGACGGCGATCGATACGGAAGCGATGCAAGTGCGGCAGCGCAGTGCATCCCGCGACGATCCCACACGTATCTATCGCTGGGACGACGAGATGCTGATCGTGACCAACTACGGCGAGCGGAGCTTGTCGCTCGTCGATCCTGCCACGCTTGCCGAAATCGACCACATTCCCATGCCGGCGCGAGCGATTGCGCTGTCGTTCGATCGCGAGCGCGGTCTGGCATTCGTCTCGCAGGATGACGATCGCGTCGGCATTTTCGACGTTCGGACGCGACGGTTCGAAAGTTATATCGCTACGCAGCGCGAGCCGGATGTTTCGAAGGTCATTCGGTCCGCCGAATGAGCGCCGATCTCGTAACGTGGCTGCTGACGCCGATATCGGGGCGCATGGATCACGAACTTCCCGCGTGGACCGCATGGCACGGCAGGGCGATGGTGGCCGCGTGGGCGATTCTGTTGCCGCTTGGCGTGCTGGTGGCCCGCTATTTCAAGGTGATGCCGCGACAAGCCTGGCCGGACGAGCTCGACAACAAAACGTGGTGGCACTGGCATCGCATCTTGCAGACGGCAGGGGTGCTGTCGATGACGTTGGGGTGCTCGCTTGCATTGGGCCGTGCGCATGACACAAGTGCGCTGGCGCAGTGTCATCGATGGTTCGGATGGGCGGTGATGGCGAGCGGATGGGTCCAGGTGTTGGGTGGGGTGTGGCGGGGTAGCAAGGGTGGTGGCACCACTGCAATCGGGCTTGGCGCTTCGAGTGAGGATGCGATGCGCGGCGATCACTACGACATGACGGCGCGACGATATCGGTTCGAGTACGTACACAAGGTTGTCGGGACCGCCGCGATTCTCTTGGCGGTCGTCGTAATCGGGATGGGTTTGAAGCTTGCGGACGCGCCGCGGTGGATGGTGGCCGTACTCACCGTCTGGTGGCTTGCGCTCATATCGGTTGCGGGGCACTTACAGCGCACGGGGCGCTGCATCGATACCTATCAAGCCATCTGGGGCCCCGATCCCATTCACCCTGGCAACCGGATGCGCGTGATCGGCTGGGGCGTGCGTCGCCACTCACGGGAAAGCTGGAAGCGGCGCATGGGCGGAACCGAATATGTGCAATCAATTGAAGACAAACAGGATCGGAGACAGTCATGAACGAAAGAGTTGAGCCGATGACACAAGCATCCGGGCGGGCACGCCGCCGGGTGCGCGCGCATTGGAGCTCCTGGGCAATGCTTTGGATTACGACGTTGGCGGTCCTGATGATCTCGATCGACGGCCAGATCATGCCGGCCGTATTGCCGTCGATCAAGTTTGCCTATGGCCTGTCGAACGTTCAGGCCGGATTCATCAATACGATTTTCGCGTTTGCCTCGATGATCGGCGCCGTGGGCTTCGGTGTGGCGTCCGATCTGATCGGCAGCGGATATCGGCGCGGCTATACGTGGATCGTCGCCTATGCCTTGGCCGTGGTGGGTGGGCTGCTGACGGCGCTGCTGTCAGGGAGCCTTGGATGGTTTCAACTGCTGCGCGTACCGATGGGTCTGAGCCGAGGCGGCGCCGAGCCGGTCAACGTGGCACTCGTTAGCGACTGGTGGCAAAAGGAGAACCGCGGCTTCGCCGTGGGCGTTCACCACACGGGTTTTCCGATCGGCCAATTCCTTTCCGGCGTGTTGATCGCTATCGTCCTGCGTTACGGACAATGGACCGATGCCTTCGCGCTCATTCCGCTGATCGGCGTCGTGATCATCGTGGCGCAATTGGTCGTCGGCACCCGACGCAATCAGGAAATGGCGTTCGAATGGATGCGCGCGAATGATTTGACGACGCCCACCGCTGCGGTGGGTGAAAGAGGGGATTTCCGGCGGCCGATGGGCGCGATCAAGGCGGCGTTTCGCCAGCGCAATACGGGATTGGCGATCGCTTCGATCTTTCTGTTTCTGGTCGCCGAGCTGGGCATCGTCCTGTTCTTGACGTCGTATTTGATCGAGGTGGCCCATATGACGGTTTCGGCGGCGGCCCTCGTATCCGGCGTGTCGGGGTTGACGGGATGGGTGGGACAGGTCGTGTGGGGGACGCTTTCGGACTCGCTGGGAAGAAAGCGAACGCTGATCGTGTTGGCGATTTGCTGTGCGATTTCCACACTGATGCTGTTGCGCATCGACTCCCTCGCCAGTGCGTGGATCGTCCTTCTCATTTGGGGATTGTTCCGCAATGCGCCATTTCCGGTTGCGTACGCGATGGTCATCGATTCGGCGGAGCGGGCGGCCGGCGCGGGAATGGGGCTGATGATCGGGATCGCGTTCGGGGTCGCCGGTATGGTCGTTTCGCCGCTCTCAGGCTACATCATTGGACATGCGGGGTGGACCGTGCATTACGGCAGTCTTGCCGTAATCTGTCTGCTTGCCATCGTGCCGCTGCTGTTTGTGCGGAACAGTGGGGCCGGATGTGCTGAAGCCGTATCGGATGGAAGCGTTCCATCGCTCTTTTTGCGCCGTGAGCCGGACGTTCTGGCTGAACATCAGAACGATGCCGCGGCCTTTATCGCGCGTTCGACATCCGTCCGACTCACATCGAGGTGCGTGACCCAGCGTATGCGGCGCATGGCGCCTTCCTCGCCGCGATAAACGCCGCTTTTCACCTTGACGTCGCTCGCGTCGAGGTGGGCGAAGAAATCGCTGGCGATATGGGGATCGATATCGGTGAAAAGGATGTTGGTTTGCGCCGGATGGGCAGTGAAGCGGCCGCGCAGTCTGACATTGCCCTCGGCGGCCTCGGCCAGGCCACGCGACAGCATGGCTGCATTGGCATGGTCGTCAGCGAGGCGGTGCACGTTGTGCCGCAGGGCATACAATCCCGCTGCCGCCAGCACCCCGGCCTGACGCATGGACCCGCCCAGCATCTTGCGCACGCGGCTCGCCTGGCGGATGAAGTCTTGCGAACCCAGCAGCAGTGACCCCACCGGCGCACCCAGCCCTTTCGAGAGGCAAAGCGATACCGAATCGAAACCGTCGCAGAGCTCCCGCGCACGCTGCAGCGGATCGCCGCCGTCGCAGAGCGCGACGGCGGCATTGCAGAGACGCGCGCCATCGATGTGCGAGCGCAATCCGTGGCGCTTCGCCAGGGCAGCAACGTCGTGCATGTATTCCAAGGACAGCACCTTGCCGCCAAAAGTGTTTTCGGTTACGACTAGGCGGGTGCGGGCGAAGTGAGGGTCGTCGGGCTTGATGGCGGCTTCGATGTCGTGCAGGGCGATGGTGCCGTCGGGCTGGTGCTCCAGCGGCTGCGGTTGAATGGAGCCGAGCACCGCCATACCGCCTGCTTCCCAGCGGTTGGTATGCCACTGTTGGCCGACGATGGCTTCTTCGCCGCGCTGGCAATGCGTCATCATCGCGATAAGATTGGTCTGCGTGCCGCTCGGTGCGAAAAGTGCGGCCTCGAAGCCGAGCATGGCGGCAGCGGTTTCCTGCAGGAGGTTGACAGTGGGGTCTTCCCCCACGACGTCGTCCCCCAGTGGCGCTTCCATCATCATCTGCTTCATGGCAGGCGTGGGCTGGGTGACGGTGTCACTGCGAAAGTCGCTCATGGTGTCGTTAATGCGTGATCGATAGAGAAAATGCGGCGATGGAAGCGGCCGACGGTGTCCTGGTCCAGCGTAAGCGGGTACTCGCGGGAATCGGTGTCGAGGCTGACGACCTCGCCGTTAGTGGTGCTATCGGGGCGCATGAGGGCGGCCGTGTCGCAGCCGCGCTCCGCGAAGCAAGCCGTCTCGTCGAGCGCGCTGGTGAAGTCGTCGGTGATGATGCGGATGCGCATGGCGATCCCGTCGTATCGTTGGTTCGTCAATTCTGGCGGTTTCCACCGGATTTTTTAAGAACCAATATCGAATCAATTTGGCTCATTTATGGTTGCGAACCGTTCATCCAGGCAGTCGCTGCCGGCGCTGGTCGCCCTGGAACTGAACCGATCCGGGAGGGTGCCGGTTTTCCGGCAGATTGGACGGCAACTGCGCGAAAGAATCGCTAGCCGTGCGTTGCTGGCGGCGTTTCGGCTCCCGAGCTCGCGTTGCGGCGCGCTCAGATCGAGCCGTCCTGTCAATCATTTGCTGAAATTGTAGAGGGTAGAAGTCCGGTTGCCGCGACACTGGGTGATGCGGTTTCCGCACCTAAGACGTACTCTTGGACGCAGAGCTACGACGACGTCAGTGCTGACGACTTGGTCAAATAGTTTGGGAACGTAATCACAAGTGCGCCGGCTCAAGCCGCGTTGCCGGATCTGCGTGAGTTTGTCCTTGAGCAGTACGTGGCGCTCTATGCGACGAACCATGCGGTCGGCACTTCTCGCGCGACGACGTCGAACGGCGCGACGAGCGCATCGTCGGTAGCTGCTTCGTCTGATTCATGGTCGGGTCGCTTGAACGTTGACTATGAATTCCCGAAGCCACTTGTTTGCAGGATCGCGATGATACCGATCATGCCAGTAAAGGCCGATTTCAAATCCCGGTAATTGGAACGGGATAGGCTTGATGGTCAGCGCAAAGTGCGTCGCGAGCGTCTCGGCTAGAACGGCGGGCGCGCACCACAAGAGGTCCGATGAAATGACGAAGTGGGGTGCGGAAAGGTACTGCGGCAGCCGCACCTTGATTTGATGCCGGGCGCCCGCTTCGATCAACGCCTTTTCGAGAACCTTATGGCCGCTGCCGGAATACTCTACGAGCAAATGTTCCTGTTCCCTGAAGCGCTCCAGGGTAAGTTCCGATTCTGCCAAAGGATGCTGTTTCCGCATGACGCAGACGTAATGCTGCTGCATGAGCTTCCGACGATGAATGCCGGCTTCGAGCGATGGAAGAAAGCCGAGCGCGAAATCTATCCGGCCACTAGCAAGTCCACCTAGCGTTTCATCCATGGGTACGAACACCGTCCGTAGCTTGATGTGCGGCGCTTCCTCCTGCAACTTCTCCATAAGGGGAGGGAGATTCACAATCTCTCCGATATCGCGCGTGCGCACGGTGAACATGCGCCGAGAGGAGGCCGGATCGAAAACGCTTTTCTCCGCGGAGGTTTTTCGAATCATGGTCAGCGCATCGAGCAACTGTTGCGCGATGGCGCTCGCATAGGGTGTCGGCTCCATACGGCGACTGACCAGCGTGAACATCTTATCGCCTTCCTGATCCCGCAACCGCTTCAGGGCGCTGCTGATCGCGGCTTGTGTCAGGCCGAGCCGCTCCGCCGCCGCGGTGACGGATCTGTCGCACCAGAGCGCTTCGAAAACATACAGTAAGTTGAGGTCTTTCATCAGTTCACGAGTCCACGACACCTACGCCCACGGATTGCCGACCAGAAGTATCAATTTCATTGATACATTGCTTTAACGAATCGGCGTAGTTTAATGCCGGCATGATCATTAGACTGCTGGGAACAACCATGAGGAGGCGCAGTGGACACCCCAGACAGAGTCATCGGCATGATCGGCATCGGCCAGCTCGGACTACCGATCGCGACCAATCTGATTCAGGCAGGATTCCAGGTTGTCGGTTATCGCCGGACCGACCGAGAGGCATTCGTCGCGTGCGGCGGCCGGGCGCTCGACAACGCCGCCGATGTGACAAGGCAAGCCGACGTGCTTCTGCTTTGCCTACCGAGCGAAGCTGCGCTCCTCGACGTCCTGCAGGGCGCTGACGGCGTGCTCGATGCAATTCGGCCTGGGCTTGTCGTCGTCGAGCTCGCTACGTATCGCAAAGCGTTCAAGATCGACCAGGCGAAGCGCATTCAGGAACGTGGCGCATGTGTGCTTGAGGCGGAGGTCAGCGGTTCGCCCCCGATGGTCTCGCAGCACAGAGCGTCTCTCTACCTTGGCGGCTCCGCTGAACTCATCAAGCAATGCAAACCTGTTCTCGATGCGATCACCGCCAACCAGTTTCACATTGGCGAGTACGGTTCGGCTGTCGCGATGAAGCTAATCGCCAATTATTTGGTCGCGATCCATACGCTTGCTTGCGCCGAGGCGATGAACCTGGGAGCCCGCCTCGGCTTCGACCCAGGTACGCTCGCCGAGGTCGTCAAGCACGGCGCGGGTGGTTCCACGATGTTCGCAATACGTGCTCCCATGATGGCCGCGCGTGCTTTCCGACCCGCGCCCGGGACCATCGGCACCTTGGAAAAATACTTGCTGATGGGGCGGCAACTCGTCGATGAAGCCGGCGCCGCTTCTCCTTTGTTTTCGACAGCGGCGCCGTACTTCCTTCGTGCGATCGAAAACGGCATGGCTGAAGAAGACATTGCGGCGGTCATCAAGCTATTGGAGTCGGAATCGCGCCCTGAACGATCGCAAGCCATCCAACCGTGACTGTCGAACAATGCATATCGTCCAAAGGCAAACGGTGCATAGGTTATTTACAGAGGGCTTCTCTCGTCAAGACTGGAGAGCATTGTCATGATTCGTTCGTTGCTTCACATCGGAATGACCGTCCCGGACCTCGAGGTCGGACGAGTCTTTTATGAACTCTTCGGTCTGAGAGCGGGTATATCCGGTAACGACCTTATGTTCCGTTGTCCGGATCGCGCCCAAGACCAGATCCACCTGATCGAAGGGGCAAAAAAGCGCCTGAGCTACACGGCCCTTGGCACGGACGAGGCGGGCATGACCGGCTTGAAAAGAAACCTCGACCGCGCAGGTGTCCGCATCGTGGACGCCCCTTTCGACGTGTCATTCGGCGGAATCTGGTTTTGCGATCCGCACGGCGACTGGATCAACGTGCAGGTGGAAGAACCCAAGCCCTCCCTGGTCGCGATACCGCCGGAAGTGAATGTGCCCGGCCGCTACCGCCGTATTGGCACGCGGGCCTGCGGGCTCGAGTCGCTTCAAAAGAAAGTGGTGCCACGCAGGCTCGGTCACTTGATCAAGTTCACGCCCGATGTCGACCGGTCGGTCGATTTCTATACCAACGTGCTCGGCATGAAGGTCTCCGATCGGGCACATGACATTCTCGCTTTCCTTCGCGGTGCGGCCGGGGGCGATCACCACATCGTCGCGTTTGCCAAGAGCACTCACACCGGATTGCATCATTTGAGTTTCGAGGTCAGCGACATCGACGAGATAGAGATCGGTGCGCAGACCTTGATACGGGCAGGCTACAAGGACGTATTCGGCCTTGGACGACATGTTGGCGGATCGAATTACTTTCACTATATCCGCGATCCTTGGAACAGCCTGGTCGAATATTTCTGGGACATCGACGTCATTCCGGAGGACGACAGTGGCTGGGTGCCGTTGAACGTCAGCCCGGAAGAACTGACTGCCGTGTGGGCAAGTACGCCTCCGCCACCCGATTTCGGGCAGAACTTCGAATTGCCGGACTGACATGGACATCGTCGAGAAGACACAGAGCCTCTTGCAAAAAATGCTGCGAAAGCCCTTGTATGTCGTACAGAGGATCCCAAACGACCTCACGCGGTTCGAAGCGTTTCTGGAGGCCCACTTGCAATGGGCGGTCGAGGCGGAAGGCCGTGGTGTGCTATTCGCTTCGGGGCCTTTCGTCGAAGAGGAAGGTGTCCCCGGCGCGCTCGGCGGGATGTCTGTCCTGCGAGCCGAAACGATGGAGGATGCAAAGCAGATCCTGTCGGACGATCCCTTTATCCGAGAAAAGATTTATACGCCAATTATCAGAAAGTGGCTGCTGATGGAAGGTGAATTGACTGTCACGGTGCGCTTTTCCAATCGCTCATACTCTTTGAAATAACTCCAGATGAAATACCAGCTTTTCACGTATGCGGACGCAACCGGGGCCGCAGGGACGGGTATCGCCGTCAACCAGCGACTCTTCAGTCTAACGGGCGTTGCCAAAGGAAGTCCCCTGGCCGGCCGATCGGTAATGCAACTGCTGGAGCATTGGGATAGCTCGCATGAGCGGCTTTGGGCGGTCGCGAACGAACTGGCGTTATCGCCGCGCAAGTTCATCGCTGAAGCGCTAGATCCGGACAGCATCGTATTCCTTGCGCCGGTGACGGACCCGGGCGCGATCTACGCCGCAGGCGCGAACTATCGCGACCATGTGGAAGCCATGGGGCGTGCGTTCAAACAGACGCTCGTGCTGGATCCGAAGGCCGACGGTATCCCGCCGTGGCACTTTCTCAAAGCCGGCAAGGGGACGCTTGCGGCGCATCGCGAGGCCGTGCGATTTCCCGGTCATACGGCCATGCTCGATTGGGAGGCGGAACTGGCCGTCGTCATCGGGCGCCGCGCATCGAAGGTCAGCGTGGACGATGCCTTGCAATACGTCGCCGGGTATTCCTGCGCGAACGACTTGTCGGCGCGGGACAACTTGCGGCGCGACAAAGTCGATGTCAGTTCACCGTTTAGGTTCGACTGGCTCGGGCATAAATGTTTCGACGGCTCTTGCCCGATGGGTCCGTTTCTGACGCCCGCTGCATTCGTTGAATCGCCCGAGGATCTGAACATCAAGTTGTGGCTCAACGGCGAACTCAAACAGGATTCCAACACCCGCAATCACCTGTACGGTGTAGCGGATCAGATCGCCTATCTGAGTCATCGGCTGGACCTCTACCCGGGCGACATCATCCTCACGGGCACGCCTGCCGGAGTGGGGATGGAAAGCGGCACGTTTCTCAAACGCGGCGATGTCGTCCGCGTGTGGATCGAAGGGCTCGGCGAACTCGAGACTGCCATCGCGTGATCACCCCGACCGGGGGGGCGAAAGATAAGGAGACGCAAGTGAACAAAATGCTATGCGCCGCGCTCGCGGCAGCTATCGCCGGGACAGCTTCCGCGGCAATGGCGGATGTGAAGATCGGCTTTCTCGCGACACTGTCCGGTCCATCCGCCGACGTCGGCCGCGACCAGTTCGACGGCGTCAGCTTGGCGCTGGACCTATTGTCGGGAAAGCTTGGCGGAGTCAAGGCCGTGATCGTCAAGGAAGACGATGAGCAGAAGCCGGAGGTGGCAATCAACGCACTGGGCCGGCTCCTTGACCGGGAAAAAGTCGATATTGTGGTCGGCCTGACTTTTGCCAACGTGATGATGGCGTTGCAGAACCGGATTGCTTCGACGGACATCCCGTTTATCGGAACCGTAGCCGGCCCTTCTTCCGTTGCCGGTAGGCAATGCAAGGCAAACGAGTTCGTCATGTCCTGGCAAAGCGATGCACCGGCGGAAGCGATCGGAAAATACCTCAGTGACAAAGGCATTAAACGGGTGAGTACGATGACCCCGAATTTTATCGGGGGCAAGGACAAGATCGCCGGCTTCAAGCGCTTCTACAAGGGGCAAATCGTCGATGAGATCTATACGCCACTCAACGAGCTCGATTTTTCCGCCGAGTTGACCGAACTTTCCGCTTCCAAGCCGGAGGCGATCTATGGATTCTTTCCGGGTGGGTTAGGCGTCACGTTCGTTCGTCAATACCAGCAGGCTGGGCTGCTTTCGAAGACGGCGCTCTATACCTCCAACACGATTGAGGGTTCAGCCGTGGATGCCATGGGGACGGCTGCGTTGGGCTCAGTCGTGGGCGATTCCTGGACCCCGGGCGCGCCCAATCCGCAATCGAGGCGATTCGTCGAGGCGTTTCAGAAGCGCTTCGGCCGGATCCCCTCCAGTTACGCGGCATTCAGCTATGACGCGATCATGATGCTCGACGCGGCCGTGCGAGACGTGAAAGGAAACACCGCGGATCACAAGGCATTGACCGCATCGATCAAGAGCGCTCGATTCGCCTCGGTGCGCGGCAATTTCCGGTTTGGAAGGAACAACTTTCCTATCCAGGACTACAGCATCTATCAGGTCGTCCGAAACTCGGTGGGTAAGCCCGGCTTCAAGCTGCTCGAGGCAGACGTTTTCAAGGATCACGGAGACGCCTATGCACAGCAGTGCAATCTGAAATAGGCGTTAGCGAAGCAGCCGATTGCAATCGAAACGAAAAAGGGCGGCCCGTACCCGAGACGGTGCGGACGAGACCCTGTACGGCCAGCGTGGATGCCAGCGAATGGATAGCGAGTATCGCGGCTTCACGCATATGGAAGGAGACGAAAACCGTGAAATGCTTCAAACAATTCCTATTGGCATTCCTATTGTCGATCGTGGGCAGCGTGAATGCCGCTACTGCGGCGGAACGGCCGATCGAAGTCATCACCTTTCCGGGCGGCTTCAACTGGCCGCTATGGGTGGCGCAAGAGAAGGGCTTTTTTGCAGCGAACGGCATCGCGGTCAAGGTAACGCCCACCCCGAGTTCCGTATTTCAACTCACTCAGTTGATCGACGGGCGCTTCGATATTGCGATGACGGCCATGGACAACCTCGTCGCTTATCGTGAAGGGCAGGGCGAAGCGCCGGTAGTCGGCCGAGACCTAATCGCCGTCATGGGAGGCGACCGCGGGTTCCTGAAGCTCGTTTCTGCGCCGCCAATCAATTCCGTGAGTGCATTGCGCGGCGAAACGGTCTCGGTCGATGCACGAAATACTGGCTATTCACTGGTGCTCTTCGAACTGCTCGACCGCGCGGGCTTGCATGAGCCGGAGTTTACGGTCGAACGAGCGGGCGGCGTCCTGCAACGCTTCCAATCGCTCTTGCAAGGCAAGCAGGCGGCGACCTTGCTGGTTTCGCCTTTCGAATTGCAGGCGCAGGCCCACGGCTTCAACGTCATCGCAAAGGTCTCAACCGATCTCGGTGCGTATCAAGGCATGGTTGCGGGCGTACGCCGCGCTTGGGCGGAAACGCATCGCGCACAGTTGGAAGGTTTCATCAGCGCTTACGCAAAAAGTGTGGAGTGGCTATATAACCCCACAAACAAGCAGGAAGCGCTACGCATATTCACGAAATATATGCCGAACAGCGATCTTGCGATGGCCGAAGCAGCTTTTCCTTTGCTCGTGAACGAGCAAACGGGATTTCAACGGCGAGCCGAACTCGAACTGCCGGGTCTCGATGAGGTGCTTAGGCTCCGTGCTAAATGGGGCATTCCTCAGAAGAAGCTCGGCATTCCCGAGAAATACTACGATCCGCGTTTTTACAACGACGCGCTCAAGTACCGGCGGAGCAATGGGAGTCAACGATGAGCTTCGCCCTGATCTTTTTGCAACTGCTGAACGGACTGCAGTTCGGGGTTCTTTTGTTCCTGCTCGCAGCAGGCCTGACTCTGGTCTTCGGCATCATGAGCTTCGTTAATCTCGCACATGGCTCGCTGTACATGTTGGGGGCCTACTTCGCCGCGACGGCGTTCGGCCTGTCCGGCTCGTTTGCTGTAGCCGTGCTCGCCGCGATTGGCGGCAGCGTCGCAATAGGCGTCGCGGTCGAACGGGTAGCAGTGTCGCGTCTCTACGGCCGGGATCATCTCGACCAGGTGTTGGCAACGTTCGGCATGATTCTGTTCTTCAATGAAGCAGCCCGGATGATCTGGGGGCCGCAGCCGCATTTTCTGCCGGTGCCGGAGTCGCTCAATGGCACGGTCGACATCTTGGACCTCGCTTACCCGGCCTATCGCTTCGCCATCATCGGCGCCGGATTGCTGGTTGCCCTCGGCGCACAGTGGCTCATGCATCGCACTCGGCTGGGGATGCTGATTCGTGCCGGTGCCGTCAATCCGGCGATGGTTGGCGCGCTCGGTGTCAATATCCGATTTCTGAACGCATTCCTTTTCGCACTGGGCGCGGCACTGGCAGGGTTGGCCGGCGTCATGGCAGGGCCGATCGTGTCGGTGCAGCCGGGTATGGGGGAGCCCGTGCTAATCGCGACGCTCGTCGTCATCGTCATCGGCGGGATTGGGTCCGTGCGAGGTGCATTTTTCGCTGCTCTCATCGTCGGCATGGCCGACACGCTGGGCCGGACACTGTTGCCGCCTTTGCTGAGAGACGTAACGAGCCGCGATATTGCAGATGCAGCCGGACCTGCGCTCGCCTCGATGCTGGTCTACCTGCTGATGGCGGCCATTCTTGCGGTCCGTCCGGATGGACTTTTTCCCGCACGGAGAAAATGATGCGATTCAACACACCGCGCTGTCGATGCGCGTGGGCGGCGTCGCTGCTGCTATTCGGCGTGCTAGTACTGCTTCCCTTCATCGCGCAGCCGTTCTATACCGCGTTTGTCGCGCGCATCATCATCTACGCAATCGCCGCAACCGGTTTGAATCTGGCCTTGGGATACGGCGGCATGATCAGTTTCGGCCATGCGCTCTTCTTCGGGATCGGTGCCTACAGCGTCGCACTGCCCGCGTTTTACGGCATCGACAATGGTTGGGTGCACGTTCTTTCGTGTGTCGCGGCGTGCGCGCTGCTCGGCCTGGTGATGGGCGCGATCTGTCTGCGGACCACTGGGGTCGCTTTCATCATGATCACGCTGGCATTTGCGCAAATGGGGTACTTTGTTCTCGTGAGCCTCAAGCAATATGGCGGTGACGACGGGACGTCCATCGCCGATACCTCGAAGTTTTTCGCATTGGACCTGGGGCGTCCCGATACGGTCTATACCTGCTCGCTCATCGTATTGGCATTGGCGACCTACTGGATGGCGCGTCTGCGCGTCTCACCGTTCGGCATGGTGTTGCGCGCCGCGCGGATGAATGCCCGGCGCGTCGATGCGATGGGCTTGCCCGCGAAGCAATACCTGCTGGCGGCCTACATCCTTTCGGCGATTCTGTGCGGTCTTGCGGGCCTGCTGCTGGCTAACCTCAACGCCTTCGCTTCGCCGAGCACGTTGTCGTGGAACGTGTCAGGCGACCTCATCGCCATGGTCATGCTGGGGGGCGCGGGTTCTGTGTTCGGCGCGGTGTTGGGCGCTTTCGCGTTCCTCGGCCTCGAGGAAGTGCTGAAGCTATTCACCGAGCACTGGATGGCGGTGTTCGGTCCGGCGCTAGTCCTGATGGCGTTGCTCGGGAAGGCCGGCATTGCGGGTGTCTTTGCCGCCGTGGACGCCTGGCTCTCGCGTCACCGTCGCCCGGCTGACCCGATGGTGTCCACGGCCACGGGAGAGCAATCGTGACGAACCTGTTATTGCAGACGGAATCGCTGGTCAAGCGCTATGGCGGTCTCCTGGTTACCGATAACGTGTCACTCGATATCGAACGCGGGGAATTGCACGCCCTCATCGGACCCAACGGCGCAGGCAAAACGACGCTAATCAATCAGATCTCGGGCGAGTTGCAGTCGAATGGCGGAAAGGTGTGCTTCGCAGGCAAGGATATCAGCGCGTTGCCGATTCATCGCCGCGCGCGCGGGGGGATGGTGCGCTCCTATCAAATCACGTCAATCTTCGAAGGGTTCACAGTGCGAGAGAATGCCGTGCTTGCGGCACTAGGCGCGGCCGATCACGCGTTTCACCTATGGCGACCCATGTTGGACCGCCGCGTGCTCGTGGAGGCGGCCGATGAAGCGTTGGACGAGGCGGGACTCGCGGATCGGGCGGATTCACCCGCGGCCGATCTTTCCTACGGGCAGCGGCGTCAACTCGAGCTGGCGATGGCGCTCGCGGCACGGCCCGAATTTCTGTTGTTGGACGAACCGATGGCCGGGATGAGCACGCATGAATCGAACGCAGTGGTTTCCTTGCTGAAAACCTTGAAGCGCCGCTATTCGATTTTGCTTGTCGAGCACGATATGGACGCGGTATTTGCGCTCGCGGATCGCATTACCGTCTTGGTCTATGGACGCGTGCTGTTGACTGGCACACCGGACGAAATTAAGCGAAGCGCGAAGGTCAAGGCGGTCTATCTCGGAGAGGAAATGCCACATGGGAGTCGGTCGTGACAACGTTGCTGGAAGTAGGGGATTTGCAGGCCAGTTACGGTCGCGCGCAGGCGCTTTTCGGTGTCACGTTCGACGTGAAGCCGGGTGAAGTCGTCACGCTGCTCGGCCGCAACGGCATGGGACGATCCACGTCGGTCAAGTGCCTGTTCGGTCTTTTACCGGTTAAAGCCGGGAGGATCCAGTTCGCCGGAAAGCCGCTCGAAGGCTTGCCATCGCACCGAATTGCTCGACTAGGCTTGGGACTCGTCCCGGAGGGACGGCAGGTGTTCCCGACATTGTCGGTCGAAGAGAACCTGATCGCGACAGCGCGTGCGAGCCGCAGTAAGCGCGGTGCAGCGGCCGAGTGGACGCTCGAACGCGTATATCGCCTCTTTCCGCGCTTGAAGGAGAGGCGCGGCAACCTGGGATGGCAGCTTTCCGGCGGGGAACAGCAGATGCTTGCGATCGGCCGCGCGCTGATGACTAATCCCCAGTTGCTCGTACTCGATGAAGCAACCGAAGGTCTGGCGCCGTTGATGCGCGCCGAGATCTGGGATGCGCTGGCAGAACTGAAATGTCGAGGTCTCGCGCAAGTCGTGATCGACAAGAACGTCGACGCACTTCTAGAACTCGCCGATCGGCATTTTGTAATGGAAAAGGGGCGCGTGGTATGGAGCGGTGCGTCCCGTGCGCTGCATGACCAGCAGGACATCGTGAACCGGTATCTCGGTGTCTAGAGCGGCCGAATCGGGTACGTGGGCACGCGTCGGGCAAGTGCCGTGCGTATCGCAGCAAGCGGCGCTTGAATGGGGCGTCTAGGAGGGAATGGCCACGGCATGGTGTGCCTGAACGCAAGAATTATAATTATTTAATTAGGATAACTAAATAAATGGAGACATGACATGATATTGAAGAGAGTTTTTGCCGTTGGCCTATTTGCCACGGTACCGTTGGCTCAAGCCCAAAGCAGGGTGACGCTCTACGGTATCGTCGACGCCGGCATCCAGTACTACAACAACGCTGCGGCAGGCGGAGCGGTCGTCGGCATGCCAGCGCTGACGGGTGAAATGCCGTCCCGTTGGGGCTTGCGCGGCGAGGAGGACCTGGGCGGCGGCTACAAGGCGGGCTTCGTCCTCGAAAACGGCTTTGCGCCGGCCACAGGCATGCTCAATTACGGCGGCCGACTATTCGGGCGACAGGCCAATTTGAGCGTGAGCGGGGGCTTTGGGACGGTAACGCTCGGCCGGCAAATGAACATGACGATGTATGCGCTTTCATCGGCGGATAACATCGGCCCGTCGATTCACAGCATGGCTTCGGTCGATACGTACATCCCCAATGCGCGCAGCGACAATGCGATCGGCTACCTCGGGTCGTTCCGCGGCTTCAAACTCGGAGCGACCTACAGTTTCGGCCGGGACGCCGCGGGCCCAGCCGGACCGTCATCGACCAATTGCGGGGGGCAGACGCCCGGAGATCCAGTTGCCTGCAGGCAGTACACGCTGCTCGCGGGTTACGACAATGCGCGCTTTGGTGTAGCCGCGGCGTACGACGTGATGCATGGCGGAAATGGCGCGGCCGCTCCGCTGTCGAACCCGGGATACACGGACACCCACGTCGTTGTCGACGGCTATTTGAAGCTCGGCTCGGCGAAAATCGGCGCCGGCTGGGTCCGAAGGAACATCGCTGCGCTCGAGAATGCCCAATCGGATCTTTGGTTCCTCGGTGCGAGTTACGTCGTGACGCCGGCGTTCTCGGTTGACGCCCAGGGCTTGCGCTACATTCTCCATTCGCACTCGGACTCGACGATGGTGATCGGTCGGCTGAATTATCTGCTCTCCAAGCGCACCACCGTGTACACATCGATCGCCTACGTCATCAATAGTCGACTTGGCAATGCGCCGGTGGCCGCGGGGGGGACGGTGCAGACGGGGAAAAACCAGTTGGGCGTGATGGCGGGAATACAGCAGCGCTTTTAACGCGCCGCGGGCCACGCGATCGTGTGTGCTTCGCCGGACAGGCCGGCGCGGGGGGCGAGGCGCGCACTCTATGAGCAACAGGAAGCCACCCACCAAGCCAAGATTCTTGAAGAAGTCGTTCAATTGCGGCATGAACTGTGCCGCGGCAGCAGGGAAGAGTGCATCGAAATGAGGATGGACGCCTGCCCGTGGATTTCATTCGTCGATCTTTGGCGGCTCACCGGCGTATGCGCGCTCGAGAAGCTCGCGAAGCGCAACCGGTTCAAGCGACCTCGGGTTCGGGTACGTCGCCTGGGTTGCTAATTCCACTGCCCGCCCGATGCCATTGGGCTTCATGCCTATATCGCGAAGCGCAACCGGCGCCCCGAGGTTCCGTGCGAGGTCCCACAATCCGGTCGCGGCGTCTTGCGCGCCGATTGCGCCGGCAATGCGGCGCATGACGTCGGGGACGGCGCGGGCGTTGTAGGCGAGTACGTGGGGAAGGACGATGGTGTGGGTTTCGGCATGCGGCAAATCGAACGTCCCGCCCAACGTATGGCAGAGCTTATGATGCAGCGCCATCCCGACGTTACCCAGGACGGTGCCGCATAGCCACGCGCCGTATAGGCATCTGGCACGTCCTTCGACGTCGCTTGGATTGTGTTTGAGGGCCGGCAGTCCTTCGGCCAGCGCGCGAATGCCCTCGACCGCAAGCAGGCCCATGATGGGGTTGCTGTCTTGCGCGTAGAGCCCTTCGGCAGCGTGTGCGATAGCGTTGATCCCGCTCGTGACGGAAAGCGCGAAGGGGAGCGTCATGCTCAGTTCCGGATCGTAAATCACGGTGCGCGGCAAAAGACGCGGGTCCCTGCCGGTTTTCTTGATGCCGGCGTCGGTGATTCCATAGATGGGCGTCATTTCAGAGCCGGCATAGGTCGTGGGGACGGCGATGATGGGGAGCGAGGATTCAAGCGCGATGGCCTTTCCCAGCCCCATCGTCGAGCCGCCGCCGATCGCGACGGCGCAGTCGGCGCCGATACGCCGCGCTTCTTCGATCGCCGCGCGAGCGACCTCGATCGGTACGTGCATGACGGCCTTGGGAAAGACGCCCGCACAGCGGCCACCTAGTTGGGCCGCTGCGCGCTCGGCTTGTGTGGCCTGATCGGGCGTGGACAATATGATCGCTCGGGTGGCGCCGAGTAGTTCAACTTCGCGGTGCAGGTGCTTCAGTGCACCGCGCTCGAATATCACGCGCTGTGCGCGGCTGTCGTATGTGAATGGCTTGATCATGGAGGGGACGGCTAGTGCGCTGCGGTGGTCGGATTGAGTACGAAGTCATACTCGAGCGTGTAGAAGGGCGTCGTCATCACGGAGGCGTCGGGCGCAGGTCCCGGTTCGTGGCGGATCCAATCCGCAATCAGCGACGAGCGAACGCCGAACACCGCATCGGAATCGAGATATTTTCCGCCACTACGAAAGACGTGAGTGATGAGTGTTTCGTACCCGTCCTTTTTGATCATGAAATGCAAATGGGCCGGCCTCCACGGATGGCGGCCTGTCGCGCGCAACATATCGCCGACGGGGCCGTCGTGCGGAATCGGATAGGGTTCGGCCACGATGGAGCGGAAGAAGTATTGACCGTTTGCGTCGGCGAGGAGGACGGCGCGTGCCCGAGCTTGATCGAGTTCGGCGTATTGGACGTCGTAGTAACCGTCCGCATCGGCTTGCCACACTTCGATACGCGCGTGCGGCAGGGCTTCGCCGTCCAGCCCTCGGATGACGCCCGACACGAAGCACGGTTCGCCTTTTGCGCCGTTGGCGATATCGGTGCCCAGCGCGTACCTCGGTGCATTTTCGACGTGGAACGGGCCGAAGACTGTCGCTTCCGTGCATCCGGCCGGTTTGCGATTGTTCATCGCCATCGTCAGTGTCGATAGACCCAACGTATCTGACAGGAGAATGAATTCCTGACGCTTCTCGCAACAGGTATGTCCGACTTGCGTCAGGATGCGGATACCTGCCATGAGTTCGTCTTCGGTGAGTTCGACGTCGCGCGCAAAGCTGTGCAGATGCTGAACGACGCTGATCAGCAACTGCTTGAGCCGAGGGTCGGGGGTATGGGCGAGCTGAGCGATGACGGCCTGCGTAATCGTGTCTTCGTTGAGGTTTTGCATATCGCTGCCTTACGTTGCATGGGATGTTCCGATAGACGACGTGACGCGACACGCGAATGCCGCATCCGATAGTGCCAAGATACCGTTGCAGCAACGTACGTTAAATGCTAAAAGCGGAAAGCAGATTTCCGCTGGATGGAAAAAGGGGTGGGGCGTGGACCGATGGAAGGAGATGGAGCTGTTCGTTCGAACCGCTGAATTCAGCAGTTTGAGCAAGGCGGCGGAATTCCTGAACTTGTCCAATGCGGCTGCGAGCCGCCACCTCGTTGCGCTGGAAGAACGCCTCGGCGCCCGTTTGATCGAGCGTAGTACGCGTCGGCTTTTCTTGACCAGTGCGGGCCAAGCCTTCTTCGACCGATGCAAGGTGTTGCTATCGGAGGTATGGGAGGCCGAGTCGGAGGTCAAGGCTTCCGTACTGGATCCGGTGGGCTTGCTGAGAATTACGGCCTCGGTTTCTTTCTGCGTCAAGCACATCGTTCCTTTGCTGCCCGAGTACAACCGCAGATATCCAAACGTGACCGTGGACGTGGAGGCCGCGAATCGGTACCCCGATCTTCTCGATAGCAACACCGATATCGCTATCCGTACGCGCGAGTACGAGCCGGACTCGAACATCACGGTTCGACGGCTCGCCGAGACGCGCCGCGTGCTGGCAGCCTCGCCCGGGTACCTCGACGCGTTTGGAACGCCGGCTTCTCCCGAGGACTTACTGAAGCACAGGCTGTTGGTGTATACGTTGGCCAATCGCCCGCGAGAATTAGGCTTCCAGCGTGGCGAGCAGACATCGGTCGTGGCAACCCAAGGCTACTTTGCGTCGAACGACGGTCAGGTCATCCGAGCCGCGGCCATGGCGGGACTCGGAATCCTCATACAGCCGATGTATATCATTTACGACGACATCGTTTCGGGTCGTCTAGTGCCGGTCCTAGACGACTGGGACTTGCCGAGGCTCACGATCAACATTGCATATCTCAGTAGAAAGCACATGTCCATGAAGGTGCGTTCCTTCACGGACTTCCTGTTTGCGCATTTTCAAGAAATGGACTTCGAAAGGCGCTGGACTCAGTAAGCGCAAGCGGTCGGCTTCAAACGACCTCGTCAAAAAAGCCTTCTCAATAGAGTCCTAGACATCGCGCCGGCGGGCGTTTCGTGTGGCGCACTCGATCCGCGCGAAGGGGCGACAACCCGCGGCAAGCAGCCGGTGCGGGAGATGCGAACCGACGTTGATTGACATGCTCTAATAGTAAAGGTAGTTTACTAAATGATCGGTAAGCAAAGCTTGCTATGCGAGAGGCCGTTCGAAAACGGATGACGAAATTTGGAGGTACGTATGTTGCCGGTGAAGAGCTCTGTAGTACTGGTTGGCGGCGGGCCTTGCGGCCTCATGCTCGCGAACGAACTGGGACGGCGAGGAATCGAGACGGTATTAGTGGACGAAAAGCCCAGCACGGCATTCAATCCCCAGGCCAATGCGACGCAGGCGAGGACGATGGAGTATTTCAGGCGCCTCGGCGTCGCGGATGAAATAAGAAGGCTCGGGATGCCGGACGACTTTCCCACCGACATTGCCTACTACACGCGCTTCTGCAAGCATGAATTGGCGCGCTTCAAGCTGCCGTCGGCAAGGGAGGCGAAGTCGAAGGTGAGCGCACTGGGCGGCTCTTGGAGCGCGGCGGAGCTGCCTCACCGCGTCTCGCAGAAGTTTGTGGAAGGTGTTTTGCGCAAGCAGGCGGAGCGCTTGCCCAATGTCTCGGTGAACTATGGCTGGCGCATGCGGGCATTCCGTCAGTTCGATACGCATGTGGAGATCGATGTGGAGCGGCTCGACGATGGTTTCAGTCAGACGCTCCAAGCGGACTACATGGTGGGCGCGGACGGACCGCGCAGTCACACGCGCGAGGCACTTGGCTTCCAGTACACGGGGGAGACGGGGGTCATTCGCGATTTCATGGGTGGGCGCATGTATGCGATTTACGCTCGCTGTTCCGAGTTGTACAGCGCCAGCCCGAATCCGCCCGCGTGGATGAACGTTTGCGTCAATACGGAGCGAAGAGCGTTCATGGCTGCCGTGGACGGAAAAGGCGAATTCGCGTTCCACACGCAATTGAAGCCGAACGAAGTCGAGACAGAGGTGACCGAAGAGGATGCTCGTGGCATGTTTCGCGCGGCGGCCGGCTTGCCGGTCGAGGTGGAAGTCCTGTCAAAGGGTTCGTGGACGGCAGGCCATTCGTTGGTTAGCGACCATTTCCAATCCGGGCGCGTGTTTCTCGGCGGCGATGCCGTTCATCTATTCACGCCGACAGGCGGATTGGGATACAACACGGCGGTCGAGGACGCCGTCAACCTCGCCTGGAAGCTTTCCGCGGTAATCAAGGGGCAGGCTGCACCGACGCTGCTGGAAAGCTATGAGGCAGAGCGCCAGCCGATTGCTCGACGAAACACGAACTACGCAAAAATGTTCGCCGATTCACTCGGTCTTTTCCGTCCGGCTCCGGAATTGGAGGAGGACAGCAAGGCAGGCGCCATGGCCAGAGAAGAGGCCGGGGCCTATTTTAATGCGCATGGCCGTGCGGAATTCAATATTCCAGGCGTCACATTCGGCACGCGGTATGACGGTTCTCCTGCTATCGTTGCGGATGGGACTCAGCCGCCCCCCGACAGGCCGAACGAATACGTCGCCACGGCCTGCCCGGGGGGACGACCGCCGCACCTGTGGCTCGAGGATGGGACTTCACTGTACGACGCGTTCGGCTTCGAATGGGCATTGTTGTGCTTGCGCGCCGGGGCGGGAGACCATGCGCCCATGCTCGAGGAGGCTCTACGGCGCGGCATAGAACTCAAGGTAGTTACGTTGGACTTGCCCGTAGCGGGCGACCTCTACCAGGCTGATTTCGCGCTGATCCGGCCGGATCAGATCGTGGCATGGCGCGGAAACTCCTGTGCCGCTGCGACTGAAGTGTTTCGCCGAATATTGGGCTGCTAGCAGAGGGAGCACAGATTGCTTTGAGCGTTGCCGCTTGCCGACATTGCCGGTAAGCGGCAAACATCCATTCAACGCTGAACGGTTAATATGGGACCTCTATTTCAGAACAACGCCAGTGAAAATGAATGACAAGAGGAACGGGCAGCGATATGCGTGGCGCCAGGGTAACATCGGCCGCCTGTTAAACATCGCCGTTCAGCGATTCGAAAGGCGGGTTCTGCAACTGATGGGTGAAGCCGGGTATGACGGTCTGAGCCTGAGCCACATGGCCGTTACGCGCAACCTGGACGTGCGGGGCACTCGCGCTACCGAAATTGCCAAAAGAGCTGGCATCACGAAGCAGTTCGTGGGGGAGTTGATCGGCCAGCTCGAGGACGTTGGCTTATTGGAACGGATTCCGGATCCGGATGATGGCCGTGCGAGGATCACGCGGTTCACGCCGGCCGGCTTCGCGTGGCTCGAAGCCTTTGGCATTGCCGTCAAGCATGCGGAGCAGGAGATGAAGAAGGAGCTGGGAGCGGAGCTTTTCAACGCCATCAAGCAGGCGCTAGATCGTTATGGATCGAGCGAATAGCGGACCATCTCGTTGATTTGGATACCAGACCCGACGAAGCAGCGGCAATTTCACCGACGGCAGCGCCCGCATCGAGCGTGTTGGCCGGCGGCTCAAAAGCGTTGCTGGACTCCAGCCATGACTCCGACCTGGTTCTTGCCCATGGCGACCGTTCCGCCTGCGGCCACGGGCGCGTTGGCTAGCGGACTGTTCAACATAAACGCGACCGAGGAGTACACCGTGGTTCGTTTTGAAAGGAGGTAATCGAGCCTCGCGATCAGAAGTGTCGAGGAAGACTGTGATTTCTGGATGTATCGCAGGCCTTGTGCGTCAACGGAAAGCGCGGGCGATAGGGCGTAATTTCCGCCGACGAAGAAAATGTCGGATTGCATATGCTGGCTCGTGTCGAGGTTGCGGCGAATCCATCCTGCTCCCAACTTTCCCTTCCCATAGTTCACGTAACCGTCGGCGACGAAATGCGTATCAATGTCGGAAGGTGACGTGAGCGGTGCCATTGCCCCGATGCCGCCGCGCATAGCGTCGTATGACAGCGCAAATCCAAACTGCGGGCTGTCATATCCCGCGAGCAGCGTGTATTGCCGGCAAGCCAATCCGTTGCCGGCCACCTGACCGGGACAATTGGTGGCCGAAGGACCCGCGGGCCCTGCCGCATCGCGGCCGAAGCTATATGTGGCGCCCAGCTTGAATCCGTGAAACACACCCATATAGCCGATCGCATTGTCGCTGCGCGAGTTCGGTAAATAGCCATCGAACGATGCCATGCTGTGAATCGACGGACCGATAACGTCGGCGTTGGATAGCGCGAACATCGTCATATTCATCTGGCGCCCGAGGGTCAGTGAGCCATAGGGGCTGCTGATTCCCAGGTTGGCCTGACGGCCAAATAGGCGTCCACCGTAGTTCAAGGCGCCGTTGCTTACCGCAAATCCGCTTTCGAGAACGAAGAAGGCGTTATATCCCCCTCCCAGCTTTTCGGTCGCGCGTAATCCCCAGCGCGACGGCAGCTCGCCCGTCAGTGTCGGCATGCCGACGAATGCTCCATGGGACGCCGGGTTGTTGTAGTACTCGATACCCGTGTCGACTATCCCGTATAGCGTCACGGTGCTCTGGGCATGGGCTGCTCCCGTTGCCGCAATGGCAGTTGCGGCGAAAAGCGCCCGGAGAGTAAAGCGTTTCATTTTTGTCTCCAAATATAATAATTAGAACTACGAAGTTATTTTTTTAAATGCCTTTGACGTGCGATCGGTTGCGGATGTCGATGCCGACCGCGTAATCCATGATCACGTGATGGCGTGAGGCAGAACCATAGCTCCCGTTAGAACGAGCGGCGTTATCGAGATGCGTAAGAAGGAATTGACCTGCCGACTTATCGGGCGCAGTCCGCCGAGGACGCTTTCTCCGACGGTGGGTGCAATCGGCGTTCATCGCGCGGGCCAGGGTGCTCGCCTCGCAGGCAACGTGCGCATATCGCCGCGCAGAACAGGGTCGCCGCTGCCGCCGTGAAAAGGTTCGATAATGACCACCCGAGAGCGAGCAAGCTTGCGACGACCGTTGCACCTACAATCGAGCCCAACCTTCCGAACGCGAGCGCCCAGCCTACGCCTGTAGCGCGTGAGGCCGTGGGGTAGATGGCCGTGGCCATGATGTTCGTGCCGGTCATGGTTCCCCCGGTGCCCATGCCGATGACGAACAGCACCATAAACACCGCGGACGTCGTATGAAGGGCCCCGCCGAGCAGGAGCAATGACACGGCAGCGGCAAGCATGGTGAGGCAGATAACGGCTTGCGGCTTGTACCGATCCATCATGATGCCAAGGCCGATCGCTCCGATTGTGCTGCCTAGGAGGTAGTACGCCATCATCGTCGCTCCTGCCCCGGGGGCGGCCCCGGCTCGTTGCACGAGCAAGGGGAGCCAGTTTCCAAGGAAGTAGACAACGAGCAGCGTGCTGAATGACATCAGCCACAGCAGTAGCGTTTCTCGGGCGAGACCGCGGCGAAAAAGGTATTGGAAAGGAAGGCCGGATAGCGGTTTTTCGGAATAGGCGAACCGAATCCCATCGATCCGGGCGCTCGGAAACATGGCGCGGAGTGTCGTTCGAATGTCCTGCTCCGGCGCGCCTCGGACTATCTTGTAGCGCACGGACTCCGGCAGCCAGATGAGCAAGATCGGGACAAGCAACAATGGGATGACGCCACCGACCATGAACATGAGCTGCCAGTGTTCACCGCCCAGCACTTTGCCGGCTAGAAGGCCCCCCAATGCGCCGCCCGCAGCCATGCCGCAGCCTATCGGCGCGACCAAGCTTGCGCGGAGTCGGCTGGGACTGTATTCGGCGGCGAGCGTAAAGGCATTGGGCATTGCGCCACCGAGGCCGAGCCCCGTCAGAAAGCGCAGGATGAGCAGAACATTCAGCGTAGGGGCGAGGGCGGACATCAGTGACGTCACACCGAACAGCGAGACGGAGGTGATGAGCAGTGTCTTGCGCCCAATCCGGTCGGCGACCGGTCCGAGCGCGAGCGATCCAATGCTCAGTCCAACGAGACCTATGCCGAACAGCGGCGCCAAATCTTGCGGGCGCAGATGCCAGTCGAGGTGCAAAGCGGGAGCGATATAGCCGACGACAGTCGTATCGTAGCCTTCGATGAGCATGATGGCGACGCACAGGGCGATTAACCGAAATTGTCGTGAACCAATCTGGGACTGATCGATGAACGTCTGGACGTCCATTGCTTCGCCTGGTTTCATAAGGTGCGCTCTCTTATTTCATGAATCCATGATTCATGGATCGAAAGAAATTTTTCGTTTCCGCGTGTTGGGAGGCAGCCGGCCAAGAAAGAACGACGAACGTGGTCTGTCCACGAAAGCTGGCTTCGTGCCCTGCGCGTATCTCAACTACTCGTATTCGATGCGCAGGTATTCCATCGCGTCGAGCAATCCCCGATCGGTCATCAGGAACAGTTGCGCATCGTCGGTTTCTGCTCGATGGGTGACCCAATGCCAGTGTGGAATCGTAAAAATGTCGTTCTTTTTCCAATTGATCGTTTTGTCGCCGACACAAGATGTGCCGCAACCTTGAGCCACGACCGCGATCGCGCTGCTTGTGCTTCGGTATGCGCGGGTGGTGACCTGCGATTGCAGCCGCAACGCGTAGCAGTCGAGCGTGGGCAGCACCGGCCCGCCGTTGGCCCCGTTGGTATAGCGGACCTCACGGGATCCATCCGCCCGCCGCGAAAGTTCGTCGAGCGCGGCAGCGATGGATGCGCGGGGATAGTGAAATGGCGTCGACGCTGGAACGTCGACCGACGTCAGGGAGGTCGGCTGTCTCTGATCGCCGGTTCGTTCTTTTGTCGCCCGTTCGAGAGCCCCGCTGCGCTGCCGGAATTCGAGGAAGACCGAGCGCAGATGGTGCGCTAGGGGCAAGTCCAGGCCATCGAACCAAATCACCCGTCGATCTCCTTCATTGGCGTGTTCATGCCAAGACCAAGATGGAGTCAAAATCAGATCGCCTTCGGCCATTTCACATGGCTGGCCATCGACCCAAGTCGTTGCACCATCTCCCTCCATCACAAATCGCAGCGCGGCCACGGTATGCCGATGAGGCTCTGCATGCTCACCCGGTTGCAGTACCTGCAGTGCGCCAGTGAGATTCGATGTCGTGTATGGATGCGGTGAAAACGCGGGATGGGCCAGCAGCAACACGCGGCGCTCTGCATCGGCCATGCAGACTTCCTCGGTGGCGCGCGCGATGAGCGGCTGAAGTGCTTCCCATGACCAGTTGATGGGCCAGTCGCTGGGGTTGGGCTCCCGAGTCAGAAGTGTCATGTAGCGATCCCAAAGCGGCAGCAAATTGGACTGCGCCAGCGCATCGACCAAATCTGTGTACTCATTCATAGTGATCCGCCACTTCGATGGTGGCCGGTCCGATGCCGGCTACAAATGCAGTGATTCTGTCACCCGGCAGTACCGGGCCGACGCCTGCCGGCGTGCCGGTCATGATCACGTCACCCGGCACAAGCGTGTACATTGCGGAAGCCATTTCCACGAGCCCCGCCACATCCACGACGAGATCTCGCGTATTGGCGTCTTGCCGGATTTCGCCGTTCACGCGAAGCGTCAGCGCAAGATCGTTGGGGTTGTCGATTTCGTCGGCCGTAACCAACCATGGGCCGAGTACGCTGTAAGTGTCGACTGATTTCCGCCAACACTGGAACTCCGGCCCGCGGACGGTCATATCGAGCCCGATTGCGTAGCCGGCGATATAGTCGTGCGCGTCGTCGCGCGATACCTTGCTGCATCGTTTGCCGATGATGACCGCAAGCTCGCACTCGTGGTCGTTACGCCGATCGGGCCTGCGCAGGACGATCTTTTCGCCGAAGCCGACGAGCGAGGTTGACGCTTTGAGAAAGAGGCCCCAATCGTGGATCGTCGTGATCTTGCGGTCGAACGCGATTCCCTTATCTCGGACGCTTTCGTCGATATGCGACGCATAGTTGATCGGCGCACCCACGATCTTCGACGGATTGGCAACCGGCGAAAGCAGTCTGACGCTCTCGAGCGGCATTGATTCTGCCGTCGCGATGAGTGTTCGCGCCGCCTCACATACCGCCTGCAAATTGGCAACGAGGAGATCCTCGGCCGGAAGGGGATAGCGGGGCTGCGGAAGCACGTTCAGTGCGGCCGACACGTCGTAGACCAAATCGCCCTCGACAATGCCCAGGTGTCCTTCATTGAATCGACAAATCTTCATTGACGTTCTCATCTGGTTGGTACGAGCATCATTGCATCTCCAGATTGATTGATCAATGGTGTATACCATAGATTGATTGTCAACTATGCGGCGCAAATTCCTGCAGCTAATATCCCAGTAAGATGCTGAGTCTAGGACTGGCCGGCATGGCGTGAGCTATACTTTATCAACGTTGATTTATAGAGAGTGCGATGCAGGCCCACCTCACTAGCGCGGAAGTCATGCAATTGCTCGGGATAAAGAAGCAGACGCTCTACGCGTACGCGAGTCGGGGCGTGCTCCGCCGCGTTTCCTTGCCGGAGTCGCGACGGTCCATGTATGTGCGGGAAGACGTTGAGCGACTCCTGGCACGCAAGACGCGGCTGAGCGGGGAGGCGCAACGCGCTTCGGAGTCTGGTGCGAGTTCGGCCGCGGGAGCGGGCGCTCCCGTCATCGCGAGCGCCATTACTGAAATTACGTCGAAGGGCCCCAAGTATCGCGGTATCGATGTCTGTGAGTTAGCCGTGCACCCAGGGTACATCGAGAATGTCGCCGAGTTGCTTTGGACCGGCGTGCTCACCGATGAGCCGGTAGTGTGGGTCAATGACCCGCCGCCGGACAATTTGGAGGCCACTATTGCTGCGCTACAACAGGGAGAGAGGCGCGTACCGATTCTTCGCGTCATGGCAGCGGCATCGCTCGTCCTTGGCGAACCCGCCGCGGAGGAGCTTCGTTCTGGCAGCACGCCCCGTCTCGCACGTCGGATCATTTCGGTGTATGCAGGCTGCCTCGGATGGTTGCGCTCGAGGCCCCGTCTCATTCACAGAGACGACGGCGAGGCACTCGCACACCTTGCCCTCCGGGCACTTGGAGCCGAGACGAATGCGCGCGCGGTCGCTGCGCTCAACGCAGTGCTGATTTGCTGCGCGGACCATGAATTATCAACGGCCACGTATACCGCGCGAGTGGTGGCTTCGACGGGGGCTGGTCTGCAAGCTTGCCTCATCGCCGCTATCGGCGCGCACTCCGGCCATTTGCTCGGCGGCAGTTGCGACCGGCTCGAGTCGCTGATTGGCGCGGTTCCCAAGCTGGATAATCTGCGCTCGTCTCTGACGAGCGATAAGCTCCCGCAACGTAAAATTCCGGGTTTCGGGCATCCGATCTATCCGGCGGGCGACACACGCGGCGAGTTCCTGCTGGATCTCGCGATGCAACTGGGGAAAAAGGCATGGGCCGATGCGTTCCGGGCGAGCGTGGACGAGGTGCGCTCCCAGACTGGCCTTGGACCGTCGTTGGAGCTGGGAATCGTTGCAGTGGCGAAGGCGCTTGATTTGCCGCCGCGGAGTGCCTCGGCACTTTGGGCTGTTGGCAGAAGTGTGGGTTGGGTGGCTCACGTTATGGAGCAGCGGCTTTCCGGTACGGTTATTCGTCCTCGTGCGCGCGCGATCGGCTAGCGGTTGCCGCCGGCGGACTAGCAACGACAACTTTGCAGAAGGCGAGTGCCCCTAAGGGCTGTGCCTTCCGGCCCGATCGAATCATTGAGCACTTAGAGGTCCAGCACCAATTCGTGGGATTTCGCGCGGGAAACGCAGACCATAATTTGCGTTCCACGCTCACCTTCTTCCAGTACCAGGTCACGATGATCAGCCTCTCCCGAACACAGCCCTGTCTTGCACGATCCGCACGTTCCGCTTTCGCATGAGCTCGGGACGCGCACGTTCGCACTGCGCAACACGTCGAGGATGGATTTGTCAGCGGGCACATCAAGCGCGGTTCCGCTTCGCCGAAGCCGGACGGTAAAGGGCTTGTTCTCTTTCGCCGCGATGTTTCCCACCCCGAAGCTTTCGAAGTGCACCGTGCCGGACGGCCAGTGGCCAGTCATGTCCTTGACCGTATCCATCAGTGCATGGGGACCGCAACAGTACACATGCGCTTGCTTCGGACGTTCGAACAGCGACCAGAAATCGAACGACCGGCTCGGATCACCGAAATCATGGTGGATCTTGACGTACGGGTGCCACTCTTCGCTTCGAAGTTCATCGAAGAACGCCGTGCCTTCCGGGTCGCGTGCGAGGTAGTACAGCCGGAATTTTCGCGTGCCTTCGGCCCTAAGTTGTCGCGCCATCGACAGCATCGGTGTGATGCCGATACCGCCGGCCACAAGAATGAACTCCTTCGCGCGGGCGTCCAGCGGGAATTCGTTTTTTGGCAACGACACATCGAGCGTGCCGCCTTCGGCGGTTTCCTCGACAAGACTGACGGATCCTCCCCGGCCACCGGCGTCACGCTTGACGGCAATCACATAACGGTGATTCTCGTTCGGGTCGTTACAAAGGGAGTAGGCGCGACGCATGCCGTTCGGGATTCGAACCGTCAGATTCGAGCCCGCCTCGAAGGGAGGCAGCGGGGAGCCGTCCGCGGTGCTCAACTCGAAACGCCAAATGTCTCGTGCGATCTTGTCCTTCGTGGTGATTCGAAGGCTCAAAAAACTGTCTTGGTCCAGGTTCATGCCTGCCTCCCTTTGCGATCTGCCCGCGCGAATTGGCAGGCCATATAACTAGATATCTAATTATACATGGCTGGGCATGGCGTCCGGGACAGGATGCATCGGTACAAACCCGCGCTTGCCAGAGGTGATCAGATCGCCTACCTTAATAATTAGAAATCTAATTATCAGTTGACAGATGGTGCCTGAGGTTCGATGCGGGTGAGCAGATCGATGCGTCGACATGGACGATTAACGGAGACATTGACATGGCAGGTTCAACGATGAGCTACGACGCGGACGCGCTTCCTCAAGTGGCCGACGCGGCACTCGTTGAGGGCACGTATCGAAAGGTCACGCTCAAACTGATGACGTTTCTATTTTTCTGTTGGGTTCTGAACTATCTGGACCGGGTCAACGTAAGCTTCGCACAGCTGCAACTCAAGCATGATCTCGGGCTCAGCGACGCCGCCTACGGGTTGGGGGTGAGTCTGTTTTTCATCGGCTACATCCTGCTCGAAGTGCCTAGCACGTTGCTGCTCAAACGCATTGGCGCGCGCAGGACGGTGTGCCGGATCATGGTGCTGTGGGGTGGCATTTCGACGGCCATGGCGTTCATGACGACGCCTTGGCAATTCTATCTGGCGCGCACGTTGCTCGGTGCCGCCGAGGCGGGGTTCTGGCCGGGCATCATTCTTTATCTTTCGTTCTGGTATCCGGCCGCGCGTCGTGCGCGTATCACCTCCCGTTTTCTTCTGGCGATTGCCGCCGCCGGCATCATCGGCGGGCCGCTTTCAGGCTTCATTCTCCAAAACTTCACCGACGTGTGGGGCTATAAGAATTGGCAGTGGCTCTTCTTTTTGGAGGGCATACCCGCGGTCGTAGCCGGTGTTGTGGCGTTTTTCTATTTGACCGATAAACCGGAGCAGGCCACGTGGCTCAGCCTAGAGCAGCGTCAACTCATTCGGAATGCGCTGGAGGAGGAACGCGGGAGCAAGCCGGCTAATGCGCCCGGCCGCCTGATCACCGCGCTGCGCGATCCTCGCGTGTATGTGCTGGCGGCGGGTTGGGCCACGGTGCCCATCTGCGGAACGCTGCTGAACTACTGGACGCCGACGATCATCAAGCAGGCGGGGGTGGCGAATATTTTGCAGATCGGTTTTCTGTCGGCGTTGCCCTACATCGTGGGTGCTGTCGCCATGCTCGTTATTGCACGCAGTTCGGATGTCCGGCTCGAACGCCGCTGGCACTTCGCACTGTCCACGACCGCAGGAGCATTGGGCGCCGTGGCGTTGACGCTGCTGACGCACAACTGGGTTGCAGCCATCGTGTGCCTGAGCCTCATCTCCATCAGCTATTTCGCGGCGGCCGCCATCATCTGGTCGATCCCCCCCACTTATTTGAAGGGTGACGCGGCAGCGGGCGGGATCGGCGTTATCAGCAGTCTGGGGCAGGTCGGTGCCTTCTGTGCGCCGATCGTCTTGGGATGGGTCAAGAGCGTGACCGGGAGTTTCGCCGTCGGCATTTTGCTGGTCGCCGCGCTCGTGTTCATCGGCGGGATTGCCGTGTTGATCGGCGTGCCGCGCGAGCGCTCCTCGCGCTGAACCTGCGGCAGGCCCGCCGACTCATTTATTTGGACAATCGAAAAGGAATGTGGATGAGTAAGCTTCAGCTTTCAATCGCAGTGGGAAACTATGATCGGATGCGCCCGTTGATCGACGGTGACGTTCAGATCGACGGCGTCGATCCTGTGTTCATGCTTCAAGATCCGGAAGAGATCTTTTTCCGGGCCTTTCGACACGCCGATTACGATATCTGCGAACTCTCGTTGAGCAGCTACTCGGTGAAGACGGCCAACGGTACCTCGCCCTATATCGCGGTGCCTGTGTTCCCGTCGCGTGCATTCCGCCATAGCTCGGTCTACGTGCGGGCCGATCGCAGTATCGATCGACCTGAGCATCTGAAAGGCAAGTGCATCGGGGTGCCCGAGTATCAATTGACGGCCAATGTATGGGTGCGTTTGATGCTGGAGCAGGAATACGCCGTGAAAGCGTCGGATATCCGGTGGGTGCGCGGTGGCTACGAAGATCCGACGCGGGTCGAAAAAATCCCACTCGACTTGCCGGACGGTGTCGTCCTCGACAACGCACCGGCCGGGCAAACCATATCGAATCTCCTTGCCACGGGAGAAATCGACGGGGTGATCGGTCCGCGCGCACCGTCATGCTTCGAGCGGGGACATCCTCAAGTCAAATACCTGTTCGATGATCCCCAACGCAGTGCGGCAGAGTGGTACGCAAAAACGAAGCTGTTTCCGATCATGCATACCCTCGGGATCAGAAAGAGCCTGGCGGAGCGTCACCCCTGGCTGCCCGGCGCAATCGTGAAGGCATTCGAGCAGTCGAAGACGATTGCGCTCGCGAGGTTATCCGACACGTCCGCGACGAAGGTGACGCTGCCTTTCGTCGAGGATCAATTGCGCAATGCTCGGAGATTGATGGGAACTGACTTCTGGTCGTATGGGTTTGCCGACAACGAGGTAGTGATCGATCGCTTTCTGGCCCAGCATTACGCCGAAGGGTTATCGAGCCGGCGCCTTCAGCCGTCCGAACTCTTCCATCCGGCCAGCGTCGAGCGCTTCAAGATCTGAGCAGATCGCTCGATGGCGAGTGCTATCGGTGCGGTAGTGGCGAGGCGGCGGGGGGAAGCGATATCATTGGCGGTGATTCTCACCTGACAAAGATAACGGTATGGCTGCGAAGCGTTCAAAAGGCGAGGCAGAAGGGCCCACCTCCGATCCGATTCTCCGGCACTGGCGCGAAGCGGTGCCAGACGATCGTCTGGCTCACTTGGTCAAGGATGCGGCCCGTGCGATGGTGCGCGGACTGCAGATGCGGTTGGCTCAGCACGAAGTGTCGTTCGGGCACTGGGCGTTCCTTCGCGTGCTCTGGGAAAAAGACGGGCTGACGCAGAAGGAGTTGAGCGACGAGACGGGAACGACCACGCCGACCACCTTCACGGCCGTCTCCGCCATGGAAAAGCTCGGCTATGTGGAGCGTCGCTATGCGCCGGGAAATCGAAAAAATACCCATGTGTTTCTGACGCCGGCCGGTCGAGCATTGAAGCGCAAGCTCGTGCCGCTCGCGGAAGAAGTCAACGAAGTGAGCGTGCGCGGGTTGAAGGCGACGGAAATCAATACGGCTCGCAAGGTGCTACTCACGATCATCGAGAACATGGCGAAGGATGAGTCCGAGTCGGACGACCCTGCGCGGCGTATTCCGTCGACGAGAGAGGTGGGTAACCTCATCGCCATGCGCGGAGAGGAGTACGAAGGCGGCTGATCCGCGTGAAGACCGCGTGGCGATGTGGTCTTCTAACGCGGGTGTGGTAATTTTATTAAATCTCTAATAATATTGGCGAGTGACTCACTCGCCGCGGCATTCATCCGCGCAGGTGAGCACGACCTTCTTCCTGCTCACTCACTCGCGGTCTCCACATGGATGCAATGACACGCGCGGCCCTCGCGCGCAATGTTCGTGAAGCGCTCGCCGAAGATATCGGCGGCGGTGACTGGACATCCCAACTGGTCAATCCCGAAGTTGGCACCGGCGCGACACTTATCGTGCGTGAATCGGCCGTGCTGTGCGGTAGGCCTTGGTTCGACGAAACCCTGGTTCAAATCGATGAGCGCTTGCGCGTCGACTGGTTGGTGCAAGAAGGCGCGCACATGGACGCGGGTCAAACGGTCTGCCGAATCGTTGGCCCAGCACGCGGGATGCTGACTGCCGAGCGCACGGCGCTCAATTTTCTGCAGTTGCTGTCCGGTGTGGCGACGACCACGCGCGCGATGGCCGATATCGTCGAAGGCACGGCCTCGCGTATTCTAGACACCCGTAAGACGCTGCCGGGACTGAGGCTAGCGCAGAAATACGCCGTACGGATAGGCGGCGGTGAAAATCACCGGTGCGGGCTATACGACGGCATTCTGATCAAAGAAAACCACATAGCGGCGGGCGGGGGCATCGTGCCCACCCTTCGGGCGGCCGAAGCTTTGAACGCCGACGTGCCGATTCAAGTCGAAGTGGAGACGCTCGATGAACTGGCGCAGGCCCTTGCGGCGGGGGCGAATTCGATCCTGCTCGATAACTTTTCGCTGCAGCAAATGCGCGAAGCGGTGACACTCAACGATGGCCGCGCCGAGTTGGAAGTTTCAGGCGGTGTTTCGCCGGAGGCGTTGAGAGTCATTGCGGAAACGGGCGTGGACCGCATTTCTGTTGGTTCGCTCACGAAGCACGTGCGCGCCGTCGACTTTTCGCTGCGCGTGGACGCGCTCGTGGAAGAGGGCGCTAGCATTAACGTGGCATAGATCGCCGAGCGGATCAGAAACAAAGCGGGCGCTTGCCAACTTGCAAGCGCCCCCCTCGTTACAGCAAGACCTCTCGTCCTAACTGACTCGACTCGAGCATGGCCACACAAATTTCGAGGGTGCCTTTGGCCCAGTTTCCGTCATGAATCGGCGGCTTCTCGCAGCGCACGGCATCATAAAGTTCATCGATGACCTCCGCGCGCGGCACGATCGGTTGCTCCAATTCCACGATTTCGTATTGCCTGTCGCCATACACGACGATCGAGTCCGGTAAAGGGCGTAGGTCCGCGCCTTCGCAAGTTACAAGCACCGGACCGAAGTGCTGATGAAAAGGGGGCGGCGCGTCTGTCGCGGACGTTGCCTTGTACGCTGAGCCGCCATAAGTGCCGGCTGCTTTCAATTGGGCTTCTGCTTCCGGTGTTGGAAATGTGTCGAGCCGTTTGCGCGCGCGCCCATAGGAATCCATCGAGACGGGCTCACCCATTTCCCCGACTCCACCGGTCCATTCGTCGGTACTGAAGTGACCGTAGCCGTTGTACGAAAGGGACGCATAAGCCCCATTCTCGAACCAGAGCAAAGCGGAGTAGGCCCCCTCGGTATGCCGAGACGGATCCCAGCGGCCTACCGTCGCGCGCAGATTCACCGCGCGCGAGCCGGCCAGTAGCCGCACGATATCCACCTGATGGGCGGCCTGGCTGAATACCGCGCCGCCGCCCTCCGACGTCAGCAACTCCTCCGGACGACGCGGGCGGTAGAGGTAGTCGGTGTAGTTCACGGCATGAATCATCTTCACTGCGCCGAATCGTCCCGATCGGATCAGGTCTCGCGTGCGTAGGTACGGGGTATCGAAGCTATGGCAATGCCCAACGATCAGCCGCACATTCGCCGCGCGACAGGCCTCGATCATGCGATCGCATTCGGCGACCGACAGTGCCATCGGCTTTTCGACGAGCACATGCTTGCCGTGTGCCGCGGCAATCTCGGTGTGCAGCGCATGAAACTGGTGAGGGCTTGCTACGTAGAGGATCTCGACGTCCGGGCTCGCCGCCAGTTCAGGCACATCGGCATAAGCCGGCGCGTGAAAATCGTCTGCAAATTGCCGACGGGCTTCTTCTCGTGGATCGCAGGCGCCCACGAGCCGAACGCGCGGATCGCGAAGGAATGTCGCGAGCATCAAAGAAAACGCGCGCCCAAGCCCCACGATGCCGATACGCAACGGTTCTCGCTCCATGCCGGTCGGAGCGGCGGTCATTGCTGGACCTGATAGTTCGTTTCGAGCGCGGGCGTCTCCGCATCCTCGCCCCACACGTACCTCGCCTCGTAGGCACGCCAGTCGGTGTCTTTCGGAATCACCGCCTGGTAGGAGCAGACGCTGCGAGCGGGCGCGTGCTCACCGGTGCCGATCGCCGCTGCACCTTCGCTAAATGCCTCGACCGCTTCGAGCATGCGTTTGCGGAACTCGACGATGGCCAGATCGCTTGCCCCGAGCCGCTCGTCGGAGCGGTTGGCGATAGGCCCCATCGTGACCCACATGGCAATGTCCTGATTCGGAAAGCCTTTGATGCCGGTGAAATTGCCGGCTTTCATTGCTTCTCGGTCCTGCCAGAAGCGATTTTCATGGTTGCGCAGGGGCCGATAGCTCGTATCGAGATCCACACCCACTTGCTGGCAGAGGAACTTGCGCCAAGTTTCCGTTTCGGGCGTCGTTTTCGGATCACCCCACGCGATGAAATAGAACGCGGTATTCACATCGTCCATCGGGACATTGATGTTCGCGACGTTGTAAAGATTGTTAGGCGGAATCAAGACCGTTGAGGGCGCAACGAAAACGGTCGAGCGAATGTAATCATGCGTGTTGGCGTTGAAGATTGGGCGGCGAATCGCCGCATAGCGGAAGCCGTACGAAGTTCGTTCGACCTGGAGCCGAGGTGCTTTGTCGGTCGAGGGGCGCAGCCAGTTCTTCGACGTCGCTTCGGCTCCCCCGACACGAGCCGGAACGAAGTCGGACGAGTGCAGGCTCGAGCTATGGGCCGAGTCGATTGCGCCCTCGAGGACTTGCGCCCAGTTGCAGGGCAGCAATGCCTTCGCAATGCTCACGCGCGTGTCCGCTGTAGGAGCCCACGCCGGTGGCACGAATTCGGGCACCGTGTTCTGGGGACCCATGTAGGCCCACACCATGCCGCCCCATTCGTGGGTGGGATAGGCCTTGTGCTTGACCTTCTCGGTCATGCAACTCGATACGGGCTCGGACACCATTTCGATCACGGTGCCGTGAACATCGAACTTCCAACCGTGGTAAAGGCAGCGCAAGCCGCAATCCTCGTTGCGTCCATACACGAGTGAGGCGCGGCGATGAGGGCAGTACTCGTCCATTACGCCGACGCGTCCCTCTGTATCTCGGAACACGACGAGGTCCTCGCCGAATACGCGAGCGTGGACGGGCGGGCCGTCCGGTTCGCTGACTTCTTCGATCAGAGAAACGGGCGTCCAGTGATGCCGCATCAACTGGCCCATCGGGGCATCGCCCTCTACCCGGCACAGCAACTGGTTTTGTTCGTGGGTCAACATGTGTGTTCTCCAGGCGAAAGGTCGTAAGTCGTTCACTCATGAAGACACTATATTAGATATCTAATGAAAAGCGCAAGGGGTCCGAGTGAAAGGAAGGGTATGCCCGAGGCTGATCGCAGCGGATGATCCGGGATCGAGGTTTTCGGGCCGGCAATATATTTCACTTATCGATGTACTCGATTGAGGCTGGCTCAAAATGGACTTCTCTCACGTCGGATCCGGTATGGACTCACAGGTGAGGCGGCGTTCGTGAGTACCGTGCCTCATCTGGTCCCTGCAAGGCAGTATCAGCCATCGTTGTCCCTTCAGGTATGGCACAAGTACCAACGACAAGGGACCGAAACCACTGGTGCGCGGGATGGATGTGAAGCCGTTCGTGCCAGATGAGCTTGTAGATGAGCTTCTCCGTTTCAAAGGGGAGCTCCCGGATCACCAGTCCCTGTTTCTCGACCAGAGCGCGAGCGTCGCCGCTGCCTAGGAAACCGCTGGGCACGCAGGTCAGGAGGTCGCTTTCTGCGACGATCCGCAGCGCGTCGGCAAAATGATTCACGACGACCGTGATCGTTCTTGTACGGCCACGAAGACTTAGCCAACCATCAACGACTCCGAGATCCATTCCCGATGGCGTCACCAATACATGTGAGGCTGCGACGAACTGATCCAAGTCTATTTCCGCGGCTAAGGTGTGCCCCGATTGCATCACGCACACGTAGCGATCTGTTCGAAGTCCTTGGACATGGATATCCCGCGGAAGCGACGGGAACATGCCGACGGCGCAGTCGAGCGTGCCGCGTTCGATCGCCTCGAGGGAACTTGCATTGGTGTGGGGGGAAAACGCTACCCGTGCGTGGGGCGACATGTCACGCAGCTTCAAGGCGATGTCTCGGACAACTTCCGCCGCCAGACTGTCGGTCACCGCGATTCGGAAGCCGGTCGAATCCGTTCGCGGGTCGAAGCGTTCCGGCGCGATCGAGGCGCGGATGACTGCGAGCGAACGATGCAGGTCGGGCCAGATGGCCAGCATCCGCGACGTTGGCTGAACACCATCCGCTACCTTCAGGAAGAGTTGGTCTTGGGTGAGTCTTCGCGCGCGCCGAAGTGCATTGCTAACTGCCGGCTGGCTCATTGACAGACTGGCCGCGGCGCGCGTCACGTTCCGCTCCAGCATGATCGCCTCAATGACGACGAGCAAATTCAGGTCGAGTCGCATCTCATTCACCAGGGTGATAACGGTACCCCCAAAATCTGAATTGGACGATCCAGACTGTCTGGGTAATTATCGCAAACACGGCGGCGGGCAAGAGGAAAGCCGCTAGGCGGACAACTGCACAAATGTTACAGGGATTTATCTCATGAATGATGAAGTTCACGTTGAAGACGGACCGCCCAAGCTAACCGGCAAGATCAGTCCGGATCGCATCCGTCTGATGCGCACGCCGCGCCCGCCCGCGGGTCTGATCGAGCAGCTCAAACGTATCGCCGATGCGAGCAGCGTGATCGCCGACGTAATGGACGAACTCGGAATCACGGGTGTCGTTGGCGCGTCTGTTCTAAAGCCGACGCTGCCGACCGCAAGCATCGTCGGGCCCGCGCTGACGGTACGAAACGTCGTGCAGCGCGAACACGTCTATGAAACCGCCCGCGAGCGCGTCAACCGTATGGCCGAGTTCGAGGCTCACAATTTGGCTTTTCCCGGCGATGTCGTCGTCATCGAAGGCGTGTCGGGCGTGTCCAACATGGGGGGCATCTCGGCGCAGACCGGCAAGCGGCAAGGCGAAGCCGGCGCGATCGTTTCCGGCGGTATTCGCGATGTCGGTCATTCCAGGCGTGTGGACTACCCGCTCTGGGCTACCGAAATCACTCCCGTCACCGGTAAATGGCGCATTGAGACCGTGGAGATAAACGGCGACATTCAAATTGCCGGCGTTCGCGTGTCCCCCGGCGACATCGTCGTGGCTGACGAAACCGGTGTCTGCTTCATTCCCCTCGCGCGGGCGGGGGAAGTCCTGGAGCGGGCGCTGGTAAAAGCCAACTTCGAACATGCGAAGTGCGGTGCGATCGATGCCGGTACGGCAGTTGCCGACTTGCCGAACAGGGAGTGAGCATCATGATTCCCACTTCTCCCAGGCTCCGTATTGCCGTTCTCGACGATTATCAGGACGTTGTCCGTACGCTCGATTGCTTCAAAAGGTTGCACGGTCACGACATCGATGTTTGGAACGACTCCGTTGCGGATGTCGATGTATTAGCAAAACGGCTTGCCGATGCGGATGTGTTGGTCCTGCTACGCGAGCGGACCAAGGTGGACGAAGCCCTGGTAAGCCGGCTGCCCCGACTCAAGCTCATCAGCCAGAATGGGCACGTGCCGCACATCGACCTGGATGCATGCACACGGCACGGAGTGATCGTCTCGTCGGCTCTGACGCAGCGCCCGTCTTATCCCACCGTCGAGCTTACTTGGGGTTTGATCTTGGCGGCGATGCGCAACATTCCGTTCGAAAGCGAGGCGCTTCGCTCGGGTTCGTGGCAGACCACGATCGGGCTCGGCTTGCGGGGGCGGACGCTCGGAATCTATGGTTTCGGCCGACTCGGGGCGATGGTGGCGCGAATCGGCGCGGCCTTCGGCATGGAATTGCTCGTTTGGGGCCGACGAGGCTCGTTGGATCGCGCGCAAGCGGAAGGCTTTCCGATCGCGCCGAGTAAAGAGGCGCTTTTCGCAAAATCCGATGTGCTGAGCTTGCACTTGCGCCTGAATGCGGAGACAGCCGGGCTGATCGGCCCGGCCGATCTCACTTTAATGAAGCCGACGGCCGTGCTGGTCAACACCAGCAGGGCCGAGCTGATCGAGCCGGGCGCGCTGGTTGCCGCGCTGCGAGAAGGGCGGCCAGGAAAAGCGGCGATCGACGTCTTCGAGCACGAGCCGCTGACCAATCCCGACGATCCTTTGCTGCTGCAGCCCAACGCGTTATGCACCCCTCATCTCGGCTACGTCGAGCGCGATAACTATGAGTTCGCCTACGGCAATGCATTTGATCAGATCTTGGCTTTTGCGGATGGGAAGCCGATCAACGTACACAACACGGACGTGCTGAAACAGGAGCACCGCAAATGAATCTCGAACTCGACGGAAAGGTGGTGCTGATCACCGGCGGCAGCAAGGGAATCGGTCTAGCCTGCGCGCGAGCGTTCGGCAGGGAGGGCGCTCGCGTGGCAATCGTGTCGCGCAGTTCGGACAATCTATGCGCGGCGCGTGCGACGCTGGCAGCAGACGGCGTCGATGTCACGGCCATCGAGGCCGACCTCTCCGATGGGGCGCAAGCGGAGCGGGCAGTCATAGCGGCAGAAGAGCAGGTCGGCCCCGTTGCCGTGCTGATCAATTCTGCAGGCGGAGCCGTACGCGTGCCGCCAAGCGAATTAACGCCGGACAAATGGCGCGTTGCGATGGATGCGAAGTTCTTCACGTACATGAACGTCATGGACTTCATACTCCCCCGCATGGTCTCGCGGCGCGCAGGTTCGATCGTCAACATCATCGGCACCGGGGGCAAGATCGCGTCGCCGATCCATATACCGGGCGGCGCCGCGAATGCCGCGCTGATGCTTGCGTCGGCTGGTTTGGCGGCCGCCTGGGGACACGCCGGCATACGCGTCAATGTCATCAATCCGGGCGCCACCATGACCGATCGAGTGCAGATGTCGCTAGCGGCTGAATCGCGAGCGACCGGAGAGCCGCCGGAAGAGTTGCTGCGCAAGAACCAGCAGCGGATACCGCTGGGGCGCTACGCCGTGCCGGAGGAAATCGCGGATGCGGCGCTGTATCTCGCCAGCGCGCGGGCATCTTATGTGACCGGCGCATCGCTGACGATGGACGGAGGGTTGACACCACTCGTCGTCTGACTGGTTGAGCCGAAACGATAAATATTGGAGGAGACAACGTGTTCAGCTGGTATCGTGAGTTAACGAAAAGGGAACGAAATACGTTCTGGGGATGCTTCGCGGGTTGGGCGGTGGACGCGATGGATGCCCAACTCTTCAGCTTCGTACTTCCCGTCCTGATCGCCGCGTGGGGGATGACGACAGCGCAAGCGGGTTATCTCGCCACCGCCACCCTCCTATCGGCCGCCATCGGCGGCTGGGCGTGCGGGTACTTGGCCGACCGTTACGGCCGAGTTCGCGTCATGCGATTCACCATTTTATGGTTTGCGGTTTTCACGTTCATCGCTGGTTTTACTCAGGATTTTCAACAGCTCATCGTCGTGCGGGTTTTGCAAGGACTTGGGTTCGGAGGGGAATGGGCGTCCGGCGCCGTGTTGATGGGTGAAATTATCCGACCGGAGCATCGCGGCAAGGCAGTCGGCAGCGTCCAAAGCGGCTTTGGGATCGGCTGGTGCGCCGCGGCGATATTGGCGGGTGTCGTGCTGGCCCATGTGCCGGTGCAATACGCGTGGCGGACGTTGTTGATGATCGGTGTGTTGCCTGGTTTCCTCGTGCTGTATCTGCGTCGGACGCTCGAGGAGCCGGAACTGTATCGGCGGACCCGCGCCGAGATACAGGCAGGAGGCCCGGCGCCGCGAATCGTCGATATCTTCCGCCCCGGCATGATGAGGGTGACGATCCTCGCATCGTTGTTGGGGTTCGGCGTAATCGGCGTAGGCGGCGCGATCGTCAACTGGCTGCCGACCTTCATGAAGACGGTGCGTCACCTTTCACCGAGCGCTTCCGGCTATTACGTATTGATGGTCACCGCAGGGTCGTTCTTCGGCTTCCTGGTTAGCGCTTACCTGGCCGACACGCTCGGCCGGCGCCGCACATTTCAGTTGTTCCTGGTCTGCTCGTGGCTCGTGACCATCGCTTATATGTTCCTTCCTCTGTCTGGCTGGGCACTGATCGCGATGGGGGTGCCGTTCGGGTTCTTCACGATCGGCAACTACGCCGCACTCGGTCCTTTCTTCACTGAATTGTTTCCGACGGCATTGCGCGGCAGCGGCCAGAGCTTTGCTTACAACTTCGGCAAGGCGGCCGGCGCCGTCGCAGTGTCCTGCATCGGGATTCTTGCGCAGAAGATTTCCTTGGGCGAAGCGATCGGGGCGGTCGCGCTCTTTGGCTACACCGTAGCGATCATCGCGACGCTGCTGCTGCCCGAGACGAGGGGCATTGAGCTCGTGCCGGGTCTGGGGCCTGTTACGCGAGAAGGCGACCGGCCCGGCATCGCGACGGACCAAGCCGCGCCGAGCAGGCTTTGATTTCGTATTGCTGCGAACGATGCGCCTCCGAACGATCGGAGCCGCAAATGAAAAGGATAGGAGAAGCCAATGACACAATCGACCATGAGCGATCGAGACGATGTAATGCCGCGGGCGAGTGAAACGACGGTGTGCCGTCAGAGCATCGTTGTCGAGGGTATTGCTCACAAGTTTCCAGTGCCTAACGCTTGTCGGATCGGCAATCTGGTTGTCTCCAGCGCGATCCATGGGATCGATCCGGCAACCCGGACCCTTCCCGAAGACCTGGAGTCCCAGTGCGCTCACGTATTCGCAAACATGCAGGCGGTCGTGGAGGCGGCCGGAGGCAGCACGCGGGACATTGTCAAGATGACGATCTACCTGAAGGACCGCGATAACAGAGGGCCGGTGAACGAGGAATGGGTACGCATGTTTCCGGACCCTGAATCGCGCCCGGCCCGGCACGCTCAGCTTTTACTGGTCGACGGCCCCTCGTTGATTCAATGTGACTTCATGGCGGTAATCGAGAGCGCAAGTCGCCGAGCGGGTGAACGCTAAGGGCCCGTGCGAACGGCTTCCATGACGCAATGGAAACGATAAGGACGCCACAATGACCGACGATGGAGCGATCAACGCTGCTCGCCGCATGCTGCTTGCGGCTTCATGCCTCTGTGTAGGATGCGGCGTCGCCGCCCCGCTGTTTGCCGCCGTTCCCATGCCGAAAACCGAGGCCCCGGCGTTCTATCGCCTGATGGTCGGTCGATTCGAGGTTATCGCGCTTTCCGACGGCAAAAGCCCGCTTGCGGCGATGAAACTGCTGCAAGGGGATCCATCGGTTATCGAGCAAGCGCTTCATGAGAGCTTTCTTGGCGAGCAGGTGGCTACCTCCCACAATGCTTTCCTAGTGAATACGGGCGACAAGCTGGTGCTGGTGGATGCGGGAGCAGGCACACTGCTGAGCCCTCATACGGGGAGGTTGCTCGGCAACCTTGACGCTTGCGGTTACAAGGCCGAGCAGGTGGACGAGATCTATCTGACACATATGCATACGGATCATATCGGCGGTCTTCTGACGGGAGGGCGCCGGGCTTTTCCGAACGCGGTCGTTCGGGTGGACAGACGCGAGGCGAACTATTGGATGAGCGAGCAAACCATGCGTGCCGCGCCTTCCGCCGCGAAGCGGTTCTTCGAGGCGGCCAGGACCTGCTTGTCGCCTTACATGACGGCGGGCAAGCTCGAGACCTTCGAGAGCAGCGCAAAGCTCACCCACGGAGTACGCGCGCTGGCTGCCTATGGACATACGCCGGGTCATACGATGTACGCGGTTGAGAGCGAGGACGAGAAACTGCTCCTGTGGGGCGATATCGTTCATGTCGCTGCAGTGCAGTTTGCCGATCCGAGCGTCACGATCGGTTACGACGTCGATCGTGTCGAGGCCGAGCAAGAGCATTGGCGCACCTTCGCCGATGCGGCACGAAAACGATACATGGTGGGCGGTGCGCATCTGCCGTTTCCCGGGCTTGGCCATGTGCGCGACAACGGCGATGGGAGCTATGCCTTCGTGCCGCTAAGCGAGTAGTCGCAGGAAGGCGCGCGGCATATCGAGCAAGGGGGAACGGAGGGCGTCGACGCCCAGATGCGACGCCGGAAGGCATCGAAGAAAGCGTTGTTACCCCTATAAATTAGGATTACTAATTAAATCGACGATAGGAGACTTCGTTGTTTATTGGCATACCAAAGGAGGTGCGGCTGCATGAAGCCCGCGTCGCCGCGACCCCCGAGACGGTGAAGAAGTACGTTCAAGCGGGGCATCGCGTTACGATCGAACGCGGCGCCGGCGCGGCCGCGAGTTTCACGGACGATGCGTATGCCGCCGTCGGGGCCGAGCTTGCCGAAGCCGACGCGGCGTTTTCCGCCGATCTCGTCCTGAAGGTGCAATCGCCGAGCGAGGCCGAGCTCGCGCTGATCAAGCGCAGCGCCGTCCTCGTGGGCATGCTCGAGCCGTTCAACGCGCAGAACGCGGCGCGCCTCGCCGATGCGGGCGTCACCGCTTTCGCGCTCGAAGCCGCACCGCGCACGACGCGCGCGCAAAGCCTGGACGTGCTGTCCTCGCAGGCGAACATCGCCGGCTACAAAGCCGTGCTGATTGCCGCCGATCTCTATCCGCGCTTCCTGCCGATGCTGATGACGGCCGCCGGCACGGTGAAGGCGGCCCGCGTGCTGATCCTCGGCGCGGGCGTGGCCGGCTTGCAGGCCATTGCCACCGCCAAGCGCTTGGGTGCCGTGATCGAAGCCTCCGATGTGCGTCCGGCCGTGAAGGAGCAGATCGAATCGCTCGGCGCGAAGTTCGTCGACGTGCCGTACGAGACCCAGGAAGAGCGCGAGGCGGCCGAAGGTGTGGGCGGCTACGCACGGCCGATGCCGCCTTCATGGCTTGCCCGTCAATCGGCCGCCGTGCACGAGCGCGCTAAGGTGGCCGATATCGTCATCACGACGGCGCTGATCCCCGGGCGCGACGCGCCGATGCTGTTGTCGGCGGAAACGGTCCAGGCGATGCGCCCGGGCTCGGTCATCGTCGATCTGGCCGCGGGGCGTGGTGCAGAGCTCGCCGGGCTGCCCGGCGAGCGCGGGGGCAACTGTCCGCTCACGGAGCCGGACAAGGTCGTGACCAAGCACGGCGTGACGATCGTGGGGCATACGAACCTGCCGGCGATGGTGGCGGCCGACGCCTCCTCGCTCTACGCGCGCAATCTGTTCGACTTCCTGAAGCTGATCCTCACGAAGGAAGGCGCCTTGACCATCGACATGAACGACGACATCGTCGCGGCCACGCTGCTGGCCCGCGACGGAGCCGTTGCCCGCAAGGCGGCATAAGGAATAGGAACGAGGCGATGGAAATCATCAATCACACCGTCATCAATCTGATCATCTTCGTGCTGGCCGTCTACGTCGGCTACCACGTCGTGTGGAACGTCACGCCGGCGCTGCATACGCCGCTGATGGCCGTGACCAATGCCATTTCGGCCATCGTCATCGTCGGGGCGATGCTCGCCACTGGCCTGACGGTCGGCGGCCCGGGCAAGCTCTTCGGCACACTGGCCGTGCTGCTGGCCGCGGTCAACGTATTCGGCGGCTTTCTCGTGACGCGGCGCATGCTGGAGATGTTCAAGAAGAAAGAGCCGAAGAAGGCCGCGAAGGAGGGTGCGTAAATGAGCATGAACGTCGTTACGCTGCTTTATCTCGTCGCCTCGGTCTGCTTCATTCAGGCGCTCAAGGGGCTGTCCAATCCGAAGAGTGCGCGCGCGGGCAATGTGTTCGGCATGGTGGGCATGGCGACCGCGATCCTCACCACGGTCGCGCTGATCGTCAAGCAAGCGGCGCTGCTCGGGTCGAACCTGGCGCTGGGCTTGGGGCTGCTGTTCGGCGCCCTGGTCGTGGGCGGAGCGGTGGGGGCTTACGTCGCCGCGCGCGTCGAAATGACGAAGATGCCCGAGCTCGTCGCGGCCATGCACTCGCTGATCGGTCTCGCGGCCGTGGCGATCGCTTATGCGGTGGTCAGCGAGCCCCCGGCATTCGGCCTCGTGCCTTTGGACGCACCCGATGCAGGTTTCCTGCCCTACGGCAATCGCATCGAGCTCTTCATCGGCACGTTCGTTGGCGCCATCACGTTCAGCGGCTCGGTGATTGCTTTCGGCAAGCTGTCCGGCAAATACAAGTTCCGGCTGTTTCAGGGCGCACCGGTCGTTTATCCGGGGCAACACCTGATCAATCTGATGCTGGCGCTGGGCATGATTGGCTTCGGGATCATCTTTTTCCTGACGCAATCGTGGCTGCCGTTCATCATCATGACGGTCATCGCGTTCGCGCTCGGGGTGCTGATCATCATTCCGATCGGCGGGGCCGACATGCCCGTCGTCGTTTCGATGCTGAACTCGTATTCGGGCTGGGCGGCGGCCGGCATCGGCTTTTCGCTGAACAACGCGATGCTGATCATTGCCGGCTCGTTGGTTGGCTCTTCCGGTGCGATTCTGTCGTACATCATGTGCCACGCGATGAATCGCTCGTTCTTCAACGTGCTGTTGGGCGGGTTCGGTGCGGAACCAGGCGCGGCAGCGGCGGGCGGAGCCGCGGAGCGGCGGCCCGTGAAGTCGGGCTCGGCCGACGACGCTTCGTTCATGCTCGGCAATGCGGAATCGGTCGTGATCGTCCCCGGCTATGGCTTGGCCGTGGCGCGCGCGCAGCATGCATTGAAGGAACTGACCGATAAGCTCATCGAAAAAGGCGTGGACGTGCGCTATGCGATTCACCCCGTGGCGGGGCGGATGCCCGGGCACATGAACGTGCTGCTGGCCGAAGCCGAAGTGCCGTACGAAATCGTCCATGAGATGGAAGACATCAACGGCGAGTTCGGTCAGACCGACGTCGTGCTCGTGCTCGGGGCGAACGACGTGGTCAATCCGGCGGCGAAGAACGATCCGAAATCGCCGATTGCCGGCATGCCGATCATCGAGGCATACAAGGCGCGTACCGTCATCGTCAACAAGCGGTCGATGGCGGCGGGGTATGCGGGGCTCGACAACGAACTGTTCTACATGGACAAGACGATGATGGTCTTCGGCGATGCGAAGAAGGTCATCGAGGACATGATCAAAGCGGCTTAAAGGCCACGCCCCGCTTGTGCGACGGCAGCCTTTACGCACACGTCCAGACGCTTTCTCTCAACCTAGGAGTGATCGATGAAGTTGACTTTTTCGCATCTAATTTTTGCTGTGGCGATTTCGATTTACGGGACTATCGTTGCGGCCCAACCCGCGGGAACACCAATGCAAGTCATGGTGGCGACGCCCGAGCAACTAGCCGTCACACAGAGTGCGTCGAAAACTGTGGGCGTGTCCCAGGTGAAAGGTCAAAGCGCGGAAATGCTTTATGGCGATTCGAGCAGACCTGGGCTCTATACCGTTTTGCTGCGTCTGGCTCCGCATAAACGCATCATGCCGCTTTCTCATCCCGACTCGCGCTTTGTGACAGTTTTGTCCGGTACCTTCTATATAGGGTTTGGCGATACCTACGAAGAAAGCAAGCTCAAGGCACTTTCGGCTGGAGGCATCTATACCGAACCGGCTCACGTCAATCATTTCGGTGAAACGCGAGGTGAACCCGCCCTCGTTGCGATCACTGGATACGGTCCGAGCGGCACCCTGTACGCAAAACCTTCCGATTCGAAAAATGCCCACAAATAATTTGGGGATTGCCGTGGATGTGGCCCGCTCCAAGACGGCCGCATAACAGTTCGAGCTCCCGGGAGAGAGACATTGCGTAAGAAGCCAGCTTGTCGTTCGGATGTGCCTTCGCTGCCCGCGGCACGTGTCCTTTTATCCATTCCATTTATTTTCGGAGGTATTCATAACCTGTTCGCGTATAGCATCTTCGTCGACTACCTCGCTTCACGAGGCATACCGATCCCCAACATTCTTGCGGCGCCATCGATAGCGAGCGATCTCGTCGGCGGCCTATTGCTGGTCCTCGGGATTCGATTGCGGATACTGGTGCCCTTCTTGATGATCTACATCGTCTTCATGGCATTCGTAGGGCATCCTTTCTGGTTATTCGAGGACCCGAAACTGCGCGAGGATATGGTTTTTCATTTTTGGAAAAATATCGCAATTGCGGGTGGATTGCTCGCAGTTTCCGTTTCAAACACGGCGACGTGCAAAACATCGGATTGTGCGTTGTCGAAATCGTAGTCGCTCGGATCGCCTTTGTTCGGGCCATACCTACGGTTAGATCGGTGCACAACCTTCATGTATGGTCCTCACGTTGATGCTCTTGCGCATCTCCGGGTAGTCGCGCCACAGTCGCGCGTTCATCTCGGACGCATACCAAATACGAGCGTGACAACACGCATATTTCAACAAATGACAGGAGACAACATATGAAAAAGCTTCTTATGACTGTGAGTTGCAGCGCAATCGGAGTAGTGGCGCATGCACAGAGTTCGATTACGCTATACGGTTTGATCGACAATGGCGTTTCTTATGTTAGCAATAATCGCGTCGCAAGCGGCGCGGGCAAGAGCAACGTGTTCGCATCCTCGTCGAACATCGTCGGCGACCGGTGGGGGGTGACCGGCGCCGAAGATCTCGGCGGTGGGCTTCAGGCGATATTCAAGCTCGAAAACGGATTCTCCGGGACGAACGGCGGCCTTCAGCAAGGTGGGCGGCTGTTCGGGCGGCAGGCGTGGGTGGGCATGTCCAGTCCTTTGGGAACCCTGACGCTCGGGCGGCAGTACGACTCCGTGGTCGATTTTCTCGCGCCACGGAGTCTCGCGCAAAGCTTTCTCGGCGGGCTGGAGTTCATGCATCCGATGGATAACGATAGCTTCGGAAACGTATCCCGGCTCGACAACGCTGTGAAGTTCGCCAGCATCGATTACAGCGGCCTAAAGTTCGGGGGACTGTATGCGTTCTCCAACAAGGCAGGCGGCTTCTCGGACAATCGGGCATTTAGCGGCGGGGCTAGCTACAGTCACGGACCGTTCACGGTAAGTGCCGGGTACATGAGGATCGATCGCCCGGGAGACGGGTCTGCGGGCGCACTCGACGGCTCCTCGACCTCGGGCGATGCGACGTTTCGCGCGAGCACCCGCCAGGTCTGGGGCATGGGAGGGAGCTATGCGATCGGACCGGTCACACTGGGGCTCGTATGGAGTGCTTCACGGTATCGCGATACGACTGCCGCATATCGTGGGAGCACAGCCTCGCTTATGCCCGCCGGGATGCCGACCGATTTGACGTTCAACAACTATGAAGCGAACGTTCGGTATCTGGTTACGCCATCGTGGGTGGTAGCAGCATCCTATACGCTTACCGATGGAAGATATTCGAACACGTCGACCCACGCGAAGCCGCGATGGAATCAGTTCAATCTGATGACGGCATACTCGCTCTCAAAGCGCACCGACGTCTATCTGATGGCGGAATACCAGCACGTGAGCGGCGCCTCGGGAACGATTTTCGACGGTGCATTCATTGGTGGCAGCGGAGGTCCCTCGGCGACCAATGCTCAGTTTCTGGCGAGCGCTGGGTTGCGCGTGCGGTTCTGAGTGTCGGACCACATGCAATGCGCACGCGGCTGACAGCGATGCCAGTTCGGTAATCCCCCGGCTTTTAACATTCGATCTTCAATAGCACCGTCAACGCCGCGTACTCGTCCGCACGCTCCATCAATATCGCGCGCGGGCGGCAATTCCGCATTCGGCCCTGTCACGCTCGGTGGCTACTAAAGCTATTCGGAATGCAACCCCGACGCATCATCCTCCTTTACCCGATCGGAGAAATATCACAATGCACGCTGCGGGCGGCGGTCGATGTTATCGCATTCGAGGCGTCGGGAAAATGCTGGGCTACTGCGACTAATGGTGCGCGCAAGGTTCGCGAGGAACCCGGCGATGGTTAAGATCGCCCGACATTTTGGGAGCGGGGGAGCAGCGCCTGTTGATTTCCACCGAATTCTGACCCGCCAGCTACTGGCTCAGATGGGTCAATTCTGCATGGACATCAACAGAGCGACTGTGTTTCGACGAACAACGGAATGTAATTCAATCCGTCGCATCACATGACGAGCCGTGCGTGATCAATCGCGATATCCCTTACATCGCCTTCTTATGCTGGACCTGAAGCCACTCGGAAGCCGGCAGTCCCCACTTCTTCTCCAAGTTGATCAGCTCGCCGCTCTTGTGCCACGAGGCGACCGTGCCCGACAAGAACTTGGCGAGCGGCGTCTCCGCGTTGTCCTTCGCCACCGCCAGGCCCCACGGCTGCACGTCGTCCGGGGGCAGCGGCGCAGCGAAATCCTTCAGCTTGCCGTCGTTCAGCAACTGTCCAGTCACCGTGCTGTCTTCGACGAAACCGACGCATGAGTTGTTCATCAACGCATTGATTGCTTGGGTGAGGTCGGCGAACGCGGCGATATTCACGCCGTACTTTTCGCTGACGGCGCGGTTGTAGTAGGTGCCTTGCACGCCACACACCGTTTTCCCGCGAAGATCGGTCCAATTCTTGACGTCCGAGCCTTTACGCGCGATGAAGCCGGTACCGCCAGCGTAGTAGAAAGGCTGGATGAAGTCGACCACGTTCGCCCGCTCCTGGTTGTATGTCAGGCTCGCCAAAATGACGTCGATGCGTCCTTGCTGCAGAAACTGAATCCGGTTCGCCGGCTGCACCGGGACCATTTCGACTTTTACCCCCAGCCGCTTGCCGATATCACGCGCCAAATCAGGTTCGATCCCGACGATTTGGCCACTCTGATCGCGCATGCCGAACGGCTTGTAGTCCGTGTTCACGCCGATCTTGATGACGCCCGCGCTCTTGATCTGACTCAACGCATCTGTACCCGCATGCGCCTGCATGCCGAAAGCCGCCACGCAGAGCGACAGGGCAATTCCAAACAGCGATTTCACGATGGACTCCTCCAGGATTCAGGCTGATGCCGGTTATGTATGACCTCTCGCTCGGATCGCCAGATGCGTGTCCGAGCAATCCCAGCCTACGCAGCCAAATGTCGGTTTTCAAATAATCGGGGCACGCTATTAGCAAAACTCAGAGATAGTATTAGCGTTACTGATAGTGGACGTCTATCATTTGATCGTCTACTGAGCCACGCTTAAAGTTCACCCATGAGAGGGATCACCGTGCCCGCCTTCAAGAACTTGGATATGCAAACCCTTCAGATCTTCGTGACCACCGCTGAGGAACGAAACATGTCGAATGCCGCGAGGCGGCTCGGCCTGACTCAGTCTGCGGTGTCGCAAAGCATCCGACAACTCGAGGATCAGTTCGGGGTGGTGCTGTTCAATCGCGAGCGGCGCCCGCTGACCCTTACGGCTGCAGGCTTGACGCTGCGCAATCGCGGCATGGTGCTCCTGGAGGATTTGAATCGTTTGAAGGCGCATGTCATCGATGCGAGCAAAGGCATCAAACCCGACGTGCGCGTCGGGCTCGTCGATTCCTTTGCTGGGACATGCGGGCCTGCGTTCATCAAGGCGATGTTGAATGAGTCCACCACGCTTTCCGTCCGCACGGGTCTCTCGCCTTATCACAGTGAGGGGCTCGTCGGGCGCGACCTCGATCTCGTCATCTCGACGGATCCATTGGCGGACCTTGACGGCATCGAGCGTCGGCGGCTGCTCTCCGAACCATTCGTGGTGATCACACCCAAAGAGCAAACGGGCGCCGTACGTACACCTGCGGACTTGCGGGCGCTTGGGGAGGCATTGCCGATCGTCCGCTTCAATCGGCAGTCGCACATCGGGGCACAAATCGAGCGCTACCTGCGTCGTATCGATGTCCGGATTGCTCGCCGCCTTGAAGTCGATACGGCCGACACGCTGACGTCGATGGTCGCGGGCGACATCGGCTGGGCGATTACGACACCCATGTGCCTGTTGCAAGCCGGGGAGTACGCAAGAAAAGTGAAGTTGCATTTCCTGAGTGCATCGACCTCGGGCCGCTCGCTTTATCTCGTCGCACGCCGCGACGAATACAGCCATCTATTCGACGACGTCTATGCGATCGCTCATTCGATCGTGTCGACGTCGCTATTGCAACGGCTTGCACAAATCCATGCCGACCTTCCCAAACTCATCGACATCGAAACGGAGACTGAACATGAGCGGTAGCACAGAGGCTTTGACACGAACGGAAAGCGATTATTGGGGCGATGTCAGCATTCCAAACCATGAGCTGTATGGCGTGAATTCCGTGCGCGGCGTGGAGAATTTGCGCGTGTCGAAGCGGACGATCGCGGATGTGCCCGAGTTCGTCAAGGCGTTCGCACGATGCAAATGGGCCGCCGCGCTGGCGAATCGCGATCTGGGTGTCTTGACGGAGGAGCAGTGTCAAGCGATCGTCGGGGCATGCCGCGAGATCGTCGATGGCCAGCACTCCAGCTCGTTCGTGGTGGATCTGCTCGAAGGGTCGGGCGGCACGTCGACCAACATGAATTTCAATGAAGTGATTGCCAATCGCGCGCAGCAGTTGCTCGGCGGCGTGCCGGGTCGCTACGACTTCGTGCATCCGAACAATCACGTCAATCGCTCGCAATCGACGAACGACGTCTATCCGGCCGCGATGAAAATGGCGGTCTACGAACTGATCGTGCCGCTCGCTGCCGAGTTGTCGGAACTCGCTGAGGCGTTTGAATCCAAGTCCATCGAGTGCGGCGACGTACTGCATCTGGGCCGAACGTGTCTGCAGGATGCGCAGCCGATGCGATTGGGTCAAGTCTTCGGCGGCTATGCCTCGCTGACGAAGCGACTCGCCAATGAGTTGCTGGCTGCTCGCGAAAAGCTGCTCGCATTGCCGCTCGGCGGTACTGCGATCGGTACGGGGTTCGGCGCACCGGCCGGCTACCGGCGAGCGGTATTCGCGCACCTGGTTTCTCTGACAGGCATTGCCTACTGTGCGCCGGACGATGCCTTCGATGCAATGCAAAACCTCGATGTGTTCTCGCGCGTCTCTGCTGAACTGCGCGTGTGCGGCACGTCCCTCGGCAAGATCGCCTCCGACTTGATTCTGCTCTCGTCGGGTCCTGTCGGTGGACTCGCGGAGCTTACTTTGCCGGCGGTGCAGGCAGGTTCGTCGATCATGCCCGGCAAGGTCAATCCCGTGGTGCCGATGTCGATCGTGCAGTTGGGGTTCGCGGTCGTCGGTAACGATAACTGCGTCGCCCAAGCCGTCCAATGCGGCCAATTGGAGATCAATCACTTCGAGCCCGTCGTGGCCGATCGCGTATTCGAATCGTTGGGGTTGCTGACGAATGGTGTTCGTCTATTCCGAGAAAAGTGCGTGCAAGGCATTAAGGCAAACGTCGAAGTCAACGAGCGGCATGTGTTCGAATCGATGGCCGTGGCCACGGCGCTCGTGCCTACGCTCGGATACGCGAAGGTCAGCGAATTGGCACGGCAGTCCGTGCATGAAGGGCAGCCGCTGATCAAGATCCTCGAGGAGAGCGGCGTACTCAGCGCGGTCGAGGCTCGCCGTCATATCGAGGAATCGACGCGTCCTACGTTTTGACGTTTCGTAAAATAGGTAGAGTTGGAGACCAGAGGCAGCGCTGCGATGGAGATGGTGCAAGCCATCGGGCGATGCCTTTGAGAGGAGCAAATAGATGATCAATGCCGCTGGATTCTTTCAGTGGTTGAACGCGCACTACGGCGTCAACTTCTCGGTGTTCTACGACGCGTTCGAATGGCACACGTTCGTGCGCGGCATCGCGATGACGTTCGTGCTTTCGGCCGCATCGATCGCGGGGAGCGTCGTGTTGGGCGCGGTCGGTGCGTTTTTCCAGCGCTCGCATTCACGAGGGCTGCGCCTGTGCGCGGACGCCTACGTGTGGATATTCCGGAACACGCCGCCGCTCGTGCAGCTGTACTTCTTTTACTTCGCACTGAGTCCCTTTCTGACTCATCTGGCCGGCGCTCCCACGCCGCTGCTCGGGAATATCGGGTGGGCTGTTGTCTCGCTGATCCTGTTTGCCGGAGCATTCAACGTCGAAATCTTTCGCTCCGGAATCGAGGCGGTGCCGCATTCGATGTTGGAGGCCGCATCCTCACTCGGAATGAGCCATCTGCAAACGTTTCGAAAAGTCGTGATGCCGCTCGCGCTACGCATCAGTTTGCCGGCGCTGAGCAATAACTTGATCAACCTAATCAAGACGACGACCAACGCCTACGCGATCGCCGTACCGGAACTGCTGTATGTGTCCTCGCAGATCTGGGCTCAAGACCTGAACACACTCGAGATGATGATCGTCTTGCTGGTCTTCTACTTGGGCGTCATCGGCGTGTTCGTGATGCTGATGAATAGGTTGGAAAAGTCGATCGCTGTACCTGGCTGGGGGAAACAATGAGCAAGCGTCATTCAATTTCGCCGTCGTTGCTTGCCGCTGCCGGTTTGCTCGTTCTGGCTTACCCGGCCGTGGCTAGCGCACAGACTACCGCTGCCGGCGCTGACGGTGCCCACTGGACGACATTGATCCCATGGCTTCCCGTGCTTCTCAAAGGTTTCGCATTCGACGTGCTGATCAGCTTTGTCGCGATGGCGATCGGAACCGTCCTGGGCACGGCAGTGGGCATTGGGCAGATATCGCACCACAAAGGCGTGCGGGTGGCAAGCGGGTGGATTACGCAATTCTTCCGCAACGCGCCGTGGCTCGTCATCTTGTTCTTCTGCATTTATCTGATGCCATATCAGATCAACGTCCTGGGTTTGTCGGTGCCATTCCCCGCTTGGGTTAAGGGCATCGTCGGGCTTTCCTTCCCGGTAATGGGCAACGTGTCCGAAGTGGTTCGCGGTGGCATACAGTCTTTGCCTACCGCGCAGTGGGAGGCGGCGGCCGCACTCGGTCTCACGCGCAGGCAGACGCTCAAACTGTGCATCTTGCCGCAAGCCGTCAAGCGCATGGCGGCGCCTTGGATGAACACATACGCAATCTTGATGATGTCGACGCCACTGGTCTCAATCGTAGGCGTCGACGATAGCGTCAGCATCGCAAGTTCGGTGCTGTCCGCGCTCGCCAATCCCGCGCTGATGATGCCCGTCTACGGCCTCATTCTCGTACTTTTCTTTGCGTACTGCGCCCCGATCGCGATGCTCACGAAGCAGCTCGAACGTCGCTATCGATAAGCCGATGCGCGCTAACCAATACAGGAAGAATGTGGAGGGACATATGACGGCCACTCAGCGAGTTGAACTGGCGCCATCGAGCGCACGTCCGCCTTTACCACGAGCGGCGGAGGCGATCGTATCCGTGCGCGATGTAAAGAAGGCTTTTGGGGCGCACCAAGTATTGCGCGGTGTCTCCTTACAAGTGGAGAAAGGGACGGCGGCGGCATTGATCGGTCCGTCTGGATCTGGCAAATCGACGCTCTTGCGCTGTATCAATGGTCTCGTCGACATCGACGAGGGGGAGGTCTATGCGGCGGGTCATGCGGTGCATACGCTGCGCAGCGACAAGGATCGCATCGCATTGCGCAAGGATGTCTCAATGGTGTTTCAGCAATACAATCTTTTCCCCCATATGACGGTGCTGGAAAACGTGATGCTTGCGCCGATCAACGTTTTGCGTCAGCCCAAAGAGGAGGTCGAGGTGCGTGCAGTTGAACTGCTTGCCAAGGTTCGATTGTCGGGCAAGGAGAAATCTTTCCCGGGGCAATTGTCGGGAGGGCAGCAGCAGCGCGTGGCCATTGCGCGCTCTTTGGCGATGCGTCCCGGTGTCATGCTATTCGACGAAGTCACTGCGGCACTCGACCCGGAGACAGTGAAGGAGGTGTTGACTACCATCAGAGATCTCGTGTCGGAAGGCATGACCAGCATCTTGGTGACGCACGAGATGCGCTTTGCGCGTGAGGTTGCGCATCAGGTGTTTTTCACGGACAAAGGGCTGATCGTGGAGTCCGGATCACCGAAGGAATTTTTCGATACCCCGCGGGATCCGCGCACGCGGGAGTTTCTTAGCCATGTCCTATAGAAAGGAACGTTGGCTTGCAGGCAGGCAAGAAGTGCTGGCTCATCTGGATGAGCACGCGATTGCTTACGAGGAAACACATCATGCCGTCGTGACGTCGATGTTGGAATCCGCTCGACTTGGGCTCAGCGTCGAGGGTGTACGCTGCAAGAACCTCCTGATGCAGGACAAGAAGAAGCGGCGATTGCTGTTGGTCGTCGCGCAAGCGGATCGCCAGGTCGATGCCGCATCGTTGGGGCGCGGGCTGGGGTGTGGACGGCTTTCTCTGTGCTCAGCCGATCTACTGCTCGACCGTTTGGGCGTCGTGCCCCGTGCATTGTCGCCGCTCGCGCTAATCAACGACAAGGAAGGATCGGTGGAGCTCGTGATCGACGAGAGTCTGTGCGATGTGTCGCGGCTGCTCTTTCATCCGCTTGTGAACACGTCGACCATTGCCCTGGCACGCGATGGTTGGGGGCGTTTCTTAAGTTCGATTGGATGTGAGCCGACGTATGTTGTGGTCGGAGGGATCTGAGGCAAACACGCGATTCGCCATTGAGTCCAATCAGTCAGCGCTCCTCCGTGTGTGAAGTCGTAGACCGCGTGGTCGAATGAGTCGTATTCGGTCGCGCCTAAAGCAGACCGGGTAGCCAAGGCGCCGATCTATAAACTTATGGCGCAGCACGGCATCCGCGCTTGGCACAAGCGCCAGTACATTGCTACGACGAACGCGGCCCGAGTGCCGCGCAACAAGACAATCCACCGGCGATTCGGCAGTCGAATGTTTACGAGATTCTTTGACGCCTCGGTCATACAGACGCGGCACCTTTCAATGGCCTCTTTTCCGTCCGCCGTCGCAGCTAGGCGTTCATCATTATGCGTCTTCGGCGTCTGAACGCGTCGGGTGTTTCCTTATACGTGGCTTTGAACCAGCGGCTAAAGTGAGCTGCATCTGAAAAGCCGCATTCGCTTGCGATCTGAGCAATCCCTCGATCCGAATTCAGCAGAAGCCAGTGCCCTTGTGCAAGACGGATATTGCGCCAGGTTTCTGCGGGGCTTTCATTCCCGTATTTGGCAAATAACCGGCACAATTCACGCTCACTGCAACCTACCTTGTCGGCCAATACGCCGATTGGATAGGGCGTCGCTATGTGCCGCTCCATAATCTCTATTGCGGTTTCGACCTTTCTGCTTCCGCATACGGCGAGGTGTCCGTACGCGCGATGTGGGAAACGGGACGCCGAGCGCTGCCTCTCGATAAGGAGGGAGGTCAGGCCTTTCACTGCTCGCGCCTTGCCGCAATGCGAGTCAATGAGATGGAATGCGAGATCTAGTGCAGAGGTGCCACCGAGGCATGTCAGGACACCTCGGTCGCTGATATACATCTCATCCGAAACAACCTCGACCTTTGGAAACAATTTACGGAACGCTGCCTGGTGTTCATGGTGAACCGCGCATCTACGGCCATCAAGAAGTCCAAGGTCAGCGAGGATAAAGCTGCCCGTACAAAGTCCGACGACAGTGATTCCCGAGTCGTACGCGTGGCGGATGAAGCTTCGATGGGCCTCACTAAGGTTCAAGCACGCAGGCAGCAGGCCGCCCACGACGACGATGAAATTCAGGTCACCAAATTCCTTGAGCTCCTGTTCAGGGAGAATCAAAGAGCCGCAGCTTGCCCGGATCGGTTCGTCGAGGCGCTCAGCCAATATTTTCCAAGTGCAGTAAATCTGCCGACTGTAGTCGCTTTCATCTGCAGCATGCCGAAGGCTGTCGATGAATGCCGCGAACGGCAGCAGGGTGAATTGCGGTGAAAGAATAAACCCAACCCGGATTGTCGGCTCGATTCCGTGCAGTAGTGGGGGATGGGGCGCCAGTGCCTCAAAATCAGCGGCGTTCATGAGCTTTCATCAGTGTAATAAATGGCGACTCTCGGAGGGTTCACCGCGAGTTTCGGGAATCAGGTCGACAGTTTTCGACGGGAGACGCGCACTCGTCCATAGAAATAGTGTCATATCGCGGGTTGAATTGCCTAGGTGAAAACGCGGATCAGTCCAGAGCGTTCAAAGGTTGGTCCGATTCGTTCAATACTAGCCTAAATGCGGCTAGATAGGATACATACCAACGGATTCACCGTTCAAGCGACACCTGCGGCGTCGACAACAGTAGGTTTGTCCTAGGTTTTCGGCGCGCTCCTGCGCAGCCGCTGCGCGGCCAGTTAAATGTGCGCGGGAGCGAGCGGGGCCGGTTGGTGAAGCCGATGAACATCGGTAGTGGGGCGCGAGTCACAGCCACAGCGGATCTAGCGGCATTGACGATGAGATGGCTGGCGGGCAATACGCGGGCGACGTTGGTATTTGGCTTTGTCTGATGGACTACGCTGTGGGAATCACTCGCGCACTGATTTGGAGGCTGCTGTGAGAATTACTGACGTCAAGACGACACCGTTGCTCGTCCCGTACACCCGTCCCTACTATTGGGCCCAAGGGGTGATTCACGGTGCTGAAGTCGTGCTCGTCGAAGTTCACACGGACAATGGCCTCGTTGGTTATGGCGAGTCGATTGGCTCCCCTTCAGCTGCGTCAATCGCCGCATATCTCCAGGAAGCTGCAAGAAACTGTATCGGTCGTAGCCCCTTCGAGAACACACGATTGATGGCGGAAGGGTACCAACGGCTTTTCCAGGGGCTTGGTACCTGCAGCTCCCCGCGCTTTTCCGGGCAGGTGTTCAGTGGTCTTGAAATGGCCCTGTGGGACGTGATGGGGAAAGCCGTCGGTCAACCAGTGCATGCTCTGTTCGGTGGTGCTGTTCGAGATGAGATCCGCTACTTCGGGTTTGCCCAAGGAGAGACGGCTGCGGAAGTTGCTGCAGACGCTTCAAATTTAGCCGAAAAAGGTTTCGAAGTTATCTACTTCAAAGTCGGGCGCAGCGACAATCTGGATCTCGAGACCGCGCGAGCCGTTCGCGAGGCGATCGGGCCGGACCTGCGCATGCGTGTCGATCCGAACGAACATTGGACCCCGATCCAGTTCGGCAGGATGACCCGACAGCTACTCCCGCTGGACGTCGAGGTGATTGAGCAGCCGACTCATTGCGAAAGTGTGTCTGCTCTCGCGCAGATGCGCCGCACGAGCCCGATACCGATTTCGGCCGATCAGTCTGTTTTTACCCCGTTCGAGACTTTCGACGTCTGCCGACAACAGGCGGCCGATCTGATTGTGGTCGGTCTGCATGAGACGGGCGGCCTCACCCGGCTATCGAAGGTTGCTCACATCGCGGAGGCGGCCGGCGTGAATATCTGTATCCATGGCCTGTACGAGACTGGTATCACGACTGCTGCATCGAATCAGATTGCCGCAACCATACCGAACTTGGACGACGCGAACCAGCACATGACCCGATTTCTCGAGTGGGACATCGTGACCAAGCCGGATCTCACACCTCGGAACGGAGGGCTGCCTGTGCTAGATGGGCCCGGTCTCGGTTTCGAGCTCGACTGGGAGGCCGTCGAGCGTGCAAAGAAGAATTTCGAAACTAACCGAAGGGTTGTTTGATTTATCGGGAAACGTCGTGCTGGACGCCGTCATGAACGCGCAAATTCAAAGCTGTGGATTCAGCGTCGATTCAATCGAAGCCCTGTATCCCGGGTCGCGTATTGTTCATACGCTTTACATCGTGACCGAGGTCGACGTCGCAGTCCTGGCCGCTGTCGCCGCATCTTTGGATGGTAACGGTGACTCGCTGAGAAAATACCAGGTTTTGCGAGAAGGCGACTGCTTCCGGCACCGGCTCGTACTCGTCGGAATTGGTGAAGACAAAACCGTGCAGCTCAAGGCGAATTTGCTGAAGTGCCGCGGAGTATCGCGAGTTCAACTCGAGCATCGCATCGAACGAATTCAGTCTCATTCGGAGTGTAGTCAGACATAGCAGACATACCAAAGTGGAAGTACCGTCACCGCCTTAACAGTAGGGCGGCAGGGAGCTTGCGCCCTCGTTGAGGCGTTCAGGTGAGCGCAGTGCTTTCCCGTTGTTTAACTGATTTTCAGATCGCGTATTGTGCGCCAGGTGCGTCTCGGATCTGATGGGAAACTCCAAATGGGTTGGACCAACTACTCTCTATCGAGCCTCGTCGCCGGCGCCCTTTCGGGCAATAAGAAATGGCCGGCAGCCTGGCGCTCGCCCGCCCCGAAGCGGCACTATGACGTCGTGATCATTGGCGGCGGTGGCCATGGCCTCGCCACGGCCTATTACCTCGCCAAAGAGCATGGCATAACGAATGTAGCTGTTCTGGAAAAAGGTTGGATCGGCGGCGGAAACACCGGTCGCAATACGACGAACGTCCGCTCCGATTATATGTTTCCCGAGAGCGCGGCTATCTATGACCTCGCGCTCCGACTGTACGAGGGACTGTCGAAGGACTTCAACTTCAATATCATGCTCTCGCAGCGTGGATGGCTCACGTTGATCCACAACCACCATCAGATGGAATCTGCCCAGCATAAGGCTAACTGGTTACGCTGCAATGGCATCGATGGCGAGATCATCGATCGCGCGACCGTTAAGGAAATGATGCCTCACCTGAACGTTGACGGCAGCGCGCGGTATCCCGTTATGGGCGCGTTCATTCAGCGGCGTGGTGGGACGATTCGCCACGATGCCGTAGCTTGGGGTTATGCGCGCGGGGCGAGCAGGCTCGGCGTTGACATCATTCAGAACTGCGAGGTCAAGGAGTTCGTCAAGGCCGGCAACAAGGTCACTGAAATTGTCACCACCCAAGGACTTATCGCATGCGATCGCGTGGGTGTAGCAGTCGCAGGCCATTCGAGCGTGATTGCTTCGCTTGCCGGATTTCGACTGCCTGTTACTAGCCGCCCCCTGCAGGCGATGGTGTCCGAGCCGATCAAGCCGTTGCTCGACCACGTCGTGATCTCGCCCGGTACGGGTGTTTACATCAACCAGACGCAAAAAGGCGAACTGGTAATGGGTGGCGTGCTTGATCTATACCATTCGTACGCACAGCGTGGAAACTTTCCGACAATCGAGAAAGTAGTCACAGCGGCGGTGGAAATGTTCCCGATTTACGGGCAGTTACGCCTGATGAGACATTGGGCTGGCATCGTTGACATCGTCCCGGACAGCTCCCCGATCATCGGTGCAACGCCGATCGACAACATGTTTATCAATTGCGGCTGGGGCACTGGCGGCTTCAAGGCGATTCCGGCGGGTGGGACTCTCCTCGCACATTCGCTTAGTACTGGCCGAACGCATCCTCTTGCAGAAAAGTTTGGTCTGGATCGCTTCCGCAGCAACCGCCTCATCGACGAGGGCGCTGCTGCTGGTATCGCACACTGACGGTAGAAATCATGATCGTAATTCGATGTCCTCATTGCAATGAGCTTCGCTCAGAAGAAGAGCTTACATATGGTGGCGAGGCGGATGTTACTCGCCCTCTGGATCCGGAAGCGGTAACGAACGACCAATGGACGGACTATCTGTTCATGCGCGACAACCCTAAGGGCGAAATTGTTGAGCAATGGTGCTGCGCAGCGGGTTGTGGCCAGTGGTTCAAGGCAGAGCGTGACACGGTGACCCATCAGATTGGAAACGTGACTCGCTTTGAAAACGCTGCAGTCCCGGAAGAGGTTGCACGATGAGTACAGTATCGCAAAGCCACCGCCTGGCAGATGGCGGCCTCATTGATCGCACGAAGCGTATCAGCTTCACGTTCAATGGGGCGACCATGTATGGCCATCCGGGCGATACGCTGGCGTCTGCCCTGTTGGCAAATGGCGTCAACGTAATCGCGCGCAGTTTTAAATATCACCGTCCTCGCGGGTTCTATGGCGTTGGGCTGGAAGATCCGAACTCGATGCTCGCTGTTCGCGACGGCTACGCTTACTATCCAGCATTGCGCGCAGGTCAGATTCGTCTTGCCGAAGGGATGCAAGCCGAGACGGTGAGTGGTTGGCCGTCGCCGAACTTCGACATTGGTGCTGTCGCGCAGCTTGCTTCGAAGGTTCTCGCCGCCGGCTTCTACTACAAGACGTTCAAATGGCCGGACTGGAAGCACTTTGAACCATTTGTGCGCCGCGCGACCGGATTTGGTCGTCCTGACGAATCGGTTGACCGCCATGATGTCCAGTACAGACACGCGTCATGTGACGTCCTCGTCATCGGTGCTGGCCCTGTCGGGCTGACCGCGGCCAGCGCGCTCCTGGAAAGCGGTCTGGATGTATTTGTCGTCGATGACCAGGCAACCCTCGGCGGATCGGGCCTTTGGGAGATGGCGCAAATTGCCGGCAAATCAGCGCGCGCATGGACCGCGTCCGTAATAGAGGATATGCGGGCCCGTTCCGGATTTACCGTCCTCTCAGGGACGACGGTGACCGGTGCGTATGAGGGGAACTTCTTCACGCTGGTACAGGCCTTCGTTGACGGAAAGGGTGTCCGAGCCGAGCGTCACTGGAAGGTCCGGGCGAACAACGTGATCTTGGCGACGGGTATGATTGATCGCCCGATGCTTTTCGAAGGCAATGATCGGCCCGGAATCATGCTGGCTTCGGCCGTACGCCGACTGATTGGCGAGTTCGGGGTCTGTCCAGCGAAGAAGCTTGCTGTCTACACAAACAACGACGGCGCCTACCTGACTGCCATTGATGCTCATCGCGCAGGTGCCCGGGTGGCAGCGATCATCGACACCCGTAGCAGGCACAAAGCGGTGCATGCGAAGGAAGCTCAGGCGCTCAACATTCCTTGCTTCTTTGAGAGCGAAATCGAGAAGTCAGGTGGCTACCGTCGACTTGTGAGCGTTACGGTTCGCGGCCGCGATGGCAGCCGCAAGAAAATCCAGTGTGATGGACTCGCGGTGTCCGGAGGATGGACGCCCCTTATCCATCTAGCGGCGCATAGAGGCGCGAAGCCGACCTATGACGCGAACAGCAGCACGTTTATTTGCTCTAGCGCTCCGTTGGGGTGGAAGATAGTAGGCGGAGCGGCAGGAACGGCAGACCTGATCGAGTCCATGGCCGACGCGTGGAGCGCGGCCGTTGAGATTGCGAAGGGGCACGACCGGACCGTAAGTGTTGCGGGACCCTCGGCGGTCGCGCGGAGCTATGGATCGGTCGATCCGATCTGGAAGCCGTCCTGCGGCTCGCCAGGCAAGATGTGGGTGGATCTGCAAAACGATGTCAAGGTTTCCGATGTCGAACTCGCGGCGCGGGAAAATTATGTGTCCGTTGAGCATCTGAAGCGGTATACGACGCTTGGGATGGGTACCGATCAGGGCCGAACCTCCAACATCAACGGCCTCGCAGTCATGGCGAAGGCGACTGGTCGCGAGATGGAGGCCGTTGGGACCACCACGTTCCGACCGCCTTATACGGCAGTACGCATGGGTACTATCGCAAACGGTCGGTTGGGCGACCGCCATCAGCCACGGCGTTACCTGCCGGGAGACGATGTACATCGTGAGATCGGTGGCGTGATGGAGGATTTCGGATGGGAGCGTCCCGACTGGTATCAGTCGAACGGCAGCGATCGTGAAAACGCTGTCGCGGCGGAGATGTCAGCTGTACGCAATCACGTGGGCATGTTCGACGGCTCGTCGCTGGGCAAGATCGAGGTGACCGGTCCTGATGCAGCCGAGTTTCTCGCCAAATTCTACGTTTCGAATATGGCGACGCTCAAGCCGGGCCGCATCCGTTATTCGGTGATGCTGCGTGAAGATGGTGTCATCTTCGACGACGGTGTCGTGACATGTATCGGCGAAAATCACTTTCTGGCAGGACCATCGTCGGGCAACGCTGAAGCAGTGGCAGCATGGTTCGAACGTTGGCGCCAGACGGAATGGCCGCATATGCGGGTGGCGATCTCGGCCGTGACGTCCAACTGGGCATCCATTGCGATTGCTGGTCCGAAAGCGCGGGATCTGCTGGCGCGACTGGATCCGAGCTTTGACATCGCGCATGAGGCTTTTCCACACATGGATTTCCGGGAAGGTCAGATCTGTGGTGTTCCCGCACGCGTCGCGCGGATCAGTTACACGGGTGAACTGCAGTACGAGATTTCGGTGCAGTCTCGGTTTGCGTCCGCACTGATGCGAGCGATCATCGAGAAGGGCGATGCCTTAAAGGTCCGACCGGTCGGTATGGAAGCATGGCTTCGCTTGCGGTTGGAAAAGGGGTATATCCACCTCGGTTCCGAAACGAACGGACGTACCACGCCGCTCGATATTGGAATGGGTTCGCTGATCTCCAAGCGAAAGGGCGATTTCATCGGCCGGCGTTCCCTGAAACTCTCCTTCGCAGTGAGCGAGGAGAAGGAGCAACTGGTCGGCCTCACCGCGTTGACCGGCAGTCTGAGCGTGGGCGGACGGGTGCTGGGTGACGGGCACAGCATGGTTCCGTGCCCGACGATCGGCTATGTCACGTCCGCGTGCTACAGCCCATCAGTCGGGCGGTCGATCGGTTTGGCACTGATCGAAAAAGGCCATAGCCGCGATGGCGATACGGTCCAGGTGTACAGCGACGGCAAGGTCATTACCTGCAAGATCTGTAACCCGACCTTCTATGATCCCAGCAATGACAGGTTGCAAGCATGACGCTCAAATCCATCTCTGCACTCGGCGTTTCGTTCGGCACAGCTGCGCCTATCGCTAGCTTCGGCGCGCAATGCGCGACGCTGTCAGAGCGTTCGGACATCGGCTCCGTCATCATCAACTGCGCAGTCGACGTCGCGGGCGTTACGACCCGTCTGGCAGAGATTCTTGAGTTCAGTCTACCGGCAGGACCGGGGATGACGACGGCCAGCAATCGAGGCACCACTGGCCTGTGGCTGACGCCGCGGTCGTGGCTCGTTCTCTGCAGGCCCGATGATGAGTTCCAGTTGATCGAACGCGTGAATGGCTCATTTCCCGACAAGCGGGTGAACGCCGCCGTGTTTTCCGACTATCTCTCGTGGTTCGAACTGAATGGGCCGAAATCGCTGGACGTTCTGACGGCGGGCGGCTTCGTCTCTCTCGATACAAAAGGGCTACCCGAGGGGTGTTGCAAGCGAACGCTGCTTGCTGGTATCCCAGTCGTACTCTTGAGAAGCAACGACGACGGATGGTTGCTAGGCGTCGAGCGTAGCCGGGCTTCCTACTTTTCCGATTGGCTCCAACATGCCGCGACGCGGGAAAGCAGAATTTCGTCATACAAGGCGTCGTGAGTCTTATCGCTGATAGCTCGCGGACTAAGAAGATCTGACGGGCAGGGCGTGGGCTGGTGGAGAAGGACTGCGGGCCAGCGGTTTCGCCTCGGGTCGGTGTATTTGGGTCGTACCTGCTATGCGTCTCCACGCCAGTCTACAAACAACGATTGATACTAATTAGGACAACTTATCATGAAATCTATTGTCGAGTTTTCTCCGATTCAGTTCACGCCGGAAGACTTCGTTGATCGGGAGGTGTTCAGCGCAATCGGCGACGAACTCGATCGTCAGCAACATCAGATCGAACTTATCGCATCGGAGAACATTGTTTCCCAGGCGGTCCTGGCCGCTCAGGGTTCCGTGCTCACGAACAAATACGCCGAAGGCTATCCCGGACGTCGCTACTACGGTGGTTGCGAGCACGTCGATGTGGTCGAGCAACTTGCGATCGATCGCGCGAAGAAGCTGTTCGGCTGCGAGTTTGCGAACGTGCAAGCACATTCGGGCGCGCAAGCAAACAGCGCTGTTATGTTTGCCCTCCTTCAACCGGGCGATACGATTCTCGGCATGGCTTTGTCGGCGGGTGGGCATCTCACGCACGGGGCGCCGCCGACGCTGTCTGGTAAATGGCTGAACGCGATCGGTTACGGCGTTCGTCAGGACACGGCGCATATCGACTACGATGAAGTGGCGCGTCTGGCAAAGGAGCATCGCCCGAAGATGATTATCGCTGGCGGGTCAAGCTATCCGCGTCAGATCGACTTTGCCCGCTTCCGCGCTATTGCCGACGACGTGGGTGCCTACCTGCTCGTGGACGCGGCGCATTATGCAGGTCTTATCGTTGCAGGGGTGTATCCATCGCCGATGCAACACGCACACGTCGTTACGTCCACGACTCATAAGACCCTTCGCGGTCCGCGCGGGGGCCTCATTCTCACGAATGACGAAGCTTTGGCCAAGAGGATTAATTCCGCGGTCTTTCCCGGTCTTCAAGGCGGGCCGCTGATGCACGTGATTGCTGGAAAGGCTGTGGCCTTCGGCGAAGCACTCGAGCCGTCGTTCCGCAGCTATGCCGAGTCGGTTCTGGTCAATGCACGTGCGCTTGCCGCTCGACTGTCGCATCACGGCGCAACGATTGTCTCCGGTGGTACGGACAGCCACATCGTTCTAGTCGATCTGCGTCCGCTTGGAGTAACCGGCAAGGATGCAGAAATCGCGCTGGAGAAAGCTGGTCTGACCTGCAACAAAAACGGGATTCCCTTTGACCCGGCACGTCCGGCAATCACGTCCGGAATCCGTCTGGGCACTGCGGCAGGAACGACCCGTGGTTTTGGTGTTAAGGAGTTCGAGACTGTCGCAGATCTCATCGTTCAGGTACTTAGGTCCACGTCGGCCGGCGATATCGAAGCCGCAACCGTTGCGAACTCGGTTCGCGACCAAGTTCGCGATTTGTGTGCCCGTTTTCCGATTTACGAGGACAGGGACTGACTGAGAAGGTTGATTTATCGGGAATGCGCAAGTCCGTGCGTTCCTTGAATGCATATGTAGGAGCAGGAATGTCGCTCGCTGACGCAATAAGAGAAGTTGAAGGGGCCACGGTTGAACCTGACGTTCATCGCACGATTGACGCAGACTACTATGTGCTGACGGTAACCAGTCGGGGCGCACGTGGCATCGTGGGCGCAGTCGGAACCTTTCTTGCAGAACACAATTGTGACATCACCGAGCTCGCCCAGTACGACGACGAAGAGGCGAATCACTACTATTCGCGCGTCGTATTCAGAGCTTGTGAAAATGCCCCTGAAACGCTGGCAATCCTTCGCAAGGACTTCCCGCGGACGGCGGCGCGGTTTGGCATGCAGTGGCACATTCAAGCGCGAGCTTATAGACCCCGCGTACTGGTTATGGTCAGCAAGGCGGACCATTGTCTCGAAGACCTTCTTTATCGCGTGCGCACGGGCGATCTCGGTATGGATATCAGCGCCGTTGTATCGAACCATGAGACGCTTCGCGCTCAGGTGGAACATCATGGCATCCCGTATCACGTTCTACCGGTGACCCCTGAGAGAAAGCCGGCACAGGAAGCCGAATTGCTTGGGCTTGTCGAAGAAACAAGAAGCGAACTGGTTATCCTCGCACGATACATGCAAGTACTGTCCGACGATCTGTGCAGGAAATTGGCTGGAAGGGCGATCAATATCCACCATTCACTGCTGCCCAGCTTCAAGGGTGCCAAGCCGTATCGTCAGGCCTACGATCGTGGCGTCAAGTTCATCGGTGCAACTGCGCACTATGTGACCTCCGATCTCGACGAAGGTCCTATCATCGAGCAGGCGATCGAGCGCGTGGATCACCAGTTTCGCGCAGAGGACCTTGCGGCGGCCGGTCGTGATCTGGAATCTCTAGCTCTGGCGAAGGCGGTGCGGCTTCATATCGAGCGTCGCGTGTTCCTGAGCGGAACGCGGACCATCGTTTTCCGATAACAGTGGGCTCGAGGATGAACATGGATGATCTACCCGCGAACGTAACTCTTACGTCGAACGAGGCCCGTGGAGTTGCTTGCCAGATCATTGTGGAAGGATTGCGCATCTTTGTGCGAGTAGGACTGCATCCCCATGAAGAGAGCGCGCCGCAGCCGGTCGTTTTTGACGGGGTATTTACCTACTCATCAGGATTCCCTTCGAGCGATCGCTATATTGACTACGACGCATATTGCACGCGGCTCATCAACTATCTCGCAGGTCGCCCACACATTCGTCTACTTGAGTCGTTGGCCGCTGAGATTGCCGCGTGGTCGTTCGTCTCCTACGCAGAGATGGAAGCGGTCTCCATCACGTTGCACAAGCCGAAGATACGCAAAGATACGAACCGCCTTTGTGTTCGACTGACCAACTCGCGTGAAGCGTTTGAGCGGTCGCGCCAGCCAGGGGATGACCGGTAGCAGGAACGCTTCGGGCGTCGCCGGCAAAATTCGGCCGCAGTCTACAACCCACCCTAACCTGTCATTCACATCGACATGATTAGCACATTCGATCTGTTCAAGATTGGCATCGGCCCGTCATCGTCGCATACGGTTGGGCCGATGGTCGCAGCGAAGAGCTTCCGCGATGAACTCAGTCCGGACACTTCGCGGATATCCGTTGAGCTGTTCGGGTCACTCGCCTGGACCGGCTTCGGGCACGGAACGGATTCTGCCATCTGTCTGGGACTGCTCGGCGAAACACCGGTCGGCGTCGATCCAGACAAGGTTGTTGAACTCGTCAGGCAGCTTAAAGAGTTCAAAAGTTTCATCGTGCGCGGCGAGCGCCCCGTCGGCTTTGATCCTGTGCAGGATTTGAAATTTGATTACGAGACGCTGCTTAGCGGGCATACCAACGGGATGCGGTTCAGGGCATTCTCCGCGGCAGGGGATCTCCTGCTGGAAAGAATTGCGTATTCCATCGGAGGTGGATTCGTCACAATCGAGGGGGAAAGCGCGTCAGCGCCTCCGCAGGAGCCCGCGAAGCATGTCTTCAGAAATGGTGTTCAATTGCTCGAGCTGTGCAATCGCACCGGAATGCGCATTTCCGAAATTCAGCGTGTAAATGAAGAGGGTCTTCGAAGCCACGATGAGGTTAGGGCCGGTCTGGACATGGTCCGCAATGCAATGTTTGACTGTATTGATCGCGGCCTGCGTACTGAGGGCCGTTTGCCAGGTAATTTGAATGTGCAGCGTAGGGCCAAGGCACTTTACGAAAAGATCCAGATTAGCCATGTGGAGAAATACAAGTATCCGCACGAGATTATGGATTCGGTTTCTGCATACGCTATCGCAGTGAACGAGGAAAACGCCTCGGGCGGCCGCGTCGTCACTGCACCAACCAACGGCGCGGCCGGGATCGTGCCGGCTGTCCTTCGGTACTACCGCGATTTTTGCAATAACTATTCGGAGGAAGGTGCGCGTGACTTCCTGCTTACGTCTGCTGCCATCGGCGGGTTGGTCAAGATGAATGCGTCGATATCGGGTGCTGAGGTTGGATGCCAAGGTGAAGTCGGTTCGGCGGCAGCAATGGCAGCTGCTGGTCTAGCCGCAGTGCTTGGCGCTTCGCCCTATCAGATCGAAAACGCTGCGGAGATCGCTCTCGAACATCATCTGGGCATGACGTGCGATCCGGTCGGAGGGTTGGTGCAAATTCCATGTATAGAACGTAACGCGTTCGGCGCCAACAAGGCAATTGTCGCAGCGTCATTGGCGCTAAGAGGCGACGGCACGCACAGGGTGTCGCTGGACGAGGCAATCGAGACTATGCGGCAAACCGGTCTCGACATGCTGTCCAAATACAAGGAAACCTCTCAGGGGGGACTCGCGGTCAACGTCGCTAATTGCTGATTAAATTATTGGATATATCGAATGCTTTGGTATATCAACGTTTTTATAAGTAGCACCGAAGGGCTACAGGCAAAGAAGCCAGAGTTCGACAGTTACTTCCTAACCCCGGCATATCTGGGAGAATGCATGAAGAATCAGTTCCGTTCACATCTGCGCGCGACGCTTGAAGAGATGCGTGTTGCAGGTTTTTATAAGACTGAGCGCGTCATCTGGAGTCCTCAGGCGTCCGGCATCAAACTGGAAAGCGGTCAGGAAGTGCTAAACTTCTGCGCCAATAACTATCTGGGACTGGCCAACGACGCGCGACTGATCGAAGCAGCGAAGGCTGGCCTGGATGCAGATGGCTTCGGCATGGCATCCGTTCGTTTCATCTGCGGTACGCAAAGCGTTCACAAGGCGCTTGAGGAAAAGCTGGCCGAATTCCTGGGCACAGAAGATGCAATCCTGTACGGCAGTTGCTTCGATGCGAATGGCGGCCTTTTCGAGACGTTGCTCGGTGAGGAAGACGCGATCATCAGCGACGAACTCAACCACGCCAGCATCATCGACGGCGTACGTCTCTGCAAGGCCAAGCGGTTCCGCTACAAAAACAATGATCTTGCCGATCTCGAAACTCGTCTGAAAGAAGCGGACGCTGCCGGCGCTCGATTCAAGCTGATCGCGACGGATGGCGTGTTTTCGATGGACGGAATTATTGCTGACCTTCAGGGTATCTGTGACCTCGCCGATCGATATGGCGCGCTCGTTATGGTGGACGACTCGCACGCGGTCGGATTTGTCGGTACGAACGGCCGAGGAACCCACGAACACTGTGGCGTTCTCGGGCGCGTTGACATCATCACCGGGACCCTCGGCAAAGCACTGGGCGGCGCATCGGGCGGATACGTTGCTGCGAGCAAGGAGATCGTTGACATGCTCCGGCAACGAAGCCGTCCTTATCTTTTTTCGAACACGCTCACACCAAGCATTGCCTCGGCGTCCCTGAGGGTCCTCGAACTACTCGCCGGCAATGAAGGAGTCGCGCTGCGCCAATGCGTTCGAGAAAATGGTGCGCATTTCCGCAAGTCGATGAGCGCGCTGGGCTTTGACCTCGTTCCGGGCGAGCACCCGATCATCCCGGTCATGCTGGGTGACGCTCAATTGGCGTTGAATATGTCGGAGGCACTGCTGAAGGAAGGTGTCTACGTAATTGGCTTTTCCTACCCGGTCGTGCCGAAGGGCAGGGCGCGGATCCGGACACAGATGAGCGCCGCCCATACGTTCGAACAGATTGATCGCGCGGTCGATGCGTTCGCGCGTGTCGGCCGTTCGCTTGGAGTGATTCAGTAAAGCCGTTGGCTTCGTGCAACTGCGATACCTTGACCGACAGGAAACACAGCAATGAAAGCATTAGCTAAGCTTGAGCGCGGGCCAGGTCTCACTCTGACGGAGGTCGAGCGACCGCAGGTGGGGCCGAACGACGTGTTGATCCGCATTCGCAAGACTGCCATTTGCGGCACCGACATCCACATTTGGAAATGGGACGACTGGGCCCAGAAGACGATTCCTGTGCCGATGCATGTGGGGCATGAATATGTTGGTGAGATCGTTGAGATGGGCCGGGAAGTGAAAGGCTTTGCGCTCGGCGACCGAGTGTCGGGCGAAGGCCACATTACCTGCGGCTTTTGCCGCAACTGCAGGGCGGGGCGTCGCCATCTCTGCCGAAACACCACGGGAGTTGGCGTGAATCGCGAAGGTGCGTTCGCGGAATACCTGTGCATTCCCGCTTTCAATGCGTTCACGATTCCGGAAGACATTTCGGACGATCTGGCCGCCATCTTTGACCCATTCGGTAACGCTACCCATACTGCGCTCTCGTTCAACCTTGTTGGCGAGGACGTTCTCATTACCGGAGCGGGCCCAATCGGGGTGATGGCGGTGGCCATCGCGCGACATGTCGGGGCTCGAAACGTGGTCGTCACGGACGTCAACGACTATCGCCTTGACCTCGCGACGCAGATGGGGGCAACCCGCGCAGTCAACGTTTCGACGGAGGATCTTCACAGCGTCATGATCGATCAGGGGATGACCGAGGGATTCGATGTAGGTCTTGAAATGTCGGGCGTGCCCAGCGCGTTTACCGCAATGCTGGAAGCAATGAATCATGGTGGTAAGGTTGCGCTTCTCGGTATTCCTCCGGCAAAGACGGCGATTGATTGGAATCAGGTGATCTTCAAGGGCCTCGAACTGAAGGGCATTTACGGAAGGGAGATGTTCGAGACCTGGTACAAGATGGTGGCGATGCTTCAGAGCGGTCTCGATCTTTCCCCAATCCTCACGCATCACTTTCCTGTCGCCGACTATCAGAAAGCATTCGACACGATGTTGTCCGGAAATAGCGGGAAGGTGGTACTCGATTGGACCGCTGCGTGACGTTTGGTCCGTCCAGAATCAGTAGATAGGTATCGGGCGCTGTCCTCCGGGGCGGCGACCCTCTGCTCGGGGGGCGAGGGGCAAACCTTCCGAGCCGGTTGCCGCAGTTTGCGGCCCGTCGGGCTGTCATTAGGATTAGGGTATGAGCTGGCGAAGGTCGCACAGGACATTGCCGCCGAAACCGGGCTGGAGCCTCGTCCGGTGTCCGACGGGCGGCGCGTAGCCGGCATCTACCGGCGTAGCGTAGTGCTTGCCAGTGGGCGCTACGCGATGCTTGACGATGAAATGGGGTTCAGCCCGGTGCCGTGGAAGCCGGTGATTGAGCTGCGGATGGGGCAGCAGCTCGCCGCGACAGTACGCGACAATCGAGTGTCTTGGGAAATTGGGGTTCGGCGCAACGCGTCCTCTGGATGATGGTAGCGGCCAAGTTTTCTGCCGACGACGTCACCCGGCGTTGACTGGTGACTCCAAGCCCCGAAGCACCAGCAGCAGGCCCGCCGCGAGATCGGTTTCGAATTCATAGCGCAACGGTTGCAGTTCCGGCAGCTCCAGCACGCTGCTCAGGGCCAGGGTCGGGCTTGCGAGCGGCCACAATCCGATCATCAGCGCCATCGCTAGCCGCAGGAACGTCACATATGCGGTGAGCGGCAGCGCTGGCGCCAAACGATGAAGTTGCTCGGCCACATCCGATATTAATTTCAATGAGCTGCGCTTGAATGCCGTTAGCCTCTCGGTCGAGACGTTGCGCTCGATGATAGAAGGCAAGATGCTGAATAGGTGGCACATCAGCGGGTAGGCCGCGCTTGCGCTGGCGAAGTCGCGAGCGATCAGTTCCGGCGAGACCCGCGGGGCGGCGGCGAGTCGGGCGCCCAGATCGTCTCTCCAATGCGCCGACTCCTCCTCCAGTAAGGCCAGCAGCAGTGCCTCGCGGTTCTCAAAATATCGGTACACGTTCGATTTGGTCATCTGCGCCTGCCGCGCCAGTTCGTTCAAGCCCAGCTCTCTCACATCCATGCCCGCGTGCAGGGCCGCCTTGGCCGTGCCCAGCAGGTGCCGGCGGCGCTCCTCTTTTTGTTCTGGCCGACGCGCTCGTTGAAATGAATCTGGTGTTGTCATAAAGATCAATCGAAAAAAGTGATGAATGCCTCAACTGTTTCGGGTGGACTACCGCTTGACAGAAGACCACCGGTCTTTTATATTGAAGACCACTGGTTCCTTATTTACCATATCCTTCAGCGGAGCACAACATGTCTACCCCACTCATCGTTCGTTCAGAACTTCTCAGCCAGAATTTGACCGGCAAGACCTACGTCGTCACTGGCGCCAATTCCGGCATCGGCCTGGTCACCGCCCAGCAACTTGCGAAACAGGGCGCCACTGTCATCATGGGTGTGCGGCGCGTCAACGAGGGGACGCGCGTGGCCGCCGAGATCCGCCGCGAAACGGGGGCGGCCAAGCTGGTCGTGTACCAGCTCGAGCTGGGCGACTTAAAGTCGGTGCGCGCTTTCGCGGCCGAGGTGAACCGCAACCATCCCGAGCTGCAGGGTCTAGTCAACAATGCCGGCGTGATGAAGACGCCGTTCGGTCGCACCAAGGACGGTTTCGAAACCCAATTTGGCGTGAATCACCTCGGGCACTTCCTGCTTACCAACCTGTTGATGGAAGGGCTCAAAGCTGGGGCGCCGTCACGTGTAGTCAACCTGTCGAGCTTCTTCCACGAGTTCGCGATGGGCCGTAAAGGTGAGATCCACTTCGATGACCTGAACTATGAGCGCCGCCCGTTCGATACGTGGGAGGCGTACGCGCAATCCAAGCTGGCCAACCTGCTGCACGCGCGCGAGCTGGGCCGCCGCTTGGCCGGCACCGGTGTGACGACCGCCAGTGTCAACCCTGGCTTCGTGCGCACCAACCTTGTGAAGATCCCGCTGCCGATGTGGCTGCAGCGCCTGCTGCTGCAGCCAGTACTGCGTCTGGTCGGCATGATCGAACCATGGGAAGGCGCGCAGACTACGCTGCACGCATTGCTGGCGCCGGAGGTCGAGCAGCAATCGGGTGCCTACTTTAGCCAGATCGCCCGCTACCAGGACAAGGCTTCCCGCGCCGGCGGATGGCCCCTGCGTTCGCCCAACCCAGTGGCGCTCGACGACGCTGTCGCTGAGCGGCTGTGGAACGCCAGCGAGGCACTGGTGGAATCGAAGTGAGAACCTATACGAATCCCGCCGCCCTGCGGTAACTAGAACCAAGAGCAACCAATGAAGAAACGTAATCCGATGATCGCCTTGACGCTGGCCCTCACTCTGACGGGCGGCACCGCACTAGCGCAGAGTACCCCGGTGGGCGTATGGCAGATGTACGACGACGACACCAAGCAGCCGCTGTCGTTGGTGCGCATCAGCGAAACGGCCGGGGTTCAAAGCGGGAAGCTTGAAAAACTGCTCGACCCGGCGCGCCAGAACGACAAGTGCACGCTATGCGCCGACGAACGAAAGAACCAGCCGATGCTGGGCATGACGATCATGCGCAATGTGAAGGCATCCGGTGACGGCACTTGGGGAGGCGGCGACATCCTCGATCCGAACAACGGCAAGGTTTACGGCGTGCGGCTCAAGCCTATCGAGGGCGGCAAGGCGCTCGAAGTGCGTGGGTATATCGGGCCGTTCTTCCGCAGCCAGCGTTGGACCAGGGTCGAGTGAGCCACGGCCAATCCGCGTAGTGCCTTTATGTCGGCCGGTGTCGCGCTGATGCTGGTGTACCCAGCGCCTAAGGTCTCTTTGGCGTCCTGCTCAATAGCGCGGATAAGGGTGCGTGGCCCGCGCTGCAGGGCGCGACCTCCCCCGTGAAGCCTGGCGCCTATTACGGGCCAATCGGTTTTCGCGGTGTGAGAGGTGTTTCGGGCGAGGCGTCTAGATCCGCAGAGGCACAGGACCCCACGCTCGCACGACGCCTTTGGGATCAGTCGGTCGCTATGACGGCTATCGATCCAGGCTTGCTCGTAGCTGACTTATTCTTGAATAGAAATTAAAAAAGATGGTCTCCGTTGACCCGAGCCTGCCGATTTAGAAGAGTTAAGAATAATGGATATTGATTTTCGATGTACCGAATGCGGTGATTGCTGCCGTGGATTCAGGCTTCCACTTTCGATTGAAGAAGCTTTGTCCTGGTTGCATGATGGAAATCCCGTTGAGGTGCTTTGTGAGGCGATACCGTGGGTAGATGAACCACCCCTCACTAATTTTGTCGCGACGTTCAAGCGCGAACGGTCATTTTCTGGGATGTCCGGAGCCTTGCCGATCCGCGTCATTGTGACGTTGGCGGCCCCCCTGGGAAGTGGTTGCCCGAACCTTTCGACAGACAACCAGTGCAAGATTTATGAACGACGCCCCAGAACCTGTCGAACGTATCCCGCCGAGGCCAGCCGCTTGATCGAACTCGTTCCGCAGAGTCGCCGCTGCCCTCCGGAGGCGTGGCAGCCTGGAGGTCAGCCTTTGATGAGACAGGGTACTTACGTGGGGTCAAAACTTATCGCGCTCGTCCAAGACAAGTTAACGCAATCCGTCAACGATGCGCCGTTGCTTAGCTCTCTACGCCAAGCGCTTGGGGTCCATCGGACGGCTTTGTCAAATGAGGTGGCACTTGGCCAGTATGGGGCCAAGTGCGCGCGGCGGCTGGAATCGGGCCTAACTCATTGCCCCATATGGCCTTTTGCGCGGCTATCCGGCTGCACTAAGGGCTTGACAGCGGACACATTTTAAGCGCGTGTCCACACCATCTGGTCGACAAGGGAGGCGCTTTGTCGGGCTTCTCTGCCTAGGTGAATACCCGGCATGGCTGAAAGCTTCACAACGTCGTCTGTTTTGTTCTACGCCAACTGCATTTCGGCTCGATAGTATTCATTGCACTTAGCAGCCATCGAGTGTGTTGATTTGAGTGGAGGCAGAGCAACGCGACAGAAGCGATAGCGATTCGCAACGGACTCGGAAGCTAGCGGATGTTGTGGCGTCGTCAAGGATATCCGCCCGTCTGCATTCCGCGCGTTTCGCAGAGCCGATAGTGCGATTTTGAGCTCAGGAGGCGAGAGGAAAGTAACACGAAATCGTGGATTTGCTGGTTCCCGAAGTCTTACAAAATTGGACGCAATTGGACGGCAGACTCGTGATGGGATCAATTGGATTCTGTCGTCGACGGAGCAATTTGATTTTCAGATCGTCGGTCTTGCGAATTTTTTGAAAGTGAATTTTGGATGCGATCAGGAGTTTAACCATGTTGAATAAAAACAGATGTATGGGGCTGCTTTCCACGGCGCTGATGGCGGGCCTCTGCGCAAGTGTTCCCGCAACTGCCAGTGCTGACCAGGTAGTCAAGATTGGCGTTTCTGCGCCGCTGACCGGCGGCGGCGCCGCCCTGGGAAAGGACACCGAGAACGGCGTACGTATGGCGATTGACGAGGCCAACGCACAGCACCCGACGATCGGCGGAGCGGCCGTGCGATTCGAGCTGGACTCTATGGATGATCAGGGAGACCCCCGTGTCGGGATGCAGACTGCCCAGAAGTTGGTGGATGACGGGGTCGCTTTCGTGGTTGGGCCGCTGAATTCCGGCGTTGCACTGCCTAGCTCGCCCGTGTACGCGAACGCCGGAATTCCCATTCTGCTTGCGTCGGCTACCAACCCGGAAATCACGCTACACGGTCTGAAGACGGTTTTTCGCATGATACCGACCGATGCGCAGAATGCTGGAATTGCCGGGAAATATGCAGTTACTGTGCTAAATGCGAAGCGCATTGCCGTCATGGACGATCGGACGGCTTTCGGGCAAGGCGAGGCAGAAGAGTTCATCAAGGCAGTCAAAGCGGCCGGCGGCAACATCGTCGATCAGCAGTATACGAATGACAAGGCTGTCGACTTCCGGGCTCAATTGACTCATATCAAGTCGTCAAACGCTGACCTGCTGTACTTCGGTGGCCTCGACGAGCAGGCTGGCGCGGTCGTCAAACAGATGAAACAACTCGGTTTGCGGGCCCAGTTCCTCGGGGGGGGAGCGGTAGCGGACTCGGTCTTCACGAAGATTGCCGGATCCTCGGCCGACGGCTCGATGGCGTGGGAATATGGGCGTCCGCTCGCCTCACTTCCGCGCGGCAGGGAGTTCGCGGGCAAGTACAAAACGAAGTTCGGAACTGAGAACCTGACGTACTCTCCGTTTGCGTATGATGCGACGCTTCTCGCCATTGACGCCATGAAAAAGACCGGGTCGACCAAACCAGACGTGTTCGCTCCTGCGATCCGATCCATGGATTACACCGGCATCACTGGCAACGTATCGTTTGATAAGAATGGTGACCAGAAGAGCCCGGTGTCGACCCTGTATCAAGTCAAAGATGGGCAATGGCAACCGATCAAGACCGTGAGCGGCAGCGGCGGCTAGTAGTCTTCTGACTTTGCGCGGAGTGATGCTAGCTCTAGCAGCATCGAAGTCGGCGCCGGCGCGGGGCTTCAGTCCTGCCCCTCTATGGGGCGCGCGATTCCGCACATAGCAATCAAATCAGGCTCTAGGCAATATCGAGCCTGCTTTCTCATACCCCGCTGAGCAACCAGACATTGCATCAGTTCTGCGTTGCAAAGGTCTGGCGAGCGACCCATAAGCGAATTTCACCCGGCGGGTACATCGGCGCCTGTATCTACGCCATTGGGCCGCCTCTGGCGACTCGCGGGTGACAGGTTTCGATTCGCTTGCAGGACCAGAGCACATTTCATCTTCGGGCAAGCAAAATGGATATCCTGATCCAGCAGATCATCAATGGACTGGTGCTGGGCAGCGTCTATGCCATCATCGCACTGGGCTACACAATGGTGTACGGCATTCTGGGCATCATCAACTTCGCCCACGGCGACGTACTGATGGTCGGCGCGATGGTCGCGTTATCGACCATCTCGGTGCTGCACAACCACTTCCCCG
>NZ_DASXWY010000057.1:0-5319 GCF_036503415.1 Trinickia sp. | reverse complement strand
CCGGTGATCGTGCGCCGAGCCGACGTGCGATGTCGTCGACGAATTGAAACAACCGAGGCTGAGACTCGCGATCGAGTTGCACGGCCTTGATAAGCATCGGTGTTTCCTTGAGGAACTGGAACGTCGAGCGCAGCAGCGTCCAGCACACGAGCAGCGCTGCAAATCCCACGGTGGCGAGCAGCACCGCGTGAACCTGATGAATCGTCATGGTCTCGATCGTGTAGACCGAAAAGACGAACAACACCGCTTGCCCGAACACCGAGAGCGCGAGCAGGAACATCACGGCACGCACAACGAAGCCGAATATCCGGCTCAACCGTGCGCGATTCGTGCCGGCGATCGCTCTGCCGCCGTAAATCACGAGCAAGATCAAACCACCGATGCCGGCAATCACCCACGAAGCGCATTTGACGATTGCGACCTCGTCCGCCGGGGAACACATTTCCTTATAGCCCTCCGCGTTTCCCCCAGCGCGGATCTGTGCACAAACCGAGACATAGCTCAGGTGCCGGGCTTGATAGTTTTCTTCGGTGACCAGGCGCTGATTGAACACTACCGAATCGTGAAACTGGCTCTCGTACTCCGAGGCCATGAAATGCGCCGTCAGTACGCCGAATACGGGAATGAAGAATAGGCAGGCGAGCAACATGCACAGCGCCTTGGTGCGGGAAAGCGGTTTGTTGGCCATTTGCAGGTCTCTTCGAGCGTGATCGTACTTTCGCGACGACAGCGTCGCGAAGCGCGGAGTTGCTATTTCGGCAAACCTCGCCCTTTCTTGATGATTTATCGGCAAAAAAGGGGCATGGAAACGCCCTCAAGAATCGAATCAGAGTGCCGATAACTCCTTTATTCATTGCCGGCGAATTCAATCAGTCAATACGTCCCCATGTCAGCCCGCACGATGAGCCAACACGCCGATCGTGTAATCCGGCATTGCTCTCCCGCATATTCCCGCGCGGCGGGCACCCGGCACGGCGATCCCTCGATATTCCGCGTCCCCACGGTAATCGCGCTGGCGTGCTCGGCGCTCGCAAGCGCTGCCGTTCTTGCCGCCCCCGCCGGCGGCACCGTCACCGCGGGTAGCGCCAACATCAGTCAGACGGGTGCAACTACCACCATTACCCAGAATACGAACAAGCTCGCGATCGACTGGTCGAAATTCAGCATCCAGGCCGGCGAAACCGTCAATTTCCTCCAGCCAGGCACCGGGGCGATCGCACTGAACCGCGTAACGGGCAGAGAGCCGAGTGCCATTCTGGGCAACCTCAATGCCAACGGCACCGTATTCATTCTCAATCCGAACGGCGTCCTGTTCGGCAGCAGCGCGCAGGTCAATGTCGGCGGGCTGGTCGCGAGCACGCTTGGCTTGAGCGACGCCGATTTTCTGGCGGGCCGCTACGCGCTCAGTGGCGCGAGCACGGCAAGCGTCGTCAATCAAGGAACGCTTATGGTGCCGCCCGGCGGCAAGGTCGCGTTGATCGCGACCGCCGTGAGCAATGGGGGCACCATCAACGCGCCACAGGGCAGTGTGCTGATGGCAGGTGCGAGCGCTGTCACGCTGACGCTCGTGGACGGCAGCCCGCTCGGCTATACGATCAGTCGCGGCGCAGCCAGCACGCTCGCCGCCAACGGGGGCCTGATTCAGGCGGACGGCGGCCATGTTGTGCTGACCGCCAAAGGACTCGACGCTTTGAGCGAAGCCGTCGTTAACTCAAGCGGCGTGGTGCGGGCTCGCACGGTGGCCAACAAACAAGGCACCATCGAGTTGATCGGCGACCCGGACTCCGGCGCCACGGCCGTCAGCGGACAACTCGACGCCAGCGCGCCAGAAGCCGGGGGCATAGGGGGCGCGGTCCAAGTGCTCGGTGCCAAGGTGGGGCTTTTCGACGGCGCACGCGTCGATGTCAGCGGGATGGCCGGCGGCGGCACGGCGCTGATCGGCGGAAACTCGCGCGGTGCTGGCCCCGAGCAGGATGCATCGGCAACGTACGTCGCAAGCGGTGCCGCGATCGATGCCGACGCCGTTCGCACGGGCAGCGGCGGCAAAATAGTCGTCTGGGGCACCGACAGTGCAAACGTGCACGGCTCGCTGTCCGCCAATGGCGGAGTCGCAGGCGGTAACGGCGGCAGCATCGAGACGTCCGGCCATGTCTTGGACACCGATGGCATTGCGGTTAGCGTGGCTGCGGGAACGACGGGCGGCACGGGGGGACTGTGGCTGCTCGACCCGTACAACGTGACGATATCCACGGGCACTCAAACGGGCGGGGCGTTTTCGAGCAACGTCTGGACGCCCAGCGCCAATGGCTCCGTCGTCAACGTCTCGAGCATCCAGAGCATTTTGAACAGTGGCGGCAACGTCACGATCACTACGGCCGGCGCGGGCACGCAAGAAGGCAACATCGCCATCAACGGCAGCATCGCCAAGACCGCCGGCGGCAACGCCGCGCTGACCTTGATCGCCGACGGTCGTATCACGACAAACGCCAGCAGCGGAGCGCACCGAACGATCACAAGCACGAGCGGCGCGCTCAACGTATCGATGACGGCCAATGCGGCGACGAGCGCATCGAACACCAACGGCATCAAGTTCAGCTACCTCGATATCACCGCCAACGGCGGCAATATCAGCGCGGTGTCCACCGGTGCGCGGTCGGGCACCGTTGCGGCACTCGATCTCGAGAACAGCACGTGGGTGACGACCGGCAGTGGCACGATTAGTCTGTCGGGCACGATGCCCAGCAACGGTAACAGCCAGGGCGTGTACCTGAAATCGACGACGCTGAGAACGGCTTCCGGCGCAATTTCGATATCGGGCACGAGCGGCGGCATCGCTACGGTCACGGGCACCAACAGCGGCGGCGCACCGCTTTTCTCCATCAACGACATCGGCGTGGACCTCGTCGGCGGCAATACGATTCAGAGCACGAGTGGCGGCGCGATCACGTTGACCGGCACCGCAACGGGGGCGACGAGCACATGGGCCGGCAGCGGCGTCACGATCGGCGCGCTGGACAGTCTCTCGACGTCGGGCGCGCTGACGATCATCGGAACTGCGAGCAATCCCACGTCGACGACTTATCGCAATCAGCTTTCAGCCGTCAATATCACGGCGACGTCCTCGAATGCGGCGACCTTGAGCGGCGGGACCGTCGATATCGCTGGCACGAATGAAGTCGTGGGCGGCTCAGCCAGCACGAGCAATGCAAACGCCGCAGTGAAATTCGCCGGCAAAGTGAACGTCACGGCAACCAGCGGCGCTATCGCCATTTCCGGATCGAACGCAGGCGGGGACGGCGTGTGGGGTTCCGGCACCGCCGCTGTGACAATGAGCGCGCCCAGCGCTTCATCGATCGATATCGACGCGCGGTCTCTCGATTCGGTGAGCGGGTATAGCGGGTTCTATATCGGCAACGGTGCAACGTTGACGGTCGCGACCGCGGCGCCGCTCAACATCACCGCGCTCAGTAACGTGGACGCGCGCAAGGCGGTTTGGAACAAAGGTGGACTGATCACGCCCGGCAACCTCAACATAACGTCCACGGGCGGTTCCATCGCTGACGATACGACCCATGGCGGCTACTTCCAGGTAAGCGGTACAACGACGATCGACGCGAGCGGATCGGGCAACACAATCAGCCTGACCAACAGCGGGAACGCCTTCAACGGGACACTTTCGATGAATGCGGCCGCTACGACGCTGTCCAATAGCACGGCCCTGACGTTGGGTACGTCGGCAATCGCCGGAAACTTGACGCTCACCGCACCCGGCATCGCTCAAACCGGTGCTGTCAGGGTCACGGGCACCACTGCGCTTGACGCCGGCAGCAACGCCATCACGCTCGGCAATAGCGGCAATACGTTCTCCGAAGCGATCGCGTTGACGGCCGGGGATGCGACGCTCGCGAGCGGCTCGTCGCTGAACATCGGCACATCCACGCTCAGCGGTTCGCTGAACCTGGCCGCAAGCGGCATTACGCAAAGCGGTACGTTGAACATAATCGGCGCCACCACGCTCAACGCCGGCAGCGGCTCGCTCGCACTGACCAATAGCGGCAACTCGTTCAGTCTGCTCTCGGTCGGCAGTGCCGCCGATGCGACCATCACTGCGGCCACCGCCTTCACCGTCTCCGGCGTGAACTCGACTGGCAACGTGCGCCTGACGACGCTCTCCGGCAATCTGACCACGACCAGTAACTGGACCGTCTCGAACGGCGATCTGACGCTGTCCGCCGGTGCCGCTACCGCGCGCGGAACGAGCAGTGGCGGCGATGTGAAGAACAGCGCGACTTTTACGCTGGACACGGGCAAAACGGCCACCGTGTACAGCGGCTCCATCGATTCGACAATGCTGGGCGGCTCGCTCGCGCAGCGGGCGGCCGCGGGCTCGGGCAATTTCCGCTACGACCGGCAGAATGGCGACGCAGCCGGCGCGACGGGCATCGGTGATGGCGCTACCTACGTCATGTATCGCCAGCGGCCGACGGTCACAGTCACGCCGACGGACTCCACCAACACCAAGGTGTACAACGGTAGCGCCGGCGCGGACCCGCAGCTGGCGTATGGCACGATGGGGCAAGTCAACGGAGATACCGCGGCGCAAATCTTCTCGGGCTCGCTCGAGCGCGCATCGGGGCAAAACGTGGGCAGCTACGTGATAGCGTCCGGCACGCTGGCCGATCAGCTCGGCTATCAGGTGACGTTCACCACCGGCCATACCTTCGGAATCACCCCCGCGCCGCTCGTGATCTCGGTCAACGGAGCGAGTCGGTACATCGGCCAACAAAACCCGTCGTTCAGCGCTTCATACAGCGGACTAGTCAGCGGAGAGACGATACAAACGGCGGGACTCCAAGGCCAGTTGAGCTTTTCGACCACTGCCAACACCCTTTCCGGCGCCGGGGCCTACGCCGTTTCCGTGGATGGACTCTCGAGCCAAAACTACAGCATCAGCTTTGTTCCCGGGATACTGACAGTCCGCACGGCGAGTGTGTCCACCATCATGCTCGGGTCCCCTTCCATGGACTCATCGTACGTGAGCGCCGTTGCCGATGCCGAGGCCAAAGCACGCGTGAGCGGCAGCGTCGACGCACCGTTGCCTGCACAAAAGATCAGGCTGGGGTGGCGCGCCGTGGCGGCCACCTTCCATATCGACGATTCCGTTGGCGATGAGGTGGGTGGCACTCGCGCGGCAGCATCGGAGTGAACCGCAGCATCATGTCATTGCGCAAGATAAAACGCCGCGCCGGATTCGCGCGCGCAGGCTTGGGAGTTGCCATACCGGGCCTGCTCGTCACCTTCGCATCACACGCCGCGTTA
>NZ_DASXWY010000056.1:0-2017 GCF_036503415.1 Trinickia sp. | reverse complement strand
CGATAGTTATCTGCAGGTGTTGACTGCGCAGACCAATCTCTATTCGGCGCAGCAATCGCTGATCAATGCGCGTGTCGCACGGCTGACCAGTCTTGTTGATCTGTATGTGGCGCTCGGCGGTGGGTGGGTGCAGCAGACGGGTGAGACACCGAGGCCGGCGGACGCGGGGACGGATTATGGGTCGTTGCCCGCGCAGGTGCCGCAGGGTGGGGCTTCGGGGGTGAAGGCGCCGGCTAGTTGAGGCGGCCGCGCTTTCGAACGTTGCATTCAAACCGGCGAGCGGCGGTCCAGCTCGCCGGTTTCGTTTTATACGCCCCGCGAACACGGGTCGGCGCAGGAATGCGATCGCCTTACGAGGGACGACGCCGTCCGAAGCTAACCCTTGACGGCAGCGAACGGGATGTAGCGAGTTTAGCTAGTTTATGATTTCAGTATAAACTCGCTAAACCGCCTTTAATGGCGGCGCCGGTCGCCAGTGACACCTTGTCGCATCTGGTGATCTCTCGCTCGATGGTTCGGCGTACGGAGCGACGAGAACATGCCACAGCAACAGTCCGTGCCGCGGGATGTCTTTTCTGATTCTGCTAGAGCGTCCGGATCTCTCTAAGTCCGCTAAAGCGTTCGAAGAGCCTACACGGAAAAACAGGGCATCCAATGCGCGCGTGGCGCGGCTTACGAATCTCGTCGATCTTTACGTGGCGCTTGGCGGTGGATAGTTGCAGCAGACGGGCGAAACGCAGAGGCCGGCCGATGCGGGAACCGATTACGGCTTGCTGCCCGCGCAGGTGCCGCAAGGCGGGGCTTCGGGGGTGAAGGGACCGGCGGGGTGAGCCGATCGTTCGTTCGTCGAAACGAATCCGAACCGGCAAGCGACAGGCTCGCCGGTTCGGCTCCATGGGCTGGCTTGGGTGACTGCCGCAAGCCGCAGTGTCCGGCGGCGACGCATGGATCTCGCTACCCCGATGAGCGCGAGCGCGAGTAGCAAGCCGCCGATCACATCGGCCAAATAGTGCCCGCCCTCGGTCGGCGTCGAAGCGATCATCGCCGCATTCAACACGACGCCGATAACGGAAACGACCGGCACGCGTCGAAGCGCGTACGCAAAAATGACGGCCATTTCGGTGTGAAAGGACGGCATCGAGACCAAGCCTTGAGCGGCCGACAAATCGAATGTCCGTAACGAACCGCTTCGCAACAATGCAAAGTCGGATACCGTGGAAGCAGTCTGCGGATCGGTTATGCCGAAATGCGTAAACGCACTGGCTGCGGGAACGACGGCGGGGACCAGGCTGGTCAGAACCGCGGCCGACATGAAAAGCAGCGAAAACTCCGCCAACTGCCTCCGGCGCCCCATCAGGCCAAGTAATACCGGAATGCCGATCAACTGCCATAGCCCACTGTCGTAGGCCAGCGCGAGTGCGCGATGGATATCGGGATGCGCGTGTACCCATTGGTAGGTCGAGGACCAATCGAAACCGAGTAGCCGGTCGAACTGGATTAGATCGTTGTCGATGAGCGGGGCGTTCGTCGTCACGCAAAGATAGGACAGGATGGAACACGCCGATGCGAAGCAGGAAAGCATGGCGACGTATGCGAGCGTCTGAGATAGTTCAGCGTACCGCAGCGTTCTTATCGCGCTACGGTAGCGGGTAATCCTGGTCATTGCGCCGAGCGCGGCGGCGACGGCGAGCAATGTCATATCGGGTTTCGCTGTTGCAATCAGGCTCGCTAGACGCACCGAGTATGCGCCTGTGCGGAGCCATAGCGCATCGACGAAAACGAGCGTCGCGATGATGGTCCAGCCGATCACGTAGGAGCGCCGATAGGAATAGCGCGACTCTTGCGGATGCGATGTCGGTCTACGCATCTTCAATATGCGATCCTCGGTGCCACATAGCTGCCGTAGCCGGTGCCAATGCCCGATGCCTGAGTGGGTATCTTGTAGCCTGCGACGAAATGGCCGGAAATGGCCTTGCTGCTGCCGCCGTTCGACGAATCGATGTAGAAGGCGGCGAAC
>NZ_DASXWY010000055.1:0-5793 GCF_036503415.1 Trinickia sp. | reverse complement strand
GATATCAATGCCGTCGAAGCCGGACTGGCGAATCAGCTCGATCACACCATCTCCAATCGAGCACTCGCGCTGCGCAACTTGATCCTCCTGCAAGCCGATCAGCAAGACCAGATCGCGATCGAGACGACGCGCTTCGACAAGGAAACGCAGACCTACGAGGACGCGCGCGCCAAGCTGGCGACGATGTTCCAGAACCCGCAGACGACACCTGAAGAGCGCGCGCTGCTCGAACAGATTCGTCAGCAGGGGGAGCTCTCGTTGCCGCTGATGATGAAGGCGAAGGAACTCGCAATGGCCGGTCAGCGCGAGGCGGCCTATCATGTGCTGCGCGCCGATCTGCGTCCTGTTCAGGCCAAGTGGTGGAAGCTCGTGCGCGAATTGCGCGAGCTCGAGCGCCAGCAAAACGACATCGAAACGGCCAGCGCCAAGCAGTTGTACGACATGAGCCGCACGCTGATGATCGGACTCACCGTGCTCGCGGTCATCCTGAGCGTCGCGTCGGCATTGATCATTACGCGCAGCGTACTCAAGCAGCTCGGTGGCGAACCCGCAGCAGCAGCGGAAGCGGCCAACCGCGTCGCTACCGGCGACTTGACCGTGCGCGTGGCGACTCAGCCCGGAGACGACGCCAGCCTGATGTACGCGATGAAGACGATGCGCGACAGCCTCGTCGGCATCGTGGGACAGGTTCATCGCAGCACCGGCGCGATTGCGACGGCGGCGAACCAGATTGCAAGCGGCAATCTCGATCTCTCGTCGCGCACTGAAGAGCAGGCAGCATCGCTCGAACAGACCGCCGCATCGATGGAAGAGCTTACCGCCACCGTGCGCCGCAACTCCGAGCACGCGCGCCAGGCGAATGTGCTCGCCACGTCGGCATCGGGTGTATCGGAGCGGGCCGGTTCGGTCGTGTCGGAAGTCGTACAGACGATGGGCAGCATCCACGAGGCTTCCCAAAAGATCGTCGAAATCATCAGCGTCATCGACGGTATCGCCTTCCAGACCAATATCCTCGCGCTCAACGCGGCTGTCGAGGCCGCGCGCGCCGGCGAGCAGGGGCGCGGCTTCGCCGTCGTCGCGAGCGAAGTCCGCTCGCTCGCTCAGCGTTCGGCCACCGCGGCCAAGGAAATCAAGGCGCTCATCGGCGGCTCGGTCGAGCAGGTCGCGCTCGGCAACAAGCTCGTACAGGAAGCCGGCACGACGATGAGCGAAGTGATGGATAGCGTGAAAGGCGTAACACTGATCATGGTCGAGATCATGAGTGCGAGCGAAGAACAGGCCACCGGCATCGAGCAGATCAATCAGGCGCTCACGCAGATGGACCAGGTCACGCAGCAAAACGCGGCGCTCGTCGAGGAGGCCGCGGCAGCCGCCGAGTCGATGCGCGAGCAAACCGCAGCGCTCGTCCACGCGGTCGGCGTGTTCAAGCTCGAGCAGCCGGGCGGTGCATACGAGGTCGAGGCGGTGACGCATGGCGTGCCGGCGTCGGCGAGCGCGCCCCGGCGCCTCGCCCGGCCCGCGGCGGCACTCATCGCTCACGACGTGCAGCCGGCCTGAGCATCGCACTCTATTTTCATCACACGTTCGCTTGAATGGCCGCCGCGCGCGATATCACGCGCCGGCTGCGGTGCCGCGACCATGCGGCACGGGCAATGGCGGCCATATAGCGGGGGCTGAACTCGAAGGAAGGGATCGTTCATGAGCTGCAAAGCGCTGAGCTCCTCCTCTGGCACCGAACACACCGAGACCCACGCGCAGGAGCGGCATGCGACCGTGAGTGCGTTCGGGCCGAGCGCCGAGCGCCGCGAGCCGTGCGCACCGGCGAATGTGTTTTGGCACGCGGGCACCGTTTCCGGCGAAGCGCGCGCGCGCCGCTTCGGCTGCGCACCGCTCACCTTCTGGCTGACCGGCTTGAGCGGTGCCGGCAAGTCGACGATCGCGTACGAGTTCGAAAATCTGCTGATTCGCGACGGGCAGCCGTGCGCGGTGCTCGATGGAGACAACCTGCGGCACCGCCTGAACTGCGACCTCGGTTTTTCGGAGCGCGATCGTCATGAAAACGTGCGGCGCACCGCCGAAGTCGCCCGCTTGATGAACGAGAACGGGCTGATCGTCGTAGCATCGCTCGTATCGCCGTACCGCGTCGATCGGGAGACTGCCAAGGCGATCGTCGGCGCAGACCGGTTCGTCGAAGTCCATGTGAGCACCTCGCTCGATGTATGCGAGTCGCGCGATCCGAAGGGGCTCTATCGCAAGGCGCGCAGCGGCGAGCTTCGTGGATTCACGGGCGTATCGTCGCCCTACGAGCCGCCCGCCGAGCCCGCGCTGGTCGTCGATACGGCCGCGTCGACGCCGGCCAGTGCGGCGGCGGTTCTTCACGCCTACCTGCGTGAGCAAAACGGAGGTGTCGATCGTGTCGCTCATGGCTGATCGTGCGAACAGCGTGCCCGAGCCCCATGCGGCGCGGGCTTACGATGTCTTCAACGGCGACGCCGATGGCATATGCGCCTTGCATCAACTGAGGCTCGCGCGACCGTTGCCGGCCGCACTGGTGACGGGCGTGAAGCGCGATATCTCGCTGCTGGAGCGCGTGCCGCGAAGCGCGGGTATCGAGGTCACGGTGCTCGACATCTCGCTCGATGCGAATCATGCGGCGCTCGTCGATCTGCTCGATGCAGGCGCGCGCGTCGTCTATTTCGACCATCATGCGGCGAGCCGTGCGTTCGCGCACACGCAGTTGCGTTTCGTATGGGACGACTCGCCCGACGTGTGTACGAGTCTCATCGTCGATCGCGAACTCGGCGGGCGGTTTCGCCGCTGGGCGATCGCGGCCGCGTTCGGCGACAACCTCGATGGCGTGGCGCGGCGGCTGGCAGCCGACGATGGATGCACGGCGAACGAGACCGATGCGCTCGAGACGCTTGGCCGCATCCTCAACTACAACGCCTACGGCGAAACGCTCGCCGATCTGCACGTTCCTCCGGACCGGCTTTATTGCGAGCTGCACCCATACGACGATCCGCTCGCCTTCATTGCCGATGCGGACTGCTACAAGGCGCTGGCCGCCGGCTATCGCGCGGATCTCGCGCGCGTGGCGTCCGTCGAGCCGTATTGGCGGTGCGAGGGTGCGTCCGTCTATATGCTGCCCGATGCCAGCTGGGCGCGGCGGATTTCGGGCGTGCTGGCGAACCGGCTTACGCAGTGCGAACCGGGGTGTTCGTTCGCAGTCCTCACTGAATGCGCGAGCGGTGCCTATGGCGTCAGCGTTCGCTCGGGCGACGCGCGGGCACGGCCTGCCAACGTGCTGTGCGAGCGCTTCGCGAGCGGCGGCGGGCGGCGTGCGGCTGCAGGCATCAATCGATTGCCCGCGGATGAACTCGAGGCTTTTCTTGCTGCATTTCGCAGCTATTTCACAGGGGCCGATCCGAGCGGGAGAGCGCTGGGACCGGGACCCGATCCAACCTAACCTACTCATTCGACCGAGACCAAACGATAAGGACTCCTGTCTATGAACAAGAGCAACCCGACCGGGGGAAACGGGAACCGTCCGGTGCCCGTGCTGATGATTCCGCTGCGCCGCTGTGGATCGCACGCGCTGCGGCTGCGACTCAATTTCAATCCGCAGTTCTACTCGCCGTATCCGCTGCATATCGTCGACTTCATGCCGCTTTTGCCGCTTTACGGCGACCTCGAAGACGACCACGCCTACTTCCGTCTGGTGAGCGATGTCGTTGGCCTGCAGGCTGTCAGCATGGTCAAGTGGCCTGGCGTCGTGTTCGATCCGGTTGAAATATTCGAGGCCATCCGCCGCGCGCCGCGCAGCGTGCATCGCATCGTATGGGAACTGCTGCTGCGCTCGGGGGAGGCACGGGGCGCACGCATCGTCATGGACAAGTCGCTCGACAGCGTTCACTACGCCGACGAGCTGATGCGGCTCATGCCCGATATGCGGTTTCTGAACGTCGTGCGCGATCCGCGCGCGCAAATCGCGTCGATGAACAAGGCGATCATTCACGACTTCGATACGCTGCTCAATGCGCGGACATGGGTCGAGGCGCATCGGGCAGCCGATTCGCTGCTCGAGCGCTATCCGGAGCGCGCGATGACGATTCGCTACGAGGATTTCCTCGAGGACCAGGAGGCTACGCTGAGGAAGATCTGCGGGTTTTTCGGCATCGACTATTTGCCGCAGATGCTCGACGTGTCCCGCTCGGCGGAGGCAAAGCAGATCGCGCGGATGTCGGCGCTCTGGTCGTCGAACTGTTTTGCGCCGATCCCGGCGAATATCGACAAGTACAAAGCGCAACTGTCGATCGATGAGATCGCGATCATCGAAACGCTGACCGCGCGGTATATGCGGCGTTACGGCTATGAGTTGGCGACCGATGCCGCGATCGAGATCGATCCATCGAACTTCGATGCGGCGCGCCGTCTTTCGGATGAGCGTAAGCACGAAGCATGGCGGACTCTGGAGGCAACGAATTTCCGCGACTACGTATTGCGACGCCAGCGCGCCGAGTATCTCGCGACCGTGCGCGTTCGCATGGAGACGTTGCGCACCGCGCGCCAGCCGGCGGGCGTAGCGGACCGGCAGCGGCTCGACGAGCTCGTGACGCCGTTCGAAGTGACCGACTGAGCGCGCGATCGGTTGCGGCGCATCGTCTATACGGACCCAAGGAGGTTCCCATGTCTGTGCCTTTGTCCTGGCTGCAAGCGCAAATTGCGCTTGCCGGCGCATCCGGCTTGTCGATCGGTTTCACGCTCGGGCTCGTCGGCGGCGGCGCCGGCACGCTGGCCGTCCCGCTGTTGCTGTACGTCGTTAAAATTGGCGATCCGCATCTTGCGATCGGCACGACGGCCGTGGCGATTGCGTTGACGGCGTTCGTCAACCTTGTCACCTATGCGCGCGCCGGTCTCGTGCATTGGCGCACGGGCGCGTTGTTCGCGACGGCGGGCGTGGTGGGCGCGTTTGCCGGCTCCACGTGGTCATTGCGCGTCGACGGCAGCGCCATGCTGCTGCTGTTGGCCGGCATCGTGGCGGTTGTCGGCGCGCTGATGTTCTCGCGTGCGCAGGGCGGCAGCGCGTCCGAGCCGGGCCCGCTGCCGCGCGGGCGCGGATTGGCAACCGCGGGGGCGGGCGTTGCCGTCGGTAGCGTATCGGGCTTTTTCGGGGTGAGCGGCGGTTTTCTTTCCGTACCGGCGCTGCATCTGATTGCACGCATTCCGATGCTCGAAGCGGTGGCGTCGTCGCTTGTTTCCGTTGTCGCGTTCGGCACGACGACGGGCCTCAACTATGCGATGGCCGGCAAGGTCAGCGTGCCGCTGGCGCTATCGCTCGTCGGCGGCGGGCTGGTGGGTGGGCGTGCGGGCATGCGCATGGCGAAGACCCTTGCGCGGCGCGGCGCGCTCCTGCGCCGGCTGTTCGCCCTGGTGCTGATCGCAATCGCCGCCTATATCGCCTATCGTAGTAGCGCGCCGCGCTGAACCGCCGGCTCGCATCCAACGAACAATCGTAGAACCTGAGACGAACACATGAGTACTATTTATCGATCGGTAGAGTCGGTCATGGTGACGCGCACGGTCACGACGAACCGCATGGACCACCTGGACTGGCTGGAAGCGGAATCGATCCACATTCTGCGCGAGCTGGTGGCGGAATGCGCCAAGCCTGCGCTGCTGTTTTCGGGCGGCAAGGACTCGGTGGTGGTGCTGCACCTGGCGCTCAAGGCGTTCGGGCTGGGCGCGAACCGCAAGACGGTGCTGCCGTTTCCGCTGGTGCATATCGACACCGGT
>NZ_DASXWY010000054.1:0-18115 GCF_036503415.1 Trinickia sp. | reverse complement strand
CTCGGCGAGGCGATCAGAGGCCGTCGCGACAAGGTGCTGATCTCGACGAAGGCCACGTTCCGATTCAACGACGAACCGAATAACGTGGGCTCGTCGCGCCATCATCTGATCAACGCCGTCAATGCGGCATTGAAGCGGCTGCAGACCGATTACATCGATCTCTTTCAATTGCATGGCTTCGATGCGAAGACACCCGTACAAGAAGTCCTTTCGACACTCGACGACCTCGTTCGCGCGGGCAAGATCCGCTACACGGGCGTGTCGAACTTCTCAGGCTGGCACCTGATGAAGTCGCTCGACGTGGCAGATCGATACGGCTATCCGCGCTACGTCGCGAACCAAACGTATTACTCGCTGATCGGCCGCGACTACGAGTGGGAGCTCATGCCGCTTGGGCTCGATCAGGGCGTGGGCGCCATTGTCTGGAGCCCCCTCGGCTGGGGTCGGCTCACCGGCAAAATCCGCCGCGGCCGTCCGTTGCCGGAGGTGAGCCGTTTGCACAAGACGGCCGATATCGGTCCGCCTGTGTCGGATGAGTATCTGTACCGCGTCGTCGATGCACTGGATGCGATAGCGCAGGAAACCGGCAAGACGATTCCCCAGATTGCGCTCAACTGGCTTTTGCAGCGGCCAACTGTTTCGAGCGTGCTCATCGGCGCACGTAACGAGGAGCAATTGCGGCAGAACCTCGGTGCGGTAGGTTGGAATCTCACGCCGGAGCAAGTGGCGAGGCTCGATGAGGCGAGCAAGCTGCGGCCCGTCTACCCCTATTGGCATCAGGAAGGGTTCGCGGAACGTAACCCTTCGCCGGTCTGATATCGCCAAATGCGGGTGCGTAAGCCAATCGCTGCGTGCGGCGATTGGCCAGTTGGTGCATGATCAAACCAACCAACTGCTCGGGCGGCGTGATCTAGTGCCGCGCTCACTCATGCGCGGACATCGTCCGCCGGCAAGAGCCGCCCGTCCCAGACACTTTCGTCTTTCAGTTCGACCCCGGTGAGCTTGCGCTTACGCGCCCCTTCCAGCAGATGCACGAGCTTGAAAGCCGCCGCGTCGTAACAGAGCCCTTCGGGGCGTACGTTCGAAATACAGTTACGCTCGGCATCGCTGCGCCCGGTTCGTGGCGCGTACGTCAGATAGACGCCGAGGCTCGCTGGCGAACTGAGTCCGGGGCGTTCGCCGATCAGCACCGCGACCATCTCGGCATTCATCAACTCGCCGATAGGATCGCCAATTGCCACGCGCGCCTGCGTAGCGACAACGATCGAGCCGACATACCAGCCTTTCAACTGGGCAATGGTCCGGTCGATCAAGGGGAGCGCATGTGAGGCCGCAGCTTGAGCCGACAAGCCGTCCGCAACGACGAACACCAGATCGGGCGGCGTTTCGGCCGATGCCGCGTGCTGCTCGAGAAGCGCCGCGCTTTCCGGATCCAATACCCGCCCAAGGTCTGGACGTCGCAAATACTGCTCGCGGCTTTGCGCCGCGCTGCGCACCTCGATCGAATCGAGCGTCCTCCGTTCCAGTTCGGCCCTCAGTGCTTCGATATCGAGCGGCGTATGAACGGCATCCCGCGCTTGCGCATGCGCGACAGTAAACGCAAGCATCGGCGCGGTCGGCAGGCTGGCGCCCGAGCGTCCGAGTGCGATGCGGGCATCGGTGAAGCGACGCAATGCGCTCCATGGGTTGTCCGCGACTGTCCGCGCGGTAACACCCGGCACATCCCGGTCTGCGCGCGTCATGATTCAATCCAATCGAGAAGCAATGGCTTCGATGCGTGCTGCTGGATCTGCCCCGATGCGTCCGTGATACGCATCGATTCGAGCCATGTTTCGAACTCGGGTGCGCGTCGAAGGTTGAGTAGACGCCGCACATAGAGCGCGTCGTGAAACGACGTGCTCTGATAGTTCAACATGATGTCGTCGGCGCCCGGCACGCCCATGATGAAGTTGACGTTGGCCGCGCCCAGCAATGTCAGCAGCGTATCCATATCGTCCTGGTCCGCTTCCGCATGGTTCGTGTAGCAAATATCGCAGCCCATCGGCACGCCGAGCAGCTTGCCGCAGAAGTGATCTTCCAAGCCCGCGCGGATGATTTGCTTGCCGTCGTACAAGTACTCAGGCCCGATGAACCCCACCACCGTGTTTGTCAGGAACGGATTGAACTTGCGGGCGACCGCGTAGGCTCTTGCTTCGCACGTTTGCTGATCGACCCCATGATGTGCGTTCGCGGAAAGCGCGCTGCCCTGTCCGGTCTCGAAGTACATCAGGTTGTTTCCAAGCGTGCCGCGCTTCAACGACAGACCCGCGTCATATGCTTCGGCAAGCAGCGACAGCGATACGCCGAATCCCGCATTGGCCTTCTCGGTGCCGGCGATCGATTGGAAAATCAAATCGACCGGCGCGCCGTTTTCGATTGCGGCCAGTGTATTCGTGACGTGCGTCAGCACACAGGTCTGCGTGGGCACGTCATACGCTCGGCGAAATTCGTCCATCATCGTGAGCAGCGCCGTGATCGCCGTGAGCGAATCGGACGCGGGATTGATACCGATCATCGCGTCGCCGCAGCCATACATGAGCCCATCGACGATCGATGCCGCAATGCCTTTCAGATCGTCCGTCGGATGGTTCGGTTGCAGCCGCACGGCGAGGTGGCCCGGCAACCCCACGGTGTTGCGAAAGCGCGTGACGACGGGCCGCTTACGCGCGGCGAGTATCAGATCCTGATTGCGCATCAGCTTCGACACGGCGGCAACCATCTCGGGCGTGAGGCCCGCGGCAACGGCGGCGAGCATCGCGCTGTCGGTGGTATCGGCAAGCAGCCACTCGCGAAAATCGCCCACGGTCAGATGCGCGATCGGCGCAAACGCATCGGGCGAATGATCGTCGACGATGAGGCGCGTGATTTCATCGGCTTCATATGGAATCACGGCTTCATCGAGGAACGCTCGAAGCGGTACGGCCGCCAGCGCCATTTTTGCGGCCGCCCGTTCCTCTTCCGATGCAGCGGCGAGCCCGGCCAATTCGTCTCCCGAACGGCGCGGGCTCGCTTTGGCGAGCAGCGCGGCAAGGCTATCGAAGCAGTAACTGCGCGCACCGATGGTTTCGCGAAAGTTCATCCTGCGCTCCGCTCGCGAAAGATGGAGGAAATACTATACCCCGTTGCCGCCGATGGTCCGCTGGCTTTTCCATTGACCCTGCTGAACTTCGAACAGCGTATACGGTGGCTTGATCAGATCGCCTTGCGGATCGAAGGCAATCTTTCCGGTAACGCCCGTCACGGTCACCTTCGGGAAAGCCGCGGCGATTTTGGCGCGATCGAGAGAATCGGCGTCGTGGATCGCCTTGAGCATTGCCAGTGCCGCGTCATACGCGAATGGCGCATAGAGTTCGACGTCCTGATTGAAATGCGCCTTGTAGCGCTTTGCGAAATCTTGTGCCGAAGGAAGCTTGTCGAGCGCCGGGCCAGGCTCCAGGTCCCGGGTGCCTTCGCCGGCCGTTCCCGATATCTGCAGGAACGCATTGCTTTTAAGGGCGCCAGCGCCAAACAGGCGCGCCGTCAGTCCCAGCGATCGCATTTGCTTGACGAGCATCGCGCCTTGTTCGTCGAGGCCGCCAAAGAAGATGATATCGACGTTCTTTTGCTTGAGCGTGGTCAGGATCGCCCGGAAATCGACCGCTTTGTCGTTCGTGAACTCGCGATCGACGACGTTCCCGTTCGCTTCCTTTGCGCCTTTCTCGAAAGCATCGGCGAGACCCTGGCCGAACGCGGTGCGGTCGTCGATGATGCCGATGCGCTTTGCCTTCAACTGCTGTACCGCGAATTGACCCGCAATCACGCCGCCCACACCGTCGTGCCCCATCGTGCGGAATACGTTCGCGAAGCCCTGATGTGTCAGCACGGGATTGGTCGAGCCCGGCGTGATCATGGCGAGATTCGCCTTGTGATAGACGGCCGATGCGGGAATGCTGCAGCCGGAGTTGTAGTGGCCGATCACGCCCACTACGCCGTCGTCGATCATCTTCTGCGCGACCTGCACGGCAACGCGCGGATCGGCCTGATCGTCCTGTGCGTCGAGGACGAACTTGACGGGCTTGCCACCGATGGTCGGGTGCTTGGCGTTTTCCTCGTCGATCGCGAGCTGTGCGCCGTTCTCGAGATCCTTGCCGACACGCGCGACGGGTCCGGTCAGCGGGCCCGCGAATCCGATTTTGACGATTTCCGGCTCGGCACCGTATGACGGCACATGCGCGCACAGCGCCCCTAATGCGAATGCGACTACCCAGTTTCGGCGTTTCATGATGTCCGTCCTCTATGGTGCAGACTGTTGCGGTGGTTAAAAGCGGCGCGGGCTATAGGCTTCGAGATCGACGGGCGGTACGCGGCCGGCGACGATGTCGGCGACGATGCTGCCGGTCACGCCGCCCAGCGTGACGCCCAGGTGCTGATGCCCGAACGCGTAGATGACGCGTGGCGAGGCGCTCGACGGCCCGACGACGGGCAAGCCGTCGGGCAGGCTCGGCCGGAAGCCGAGCCAACTGCTGTCCGGTTGCTGCAGTTGCGGCAACGCTTGCTGTGCGGAAGTCGATATAAGACGCAACAGCTTCGGGTTCTTCTGTGACCCGTAGCCGCCCAGCTCGACCGTGCCGGCCGCGCGGATGCCGTCGTGCATCGGCACCATGTAAAAGCCGCGCTCGGACCAGCCGCATGGGCGCGAAATCAGCCGTGACATACCGGGAAAGCGCACGTGATAGCCTCGTTCGGTATCGAGCGGCACGCTGTCGCCGCACTGACGTGCCAAGCGACCGGACAATGCGCCTGTGCAGACGATTGCGTATTCGGCCGCGTATGAACGGCCGGTTTCATCGATGAGGCGCACGCCGCTCGTGGATGGTGCGAGCGTGCGGATCGCGGTGCGTTCGTGCCGCAAGCCCTGACTGGTCAGCGACGCATACAGCGTTTGCAGAAATCCATGGGGGTCGCTTAAGTACCAACTGTCGTTGAAGATCGTTCCGTACGCGAAAATGGGCGCGAGGTTCGGCTCGAGGTGGTGAACGCCGTCGCGATCCAAAGTCTCGAAGCGCACGCCGAGGGAACGGCGCAATGCGAGCGATGGCTGCGCCGCATGGAACGAGTTTGCGTTCGAGTACAAATACAAGCACTCGCGGCGCTGGACAAAGCTCGACAGTTGGCCCGACGCCAGCATTTCGCGGTATCCGTCGAACGCGCGCGCCAGCAGGTTGGCCAGTGCCTTCGCACTATGCTCATACCGCTTGGCTCTGGCCGCCAGCAAAAAGCGAACGAGCCACGGCGCAATGTGCGGCAAGTACTGCCATCGAATCCTGAGCGGGCTTGTCGATGAGAACAGGAAACGCGGCAGGTTGCGGAACACGTCAGGATTGTTGACAGGGATGCACCCGTACTGCGCGAACGTGCCCGCATTCCCGTACGACGTCGCTTCGCCGGGACCGAGCGGGTCGAACAGGATCACTCGATGTCCGTCGCGCATGAGCCAATACGCGGCCGACAACCCGATAAAACCCGCACCGAGGACAGCGACTTCCGCCATGGTCTCGCGCCTCCTCGCGCGGTTCGAGTTCGCAGTAGCTACGAACACTTGATGCCGTACAAACGACGAATTCATATTCACACAAAGTTTTTTTGTGTGCAATTGTTTTTGCTTTGTGTGGATTTAGGTGTTTTCCCGCCCGTACTCGATGTGCCCGAGGATAGGCCTGCGCATCGCTATGTGTGCAGGAAGGCGTGCGTGATAAGATTTGTGCGGACGAACGCGTCTTTGTATGGAGCTGCTACCTGAATGAAGATGAGAACGAGCCGCACAAAGGGCGAAGAAGTGCTCCCGACAAAAGGGCGTCAGGCGACCTACCTGGAGGTGTCGCGCAACCTCGAAGACAAAGTGCGCAATGGGCTCTATCCGCCGGGCAGCCGGCTGCCGCCGCAACGGGATCTCGCCGTGGAGCTTGGGATCAACGTGTCGACGGTATCCCGTGCGTATAAGGAGTTGCAGGCGCGCGGCCTGATTGTTGCCAGCAAGCGTCGCGGGTCGATCGTCACCGGGGGCGCGATGCCGTCGGTCCAGACCCGCGCGGACAGCGGCTCAAATAGCGCCGATGCGAATACGGTGATCGATCTGACGGTCAATCGTCCTGCGACGGGGGAATTTCTCACGCAGCTTGCGCGAGAGATGACTCGAATCGTAGACGATCCCCGCTATGCGCAGGTGCAGGAGTATCAGCCGCCGCAGGGTCCCGACTGGGCGCGGGCGGCCGGCGCGCAATGGATTGCCGCGCCCGGATTCGCACCCACGGCCGATAACGTGGTCGTCACGAGCGGGGCGCAGCACGGCCTGTTCGCGGTATTGAGCAGCTTGATGGGCCACGAGGGTGTGATCCTGTCGGACCAATTGACGTACTACGGCCTGAAGGCGCTCGCACCAGTGTTTCAGTTCGAAATTGTCGGCATTCCGAGCGACGGGGAGGGGCTGTTGCCGGAGCGCCTCGAAGACGCGTGCAAGCGCATGCGCGTGAAGGCGATCTTCGTTGTGCCGAACCTGCAGAATCCGACGGTGGTCACCATGAGCCTGGCGCGGCGCGCGGCGCTCGTCGATATTGCGCGGCGGCATCACGTCGCGATCATCGAGGACGATGTATACGGGCCGCTCTTGCGTACGCGCTTGCCGACGATTGCGAGCCTATGTCCCGAGTTGACGTTCCACGTGACATCGACGTCGAAGATTCTCGCGCCCGGGCTGCGCATCGGCTATCTGCATACGCCGCCGCATGCTGCCGCGCTAGCCGCCGAAGCGGTGCGCACGACCGCGTGGATGCCTGCGCCGCTATCGACGCTGATCGCCACACGTTGGATCGAAGACGGCACGGCGCAGACGATTCTCGACGCGCAGCGCGTGGAGTTGCAGGCACGCCAGGAACTCGCGCGCGAACTTCTGCCCGCTGAGTATCTGCACAGCGATCCTGCCTGCATGTTCGTCTGGCTGAAGGTGCCGCCGCCGTGGCGGTCCGACGATTATGCGGCGAATGCGTTGGCGCGCGGCGTCAACACGATGCCGGCGTCGGCATTTGCCGTGGATCGCTCGACGCTCGAGCACGGCGTGCGGATCAACCTCGCGTGTGCGTCTTCGCGCGAGCAATTGGTGCGCGCGATGCAGATTCTCGCGCACACGCTGCGGGACCGGCCGCGCGCGTTGTTTGGGACGATCTGAGCCGGGGGGAGTCGGTCCGAATTCAACAACACTTGCGACACGGATCCCGACTGTTTGTCGACCAGCAGTCTATCGCGAGATGGCTGCCTCCTTGAGCAACCAATCTCGAAAGGCCACCAGCTTTGGAAGGCCGCAACATTCCGCGCGGTACACGACGTAGTACGCTAAAGGCGACACGAGGGATATTTCAGGAAACAACCTGACCAACCGGCCAGCTGCCAAATCATCGCGGGCCATGACGTTGCGAGCCAATGCGATACCGTGACCGTCAATTGCTGCTTGCAGGACAGCTGCGGAATTATTGATTTTCATCCCTCGTTTCGTGGCGACATCAGTCACGCCTGCTTTCTGAAGCCATGTATCCCAAGTCGGAAAGCCCGTATGGCTGTCCATCGATAAGTCGTGGATGAGGGTCTCTTGCGCCAGGTCATTCGGTTTTTGCAAGCGCCAATGCTCGCGCAATAGCTGTGGCGAGCACACCGGATATACCTCCTCACTCATCAATTTTTCGGCCGCTAAACCTGGCCAGCTTCCTGTGCCATAGCGCACTCCGACATCGATGCGCTGGGCAACGAAATCTACCGGTTTGAGATTGGTGTCCAAACGCACATCCGTGTCGGGCCAGGCGGTCTGGAAACGCTCGATTCGTGGCAACAACCACTTTGCCGCAAACGCCGGGCTGACAGCCACGGTGAGCACTCCACTGGTCGACGCTTCCTTTAGTCGCTCCAAGCCCATGGCAAGCCTGTCGAAGCCGGCACGGATGTCCGGTAATGCGCGTTCGGCCGTCTCGGTCGGGACGAGCCGTGCCCGTCCGCTGGTACCCCGCACGAATAGTGGCGTGCCAAGCCATTCCTCGAGCGTTCGTACGAGTTGGCCAACTGCAGCAGGCGTCACGTTCAGTTCGGCCGCTGCCGCCGAAAAGCTCTGATGGCGGGCGCTCGCCTCGAAGGCACGCAAGGCGTTTAGATGAACAGGTGACTTCATACGATAAATTTTTTCTTTCAATGCCGCACACTTTATCTCGTTTGTCGGCAGGTGGAAATTGGCGAAAAATCCAACACAGGTCGTAAGCATGCGCCCTTGGCAGAGGCCCTCGATGAAGGGGGGCGAAATAGTTTTTATGCCAAGGAGGCGATGACGTCGAGGGCGATTCAGACCGTATCCAGGATGGTCGCGACTGCGGCACGGACATGGCGTCAATGGCACTGAGCCGGATGCTTGTCCTCGCCTTTTCCATCAAGACCTGCCGATCGGCGGGCACATCGAAAGGTTTTCAACATGAGCAACCAATTCAAGGGCAAAAAGTTGCTGGTGGTCGGTGGCACCAGCGGGATGGGCTTGCAGACGGCCAAGATGGTCCTGGCCGAAGGCGGCACTGCGATCATCGTTGGTCACCGCGCGGACAAGACCGAAGAAGCGCATGCCGAGTTGGCCGCGCTAGGGGCGGTCGTCGCACTGACGGCCGACCTGTCCAGCGATGCAGGGTTGGCGGCGTTGCTCAAGTCGATCGACGAAGACCATCAGGACATCGACCTGCTCGTCAACGCGGCAGGCGTGTTCTTCCCCAAGCCGTTCCTGGAGCACCAGGACGCGGACTACGACCAGTACATGAAGTTGAACAAGGCTTTCTTCTTCATCACGCAAAAGGTCGCCGCCAATCAGATCGCCAGGGATCGTCCGGGTGCGATCGTCAACATCGGCTCGATGTGGGCCAAGCAAGCTATCGCGGCCACACCATCGTCAGCCTACTCGATGGCCAAGGCAGGGCTGCATTCGCTGACTCAACACCTGGCGATGGAACTGGCTCCGAAGCATATCCGCGTCAATGCGGTGTCGCCGGCGGTGGTGCAGACGCCGATCTACGAGGGTTTCATTCCGAAGGCCGAAGTTCACAGCGCGCTGCAAGGCTTCAACAGCTTCCATCCGATCGGCCGTGTCGGCACCCCGCAGGACGTTGCCGAAGTCGTCGCTTTCCTGCTCTCGGACAAGGCGCGTTGGGTCACAGGTGCCATCTGGGACGTGGACGGCGGCGTGATGGCCGGCCGCAACTGATGTGCTGGGGCCGGCGCCTGACGCATCTATCGGGTCGCGTGAGCCCTTGTCGCGCGCTATGTCGGCGCCCGGCACCCCAACCCTCTAACAGGAGCAACAACCATGATGCAGGACTGGAACGCTTACCGTGATTCACTGCTGGAGCGCGTGGGCGATTACGCGAAACAAAGCCCCGACGTGATGCGCGGTTTGGCGACGATCGACAACGCCGCTATCAAGACTGGCCATCTGGAACCGAAGATGCACGAGCTGATCGCCTTGGCCGTAGCCGTAACCACGCGCTGCGACGGATGCATCTCGGTGCACACCAAGAAGGCCGTCGAGCACGGAGCCACGCTGGAGGAAATCTCCGAGGCACTGGGTGTTGCCATCGCGCTGAATGCAGGTGCTGCGCTGACCTATTCGGCACGTGTCGTCGAAGCCTATCGGCAACTGCCCGACAAGTAAGCCGTACCAAGGGTGCCCGCCGCCGCAGTCCCAAGGGGCATTCGCCGGTGTGCACGGCACCACCGTCTGTCTCAAGACGGGCTACTTAGCCGACCTGGCAATGGAGGTATAGCCATGCAAACCGCACGCATCGCCATCATCGGCGCCGGATTGAGTGGCCTTTATGCCGCCTGGCTGCTGGAAAGCCACGGCGTCCAGGATTACGTGCTGCTGGAGGCGCGCGATACGCTAGGTGGCCGCATCGCTTCCGCCTCCGCGTCGGGACAGGACACGCGCGATATGGCCGACGCCACCGACCGCTTCGACCTCGGGCCGACGTGGTTCTGGCCCGACTACCAGCGCGAATTGCACCGCCTTGTCGATGAGTTGGGCCTGGAGCGCTTCGCGCAGTTCGAGACGGGCGACATGGTGCTGGAACGCTCACCCGATGAGCCGCCGATGCGGACGCGTGGGTACGTGAACTCGCCGATTTCGATGCGCCTGGTAGGTGGAATGCAGGCGCTGGTCGACGCCTTGCGCCGCCGTCTCGATGCGAAACGGGTAATCACCGGTCAGAGGGTGCGCCGTCTGCGCTGCGCAGACCCGCACGTCGAACTGGACATCGAAGACGCCACCGGCGGCGCTACAACTTGGCGTGCCGAACAGGTATTGCTGGCTATGCCGCCGCGTCTGGTCGAGCACACCATCGCGTTCGAGCCTGCTTTGCCGCTGGAGCTGGCTCAGCAATGGGGTGCGACGGCAACGTGGATGGCGCCCCATGCCAAGTACATCGCCATCTACGAGACCCCGTTCTGGCGCGGGGAGGGATTGTCCGGCGAGGCTCGCAGTGCACGCGGACCGCTGACCGAGATTCACGACGCCTCCATGCCCGGCGGCAGCGCGGCGCTCTTTGGCTTTTTCGGGGTGCCGGCGCGCGTGCGCAAAAACGTGTCCGAGGACGTATTGCGCACGCATTGTCGCGCCCAGCTCGTGCGCCTGTTCGGGCCGCAAGCGGCCACGCCTCGCATCGAAGTTATCAAGGACTGGGCGCAGGATCCCTATACGGCCACATCCGATGACTTGAATACGGCGAGCCATCACGCCGAAGCGCCAGCCGCCATGGCCGGCTCCGGACCGTGGCGCGGACGCCTGGCCGGCATCGCCAGCGAGTGGTCGCCACAGTTCCCGGGCTACGTCGCCGGCGCCATCGAAGCCGCGGGCCTGGCGGTCCTCGCATTACCTCTTTTCCCTTTCGACGATCTTGGAAGACGACCATGAAGACCACGTACCGCGCCATGCAAGTGACCCGTCCCGGCTTCCTTGAGCTGGTGGAGCGCCCGACGCCGAAACCGGGCGTCGGTGAAGCGCTGATCGAGGTTGAGGCTTGCGGCATCTGCGGCGCCGACATCAGTGACATCGAAGGGGCTGATCCGACGCTGCAACCTCCGCGCGTGCCCGGCCATGAAGTGGTCGGACGCATCGCCGCACTCGGCGAACACACCCCATCCATCTGGAAGATGGGCCAGCGCGTTGGCATCGGCCGGCTCGGTGGGCCTTGCATCGAATGCGTACAGTGTCGCCAGGGACACTTCGAGCTTTGCCAGAACCAGCCTTTTGTCGGCGCCACCTGCGATGGGGGCTACGCCGAGATGATGCTGGCGCGCGCCTCCGGGCTCGTGTCGATCCCGGACGAACTCAATTCCGAGGAAGCGGCGCCGATTCTCTGCGCCGGCATTGCCACCTTCAATGCGCTCAAAAAGTGCGGCGCACAGGCCGGCGACACCGTGGTCATCCTGGGCATCGGCGGCCTTGGGCATATGGCGCTGCAATACGCCCGCCGCATGGGTTTCCGAGTCGTCGCCGTCGGGCGCGGCAGCGACATCGCCACGGATGCGCTGGGCTTGGGCGCGCATGTCTATATCGACACCAGCGAAGAGGATGCGGTGGACCGGCTCAAGAGGATGGGCGGGGCGCACGCGATCGTGGCCACCATCGGCCACCCGGCCACCGTGTCGGCGCTGATGGCCGGCTTGGCGCCGCAAGGGCGGCTGGTATTGCTGGGTGCAGGTAAGGACCCGCTGCCGGTCTCGGCTGGCCCCTTGGTCATTGGCGAGCGCAGTATGCTCGGCTCCATCACCGGCACGCCCTACGAGAACGAGAAGACGCTGGATTTCAGCGTGCTTGCCGGTATACGGCCAAAGATTGAAGTGATGCCGCTTGAGCAGGCGAATGAGGCGTATCGGCGAATGAAGTCCGGCGATGTCAAGTTCCGCATGGTGTTGGCGGCCGCGCACGTCGCCGATGCAATCCATCGCTACGGACCGGACTTATCGTGAAGCTTGGCTGACCCTGCGACGCTGTCGGCGTCCGCCATTAGGCTTACATGCCGAACGCAAAAAAGCCGCCAATCCGTAGATGGCGGCTCTTCGCTCGAATAGTGGTGCCCGGGGTCGGACTCGAACCGACACGCCTTGCGGCGGGGGATTTTGAGTCCCCTGCGTCTACCTGTTTCACCACCCGGGCTTTCAGTGGCCGGTGCAGGAAAGCGCCGGCGAAGAGCGCGATTATGGCCGAAAACGCGTGCGCAGGCAATATTTTGGCAGGGAACGGCTGTGGCCACTCACTAGCGACAGTGTCGCGCGCAGCCCGCGCCGCTACCCGAACCGCCGCCCCGAATCACTCGCTGATAAAGACAAACTTCCCGCCACGAATCGCCCCCATCACGCTCGCACGCTGATCGAGCCCCACATGGTCTTTCGCGCTGGTATTCACGACCCCGTTCGGCACGACCAACTCATGTGCGTGCTCGAGCTCCTCCCGCAACGCCACGCGAAACTGCACGGTACCCGGCTGCGCCTTTTTCAACGCCCTCGCCACGGCATCCTCCAACCGCGGATAGACGCCAGCCGCATCGCCGGCAAACTGCGTCACGGAGCCGGGGCCATATTTGTCCTCATACGCCGTCACGAACGCCAGCGCCGCCTTTTTCGCCGGATGATCGGCCGGCAGCGTACGCGCCACCACAACCGGCTGGGTCGGAAAGAGCGTCCCTTCGACCTCCTTGCCGCCAAGCCGGATGAACTCCGGTGTCGCAATGCCGTGCGTCTGATAGATCGGCCCCTTGAACCCGCGCTCGACGAGCGTGCGCTGCGGTAGCGCGGAGGGCGTACCGGCACCCGCAACGAGCACCGCATCGGGCTTGGCCGCAATCAGCTTCAGTACCTGCCCCGTCACGCTCGCATCGTTGCGATTGAAGCGTTCCGTCGCGACAAGCCGGATATGCCGCAGCTCGGCAAACCGCTTGAACTCGTTGAGCCAGCTATCGCCGTAACTGTCGGCGAAACCGATAAAGGCGACCGTTTTCACGCCATGGTTCGCCATATAGCGCGTCATCACATCGGCCATCGCGCCATCGGTCTGCGCCATCTTGAACGCCCAGACGCGCTTGCCTTCCTGCGGCTCGACCACACTCGCGGAACCGATCAGCGTGATCATCGGCGTTTGCGAGGCGGCCACCGGGTCGAGCGCCGCGAGCGCCGCCGGCGTGATATTCGGCCCGACGATCACGTCCACGTGGTCTTCATCGATGAGCTTGCGGATGTTCGCAACGGCTTTGCCCGGGTCGGTCCCGTCGTCGAGCACGATGTACTGCGCCTTTTGACCGGCGATGGTGGCCGGCCACATCTGGATGGCATTCTTGCTCGTGATGCCGATGACGGCGGCGGGCCCCGTCGATGACAAATCGATGCCGACCTTCAGGTCGGCGTGCGCTGCCGAGACGAGCGCAAATGCGGCGCACGCGAAGGCGCGGCGCAAGAAGGCGGCGGTCGACACCATGTAATCTCTCTCTTGGTTGTTGTGACTTCAGAGCTCGTAGTTTTCGTGTTCGCCCTTGAGCGCCTGCTCGATCAGCTTGCGCGTGAGCGACGGCGAAAGCAGCTCGACGAGCGTATAGACATAGCTGCGCAGATACGCTCCCTGTTTCAGGGCGATCCTGGTCAGATTCGTACCGAAGAGATGGCCGACCGGCATGGCGCGCAAATGCTTGTCACGTTCCGCGTTGAATGCGATATCGGCCATGATGCCCACGCCGAGCCCCAACTCGACGTAGGTTTTGATGACATCGGCATCGATTGCCTCGAGGACCACGTCGGGCGTCAGATTGCGCCGCGCGAACGCCTCGTTGATCTTCGTCCGGCCCGCGAACGCGGCTTCGTACGTGATGAGCGGGTACTGCGCCAGATCTTCCAGGGAAAGCTGTTTGCGCTGCAGCAGGGGGTGGTCCGCGGGCATGATCGCCACGTGATGCCACTGAAAGCACGGCAGCGAGACCAGTTCCTTATAGTTGGAGATCGCCTCGGTCGCGATGGCGATGTCGGCATGGTCGTGCATGACCATCTCGGCGACCTGCGTCGGGCTTCCTTGCAAAATCGAAAGATGCACCTTCGGAAAGCGCCGCTTGAACTCGGCGATGGCAGCCGGCAGCGAGTAGCGGGCTTGGGTATGCGTAGCGGCAATGATGAGGTTGCCCTGGTCCTGCGCGGCGAAATCCTTGCCGACCCGCTTCAGGCTTTCCACCTCCTGCAGAATCCGCTCGACGGACGCCAGAATGATCCGCCCCGGCTCCGTCAGCGAGCGCACGCGCTTGCCATGCCGTGTGAAGATTTCGACCCCAAGCTCGTCCTCGAGCTCGATGATCGCCTTCGAAACGCCGGGTTGCGACGTGTAGAGCGCCTTGGCGGCCTCCGTCAGATTGAAGTTCTGACGAACGGCCTCGCGCACGAACCGGAACTGGTGCAGGTTCATTTATAACCCTTGCGCATAAGGAAACAATTTTTAAGTCGTTTGAAATATAAGGCCAGTTTATTACGATCCCCAGACGTTTATCAATACGCTTAGCAGTTTTTGTCATTAGCAAATGAGCTGGCGGCCCGGATTACGGGCGCCGGCAGGCACGGACAGCAATTCGGGCGTCGCGGACCAGGCCGCGGCGCGACACAACCTGGGGTCCCCGAATGTATCAATACGATCAGTACGACCAGACTATCGTCGACGAGCGCGTCGCGCAGTATCGCGACCAGGTCCGCCGCCGCTTGTCGGGCGAATTGAGCGAGGATGAATTCCGCCCGCTGCGTCTGCAGAACGGCCTTTACATGCAACGCCACGCGTACATGCACCGCATCGCGATTCCGTACGGCAACTTGCGCAGCGACCAGTTGCGCATGCTCGCACACATCGCGCGCAAGTACGACCGTGGCTACGGTCACTTCTCGACGCGTACGAACATCCAGTACAACTGGATCCAGCTCGAGGACACGCCCGACCTGCTGGCGGACCTGGCGTCGGTGCAGATGCACGGCATCCAGACCTCAGGCAACGACATCCGCAACATCACGGCCGACCAGTTCGCCGGTGTGGCGCCCGACGAGATCGTCGATCCGCGTCCGTGGGCGGAGATCCTGCGCCAATGGTCGACGTTTCACCCCGAATTCAGCTGGTTGCCGCGCAAGTTCAAGATCGCCGTGTCGGGATCGAAAGAAGACCGTGTTGCGGTACAGATTCACGATCTGGGCGTCTATCTGTCGAAGAACGAAGCGGGCGAGGTGGTCTGCGCGATCCTCGCGGGCGGGGGTTTGGGCCGTACACCGATCATCGGTGCCGTGATTCGCGAAAACCTGCCGTGGCAGCATCTGCTCACGTATTGCGAGGCCGTGCTGCGCGTCTACAACCGCTTCGGCCGCCGCGACAACCTCTTCAAGGCGCGCATCAAGATTCTCGTGAAGGCGCTCGGCCCCGAGAAATTCGCGCAACAAGTCGAAGAGGAATGGCAGCACCTGAAGGACGGTCCCTCGACGCTGACGCAAGCGGAATACGATCGCGTCGCGCAACATTTCCAGCCGCAGCCGTACGAGAAGTTGTCGGATACGGACGCATCGTTCGAAAAGCATCTGCTCGAAAACCGGGCGTTCGCACGCTGGGTCGAGCGCAACATGCGCCCGCACAAGGTGCCGGGCTACGCCGCCGTCACGCTGTCTTTGAAGCCGGCCAAGGGCGCGCCGGGCGATGCCACCGCGGAGCAAATGGAAGCCGTGGCGGATTGGGCCGACCAGTACTCGTTCGGTGAAATTCGCGTGTCCCACGAGCAGAACCTGATTCTCGCGGACGTGAAGAAGCGCGACCTGTTCGCACTCTGGGAAGAAGCGAAGAAGCAAGGCTTCGCGACCGCGAACATCGGCTTGCTGACCGACATCATCGCGTGCCCGGGCGGCGATTTCTGCTCGCTCGCGAATGCGAAGTCCCTGCCCATCGCGCAGGCGATCCAGGACCGCTTCAACGATCTCGATTACGTGTACGACCTGGGCGACCTGTCGTTGAACATCTCGGGCTGTATCAATTCGTGCGGCCATCATCACGTCGGGAACATCGGCATTCTGGGCGTCGACAAGGATGGCTCGGAGTGGTATCAGCTGACGCTCGGCGGCGAACAGGGCACGGGCGCGACGCTTGCGCACCTCGGCCGTGTGATCGGGCCGTCGTTCGCGGCTCAGGAAATGCCCGATGTCGTGACGAAAGTGATCGATACTTTCGTCGAAAATCGTATCGACGGCGAGCGGTTCATCGATACCTATAATCGAATCGGTATGGCGCCGTTCAAGGAACGGGTCTATGCGTCGCGCCAGCCCGCGCACGCCTGACACCGACGAGAGCAAGAAGGAAAGAGAAGGAACACTCGCAGATGACTTCGATTATCAAGAACCGGACCGTGCTCGAGGACGATTGGCATGTCGTACGCGCGCTTGAAGACGGCAGCCTGCCGACGCTCGATCAGCTTCCCGCCGGTCGCCTACTCGTGCCGTTCGTCTTGTGGAAGCAAGCGCGTGAAGCGCTTGTTGCGCAGCGCGACGCGGCGTCGCTCGGCGTATGGCTCGCGCCCGATGACGAGCCGGCCGATCTCGTTGCCGACTTCGAGAAAGTCGCGCTGATCGGCGTGGACTTTCCCGTGTTTCGCGACGGCCGCGGCTACAGCATCGCGCGCCTGTTGCGCGAGCGCTACGGCTGGCGTGGCGAGCTGCGCGCAATCGGCGACGTACTGCGCGATCAGTTGAATTTCATGGCGCGTTGCGGCTTCGATGCGTTCGCCGTCCGCCCGGACAAGGACATTCACGATGCGCTGAAAGCGTTTGGCGAGTTCTCGGTGCAGTATCAATCGGCTGTCGATACGCCGCAGCCGCTTTTTCGTCGCCGCGCCGCGGCCGCGGAGGAACGCGCATGAGCGCCACCGTGGTCAATCCAGCCGAGCTGGCCGGCCGCGCGGATAGCGCGGAGCTGGCCGCGAAGGTCGAACGCCTGAATGCGCTGATCGATACGATCGCGGCCCGCCACGATGGCAAGGTCAAGCTCGCGAGCAGCCTCGCGGCCGAGGACATGGTGCTCACGCATGCGATTTTGTCGCGCGGCGCCGCAATCGGCATCTTCTCGTTGAATACCGGGCGGTTGCATGCCGAGACGATCGACATGATCGCGCACGTGCGCGAGCGCTACGGGTATGAGATCGAGCAGTTTCATCCGCAACCGGAATCGGTCGACGCCTATGTTGGCGAGCATGGACTCAACGCGTTTTACGAAAGCGTCGAGTTGCGCAAGCGCTGCTGCGAGATCCGCAAGGTCGAGCCGCTGAACCGTGCGCTTTCGGGCGTCGATGCGTGGGTGACGGGGCAGCGCCGCGAGCAGTCGGTGACGCGCGCCGAGCTGCACGAAGAAGAGCACGACGCCGCGCGCGGCATCGCCAAGTACAACCCGCTCGCCGATTGGAGCGAGGCCGAAGTGTGGACGTATCTGACGCAGTATGACGTGCCCGTGAATCCGCTTCATGCGCGCGGCTATCCGAGCATCGGCTGCGAGCCCTGTACGCGGGCCATCCGCCCCGGCGAGGACAGCCGGGCCGGACGCTGGTGGTGGGAGTCGCGCGATACGAAGGAGTGCGGCTTGCATATGTCGCCGATGTCGCAGCTCCCGCCGATCAGCGTGATCCCCGCCGATACGAAACCGACGGTATAACGAAGCAACGCAGTAGACGAGTGCCCGCGGTAACGCTGGATAACCGGCGCCGGCCGGGCAAACGATAGGAATGACACCCATATGAGCACGATTCTGGAACCCTCCGCCACGACCCCGCTTTCGGTCACGACGAACCGCATGGACCACCTGGACTGGCTGGAAGCGGAATCGATCCACATTCTGCGCGAGCTGGTAGCGGAATGCGCCAAGCCTGCGCTGCTGTTTTCGGGCGGCAAGGACTCGGTGGTGGTGCTGCACCTGGCGCTCAAGGCGTTCGGGCTGGGCGCGAACCGCAAGACGGTGCTGCCGTTTCCGCTGGTGCATATCGACACCGGT
>NZ_DASXWY010000053.1:0-8144 GCF_036503415.1 Trinickia sp. | reverse complement strand
GTGGAAGACATCCTGCAGGATGTCCTCGGCATCATCCGGGTCGCGTATTCGACGCCGGATGAAATTGACGAGCCTCGTGCGCTCACGCACCACCGTTGCGGTGATGTCGGTGTCTCGGTCGGTCATCGGGTACGAGGTGGGTGGCGGTTCCATGCGCCTGAAGACGTTTCAGGAGCGCAAATATTGTGGCCTGCGCCGAAAAATGTTTTCTTGCGCGATTGCCGGTTCATTCGTCGCACGACCGATATTGCACGTCGAACCGCCGCGCCGATGCGAGCCGTTATCCCATGCCCGATGTCATGCCGAAAGTAGCTTCCCGGAATTCGGTGAGCGTCCCGTCCCCGAATGTCAGACGGGTCCGTCACTCGCAGCCGCCAGAAGTGGCACGACCAGATCGCTGATCGGCGTAGGGATACCATGCGATCGACCGCGTCGCCGCACGACGCCGTTTCGGCAGTCCCATTCGAGCGGGCGACCAGCCTGTCGGTCGGCGAGGATCGAAGTGCCGAGGTCGGTCGGGTAGCTCTGGAATGCTTCGACGAGCTCTTGCGGGACCTCGTCGCCCAGCGTCGCCCCCTCTGCCCGGGCAACCGCGAGACATTCCTGCAAATAGGCGAGGGCCAGCCCGGCAATGTCGGCGCGGGAGTACATGCCGGCACGACGCCGGGGATCTTCATGACTACTGTAACCGCGACCGATCTCGCTCGGCGCACGAGCCAGGTGCTCGACGCCTTAGCGCGGGGGGAGTCGGTCACAATCACCCGCAATAACACCGTGCTTGGCACGATCAATCCGCCAGCGCGGGCTGTCACACTTCGCGAAGCGTTCGAGCGCATCCCTAAGATGCCGCCCGACGTCGCCGATCGGTATGTGGCCGATATCCGTCATGCTGGTTTTGATGACGAGGTGCGTGATCCGTGGCAGAAGTAATCGTTGATACTTGTGTCTGGATCGATCTCTTGACGCCACATGCGGCCAACGAGCAGGGCACCGTCGAGATCGTCAGGCAGATAGCTGGAATATGAGGTCATGAACTGATTAGGAAACGGGATCTAGATGAAGAGACGCTCCGCCTCGTTGGGCCGAGGCGTAGGCTGCATCCATGACTTGCATCATCCGCTCCGCATCGCGCAACGATGCAATCGGCTTTGCCCTCGTCTGACTTTCAGCGAGAACGCGCTTGACGAACAACGGGTAGTAGACGTCGGTCTCGAGCTGAAGGCGGCGGCTGCGCGTGCCGGCGGCAAGATTATTTCTGTCGCGGATCTCGATTCGGTCCGGACCAGACTTCACGTACATGCGGTCCGAAGCGAGAGTGAAGGAAAATTCGCGCTGCTCGTCGGCAGTACTGGGAAAGCTGTATCCCGTCTCCACCAGGCCGATCACGCCGTCTTCGGTTTGCATGGTCACCAGCGAATAGTCTTCTACGGCACCTCCATGCGTTCTCGAGTTCATGACGGCGGAGACACGGGCAACCTCCTTGCCGGTGAGCAATCTGAACAAGTCGATGAAGTGCGTTGCCAAGTTGATTGTCGATCCGCCGCCGGAGTACACGGGGTCGATTACCCAACCGGAGCCAGCGGCTTCGTATCGACTGGGCGACCCCGCAACAAAGCGAAACGACATGTAATTAAAGTCCGATGGTATGCGCCCCTCCGCTTCTTCGAGTGAGCGGAGCAGCTCGCTCATCCGGAAGATCAGCGGCACCGCGCAATAAAGATTCGCTTCCTCGGTCAGTGTGCGAAGCCGGGTGACTTGGGACATGTTGACGCCGCACGGCTTTTCCAACGCGAACGGAATGTTCCGCGCGATCACGGCCTCGGCGAGCGCCGGCATTTCGGAATGTCGCCCGAACACAAACGCGAAATCGACCTCCTCGCGCTCAAGCAACTCGTAGGCCGACGAGTACAACTTGCTTCCGAATCGTGCGGCAATCGCCTCGCCCTTCACGTGCTCCGCGTCAGACAGGGCAACCACCTCGATCCCGGGCGCTTCAAGCGCATCGAGATACAGAGGGACATGCCAATGACTGGCCTCCAACAAGGCGACTTTCATGCATATTCTCCTTCGTGCGCTTTTGCCTCGATGCTCATTTCAGCTCTCGCCCATCGTCAGGCGCCATCGGGGCGGTAGTCGAACCCAAGAAAGCGCAGCGCGTACGAAGCCTGTCCCTGGTGCATTGGACCGCCGTCCTGGGTACGGCATCCCCGTGCCTGAGCGGCTCGGAGAAGCGGCGTCGGCTCGGGCGCATTAACGATGTCTACGACGATGGTGCCGGGTTCGAGCCGCTGCGAGTCGACCGGCATGGCATCGTTCGCGTTCATGCCGAGCGGGGTGGCATTGATCACGACCTCGAAGCCATGCGGATCCGCTGGCCCTGAACGCGTAGCACAACCGGTTTCGGCGACAACAGACGCCGCAAGATCGTTGGCGCGGTGCTCGTCGACATCGGAGATGGTCAGCTTGCTAGCGCCTGCGGACGCGACGGCAAATGCGATCGCTCTACCTGCGCCTCCTGCGCCGACGAGAAGCACCGACTTGTTCGCCGGATGGTGACCTTCCCGCTGCATCCCGAGAACGCAGCCGACGCCATCGGATATCGTGCCGACCCAGCGTCCATCTGCTTGGCAGCGGATGACATTGAGCGCGCCGGCTTGGCGAGCAGTCGAGGTCAGCTCATCGACGAAGGTGAGCATTCGTTGCTTATGAGGCATCGTGACCAGCATGCCGGACAGATTGCCGATCGCTCTTGCGCCCGTAACGAAGGCGGACAGATCGTCCGCCTTAATACAGAAAGGAACGCAAACTGCGTCGGCGCCCTGTTCGACAAACAGTTGGTTCAACAATCGTGGCGACTTCGCCGTGCTGAGGGGGTCGCCTACCAACCCATAGAGTCGCGTCGTGCCCGAGATATGGGGTTCCATTGCGGCTTGATGTTCAATGTAAAACGAAAGTCAATTCAAGCACATTCGAAACGGCGTAGCGCAACGAAGTGCACGTTTGCATGCGGCGTCCAACTTGGGTGTTGCCCCAACGCGGTCGATACGCCGAGTAGGCGGCGGGCGGCGGGTTAGGACCGCAACACTTTCTTCGCAAACTGCGGTTCGTCGGCATCCTCGCTCGTCGCGGCGATGGCTTCACTGCGCAGGCGTTCATATTCGGCCTGGGGTACAGGAATCGCGTTGCGGTCTCCCAGATCGGCGAGGCGAATGCGATACGTTTCCCGGGTGGTGAACGCGGCAAACGCGGCGACGAGACAAATGCCGAAGGTGAGAAAGCCGATCTTCAACGGGATGTTGGAGGACCCCGGGGGCGCGACGGCGACGAAAAGCGACGGCAGCAAGGCACACAACGTCGTCCCTACGTTTTGTCCGATCGCCATGCCGCAGACACGCACGCGCGTGCGGAACAGTTCGGGGAAAAGACTCGGGAACACGCCGTTGAAGCCTTGGTAAGCGACGCCCCACATGAGCAATGAGAAGACCAGTGAGAGCCAGATACTGTGGATGCTGATGGCGTACAGGTAGCCGAAAGCGAAGATCCCGGAGCTCACGACGCCGACGATAACGGGGGGCCTGCGACCGATCTTGTCCGAGAGGTTGCCGACGAGTGGGATCAGTATTACGGAGCACAGGTTGCCGAGGACCGGTACCCACAGAAAGACGCTGGCAGGAAACCCAATACCGTACGCCGGCTGGACTGCATAGGTTGCGCCGAACACAGTCGCGAGGAGCGCAGTGACCGCGGCAAGTGCCATGCCGACAACGCGCAAGACGTCGCCCCAACTTTGGCGAAGGACTTCGACGACCGGCGAAGGAGGAACTTCTCCATGTGCCTGCTCTTCCGCAAAAGCAGGCGTCTCGTCGACCTCGCGCCGAATGATGTAACCCACGATGATCACGACGATGCTCAACAGGAACGGAATGCGCCACCCCCAGGCAGCAAACTGATCTTTCGGCATGAAGTGCGCGAGCGGCAAGAAGACGGCTGCCGCGAGGAGTTGCCCCGCCTGCACCCCCTGGAGGGTAAAGCTCGCAAAGTACCCGCGTCGTCCGAACGGCGCATGTTCGAGGATCATCGAGCTCGCGCCGGACATCTCTCCCGCGACCGCGAATCCCTGAATGAGCCGCAGGATGACGAGCAACACGGGCGCCCAGATGCCGATCTGCTTGTAGGTGGGCAAGAGGCCGACACACATCGTTGCGGCACCCATCAGGAGCATGCAGAAGATCAGCACTGTCTTGCGGCCATGACGGTCGCCGACGTGCCCGAGCACCATCGCCCCTATCGGACGGGCCACGTAGCCGACGCCGAAGGTGGCCAGTGACGCGACGATGCCTACCGTTGGATTGCTAGACGGAAAGAAGAGCTGGGGGAACAGCAATGACGCCGCGGTCGCGTAGATGAAAAAGTCGTAGTACTCGAGCGCTGAGCCGATCCAACCACTGGCTGCTGCGAGCGTCGACTGGCGCTTGCCGTGGGGCTTGGCCGGTGCTTTTGCGTTCATGCCTGTCTCCATGTAATTGACTTTCCGGTGCCATTCTTTTATTGTTGTAACACCGTTCCAATAGGAAGGATGTTACCCACATTATGAGAGTTGTCAAGGGAGCAGTGGACCGGTCGCTCCAAGCGATCGAGTTGCTCGCACGCGAGGCGCGCTGGATGCGTATGTCGGACATCGCCGCCGAACTCGAGCTGGAAAAAGGCCCCGCGCATCGTGTACTGGCACAGTTGTGCGAGCAGGGCTGGGCTGAACAGGACGAAAGCACGTCTCGATACCGTCTGACCCTGAAACTTTCCTTATTGGGTCAGCGGTACTTGCATGGGCTCGGCTTGCCGGGCCTGGTGCAGCCGATCCTCGATGACGTGGCGGCGCACTGCCGCGAGCTGGTTCGGCTAACCGTCGCAAGTGAAGGGACGCTCGCGTGGCTGGCGTCCTCTCAAGGCGCGGCCCCGGGCCTCATGTATTCGCCGTCCATGGATAGCCCTATCACCTTGCATGCAACGGCGAACGGGAAAGCGTGGCTCGCGTCGATGCCGAACGACATGGCGATCGAATGCGCATTGCGAGGTGGACTCGGAAAATCCGCCGCCAGCGCATCTGGGCCCAAAGCGATCGCCAGCGTCGAACAGTTGATCCCCGAGTTGGAGCTGACCCGACAGCGCGGCTACGGGCTTGTCGTAGAAGAGGCGGAGCCGGGCGTTGCCGCGTTGGCGGTGGCTGTGCGATCGCTGTCCGACAATACGGTGCTCGGCACGATGAGCATCGCTGGACCGGTGATGCGAGTTCGGCCCGAGCGCTACGACGACTTCCACGCGTTATTGAAAGAAGCGGCTTCGAAGCTGGGCGCGGTATGGCCGCGTCAAAGCGTTGGCGCGAATGTAAGCGAGGCGGCGTGAATACGACAGCCGCGACGCAGGCCGCTGAGACCATCGCCAGTGGGCGTGAACAGGCAGCAAGCATTCTTGTGACAGCGCGCCAAAAAGGCGTGCTCGTAGAGCGTCTGCCCGTCGAAGTGCTGCCTGCGAATCTGGACGACGGTTTCGCAATCCAGCAAGAGGTGAGCCATCAGTTAGGTCGGCGGATCGCCGCGTGGAAATGTGCACTTCCGCAGCCGGAGAAAGTCGTCGCCGCGCCGATCTATGACGCTGATGTCCATCGAGGCGACGTATGTCGCATGAGTGGGCCTCCGCGTGCCTCCGTGAGAGCGGAGCCGGAACTGGCCTGTCTACTGGACCGCGACCTGCCGCCTCGCCGCGAACCCTACAACGAAGCCGAAGTGCTCGACGCTCTTGGACACACGCACCTCGCGCTCGAATTGCTGGGCAGTCGTTACTCGCATCCGGAAAGGCTGTCGTTCCCCGAACTACTGGCAGACGGCCTGTTCAATGCGGGCCTTGTCATTGGACCCCGCGTTTGCTTACCCGATGGCGCCACGCCGGCTGATCTTCCTTTGGAATTCGACCTCAGTCTGACTCGCGTCGGGGAAAAAACGGTCTCGTTCATGGGACGCCACCCCGATCGGGGCGCGCTCGCGCCGATTGTGTGGCTCGTCAATTTCCTTCGTGTCCGCGGCCTTGGGCTGTATGCCGGTCAAGCGGTGATCACCGGGTCTTACGCGGGCGTTCTCGAGTTGCCAGTTGGTCGCGAGTTGCGTATCGGCTTCGGCGAGCTCGGCACATTGCCGATCACTTTTTTGTCTTGTTAGGAGTCCTACATGCGTCTCGTCCGTTTCGGCCAGCCTGGTCATGAGCACCCCGGTATTATCGATTCGAGCGGCGCGATCCGCGATCTGACCGGCATCGTGAACGACATCGATGGAACGACTATCACGCCAGTCGCCCTTGCAAAGCTGAGGGAACTCGATCTGGATCGTCTACCCGTTGTTGAGGCGGGGACGCGTCTCGGCGCCTGCATAGGCAATGTCCGTAATCTCGTGTGCATCGGTCTGAACTACTCCGATCATGCTGCCGAAACCGACACGCCGATCCCACGGGAGCCTGTGGTGTTCAACAAGCATACGGGTTCCATCAGCGGCCCGAACGATCCGGTCGTCTTGCCCGTAGACGCGCAAAAGCTCGATTGGGAGGTGGAACTCGGCGTGGTGATCGGCAAACCGGCGTGGCAAATCGACGAGGCCGATGCGCTGGACCATGTGGCGGGTTACTGCCTTGCAAATGATGTTTCGGAACGCGCATATCAGCTCGAACGCGAAGGGCAGTGGACCAAGGGTAAAAGCGGATTTTCGTTTGCTCCGCTGGGTCCGTGGCTGCTGACACGCGACGAAGTTCCCGATCCGCAGGTGCTCGATCTTTGGCTTGACGTGAACGGTGCGCGCCGTCAGACCGGCAATACACGCACAATGATTTTCAACGTCGCGCACATCGTGGCGTATCTCAGCCGTTTCATGCCATTGATGGCTGGCGACGTGATCATTACGGGCACGCCTCCCGGCGTGGGCCTCGGTCAGAAGCCGCCTGTCTTCCTGAAAGCAGGCGACACCATGACGCTCGGTGGCAGCGGGCTTGGCGAGCAGGCACAAAAGGTTGTGCAGTACGCGGACGCTCTGGGCGCAGCCTGGGGTCGCGGCGAGTATCCGTCGGCAGTCTAAGACGATTCGATCTCACAAGGGAGGAGATATGAGCCTTGCTGGAACGGGCGTCGTCGCAATCTGGCATGACCTGCTGCCGGAAGCGAAGGATGAATTCTACGAGTGGCACAACCGCGAGCACATGCCCGAACGCGCCGGCATCCCGGGCTTCAGGCGCGGACGGCGCTTCATGGCACTGGATGCGGGTCCCGAGTACTTCAATCTCTACGAGGCCGACACCGTCGAGGTGCTTGGCGCGCAAGACTACCTTTCTCGGCTGAATACGCCGACGCCTTGGACGAAGCAGGTTGTCGCTTCGTTCCGAAACGTCGCACGCTCGATCTGTCACGTCGCCTATTCCGACGGCGTTGGGCAGGGTGCCTATCTCATGACCGTGCGCTTCGACGTGCCATCGGATGCACGGGCAGAGGTCGTGAAGGGTTTGCGTCAGCGGGTCCTTCCGCCCCTCGTGGACCTACCCGGCATCACGGGCGTGCATCTGTGCCTTGCAGACGAAGCGATCAGCAAAGTCGAAACGGCGGAGAAGAAGGCGCGTTCGGAGGGCACCAAGGTACCGACATGGATCGTGCTGGTCGAAGGGTGCCGGGCAGGCAATGTCCGTTCAGCTACCGACCGTTTTGTTTCGGGACTTGCGGCATTGCCCGGAGCGGGCGCGACGGCGCCAGATACGACTCTCTATCAACTTGAGTACACGCGCTGCAAGACGCCTTGGAGCGCTGGCTGACAGATCGCCACCGCGATCGCCGTTAATGGCTTGCGCCGTGCGGTAACCCTGCATGTCCGCCGGCTCCGGCCGGAGCGGCGGGCACAGGAGCAGGAGCAGCGGCGGCGGGAGCAGAAGCAGCGGCGGCCGGAGCAGAAGCTGCAGCATCAGCGGCAGGACCCGAGGCGGCAGCAGCAGGCGGCGCTTCGATAGAAGCAGCGCTCGAAGTGGCGGCCGCGTCCGACGCAGCGGGTGCCGCAGATTCATCGCTGCTCTTGCTGCATGCTGCGAGGGCCGTAGCCGCCAGCAGCGACGCTATGACGAGGGAT
>NZ_DASXWY010000052.1:0-5794 GCF_036503415.1 Trinickia sp. | reverse complement strand
ACGGGCATTCGCAATGCACTCGCGATTCCCGCCCACGATACGACCCGCAGCATCGAGGACGTCGCGCACGTCGTCGTCCTGATGCAGGAAAACCGCTCGTTCGATCATTACTTCGGTACGCTTCGCGGTGTGCGCGGCTACGGCGACCGCCGCGCCATGACGCTGCCGAGCGGCAACCCGGTCTGGAATCAGCCGGTCGTCGCCGGATACGGTCAGCTTTCGCCCTACCGGCCCGGCGTGGCGAACCTCGGCATGAAGTACATGCAAGGCCTGCTGCACGATTGGGCGACGACTCACTTCGCCTGGAACGGTGGCCGCTACGATCAATGGGTGCTGGCGAAAGGGCCGACCACGATGGCCTACCTCACGCGCGAGGGCATTCCGTTCCACTACGCGCTCGCCGACGCCTTCACGATTTGCGATGCCTACCATTGCTCGAGCATGGCGCCGACGGACCCGAACCGCTATTACCTATGGACGGGCGGACTGGGCAACGACTGTACCGGCGGCGGCCCCGTGATCGATAACGCCGAGGCGGGCTATACGTGGTCGACTTTTCCCGAGAAACTGCAAGCCGCCGGTGTCTCGTGGAAGATCTATCAGGACATCGGTATTGGCCTCGACCCAAACGGTTCCTGGGGGTGGACGAAGGACCCGTTCATCGGCACTTACGGCGACAATTCACTGCTCTTTTTCAACCAGTATCGCAACGCGCGGCCAGGCGATGCGCTATACGACAATGCGCGCACCGGTACGAATGCGGCGAGGGGAGACGGTTACTTCGATATCCTGAAGAGCGACGTGCTCAACGACAGGTTGCCGCAGGTATCGTGGATCGTTCCGCCCGAGGCGTACTCCGAACATCCGAATTGGCCGCCCAACTTTGGCGCCTGGTACATCGATCGGGTATTGCAAGCGTTGACGGCAAATCCGGCGGTATGGAGCAAAACGGTGCTCTTCATCGCCTACGACGAAAACGACGGATTCTTCGATCATGTCGTGCCGCCGTTCGCGCCATGGTCGGATCAGACCGGACGTTCCACCGTCGACACATCGAACGAATACTTTGGCGGTGCGCCGGGCAAAGCGTCCGGTCCCTACGGATTGGGCCCGCGCGTACCGATGCTCGTGGTGTCGCCGTGGTCGAAGGGCGGCTGGGTGTGTTCGGAAACCTTCGACCATACGTCGATCATCCGCTTCATCGAACGCCGGTTCAGCCGCGCCGGCAGCGGTGCGCTGCGGGAGTCGAACATCACGGCATGGCGGCGGGCGATCTGCGGCGATCTGACGAGTGCGTTCGATTTCGCCAATCCGAACACCGCGTTTCCAGCGCTGCCCGGTACGGATGAATATGGGCCGGTCGATCGCCAACGCCGTTTCAGCTATATTCCGCTGCCGCCGCTCACCGCATCGCAACCGGCTCAGGAGGCGGGTGTACGACCCGCGCGAGCGCTGCCCTACGAGCTCTTTGCTCATGGTTACATCACGGCGAGCGAGCGCACGTTACGGATCGAGCTGACGAACCGCGGCCGCGCGGGTGCCGCGTTTCTGCTTTATCGCACGGGCAGCTCCGACACCCCGCGCGCGTATGCCGTGGAGATCGGCAAGCGCCTGTCCGACGACGTCCCGCTCGATGCGGATGGTCATTATCACTACAGCCTGCATGGGCCGAACGGGTTTTTCCGGCGTTTCAAGGGCTCGGCGAAAGCGACACGCGGGTGGGGAGGCGGTGTTGCGCTGCCCGAAGTGACCGAAGCGTATGACGTCGCGAACGGCAGTATCGGCTTGCGGCTCCGAAACATCGGCAGCGCGGCTTGCGAATTCACGGTGCGCGATGCCTACGGTTCTCCCTCCGTCAAACGGCGCGTCGTGGGCGGCGAGATTGTGGACGTCTACTTCGATTTGCGCGCTTCCCACGGCTGGTACGACCTTGCGGTGTTCGTGGACACCGATTCCTCGTTCGAGCGCGGGTTCGCCGGCCACGTTGAAACCGGCCGCGGCAGCATGAGCGACCCGGCGTTCGGCATCGGTTGAGTACGCAAACGTAGGGTTCGCCCCAGGGCGGGTCCGTCTCTTGCGCGCCGAGCGCTTTGCGTCCAAACGATTTCGAGGGGGGACGTCCGCCGTTTTTCGTGACTTCCGTTGCGCGAGACACGGGCATACAGTCTGCCGAACGCAACAAATTCGGCGTCTTGGCAGGCCTTCATGCATAAAACAGATGCATGAAGGCGCGCGGCGCTTGTAGAATCCGGCCTTGAAGCGCCGCGCATGTTGTGCGTGCTTCGTGCGTTCAACGACCAACAGGTAGGAGAAACATGTCGACTTCCGCAAACAAGGTTGCGAAAAAGGCTGCCGCCGCACCGGCGAAGAAAGCAGCTGCGAAGAAAGTGCCCGCGAAGAAAGCCGCGGCTAAGAAGGTCGCCGTGAAGGCGTCCGGTGCTGCGTCGCCGATCAAGGACACCTTCACGAAGGCCTCGCTGGCTGCCCATCTTTCGGAGCGCTCGGCTGTCGAGCCGAAATCGGTGAAGGCGGTGCTCTCGGCGCTCGAGGACACGATTCTCGGCTCGGTGCACAAGAAGGGTGCCGGTGAGTTCACGCTGTCCGGCCTGCTGAAGATCGTCGTGCAAGCTGTGCCGGCGAAGAAGAAGCGCTTCGGCAAGGATCCGTTCACCGGCGAAGATCGCTGGTTCCCGGCAAAGCCCGCGTCGGTGCGCATCAAGGCACGTCCGCTGAAGAAACTGAAGGACGCGGCTTCGGCCTAAAACCGCGTTACATCGCGCGTTTTTCGCAAAAATCCCTGTGGGCCTCGACGGCTCACAGGGATTTTTTATGCGAAAGCGCGCTTCACCGCTGTCGCTGTGGCTTCGATGGCGGCACCGCGTAGCCGTCCGTCAACGTCTTCAGGAAAGCGATGATGTCGGCAATGTCGACTTGTGTCATAGCGGGCGTATCGCCAGGCTTGCGATCGAACGGTGCATCGGTCTTGTCGATGTTCGCCCGGTATTTGACGGGCAAGTCGTCGTACTGCTCGACTTTTCCCTTGGCGTCGCGCGGATAGATCTTTGCGGGATCGAGGTCGCGCAGGTTATAGAAGGTCAGCACCTCGTCGAGCGAGCGGTAGACCCCGTTGTGGAAAAAGACACTGCGCGTGGCAACGTTGCGCAAGCTCGGCGTGAGGAACATGCCGCAGTACTGAGTCTGATTCGCGAGATCGGTCCGGTGGGGACCGCACAGACCGAGGTCGTGATAGTTCGCGTTACGGTTGACGGCCAGCAGGCGGTTACGGGGCACGCCGAGCGCTTCGTACTCGAAGTCCGTGAACATCGGCGGTTGGCCGTCTTTGGTCGGCGTGGATAGATGGCAACCGGCGCAATTGGCCTTTTTCGGATCGTTGAAGAGGCGCAGGCCACGCATTTCCGCACGGGTGAGACGGACTTTGCCCTCGAGCCAGTAATCGTATTTGCTCGTGTAGGGATGGAACGACGGATCTTCGACCTGATAGCGGGCCACGGCGAACATCGCCTCGGAAAGCAGCAAACGCGGATCGCTCAATACACTCGCGCCGAAGAGCTTCGCAAACGCATCGCGGTAAGCGCTGTGGGCCAGTTTGTCGGCCGCTTCCTGTTCGCTTGCATTGGCCATTTCGACCGGATTGAGCAGCGGACCGTACGCCTGCTGCTGCAAGGTGTCGGCGCGCCCGTCCCAGAAGAGGCCGCCTTGCGGCACGAGCTCCGGAGCAGCGGGCGCGGTGCCGGCGGTTTTTTGCGCACGCGTCGCGCTCGATGCCTGCTGCGCGGCTTGCGCGAGATTGGTGGGCTCGTCGGCATCCGCTTGCGAAGGACCGATGCCGAAATTCGGCTGGCGATACAGATACATGAGCGAGGGCGGGGGACGGTCGCCCTGAAGCGTCATGTCGCTGCCGCCAAACTGCACAGGCAATGCATTGGGCGGGCCGTATGCGCGCGCGGGGCTATGGCATGACGCACAAGAGAGCTTGCCCGAAGCCGAAAGCGTCGGATCGAAGAAGATCGACTTGCCGAGCGTCGCCATCGCGCTCAGCGGAGCGGTTTGCGGGCGCTGCAGACGGACTGGGTGCAGATTCACTCCGGTCAGTTGGGCGACGATCCTGCCGATCGGGGCAGGCGCCGAGCGCGGATACGCTGCGGCCAGCGCCAACGCGCCGGCCGCGAGCAGCGCTGCTGCGGCCGCGAGCATGGTCCATCCTCGGCGGCGCGGCAGCGATCGAGCGGGAGGGGGCGCGTGGGTAACATTCGTTTGCATATCGTCATGGCGCGCAGGACAGTGCGCGAAAGCGCGTTTTCATCGTCACGATCCAAACAAGCCAAGGCCCGCGAGGGGCCCTGGCTTGCAAACGTCGCGGTGTGGGGCGGACTACTTACTGCTCGTCGCCTTCATGGCGTCCATGGATAGGCGTGCCCAGCGTCGGATCGAGAATGAGGCGCTGGGGATGCGGTCTATGGAAGTCGAACATATCGGAGATATCGCCGGCCGTCGCGTCGAACGAGCCTCCCCCGATGCGCGAGCCGTCGAGCCAGTTGTCTTCGATGAAACGGACGATCGAAGCCTGCGAAATCTGCGTGTGGCTGACGTAGTTCGGCTTCGTCCACGGCGAAATCACGAGGAACGGAATACGCGTGCCCGGGCCGCAGCGGCCATTCACGGGTCCGCCGTTCACCCCGAGCGGCTGCTGACCCGTGCCGCACATTCCCGAGCCGTTGAGCTGATCGGCGACCGGATCGAACGATGCGCTCGTCGGTTTCACATAAGCATGGTCATACCAGCCGTCCGAGTCGTCCCACGTCACGATCACCGCCGTACGGTCCCACTCGGGCTGCTGCTGCAGGAAGTTGACGACCTTCGCCGTGAACGCCTGCTCGTCGAGCGGATCCGAGTATCCCGCGTGACCGTCCTGATAGGCGGGCGCCTTCAGAAAGCTCACTGCGGGGAAGTTACCGGCCTTGACCGCCGAGAAAAAGTCATCAATATCGTACTGGTGGTTGGCCGGGTCCCTGGTCCTGCCGTCGTCCGCCAGCGTGAAGCCGACCGATTGCAGCGAGCTCGGACGCGAGTGTTGCGGGTTCGACGTGGACGCGTAGTACTGGAACCAGTTGTGGTGCGGAATGTAGTCGGCCGTCGAAGCGTTGACCACGTTCGACAGGGAGCTGCGAGCGCAGCCCTTCGTGCCATTCGCGTTCATTGCCGACAAGTCGAAGCCGCCCATGAAGCCGCCCCACGGGATCGCCTTCGCATTGAGCAGATCGCCGATATTCTTGCCCGACATCATGGCCTGATCGGTCGCGCTCGAGCAGAGGTCATAGGCCGGATCGACGTCGTTGATCATCGTCAAGCCGCCTTGCGTATCGTTCACGTAGTACGAGTTTCTCGACGATTTGACGATCTGCATGCCGTTCGTCTGGCCCGCGATCGCTTCGAGCGCGCCAGGCGTCGACGGACCGTAAGTGTCCGTATAGGCGTTGTCGCTCATCGCGAAGCGCTGGGCATAGTTCCACATGGCCGCGACCGTATTGCCGTCGTAGTAGCCCATGACTTGGCCCTTGGTGCCGAAGGCGCCCGCGCCGCCGCTCGAACCCTTACCCGTGTACTTCGGAAAGAGATCGGCAGCACCGTTGTCGTAGGCCTGCTCTTCGGCCGTGTAGGCGTGATTCTGGTCAGCCGTTGCCGCTTGCGTGCGGTCGAGGCGGAACGGATTCGCGGCACCGGTGCCGTTGGCCGTGTTCGTAGAGTTCGGATTGCTCGTCAGCAGTGCGCCGCT
>NZ_DASXWY010000051.1:0-30782 GCF_036503415.1 Trinickia sp. | reverse complement strand
CTTCCCTAGAAAGCGATATTTGAGCCGCCAGTATTTCCCCCCAGACGGTGAAATCTCAAGGTACATGCCGCCGCTGTCGGCAAGGCGGTACGACTTTTCACGGGGAGTGGCTTTGCGAATCGCGACGTCGGTCAACGGCATAAGGCATCTACCTTACAGTGCCAGGGGGCACTTTTCCCGGGGGCATTTGCCAGACTGAAGAAATTCCCCCGGCGGTGCCCCCACATGCCCCCGGATTCAGGCGGGCACCGTTGAACAACATCGGAATAAAAAAACCCGCGAAGCCTTATGCTATCACGGGTTTTCGGATTTCCGAGGATAACCTCGGACGGGTATTTGGTGCCGGCTGCAGGACTCGAACCCGCCACCTGATGATTACAAATCAACTGCTCTACCAGATGAGCTAAGCCGGCGTTGAGCCCGTGATTCTACTTCATTTCACGACCTTGAGGTGCCCTTTGCCACCGCCTTTCGAGCCGTCGTCGGAAGGCGGTCCGTCACCGTCGTCTTTTGTCGCCTGCGCCTGCGTTCCCGCTCCGACGCCGACATCCTCCGGCTCCGCGTCCAACACCTCGGATTCGACGGGTGTGCCACCGGCGGCCCCCACCGCGGGCTCGACCGGGAACGCCATACCCTGCCCATTCTCGCGCGCGTAGATCGCCAGTACGTTGGCTACCTGCACTTCGATCTTGTGCGCCTTGCCCGAGAAGCGCGCACTGAACTCGATCCACTCGTTGCCCATCTGCAGCTGCGTCGTCGCCTCGAAGCTGATGTTGAGCACGATCTCGTCGTTGTGCACGAACTGCCGCGGCACGCGCGTCTGATTGTCGACCCTCACCGCAATGTGCGGCGTGTACCCGTTATCCGTGCACCACTCGTAAAGCGCGCGCAACAGATACGGTTTCGTTGGAATCTCTTGCATCGACTGTCCTCGCCAAGGTGCAACGCTTGCTGCCGAGCTCCCGCCACAAGCGCCGCACCCTGAAATTACATCAGCGGCGCATCACCTTTTCCGACGGCGTCAGCGCTTCGATATACGCCGGCCGGCTGAAAATGCGCTCAGCGTACTTCATGAGCGGCGCGGCATTCTTCGAAAGCTCGATACCGTAATGGTCCAGACGCCAGAGCAGCGGAGCGATCGCCACGTCGAGCATCGAAAACTCTTCGCCCAACATGTACTTGTTCTTCAGGAAAATCGGGGCCAGTTGCGTCAGACGATCGCGAATCGCGAGACGCGCCTTCTCGTGATTCTTTTCCGCGGCCTTGCCCTTCTCGTTCTCGAGCGTGCCCACGTGCACGAACAACTCCTTCTCGAAATTGAGCAGGAACAGGCGTGCGCGCGCGCGCTGCACCGGATCGGCCGGCATCAGCTGCGGGTGGGGAAAGCGCTCGTCGATGTATTCGTTGATGATGTTCGACTCGTACAGAATCAGGTCGCGCTCGACCAGGATCGGCACTTGCCCATACGGATTCATCACCGCAATGTCTTCCGGCTTGTTGAAGAGGTCGACGTCGCGGATCTCGAAGTCCATCCCCTTTTCGAACAGCACCAGCCGGCAACGCTGGGAAAACGGGCAAGTTGTGCCGGAATACAGAACCATCATGTCTAAAATTTCCTCAAAAAGCTGAAGGGCCAGCACGCCGAAAAGCCCGCCGAAGCGGGCTTCGAGTCGCGCCGGCCCTCACACCGCCGTCACGGCGTGATTATTTAACGTCCTTCCAGTACGCCGCGTTCAGCCGCCAGGCCAGGAACGTCAGCACGCCCAGGAACAGCAGCACCCATACGCCAAGCTGCCGGCGCCCATGTTGCGTCGGCTCGGACATCCAGGTCATGTAGGCGACAAGGTCGGCCACGGCAGAATCATAATCTACCCGGGACATCGTCCCCGGTTTTGCCTGCGCGAAGCCAACGAACCGATGCTCCTTCTCCCCCGTTTCGGGGTTCAACTCGTCCTCGTATTTCGCCGTCTGCACACCCTGCAACTGCCACAAGACATGCGGCATGCCGACGTTCGGGAACACCATGTTGTTCCATCCCGTCGGCCGCGTTTCGTCCCGGTAGAAGCTGCGCAAATAGGTGTAGAGCCAGTCGCTGCTGCGCGCCCGTGCTTCCACCGACAAATCGGGCGGCGCGACCCCGAACCACGTTTTGGCATCCTCCGGACGCATGGCCACGGTCATCGTGTTACCGATCTTGTCGGTCGTAAAGAGCAGATTCTGCTCGATCTCCTTTTGCGAAAGGCCAAGCTGCGTCAGCGCGCTGTAGCGCATGAGGCTCGCACTGTGGCAGCTCAAGCAGTAGTTTACAAACAATTGCGCGCCATGTTGCAACGACGCAAGGTTCTCCGTGTTGTCGGGCGCACGATCGAGCCGAAATCCCTCTTCCTGCGCCCAAGCCCCGGGGGCCACGAGCATGCCGGCGGCCAGCGTGACTACCACCGCGCCAATGCGGGCAAGCTTCGAAAGCAATGTCTTCATATCGTCTTGTCCTCGCTCGCGATTAATGGGGCTTGAACCGAACACGCTCCGGCGGCTCCTTGAACCTGCCGCGCGGCGTCCAGAACGGCATGCCGAGGAAGAACGCGAAGTAGATCAGCGCGCAGATCTGAGCGATCAACGTCGCGGCCGGCGACGGCGGCTTGGTGCCCAGATAAGCGAGGGTCAGGAACGCAAGCACGAAGATTCCGTAGAAAACCTTGTGGAACAACGGCCGGTAGCGGATCGACTTCACGGGGCTGCGGTCGAGCCACGGCAAAAAGCAAAGCGACACCACCGCGGAGCCCATCACGACGACACCCCAGAACTTCGATTGGGTCAGGTACATCGCGACGATCACGAGCACGGCCAGGACCGGCAGACCGATCTTCCACTTGCCTCGCGCCCGCACGAGCGCAAGGAGCCCAAGCAGCCCGATCACGACCATCAGCACGATCTTGAACGGGTCGGTCGTGGCACGCAGCATCGCGTAAAAGGCCGTGAAGTACCACACAGGCGCGATCTCGGGCGGCGTTTGCAGCGGATTGGCCGGAACGAAGTTGTTCTGCTCGAGGAAGTACCCGCCCATCTCCGGTGCGAAGAAGATGATCGCGGCGAATACCATCAGGAACACGCACACGCCCATGAAATCATGGACCGAGTAGTACGGATGGAACGGAATGCCATCGAGCGGGCGACCGTGCGGATCTTTCTTGGCCTTGATTTCAATGCCGTCGGGGTTGTTCGAGCCGACTTCGTGCAGCGCGACGATATGCACGAACACGAGCCCGATCAGCACGAGCGGAATCGCGATTACGTGAAACGCGAAAAAGCGGTTCAGCGTGACGTCGGACACGACATAGTCGCCTCGAATCCACAGCGAAAGGTCAGGGCCGACGAACGGGATCGCCGAAAACAGGTTCACGATCACCTGGGCGCCCCAGTACGACATTTGCCCCCATGGCAGCAGATAGCCGAAAAACGCCTCGGCCATGAGACACAGGAAGATCGCGCAACCGAAGATCCAGACGAGTTCGCGCGGCTTGCGATACGAACCGTAAAGCAGCCCGCGGAACATGTGCAGATAGACGACGACGAAGAACATCGACGCGCCCGTGGAGTGCATGTAGCGAATGAGCCAGCCCCACGGCACCTCGCGCATGATGTACTCGACCGAGGCGAACGCGAGCGTCGAATCGGGCTTGTAGTTCATCGTGAGGAAGATGCCCGTCACGATCTGGTTCACGAGCACGAGCAACGCCAGCGAGCCGAAGAAGTACCAGAAGTTGAAGTTCTTCGGTGCGTAGTACTCGGAAAGATGGGCCTTCCAGGTGGACGTCATCGGGAAGCGGCGATCGATCCAGCCGGCAAGACCCGTCGTCGTTACGGCTTCTTTTTCGGTCGTCGCCATTACGCTTCTCCTTTTTCGTCCTTGCCGATCACGATCGTGGTCGCCGACGTGAACATGTAGGGGGGAACGTCGAGGTTCTGCGGTGCGGGCTTGTTCTTGAAGACCCGGCCCGCCAGATCATACGTCGACCCGTGGCAGGGGCAGAGAAAGCCACCGGGCCAGTCGCCGGGCAGGTTCGGCTGGGGTCCCGGAGTGAACCGCGGCGTCGGCGTACAGCCCAGGTGCGTGCACACGGCCACGAGGACGAGAATGTTCTTGTGATCGGGGCGCGAACGGTATTCGTTCTGGCAGTACGCCGGTTCGGGCATCGAAAACGGATGTTTCGTGTTCGGATCGGCCACTTCGTTGTCGGCCTTCACCACGTCGGCCAGCATGGCGTCCGTCCGATTGATGATCCACACGGGCTTGCCGCGCCAGGCAACGGTCTTCATTTCGCCCGGCTTCAAATCGCCGATATCGACCTCGACCGGTGCGCCGGCGGCCTTGGCCTTTTCAGAGGGTTCCAACGAGCTTGCAAACGGTATGACAGCGGCTACGCCTCCAATGCCGCCTGCTACGGACGTCGCAATCAGCCAGGTACGGCGGCTGCCGTCGACGCGTTCCTCTTCTTTATCTCGCATTACACGCCCCACTTCTGAGTTGGATTTCCGTCACGCTTTTTGCCACCGCCCGCTAGTTTGCGGGAATGGAGTCGTCATTTACAAGACCTGTCCGCCAAAAACCATGCGAACCGCTTGATCCGTAAGGGTTTTCCCGAGACACCAGCAGCTCCTCGGGCCGGTAAACGATGCCTCCTTCAAGCATTTCGCGTATCGGGCCGATCGTGCAACGCAGCGCAATTCCAATAATCAGACGGGATTATCGATATCGATAAAGAGGTGTTCGATATCGAACTGCTCGGACAGATGGGCGCCGAGCGCCTGCACTCCGAAGCGTTCCGTCGCATGGTGCCCCGCCGCAAGAAACGCGACGCCGCTCTCGGCAGCGATATGCGTCGTCGGCTCGGAAATCTCGCCCGTCAGAAAGACATCGGCGCCGGCGTCGATGGCGGCCTCGAAATAGCTCTGCGCGGCCCCCGTGCACCAGGCGATGCGGCGCAACTCGCGCTCGGGGTCCCCCAGCACGAGCGGCGTACGGCCGAGCGTATGCTCGACTTGTGCCGTGAAGTGAGCGAGCGTGATCGGCATCGGCAGCGTGGCCATCCAGCCGAGATCGTCGGCGCCGAAGTGCGCATCGGCAATCAGACCCATGCGCGCACCGAGCTGCGCGTTATTGCCGTACTCGGGATGCGCATCGAGCGGCAGGTGAAACGCGAAAAGATTCATGTCGCCAGCGATGAGGGCCTTCAGGCGCCGATATTTGCGCCCGACGATCTGCGGCATTTCGTTGCGCCAGAAGTAGCCGTGATGCACGAGCAATGCGTCGGCCCCCCACTCGCGCGCAGCTTCGACGAATGCGAGCGACGCCGTGACACCGGTAGCGATCTTCTCGATGCGCCGGCGCCCCTCGACTTGCAGCCCATTGGGGCAATAGTCCTTGAAGCGTGCCGTGCCGAGCATATCGTTCAAGTACAATTCAAGTTCGATCCGATCCATAGAATCCTCTAATCTTCAAATGCTTAGACGCTTTTGGCTGTTCTTTGCCCAAGCGGTCACGGTGCTGCTCGCGCTGATGTTCATCGTCGTGACGCTCAAGCCGCAATGGCTGCAGCGGCAAGGACAGCTCGGCAAGCAACTGGCCTCGCCCATCGTGGCGCTGCGCGAAGTCGCGCCGGGTACAGGCTCGACACCGACGGTCACGTCGTATGCCGATGCCGCGCAAAGGGCGATGCCGGCCGTCGTCAACGTATTTTCGGGCAAAGCCGGATCGTTGCCGCCCAACCCGCAGGCCAACGACCCATTGTTCCGCTACTTCTTCGGCAATCCGAAAGGGGGCAAGGAACCGCCCCAGGATGAGCCGGCAACGAACCTCGGATCGGGCGTCATCGTCAGCTCGGAAGGCTACATTCTAACGAACCAACATGTCGTCGACGGCGCGGACCAGATCGAAATCGCCCTGGCCGACGGCCGCCGCACCAATGCGAAAGTGGTGGGCGTCGATCCCGAAACGGACCTCGCGGTGCTCAAAATCGGCATGACGAATCTGCCGACGATCACGCTCGGGCGGATCGACGAGGCGCGCGTAGGCGATGTGGTGCTTGCAATCGGCAACCCGTTCGGCGTCGGTCAAACGGTGACGATGGGCATCATCAGCGCACTCGGGCGCAATCACCTCGGCATCAATACGTTCGAAAACTTCATTCAGACCGATGCGCCCATCAACCCGGGCAACTCGGGCGGCGCACTCGTCGATGCCCGCGGCAACCTGCTCGGCATCAATACGGCCATCTACTCGCGCTCCGGAGGCTCGCTCGGCATCGGCTTCGCCATCCCCGTCTCCACAGCCAGGAGCGTGCTGGAAAGCATCATTACGACGGGCTCGGTCACGCGCGGCTGGATCGGCGTCGAGCCGCAGGATGTGACACCGGCGATCGCCGAATCGTTCGGGCTCCAGCAAAAGGGCACGATCGTCGCCGGCGTGCTGCAAGGCGGTCCCGCCGACAAGGCCGGCATCAAGCCCGGCGATGTGCTGCTCGACGTCAATGGTCAGGAAATCACCGACACGACACGGCTTCTGAACGTCATCGCGCAAATCAAGCCCGGCACCGATGCCAAGATCCGTCTGATGCGCAAGAACAAGGAGATGCAGGTCGACGTCATGATCGGCAAGCGCCCGCCTCCGCCGAAAGGCAGCAGCGACGACAGCCAACAAGACGAGTGACGGGAGTGACGGAAAGGGCCAGGGCCGGGGCCCGTTTGCGCCGCGGCTGGCTCGACTTCAGCCGCCCGCGGGCTTTCAGCTAGCGGCGTTCTCGCCGTCCGCTACCGGTGGCGCCTTGCCCACGAGGAGCCGCGCCGCAATGATCCCAGCCTCATAGAGCACGATGAGCGGCACGGCCAGGATCAGCTGCGAGAACACGTCGGGCGGGGTGACGACGGCCGACACCACGAATGCGCCAACGATCACGTAAGGGCGGATTTCCCTGAGCTTTTTCACCGTCAGCAAACCCATGCGCACGAGCAGCACGACCACGATCGGCACCTCGAAGGTCACGCCGAACGCAAGAAACATCGTCAGCACGAAGCTCAGATAGTTGTCGATGTCGGTCGACATCTCCGCGCCGAGCGGGGCGTTGTAATGCGCCATGACACGGAAAATCGTCGGGAACACGACGAAGTAGGCGAACGCCATGCCACAGAGAAAAAGCGAATAGCTGCTGCCGATGAGTGGCGCGATGAGCCGCTTTTCGTGCTGATAGAGGCCGGGCGCAACGAAAGCCCAGATCTGATAGAGCACGACCGGCAACGCTATGACGAATGCAACGAGCATCGTCACCTTCATCGGCACGAAAAACGAGCCCGTGACGTCGGTGACGATCATCTTGCCGCCGCTCGGCAGGTTTTGCATCAGCGGCCGGGCCAGCAGCCGGAAAATATCGGGGGCCCAATAGACGAGCGCAACGAATACGACGATGACGGAGATGCCGGCCCGGATGATGCGGTCGCGCAGTTCGACGAGATGCGAGATGAACGTCTCTTGCGAATTGTCGCCCTGCTCCGGGTCGTGGTCCTGGTTCTGTTTCGGGTCGCTCACGCCGGCCCTCGTTGGAAATTCGAAAAGCGTGGCATCGCACGCTCGAAGACGGGAAGCGTCAAGGGCATGCCCATCCGGTCAGAGAAAGCGCCGCGGCCGGCGCAGGCTGGCTGGCGTATGGCGCGCGACGCGCGCCGCCCCGGAGAGCACATGCGTGCGCCGTCCCGTCGCCCGTTTGTACCAAGTGGGCGTCGTCAAACGCTTCGCCCGCCAGTTGCGGCGTTTTTCGGCGAGCGCCGGGCCGCGCGACCACGTGGACACCCCACTGTCGGAGCCGTCCGACGCCCCGCCACCGCCGGCGATGCTCGGCGAAACGCTCGTGCCGGCCTGCCAGGCCTCGTTGAGCTCGGCTTCGTGGCGCCGGACGTTTTCGTGAATCGTGTTTTCGACGTTGTGCGCGGCGGCTTCGAACTCGCTCTTCATGCGGCGCAATTCGTCGAGCTCGATTTCGCGCGTAACTTCGGCTTTGACGTCGTTGATATAGCGCTGTGCGCGACCGAACAGCGCCCCGGCGGTACGCGCCACACGGGGCAGCCGCTCGGGGCCGAGCACGACCAGCGCGACCACGCCGATCAGCGCCATTTTGGTGAGACCGAGGTCGAGCATGGTTGTCGTTCTATCCCGGCAGGCCTCGCAGCGTCACTCCGCGCATCAGCGGTAGTCGCCCGAACGGGTTTTTTCCTTCGCCTCGACGTCGACCGTGCGCGCGGTCGGCAACTCGGGATGCTCGCCGCCATTCGCAGCCGGGCCCGGTGTCTCGTGTTCCTTCATGCCCTCTTTGAAACCCTTCACGGCACTGCCCAAATCGCTGCCGATATTGCGCAGCTTTTTCGTGCCGAAAACCAGCGCCACGATCAGCAGCACGATCAGCCAATGCCAAACGCTAAACGAACCCATGAAAATCTCCAGAACCCCGCCGCTGCATGGAAATTCATGCCCGGCCAAGCAACATCGGCCTTGCAGCCGCAATCAGCGCGCATGCGCTCCGTCGTCTCTACCCCGCATACCCTTTTGTTCTGCGCAATACACGTTGGACGTCAGCCCATCCGTTGCCACGGACGCGGCCCCGCGAGCAGATGCGCGTGCAGATGATAGACCTCCTGTCCGCCGCCCGGCCCTGTGTTGATGACCGTGCGAAAACCTGTCTCGCCGCCCGTGTACGCGCAGCCGAGCTTATCGGCGAGCTGCGACACCAGAATCATCATTCTACCAAGCAGCGGTGCGTCGCTTTCGACGCAGTGAGACAGCGTATCGATGTGTCGTCTCGGGATGACGAGGATATGCGTTTGCGCCGCGGGGCGGATGTCCTTGAACGCGACGAACTCGTCGTCCTCGTGGACCTTCGTGCTCGGAATTTCGCCGGCGGCGATCTTGCAGAAAAGACAGTTTTCGTGGCTCATGGTCTTCCCGGTTGTTCAATGCGCCGCCTCAGAACCAGGCGCTCGGATCGAGCGGCTTCGTTTCGTAAAGATACAGCCAACCCTTGACGATCCGATAGAGCATCCAGATCGACACGGCCGCCAGAATCGGAAATCCGACTATCGCGAAAACGAGAACGCCGCCGATGATGTAGCCCGCGACACCGAACCAGAAGGTGCGGATCTGCCATCGGAAGTGATCGGCGTACGGCGTGCCCGCCGCATCGCCGCGTTTCAGATAGTCGAGAATGATCGCGACGAGTCCTGACACACCGCCCGTGAACCAGTGCAGCGCATAGAGCCCATAAATGATGTGGGTCAGCGTGCGAATGCTGCGCTCGCGATCGGCATCGATCGTGCCCGTATAAGCCGCCGGGGGCCGTCCGCCTTGCGGGTCATCCATCGTGGCTCTCCTCGCTTCGTCAATGAAGCCGTCGATCGGCCGGCAGCCCGATTCAGCCGCCGTTTTCCTCGCGTTCGCGCCGCTTTCGGAGCGCCTTTTCCTCGATGCCCGACATGCCCTCGCGCCGCTCGAGTTCGGCGATGACGTCCGCCGGGCTCAAGTCGAAATGCGACAGCATGACGAGGCAATGGAACCAGAGGTCCGCCACCTCGCCGACGAGCGCCACACGCGCGCCGCCCTGACGTACGTCCTTGGCGGCGAGAACGACCTCGGTCGCCTCCTCGCCGATCTTCTTGAGCACCGCGTCGTCACCGCGATGAAAAAGCCGCGCGACGTAGGAGCTTTCGGGGTCGCTGCCCTTGCGGCTGTCGATGATCGCGGCAAGCCGGACGAGCGTATCTTCGGTCGAAGGCATCGGTTGGGTGGCCATTATCGATAAATCTGTTCGGGGTCTTTCAGCACCGGATCGACGGCGACCCAGTCGCCCTCGTCGAGGGTGCCTTCGAATTTCTGGAAAAAGCATGAATGCCGGCCGGTATGGCAGGCAATGCCCGATACCTGCTCGACCTTCAGAAGCACCACGTCCTCGTCGCAATCGAGCCGCACTTCGTGCACACGCTGTACGTGGCCGGACTCCTCGCCTTTGAACCAGAGCCGTTGACGCGAACGCGAGAAGTAAACCGCGCGGCCCGTCTCGATCGTTTTCGCAAGCGCCTCGCGGTTCATCCACGCGAACATCAGCACGTCGTTCGTCGAGACTTCCTGTGCGATGACCGGCACGAGACCGTTCACGTCCCACTGGACTTTGTCGAGCCAGGGTTTGTCGGGTGTAATCATGTTCGTACCGTCTCGATCCTAGAGCCTCACGGCAATGCCCTGCGCGGCCATGAAGCGCTTGGCCTCGCCGACCGTATGCTGGCCGTAGTGGAAGATGCTGGCGGCCAAAACGGCGTCGGCACGGCCTTCGACAACGCCATCGGTCAGGTCTTGCAGCGAGCCCACCCCACCCGACGCAATCACCGGCACCGGCACGGCATCCGAGACAGCGCGCGTCAGCGCCAGGTCGAATCCGCTTTTCGTGCCGTCGCGGTCCATGCTCGTGAGCAGGATCTCGCCCGCACCGAGTTCGGCCATCTTGCGCGCCCACTCGACGGCATCGAGCCCCGTCGCCTTGCGCCCGCCATGCGTGAAGACTTCCCAGCGCGGGGCCTCGTCGGCACCCGAGACGCGCTTTGCGTCGATCGCAACGACGATGCACTGCGCTCCATGCTTATCGGACGCATCGCGCACGAGCTGGGGGTTGGCCACCGCAGAGGAATTCATGCTGACCTTGTCCGCCCCCGCGTTCAGAAGCCGGCGCACGTCCTCCACAGCACGCACGCCGCCGCCCACCGTGAGCGGAATGAACACTTGCGAAGCCACGGCCTCGATGATCGGCAAAATCAGGTCGCGCCCGTCGGACGTGGCGGTGATATCGAGGAACGTCAGTTCGTCGGCGCCTTGTTCGTCGTAGCGGCGCGCGATTTCGACGGGGTCGCCCGCGTCGCGCAGCTCGACGAAATTGACGCCCTTCACGACGCGCCCGGCGGTCACGTCGAGACAAGGGATGATGCGTTTAGCTAGAGCCATGATGTTGCAGGTGCCGCTGCTGATGGGCCGCCCTTTCGCGAAAGCCGGCGGCGCCGTCCTTTCGAGAGCGATGGGTTGCGCGGGTACGGCACGCTCAAGCGTCGTCCGATTCGCGCAAGGTATCGGCGCGCGTTTGCGCCGCGGTGAAATCGAGATCACCCGAATAGATCGCGCGCCCGCAGATGACGCCTTCGATGCCTTCATCCTCGACTTCGCACAGCGAATCGATATCCGCCAGGCTGGACAAACCGCCGCTTGCGATCACCGGGATTTTCACCGCGCGGGCAAGCCGTACCGTCGCATCGATGTTGATGCCCTGGAGCATGCCGTCGCGCCCGATATCGGTGTAGATGATCGATTCGCAACCGTAGTCTTCGAATTTCTGCGCGAGATCGACGACTTCGTGGCCCGTCAACTTGCTCCAGCCGTCGGTGGCGACCTTACCGTCCTTGGCGTCGAGCCCGACGATGATGTGGCCGCCGAATGCGGTGCAGGCGTCTTGCAGGAAACCAGGATTCTTCACGGCCGCAGTGCCGATGATCACATACGAGAGACCGTCGTCGAGGTACCGTTCGATCGTTTCGAGGTCGCGGATGCCGCCGCCCAACTGGACGGGAATCTCGGTACCGACTTCCTCGATGATCGCTCGGATCGCTTCCTCGTTTCGCGGCTTGCCGGCAAATGCGCCGTTCAGATCGACGAGATGCAGCCGCCGCGCACCGCGCTCGACCCAGTGACGGGCCATCGCGGCAGGGTCCTCGGAGAATATCGTCGCCTGGTCCATATCCCCTTGTTTCAGGCGCACGCACTGACCGTCCTTGAGGTCGATGGCGGGAATCAGCAGCATAGCAATCGCGTAAGTCTGGATGGTTGGGTATCGTGGATGCCCGCCGGCGCGCCTGGATACGGGCGCACGGCGAACCGTCTCGCTAGTTTAGTACACTCTTTCGACGCTCAAGCCGTCATTTCGATGCAAAAAGCGCGACATTCAAGGGTTCCAGTGCACGAAGTTGCGATAAACGCGCAGCCCCGATTCGGCGCTCTTTTCGGGGTGAAACTGTGTCGCGAACACGTTGTCGCGGGCCACTGCCGACGCAAACAGCCCGCCGTAGTCCGTTTCCCCCGCCGTATGAGCGCGATTGTCGGGCACGGCATAGTAGCTGTGCACGAAATAAAAATAGCTGCCATCGGGCACGCCGTCCCACAGCGCATGCGGCGCCGCCTGCCGGACGCGGTTCCAGCCCATTTGCGGCACCTTGAAGCGCGAGCCGTCGTCCTGCAGCCGGCCATCGAGCTCGAAGCGCACGACTTTGCCGGGCAGCAGGCCCAGCCCCTTCGTATCGCCTTCCTCGCTCCAGTCGAACAACATCTGCTCGCCGACACACACGCCCATCAAGGGTTTGGTGCGCGCCGCCTCGAGCACCGACTCCTCGAGCCCCGATTCGCGCAACGAGCGCATGCAGTCGCGCATCGCGCCCTGGCCGGGCAGCACGACGCGATCGGCGGTGCGGATGCCTTCGGGCCGATCAACGATCGCCACGTCCGCTTCCGGGGCCGCCTTTTTCAGCGCCTGCTGCACCGAGCGCAGGTTGCCCATACCGTAATCCACAATCGCAATTGACGTCTTCATCTCAAATTAGGCAGTAACGCCTTCAATCCGTCGACGATGAACTCCACCGCCAGCGCCGACAACATCAAACCCATCAACCGCGTGCCGATATTGATACCGGTCTGTCCGATCCAGCGGGCAATCGGCGCCGCGAGCCTCAGCGTTCCGAAGCAGATGACCGCGATGGCCAGGCCGATCGCCACGAGCCCGAGCCGGTCGTACCAATGATGCGCGCTCGCCGCATAGACGATCACCGTACTGATCGAACCCGGCCCCGTCAGCAGCGGGATCGCGAGCGGCACGACCGCGATGCTGTTCTTCGATTCGGCTTCGTCGCGCTCCTCCGCCGTGGCGCGCGCGTTGCCGACCTGCGCGTTGAGCATGCTGATAGCCATCAGCAGCATGATGATGCCGCCGCCGACTTCCAGCGAGCCGACCGAGATGCCGAAGAAGCCGATGATTTGCTGGCCGAGCAGCGTCGTGACGGCAATCACGCAAAACACCGAAATCGAAGCGATGCGAATCGTGCGCCGCCGCTCACCCTCCGAATGTTCGGATGTCAGGCTCAGGAAAAACGGCACGGCGCCGATCGGATTGATCAGCGCCAGCAGCGAAATAAACGATTTGAGAAGATCCATCGGTGTGCGCGGCGCGCGCGCCGGTGAGCCGTCCTCGCTTTAAAGAGTGCCTTTGGTCGACGGGATCTGCCCCGCCGCGCGTTCGTCGAGTTCGACGGCCATGCGCAACGCCCGGCCGAACGCCTTGAAGACCGTTTCCATCTGATGATGCGCGTTCACGCCGCGCAGATTGTCGATATGGAGCGTCACCTTCGCATGATTGACGAAGCCGCGAAAGAATTCGCTCGCCAGATCGACATCGAACGTGCCGATGCGCGCGCGGGTGAATGGCACATGCATGTCCAGCAGCGGCCGCCCCGAGAAGTCGACCACCACGCGCGAGAGCGCCTCGTCGAGCGGTACGTAGGCGTGGCCGTAGCGGCGAATACCCTTTTTATCGCCGACCGCCTGGGCGAAAGCCATGCCGAGCGTGATACCCGTATCTTCCACGGTGTGGTGATCGTCGATATGGAGGTCGCCCTGCGCCTCGACCTCGAGATCGATCAAGCCGTGACGGGCGATCTGGTCGAGCATGTGGTCGAGAAACGGCACGCCGGTAGCGAGCTTTTGCTGACCGGTACCGTCCAAATTGACCTTGACACGGATCTGCGTTTCGCTGGTATTGCGAACGACTTCCGCTACGCGCATGGAAAACCTCGAATCTGACTGCAAAGGGTGTGGGGCGAAATGTGCCGGCCGCCGTACGCCCAGGGCGACGACGGCACGAATTTTCAGTACTTACTTCAATATGAGCTTGAGTGCCGCCAGCATTTGGGCATTCTCTTCGGGCGTACCCACGGTCAAACGCACACAATCGGTCAGCAACGGGTGCATTTTACCCACGTTTTTGATCAAAACCCGCGCGGCCAGCAGCGTTTCGAACACCGCGTCGGCGTCAGGCACCCGCACGAGCAGAAAATTGCCTGCACTCGGGAACACGGTCGTGCCCGGCAACGCTGCGATGGCCTGCGCAAGCGTCTCGCGCTCGGCACGCAACCGGGCGGCCTGGACTTCCAGCACATCCTCGACATGATCGAGCATGAACTCGGCCGCCGCCTGCGTCAGTACATTGATGTTGTACGGCGGGCGAACCTTGTCGAGCTCGTCGAGCCAGGCGGGCGAGCCCACCAGATAGCCGAGCCGGATTCCCGCCAGCCCGAGCTTCGACACGGTGCGCATCACCACGACGTTGTCGAACTGCAGTACGCGCGAAAGCCAGCTTTTCTGGGCGAACGGCTGGTAGGCCTCGTCGATGACGACGAGGCTTTTGGTCGCCGCCGCGATGATCCGCTCGATATCGGCATCCGGGTACAGCGTGCCGGTGGGGTTGTTCGGATAGGCCAGATAGACGATGGCCGGCGCGTGCTCGGCGATCGCGGCCAGCATCGCGTCGGTATCGAGCGTCAGATCGGGCCGGTGCGGCACGCCGACGAATTCGAGCTGCGCGAATTTCGCCGACATCTGGTACATGACGAAGCCGGGCACAGGCGCCAACAGCTTCGCGCCCGGCTTCGCACAGGTGACGGCGATCATGCTGATGATCTCGTCGGAGCCGTTGCCGAGCAGCACGGTGCTGCCCGCGGGCGCACCCATTACCCGCTTCAGTTTTTCGATGAGCGCGGCCGGACGCGGCGCCGGATAGCGATTGAGCGCCACGCCAGCAAGGCGTTCGCCGAGCTCCGTGGCGAGCGCCTCGGGCAGCGTGAACGGATTTTCCATCGCATCGAGCTTGACGAGCCCCGTTGCATCGGGAACGGGATAGCTCGTCATGCCCAGCACGTCGGGGCGGATGATGTCTTGCGGTCGGGTCATTGTCGTCGCTCTCAGCCGGTTTGCTTCATGCGGTACTCGGCGCTCTTGGCATGCGCCGGCAGGCCTTCCCCATACGCGAGTTCCGCCGCGATCTCGCCGAGCGTTTGCGCGCCCTCGGCGCTGACTTCGATCACGCTCGAGCGCTTGAAGAAATCGTAGACGCCGAGCGGTGACGAAAATCTCGCGGTACGCGAGGTCGGGAGCACGTGATTCGGGCCGGCGCAGTAGTCGCCGAGGCTCTCGCTCGTGAAGCGGCCGATGAAGATCGCTCCGGCATGACGGATTTCCTTCGCCCACTGTTGCGCGTCGAGCGCCGAAATCTCGAGGTGCTCCGGCGCGATCCGGTTCGCGATCGAGCAGGCCTCGGCCATGTCGCGCACCTTGACGAGCGCGCCACGGCCCTCGAGCGAACGCTGAATCACATCGCGGCGCGGCATCGTCGGCAGGAGTTCGGCAATCGCCTCCTCCACGCGCGCAATGAATGCTTTGTCCGGGCACAGCAGGATCGACTGTGCGAGCTCGTCGTGCTCGGCCTGCGAGAAAAGATCCATCGCGATCCAGCGGGGATCCGTCGTTCCGTCGCACAGCACGAGGATCTCCGACGGTCCGGCGATCATGTCGATGCCCACCGTGCCGAACACGCGTCGTTTGGCCGACGCCACGTACGCGTTGCCGGGACCGCAGATCTTGTCGACGGCAGGCACCGTCTCCGTTCCGTATGCAAGCGCGCCGATCGCCTGCGCGCCGCCGATTGTGAAGACGCGATCGACTCCGCCCAAGAGCGCAGCCGCCAGTACGAGCGGGTTTTGCACGCCGTCGGGGGTCGGCACGACCATGACGATCTCGCGTACGCCGGCCACGCGCGCCGGTACGGCGTTCATCAGCACGGAGGACGGATAGGCGGCCTTGCCGCCCGGCACATAGATGCCGGCGCGATCGAGCGGCGTGACTTTCTGACCGAGCACCGTGCCGTCGGCTTCCGTGTATTGCCAGCTATGGCTGCCGCATTCGATCTTCTGCTTCTCGTGGTAGGCGCGCACACGCGCGGCCGCCGCTTCGAGCGCGGCACGCTGTTTCGGCTGAAGGCCCTCCAGCGCCGCTTCGAGCGCGGCAGGGGGCAGCTCCAACGCTGCCACGCTGGTGGCGCCGAGCCGATCGAAGCGGTTGGTGTACTCGAGCACGGCTTCATCGCCGCGCGCTTTCACGTCGGCGAGAATCTGTGCAACAGAGCGCTCGATCGCTTCATCCTCGCTCGCCTCGAAGGCGAGCACCGCCGCGAGCGTCGCGTCGAAATCGGCGGCGCTCGAATCGAGTTTGCGAATCTTCAAAGACATGCTGGTATCCGTTCGGTAAGGCGCGCGTTGCCAAGTCGGCTCGTCGCACCGCTTACGCGGGCGCCGTGCCTCGTTTCGAGGCGCGTTCGAACGCGTCGAGAAACGGCTTGAGCGCCGCGCGCTTGAGCTTGAGCGCAGCCTGGTTCACCACGAGGCGCGAAGAGATCTCCATGATTTCCTCGACCTCGACGAGATTGTTCGCGCGCAGCGTTCCGCCCGAGCTGACGAGGTCGACGATCGCATCGGCCAGCCCGACGAGCGGCGCGAGTTCCATCGAGCCGTAGAGCTTGATCAGATCGACGTGCACACCCTTCGCCGCGAAATGCTCGCGGGCCGTTTGCACGTACTTCGTCGCCACGCGCAGACGGGCGCCTTGGCGCACCGCGTTCGCGTAATCGAAGCCCGCCTTCACGGCGACCGACATGCGGCAACGCGCGATGTTCAGATCGACGGGCTGGTACAAACCGCCGCCGCCGTGCTCGAGCAGCACATCCTTGCCCGCGACGCCGAAATCGGCTGCGCCGTACTCGACGTAGGTCGGCACGTCGGTCGCGCGCACGATGATGACGCGCAAGTTGCCGGCGCTCGTCGGCAGGATCAGCTTGCGCGAAGTCTCGGGGTCTTCCGATACCTCGACGCCGGCTGCCGCCAGGAGCGGCATCGTCTCTTCGAAAATGCGCCCCTTCGAGAGCGCGAGCGTCAACGGTTCGGCAGTCATGCGCGAGCTCCGGAATGCGCAGGAACGCGGCGCACGTTCGCGCCGATGCGCGTGAGTTTGTCCTCCATCCGATCGTAGCCTCGATCGAGATGGTAGATGCGGTCAACAATGGTCTCGCCTTGCGCCGTCAAGCCGGCGATCACGAGGCTCGCCGAGGCCCGCAGGTCGGTGGCCATGACCGTCGCGCCCGACAGTTCGGGCACGCCCGTGACGAGCGCCGTATTGCCGTCGATGGCGATATGGGCGCCGAGGCGGTTCAATTCCTGCACGTGCATGAAGCGGTTTTCGAAGATCGTCTCGATGACTTGCGCACTGCCTTCGGCAATCGCATTGAGCGCCATGAACTGGGCCTGCATATCGGTCGGGAACGCCGGGTACTCCGACGTGCGCACGCTGACGGCGCTCGGGCGCCTGTCCATCCGAACGCGCAGCCAGTCGTCGCCCTCTTCGATCGTCACGCCGGCCTCACGCAGCTTGGCCGTGACCGCATCGAGCGTACTCGGGCGCACGTCGCGCAGCATGACGTCGCCCCCTGCCGCCGCGACGGCGCACAGGAACGTGCCGGCTTCGATCCGGTCGGGGATCACCGCGTGACGCGCGCCATGCAGCTTCTCGACACCCTGGATCACGAGCCGATCGGTACCGATGCCGTCGATCTTCGCTCCCATCGCCACGAGCAGATGCGCCAGATCGCCGACCTCGGGCTCGCGCGCGGCGTTTTCGAGAATCGTCTCGCCGTCGGCGAGCACGGCCGCCATCAGCAGATTTTCGGTTCCAGTCACCGTGACCATATCGGTCACGATGCGCGCGCCCTTCAACCGGCGCGCCCGCGCCTCGATGTAGCCATGCTCGATGCTGATGTCGGCGCCCATCGCCTGCAAGCCCTTGATGTGCTGATCGACCGGCCGCGCACCGATGGCGCAGCCGCCCGGCAGCGACACTTTCGCCGTGCCGAAGCGGGCCACGAGCGGTCCGAGCACGAGAATCGACGCCCGCATCGTTTTCACGAGTTCGTAAGGCGCGACCGGCTTGTCGACATGCGTAGCATCGAGCGACACCGTGCCGCCCGATAACCGAGCCCGTACGCCCATCTGTTCGAGCAGCGTCAGTGTCGTGCGGACATCCTTGAGGTCCGGCACGTTCGCAAGCTCGAGCGGATCGGCCGCGAGCAGGCTCGCGCAGAGAATCGGCAAGGCCGCGTTCTTGGCGCCCGAAACGCTCAATTCGCCAGAAAGGCGGCGGCCGCCTTCGATCGAAAGTTTATCCATGCCGAGCTGTCCCTCGCGCGCGGCGCCGCTGCCGGCTGCCGCCATATCGTCTTGTGTAATGCGCACTACGTTTCCTGGATTATGCGTTTCGCCATTCCGCCGGCGTCAGCGTCTTCATGCTCAGCGCGTGGATTTCCGCCTTCATGCGCTCGCCCAGCGCCGCGTAGACGAGCTGGTGACGCTGGATCGGGCGCTTGCCCTCGAAGGCGTCCGAGACGATCGTCGCAAAAAAGTGCTGACCGTCGCCCTCGACTTCGAGGTGGGTGCAGGCCAGTCCGGCCGCGATATATTGCTTGACCTCGTCGGGTGTCGGCAACATGGTTCATGACTCCTCAATAACGCAGCTTGTAGCCGGACGCGATGAGACGCATCGCGAGCGCGGCGATCAGCGCGAAGAAAACGGCAACGACGGCCAGGCACGCAAGCGGATCGATGTCGGACACGCCGAAAAAGCCGTAGCGGAAACCGTCGATCATGTAGAAAAACGGATTGAGCCGCGACACATGCCGCCAGAGCTCGGGCAGCGAATGCGTCGAGTAGAACACGCCCGAGAGAAACGTGAGCGGCATGATCAGAAAGTTCTGGAACGCCGCGAGCTGATCGAACTTCTCGGCCCAGATACCGGCGATGAGGCCGAGTGTGCCGAGAATCGCCGAACCGAATGCGGCGAAGAGCACGATATAAAGCGGCGACGCGAATGTCATCGGCACGAACCAGATCGTCACGATGAATACGCCCGCCCCGACCGCGAGTCCGCGCACGACGGATGCAAGCACGTAAGCGCCGAATATCTCCCAGTGCGTGAGCGGCGGTAGCAGCACGAAGACGAGATTACCCGTGATCTTCGACTGGATCAGCGACGACGAGCTGTTGGCAAACGCGTTTTGCAGCACGCTCATCATGACGAGGCCCGGAACCAGAAAGCTCGTGTATTCGACGCCGGGATAGACCTCGACACGTCCGCGCAACGCGTGGCCGAAGATCGTCAGATAGAGCAATGCCGTGACGATGGGCGCGAGCACCGTCTGGAACGAGACCTTCCAGAAACGCAGAATCTCTTTGTAAAAGAGCGTCCGAAAGCCGGTCATGCCGCGAGCCTGAGTGTGGTGGGACATCATGCCAGTCCCTCCACCAGTTCCGGGCCGCTCATCAGTTGGACGAAAACGTCCTCCAGGTCCGCCTTCCGTACGTCGATCTCGTCGAACGTGCAGCCTTGTTCGCGACAGCGCGCGAGAATCGGCTCCACATCGTCATAGCTCGCGAGACGCAACAGATGCTCGCGCGCACCCGGCGGCGCCGCGTCGACCTCGAGCGCGCGCAGCTCCGCCGGCAAGACCCCCGCGGACAAGCGCAGAAAAAGCTGCATGCCGGCGAAACGCGCGAGCAGGTCGCGCGTGCGATCGAGGGCCACGACTTCCCCGCGGCGCAGCATCGCGATGCGGCCGCACAGCGACTCGGCTTCTTCCAGATAGTGAGTCGTCAGCACGATCGTGTGCCCTTCGCGGTTCAACCGCGAAATGAATTTCCAGAGCGTTTGCCGCAGCTCGACGTCGACACCTGCCGTGGGCTCGTCGAGGACGATCACGGGCGGCCGGTGCACCAGCGCCTGCGCGACGAGCACGCGCCGCTTCATGCCGCCCGACAGCGCGCGCATGTTCGCATCGGCCTTTTCGGTGAGATCGAGATGAGCCATCACCTCGTCGATCCATTCATCGTTGCGGTGCAGGCCGTAGTAGCCCGATTGAATGCGCAGCGTTTCACGCACGGTGAAAAAGGGATCGAACACGAGCTCCTGCGGCACGACGCCGAGCGAGCGCCGCGCGCCGCGGAAATCGGACACGACATCGTGGCCGAGCACGGCGACGCTACCTTCGTCCGCCCGCGCCAATCCGGCAAGGATGCTGATGAGCGTGGTCTTGCCTGCGCCGTTCGGGCCGAGCAGGCCGAAAAATTCGCCTTCGTCGATCGTCAAGCTGACGCCCTTGAGCGCTTGCAGCGCCTTATAGCGCTTCTTGACGTTGCGGATTTCTATCGCTGACATGGATGTGCGCGGCCTTTCGCGAGTGGCGCGCCTTTGTTTAGACGTGACTGGACCTGATCGCCGGGCTGGCGCCACGGCAGCGCCGCGTCGCATCCCGGAAAAAACCGGGGCGATCGCATGCCCGAAAAAACGGTTGATTATAGGCCAAGTCGAGGCGGCCCACTTGGCGCGCGTGGCCGTGGACCGTCGGACCATTGCGCCGCGGCGGCGCCGCGCATGCGGCTCAGAGCGGGGCCGCGACGCCTTCGGGGGACGAGCGGTGTCGCGCCGCCAGAAGGGCGTCCACACCGTACACCGCGGCGAGGCTTGCCAGCCCCTGCGGCACATTGATGATCTCGAACGCGCTGCCACGCGCCTCGGCGGCGCGCTGCCACGCGAGCAGCACCGCGAGTGCCGATGAATCGAATTCGGTGAGCGCGGCGCAGTCCACTCCCGTCGCGCCGCCCGCAATGCTCGTCAAGCCGGCCGCGAGCGCGCTTTTCGCGCTCGCATGGGTGAGCGCCGTGCCCAGGGCAAAGCGGCTCATCGGGGTGCTCACGTCGGCTGCTTGCCGGCGGCAAGCTGCTGGTTGCGGTCGGTCAGGAACTGAATCAGGCCGCTCACGCCGCTTTCGTTGATCTTCTGGGCGAATTGCTGCTGATACGCCTGGATGAGCCATGCGCCGGCAACGTTCAGATCGTAGACGCGCCAGCCCTGCGGGGTCTTGTAGAGACGGTAGTCGAGCTCGACCGGTTGCCCGTTGTTGATCACCGCGCTACGCACGACGACGTCGGTATCGGTCGGCGCCGCGCGGAACGGCTTGAACTGAACCTGCTGATCGCGGAATTGCGACAGCGCGCCAGCGTAGGTGCGGATCAGCAGCATCTTGAACTGCTCGACCATCTGATCTTGCTGCTCCGGCGTCGCCTGGCGCCACGCACGGCCCATCGCCAGTTGCGTCGTGCGGCGGAAGTCCGTGTAGGGCAGGATCTGCTTGTTGACCACCTCGGTGATGCGGTTGATATCGCCCGAGCGGATCGACTTGTCCGCACGGATCGTATCGAGCACCTGGGTGGTGACCGTCTTGATCATGACGTCAGGCGAACTCGTATCGACGCCGCCGGCGTTCGTCTGGGCGAACGCCGCACCGGCAAACGAAAGGAGCATCGCGAAAAGAGGAATCAGAAAGAATTTTTTCATCGTCAACCCTGATATCGAAGAAACGCTGAGGTTGGAGCCTCGCCGAATCGTGCAAGTTCAGCCCGCATCTTGCACGGCTCGGCAGGATTCATGTCACACGGCCTCGCAAGATTCGTGTCGAAGTGTTACCGCAACGCGTCACTTCAGACGAATGATCGGCAAGCCCGTGCGTTGCGGCGGCGGCACGTACTGCTGGCCGGGCACCGTTCCATCGGGTCCACCCAGCGGTGCCGGTACCGCTGTCGCGGACGCCGCCGAGGCCGGCGCGGCCGGCTGCGCGCCCGAGGCCGGCTCGCCCGCCGCCGGTTCGGTAGCGGACGGCGCCGCGGCCGAAGCCGGAGCCGCAGCCGATGCCGGCGCTGCCGCACCGGCGGCACCGGTGGCGCCGGTGCCACCCGGCGTCACGGCGGCACCGGCCCCCGGCGCAGCAGCGCCAGGCGCCGCGCCATCGTCGTCGTACTTCGGCAGCGACTGATCGTAGTTCGGCAGTTGGGCACCGTCGCCGTCGCCACCCGTGATCAGGAAGCGGCGCCGCTGCAGATAGGCATTGCGGACGAACGAATACTTGTCGAGCGCGGCGCCCGACAGCACGTCGACCGTCGTCAGCAAGTTGGCGCGCGTATTGACGAGATTCAGTCCATACAGCGCCCAGCTCACTGAAGACGGCTGCACGTACGTCAGCGGATTGCCATAGTAATCGACGACGAGGCCCGTTGCATCGCGCACCGTGCTGGGCCCCAGCAACGGCAGGACGAGGTACGGACCCGACGGCACGCCATAATGGCCGAGCGTGATCCCGAAGTCCGCAGCATGTTTGGGCAGCTTCGCCAGCGTCGCGACATCGAACAGGCCGCCCACGCCGAACAGCGTGTTGATCGTCACACGCATGATGTCGCCGACGCCGTCCGCGATTTTCAGCTGCAGCAACTCGTTCGCGGCGATATAGACATCGCCGATGTTCGAGAAGAAGTTCGTGACGCTCCTGCGCACCGGTTCCGGCACGACCTGCTGGTAGCCCTTCGCGACCGGCTTCAACGCATAGGTGTCGAGCGTATCGTTGAACTTGAACACGCCGCGATTCACGCTCTCCAGTGGGTCGCCCGGGGTGGGCGTCTGAACCGACGCACACCCGGCGAGCATCGCCACCGCTATTGCCAGCGTCACGTTTTTGGCGCGCGTGGTCTGCATTATTGTTCTCCGTGATGATCGGTCCCGGGCGGCACATTGCCGCCCGCGTCAAAGGTTCGCGTCAACCGCCCGCCCCCGACGCCGCGGCACTGGCCGGCGCCGTGGCGGATGCCGCGGGAGCTGCGGGCAAGGTGGTAGGAGCTGCAGGCGCGGCAGCCGGCGCAGGTGCCGTTTTGGCACCGCCCGCATCGGCCGCCTTGCCATAGAGAAACTGTCCGATCAGATTCTCGAGCACGAGGGCCGATTGCGTCATCGTGATCGTATCGCCGGCTTTCAGCATTTCGGTGTCGCCGCCCGGCTCCAGGCCGATGTACTGCTCTCCGAGCAGACCGGAGGTCTGAATCTTCGCCGACGTGTCCTTCGGAAACGCGAATTGCTTGTCGAGGTCGATCGTGACGAGCGCCTGATAGGTATTCGTGTCGAACCCGATCGACGTCACGCGTCCGACGACGACACCGGCGCTTTTCACCGGCGCGCGTACCTTGAGCCCGCCGATATTGTCGAACTTGAGCTTCACGGGGTACGTCGGCTGAAACGAGAGTGAGCTCATATTCCCGGCCTTCAGCGCCAGGAACAGCAGCGCGATGAAACCGAGCACCACGAACAAACCGACCCAGAAGTCGAGAACAGTCTTTTTCATCGTCATCCCAAAAGAAGCGCGCTCGCGCAGGCGCCAATCGTGCCAGCGGTGCGATATGGACTGCGTCAGTTGAACATCAACGCCGTCAGCAGAAAATCGAGTCCGAGTACGGCGAGCGAGGCGTAGACGACTGTGCGGGTGGTCGCCCGCGAGACCCCTTCGGGGGTCGCTTTTGCCTCATAGCCTTGAAACAGCGCGATGAATGTGACGGCAAAGCCGAACACCACGCTTTTGACGACGCCGTTGCCGACGTCCGCCCAGACTTGCACCCCGCCTTGCATCTGCGACCAGAAGGCCCCCGAATCGACGCCGATCATCAGCACACCTACGACATAGCCGCCGAGAATGCCGACGGCGCTGAAGATCGCGGCGAGTATCGGCATGGCGATGATGCCCGCCCACATGCGCGGTGCAACGACGTTCGCGAGTGGATCGATGGCCATCATTTCGAGCGCTGTCAGCTGCTCGCCCGCCTTCATGAGACCGATTTCCGCCGTCAGCGAGGTGCCCGCGCGCCCGGCAAACAGCAGCGCCGTCACGACGGGACCCAGTTCGCGCACCAGCGACAGCGCGACGAGCAGTCCGAGCGCCTGCTCGGAACCATAGCGATTGAGCGTGTAATAGCCCTGCAGGCCCAGCACGAAGCCGACGAAGAGCCCGGAAACCCCGATGATGACGAGCGAATAATTGCCGACGAACAGAATCTGCTTGATGACGAGATTCGGCCGGCGCACGAGCGCGAAAAACTCGAGCACGAGGCGAACGAACATGCGGGTGGCATAACCGGCGCGCGCGATGCCCGCGAGCACCCAGTGCCCCAACGTTCCAATTGCACCAATCATGCGCGTCCTCCGCCGAGGCCAAAATCCGCATCGAGCGGCGTTTGCGTCGGATAGTGAAAGCGAAACGGGCCGTCGGGCGCACCGTCGATGAACTGCCGCACCGAGGGGTCGACCGACTCCCGCAGCTCGGCCGGCGTTCCTTCGGCAAGCACCGCGCCGTTCGACAGAAAGTAGACGTAATCGGCAATGGCGAACGATTCGGGGACATCGTGCGTCACGAGAATCGAGGTGGCACCGAGCGCCCGGTTCAACGTACGGATGAGATTGGCCGTGATGCCGAGCGAAATCGGGTCGAGGCCGGCGAACGGCTCGTCGTACATCATCAACTCCGGATCGAGCGCGATTGCGCGCGCAAGCGCCACGCGCCGCGCCATGCCGCCCGAGATCTGCGATGGCGCGAGATCGCGCGCGCCGCGCAGGCCCACAGCGTTGAGCTTCATGAGAACCAGATCGCGAATCAAAGCTTCGGGCAGATCCGTGTGCTCGCGCAGCGCGAACGCGACGTTTTCGAACACCGACATATCGGTGAAAAGCGCACCGAATTGGAACAGCATGCCCATCTTGCGGCGCAAGGCGTAAAGGCCTTCCCGGCTCTCCTTGCCCATGTCCCGCCCGTGGAACAGCACCTCGCCTCGGCGAGCTCGCTCGAGCCCGCCGATCAGGCGCAGCACGGTAGTCTTGCCGCAGCCCGAGCCGCCCATGACGGCGACCACCTGCCCGCGCATGAAGCGCATGTTCAGGTTCGCAAGGACGAGACGATCCTCGTCATAGCCGAAATCGACGTTACGCAGCTCGAGAATGGGCTCAGCGGATGTAGGCGGCACGAAGCGGCGGCTCCTTTTACGCGGAAGCCGAATTATAGGGCCTCAGCGAGAACGTTGCCGTGACACCCAACTTTCCAAGTGCAAAACGCTCACCGGTCCGCAAAGATTCGCTCGAGCGCGGCCACGGCCTCGGCCGGGTCGGGCGCCCCCGTCACGGCGCTCACGACGGCCGCGCTGCCCACGCCCGTATCGAGCACGGCGGCAAGCGTGTCGCGCGTGATGCCGCCGATCGCGACGAGGGGCACCTTCGGGCCGATCACCCGCGCATAGCGCGCAAGCCGCGCGAGACCTTGTGGCGCGCTCGCCACTGTCTTCGTCGCCGTCGGAAAAACGGCGCCGAAAGCGAGGTAGCTCGGGGCATAGTGCAGCGCCCGCAGCATCTCGTAGTAGCCGTGCGTCGACAGTCCAAGCCGCAAACCCGCGGACGCGATCGCGCCCAGCTCGGCGGTATCGAGATCCTCCTGCCCCAGATGAACGCCGTACGCCCCCGCGGCGATCGCCTCGCGCCAGTGATCGTTGATGAAAACGCGCGCGCCGTGGCGCTGTCCCGCTTCGACGCTCTTTGCGATCTCATCGGCGAGCCGCGCCGCCGGGGCATCCTTGACCCGCAACTGGATGGTGCGTACACCGAGGGCCGCGACGCGCTCCACCCATTCGGCGCTCGGCACGACCGCATACAGGCCGAGCCGCGACGGGCAATCAGCGAAGCGCTGCGTCGGCGCGGGCGGCAGCGCGCCAACGCGCGGAAAGCGGTCGAGTTGGTCAGGCCACGCATCGTCGCCGCGCGTTTCGTCGCCGTCGCGCCACGCCATGGCCAATACGAGCGCGTCGTGCGGGGCGAAGCCACAATCGAGGAAGCTCGCGAGCGCGGCGAGCCAGTCTTCGGCGAGGGTGCCGGAGAGCGGATAGCGCGCCTCGCCCAACACTAAACAGGCGCCCTCGGCCGACGTCTCGATCACCCCTGCGCCGGCAGCGAGCCACGCGGACCGGGCTGGCGCAGCGCCGCTTTCGTCCACCGCGGCGACGATCAAATCGCCCGCGCCGGGCGCATCGGGCGGCGTCAGACAGATCCGCCAGAGCGCCTCCCCGCGCGGCCACTCGCCGAGGCGCGCGCGGATACGCTCGGCCGCTTCGATCAGTTCGTCGGCGGGTGGCCAGAAGATTTCACGATCCGCGAACGCAAGGGTACGGCTCATATGCGATGCCTCAGCCTTGATCCTGGTGCCAGAACGGCATGCCGACCACCGGCGTGCTCGCCTGCGCGCTATCGCGCTCGTCCATCGGACCGGCGAGATACGCGGCCCGCCCGGCCTCGGCGGCCATCGCGAATGCGCGCGCCATGACGGCCGGCTCGGTCGCCTGCGAGACAGCGGTGTTGAGCAGCACACCGTCGAAGCCCCATTCCATGACCTGGCACGCGTGCGACGGCACGCCGAGTCCCGCATCGACGATGAGCGGCACGTCCCGCAGTCGCTGACGCAGCGTGCGAAGCCCATAAGGATTGACGATGCCCTTGCCGGTTCCGATGGGCGCGCCCCACGGCATCAACGCCTCGCAGCCCGCATCGATCAGACGCCGGGCGATGACCAGGTCCTCCGTGCAGTAAGGCAGCACCTTGAAGCCGTCCTTCACGAGCCGGGCCGCGGCTTCGATCAGCGCCAGCGGGTCGGGCTGCAGCGTGTAGTCGTCGCCGATCACCTCGAGCTTGATCCAATCCGTTTCGAACACCTCGCGGGCCATGTGCGCCGTCGTCACGGCTTCGTCGACCGTCTGGCACCCGGCCGTATTCGGCAACAGCGGCACAGCGTGGCGTTTGAGCAGATCGAAAAAGCCGGCCTCGGCGGTCTCGGCCTGCATCTGGCGCCGCAGCGCCACGGTGACCATGCCGGGTCGCGCTGCTTCGATCGAATCGGACAGCGCGCGCAGCGACGGATAGCGCGACGTACCCAGCAGCACACGGCTGGCAAAAGCGGTGCCGTAGAGCGTGAGCGAATCGGCGGCGGAAGCGGAAATCATCGCAAGATCCTCAAGACGTAATGGATGTTAGCGGCAAAAAGGTCATCAGCCGCCCGCGACGGGATGCACGATATCGAGCTTATCGCCGGCGTTGAGCGCGCGCTCGGGATGCTGCGTGCGTGCGACGAACTGCCCGTTGAGCGCGACGGCGAACGGCGGCCGCGCGCCGAACGCGGCGAGCGCATCGGCTACGGTCGCGCCGTCGGGAAGGGAAAGAGACTTCTGATTGATCTGAATTTCCATGATTCGAACGGTCCGACGATGGAGTTGCTCGGTCTTTTCCTGTGGGGTACGCGTCATCGTGCTCATATCGCAAGCGCCGCACGCTCGCCCGCGAGATGCAGCATGGGCGCCCAGCGCGCTTCGCTGCGCCATTGCCCAAAGCCTTCCGCATCGGCGACACGGCCGCTCAGCAGCGCGGTGGCCAGTCCGGTCGCTGTACTCGCCACTTCGGGGGCAATCATGAAGCCGTGCCGGTAAAGACCGTTGACGGCGAGGGTACTCGCACCGTCCCAGACGATCGAAGGGAGGTGATCGGGCAGCGTGGGACGGCATTGCGTGTTGAGTTCCAGAATGCGCGCCTCGCCGAACGCCGGATGCACGGCAAACGCCGCGCTCAGCAGCTCGAGCGCGGAGCGCACGCTCATCGGCGAGCGGTCCTCGCCTTCGATTTCCGTGGCGCCGATCACGAACAGATCGTGTTCCTTCGGCGCAATGTAGATCGGATAGCGCGGATGAAGCATGCGAACGGGGCGCGTCAGCGCGATACCGGGCGCATGCACGCGCGCGACTTCGCCGCGAATGCCACGCAGCGAGGGCAACGCCGCCTTCGCGCCGAGCCCGCGGCAATCGATCGTGATTCGCGCGCTCGGCCGCGCCGCCTCGTCGACGGCGGTGTTCCAGTGCGCGTCCACCCCGCGCTCGTTCAGCCCCGCGGCCAGCGCGGCCAGCGTCTGGCGGTTGTCAAGCTGGCCCTCGTCGGGCAGCAGCAGCCCCTGACCAAAGCGGCCGGCCAGCGCGGGCTCGGCTGCCGCGAGCTGCGCGGCATCGAGCGTCGCAACGCGGCTGCCGCCCGCGAGCGTGCGCGGCGCGTTGGCGTGCACGCGCCGTTCGAGCAGCGCCGCTTCGGGCCGATCGTTACGGTGCCAGACCACGAGTGTGCCGTTGCGCTGGAAAAAGACCGGTGCCGGCAGCGCGGCAAGGATCCGTGGCCAAGCGTCGAGCGAGGCCTGGCCGAGCTCGACGATGAGCGGCTCGGCGCTCGCGGCCTCGGCCAGCGGCGCCAGCATGGCGGCGGCGACCCAGGCCGCCGAGGCCGTCCCCGACGCGTCGCCGCGCTCGTAGAGCGCGACGCGGTGCCCCTCGCCCGCGAGTTGCCAGGCCACTAGCCGGCCGGCGAGCCCGCCGCCGAGCACGGCGAAATCGGGGATTCCTGAAACAACGACTGAAGATTGAACGCTCATCGGATCGATCCTTTCTGTACGGCGAACTGCGCGTACCCAAGGACGAAACCGGCGGGTGAGGCCGGCCGGCGGCATCGACGCAACCGATGCTTTCGGCGGAGAAAAAGATGCCGCGACACGGCATCCCACGCTATAAGCGTGTTCCTGAAACTTCCCGCGCCGGTATTACCCGGATCGGGTGCGAAGGGTCTCTCTCAGCCTCGCCACGGAACGGTCCGAACAGCTCGAACCCTATCCACTTCCAGCGAAGCACCCCTGTTTCGTCGCGGCCATTAGACCATAAAAGCGCGAGCGGCCGCAAACGCGGCGCAATGACGCGGCGCCGCCAACGCGCCCTTTTTTGCGCTCGGACGCTGCGCGAAAGGTTGGCTCACCGCTCTCTGGCACAATGTCCGATCGCGGCACGCGGGTGACACGCTTTTGCTTTTCGCCAACCACGCGCACGGTCGGTGTCGGTGTGCGATACCAGGCATGGAACGCGCGGGCCGCCGCCATTAAGACTCGCTTAAGCGCTCCGCGCAAGAATCCGCGGTAACCGCGTACCGTGCCGCGCATCGTCGAAGCGCCCGTACGCCTGCCGTCGGCTGGCGCAACTGATTCGGAAACACCGTTCGGAAGACCTATGACTGCCTCATCTCTCAATCCCGTCCCTGCCCGCAACGGTGCGCCGCCCCAACCCTCGTCGACCTCGGCCTGGGGGCTCATCAAACCGTACTGGGTCTCGGAGGATTGGAAGGCCGCCTGGGGTTTGTTGGTGACGATCATCCTCATCAACCTGACGATCGTCGGATTCAACGTCTGGATCAACCAGTGGTACGCGAAGTTCAACAATGCGATGGTGGCGAAAGACAGCCCGCATTTTTGGCAGTTGCTGATCCAATTCACCGTTGCGGCCTTCGTGTTCATCACGTTGGCCGTCTATCGTACCTACCTGCGGCAAATGCTCGGGTTCCGTTGGCGCCAGTGGTTGACGAACCGCTATCTGAAGACTTGGCTTGGCGACCTCGCGTTCTACCGTATCGAACGCGATCGACTCGCTGACAACCCCGACCAACGGATCAGCGACGATCTGCAATCGCTCGCCACCAACACGCTCGATCTGTCGCTCGGCCTGTTATCGACAGTCGTTACGCTGGTCTCGTTCATCACCATCCTCTGGACGATCGGCGGCGCGCTGAACTTCCATTTCGCCGGCTCGGCATGGACCGTGCCTGGTTATATGGTCTGGGCGGCAGTGATCTATGCGATCGGCGGCTCGTACCTGATGCATAAGGTTGGGCATCCGCTCGTTTCGATCAATTATCAGCAGCAGCGCGTCGAAGCCGACTTCCGTTACGGACTCATTCGCGTGCGCGAGAACTCGGAGCAGATCGCGCTATACGACGGTGTTCGAACCGAAGAGGGCAACGCGCAAAACATCTTCGCGAGGATCCGCGACAACTGGTGGCGCATCATGACGTACACGCGGCGCCTCAATTTCGTCACGAATTTTTATGGGCAGGCGGCCATCATTTTTCCGTACATCGTCGCATCGCCGCGCTATTTCGCCGGTGCGTTCACGTTCGGGGTGCTGACGCAGATCGCGGACGCTTTCGGCACGGTCAGCGGCTCGCTCTCATGGTTCATCAACAATTACTCGTCGCTCGTCGAATGGCGCGCCACCGTCAACCGGTTGCGCGAATTCAGCCGCGTCGTGCAAAGCACGCATCTGCGCGAATCGGTCTCGCCCGCCACCGCACATGGCGGCATCAATCTGCACTACGTCGATGCAAGCGCGCTGAGCACGCACGATCTCGAACTTGCGCTGCCGAACGGGACGCCGCTCGCGACGATCGGCGACATCGTCATCGAGCCGGGCGCCCGCTGGCTCGTGCGCGGTGCATCGGGTTCGGGCAAGAGCACACTGTTGCGCGCCTTCGCCGGCCTGTGGCCCTTCGGCGAGGGCAGTATCGACGTACCCGTCGGCGCGCGCACGATGTTCCTGCCGCAGCAAAGCTATCTGCCCATCGGTACATTGAAAGCCGCACTCGCCTACCCCGCCGCCGCGGACACCTTCACCGAGAATGCCTGTCGCGAGGTGCTCGTCAGTTGCCGGCTCGAAGATTACATCGGGCGTCTCGGCGAATCGGCGCATTGGACGCGCGTGCTGTCTCCCGGCGAGCAGCAGCGGCTCGCAGCCGCGCGCGTGCTGCTGCACAAGCC
>NZ_DASXWY010000050.1:0-23416 GCF_036503415.1 Trinickia sp. | reverse complement strand
AGCGAACGGCCGGCCGGACTGCACGATCTGCGCGTGACGAAGTATGGCTTCCTTCTGCTCGACGATTTCTCGCTGATCGCGCTGGCTGCGGCTGTCGATCCGCTGCGGATCGCAAACACGGTCGTCGGTCGGCGCGTCTACGACTATCAGCTGATCGCGACTGGCGGGGACTTCGTCCAGTCGAGCGATGGAATCTGCGTGCGGCCCAATGCGACGATGGCCGATAGCGGTTCGTTCGACGCCGTGTTTGTCGTCGGCCCCAATCCGATTCCGCGCAGAGGCATCGGCGCGGTGCTTGACTGGTTGCGCCTGCTTGCCCGCCACGGGACGGCGCTTGGCGGGCTCGATACCGGTAGCTTCTTTCTCGCGCGCGCCGGCCTGCTGAACGGCTACCGATGCACGATTCACTGGGAAGATCAGGACGTGCTGATGGAGCAGTTTCCCATGTTGACGGTGTCGAATCGCCTGTACGAGGTCGATCGCGATCGTTATACCTGCAGTGGAGGCGTCGCGCCGCTGGACTTGATGGTGCATCTGCTTGGCGTGCCGCCCGGCAGCCGCTCGCTCGCGGCGCGCGTGCTCGAACTGCTCATTGCCGAGCGGCGCAGTCATGAGCAGCGCCAACGCACCTCGCTGCGCCAGTACATGGGTGCCGAACACGCGAAGCTCGACGAAGCGCTGCAGGTCATGGAAAGCAACGTCGAAGAGACACTTACCGTCGCCGAAATCGCGTCATATCTGCGCGTTTCGCAAAGGCAACTTGAACGCTGGTTTCATGAGCGTCTCGGCAAGACACCAGCACAGGCGTATCTCGAGATCCGCCTGCTGCGTGCGCGTCAGTTGCTGTACCGCACCTCCCAGCCGCTGGAAGAGATCTGTGCGCGCACCGGCTTCACGTCGATGACGCACTTCGCCACGCGCTACAAGGCGCAGTTCCAGATCCCGCCGAGCGTCGATCGCCGACGTTATCAGAACGCACTATAGGACGTGCTGGCGATGCGCTTCCGGATCTTCTGAGCGCCGTCCGGATGACAGGCCCCGGTTCGCCCGCAGCATGCCGTCTGCGTTGCGCAAACCTGTCTCCACATTTAATCCAATAGTCTGCTCATGGACGCCTCGCGTCGGTAAGCGCGCTCACCGGCGTAAACCCTAAATGTCGAAATGGGGAATTGTTCCGTCGAATCCGGAAATTTTATAAATCCCTGAACTCCTACCATTCGCTCACACCCACCGACCTTCACCAAGGAGCGAGCGCATGAAACTGGAGAACCTGATCCGGATCGAAAACGGTCAAAAGGTGAAGCACACCTTTTCAGACGCCGAGTACGCCAACCGCCAGGGAAAGCTGCGTGAACTGATGGCGCACGAGAACATCGACGCCGTGCTGTTCACGTCGTACCACAACATCAACTACTACGCAGACTTCCTGTATTGCTCATTTGGCCGCAAATACGGGCTCGTGGTTACGCCAAAGAAGGTGGTGTCGATCTCGGCGAACATCGACGGCGGCCAGCCGTGGCGTCGCACAGTCGGCGACTACAACGTGGTCTACACCGACTGGCAACGCGACAACTTCTTCCGGGCCGTACAGGGAGAGATCGACAACAAGGGGCGCGTGGGCGTCGAGTTCGACCAGCTTCCGGTGGAGGTGCTCGCGAAGCTGAAGGCGGCGCTGCCATCCGTCGAATTTGTCGACATCAGCGCCCAGACGATGCGCATGCGCATGATCAAGTCGGCCGAAGAAATCGAGGTCATCAAGCACGGCGCCAATGTGTGCGACGTGGGTGGCGCCGCACTCGCCGCCGCCATTCATGAAGGTGTGCCCGAACATGAAGTCGCGCTCGCGTCGACGCAGGCGATGGTGCGCGAGATCGCACGCCGTTTTCCGGACTCCGAGCTGATGGATACGTGGACCTGGTTCCAGTCGGGCATCAACACCGACGGCGCACACAATCCGGTCACGACGCGCAAGGTACAGAAGGGCGACATCCTGAGCTTGAACTGCTTCTCGATGATCGCCGGCTACTACACGGCGCTTGAACGCACGATGTTCTTCGACCACTGTTCGGACGAGCACCTGCGTCTGTGGAAGGTCAACGTCGAGGTGCACGAGGCGGGGCTGAAACTGATCAAGCCTGGTGCCCGTTGTAGCGATATCGCCCACGAACTCAACAAGATCTACGCGGAGTATGACCTGCTGCAGTACCGCACATTCGGCTACGGCCATTCGTTCGGCGTGCTGTCGCATTACTACGGCCGGGAAGCCGGGCTGGAACTGCGCGAAGACATCGACACAGTACTGGAACCGAACATGGTGGTGTCGATGGAGCCGATGATCATGCTGCCGGAAGGCCTGCCCGGCGCGGGCGGCTACCGTGAGCATGACATCCTGGTAGTGGGCGAGAAGGACGCGACCAACATCACGGGCTTTCCGTACGGGCCCGAGCACAACATCGTCAAGGCCTGACCCGCCGGCGTTCAAACAGCCTGCGGCCACGGCCGCGGGGCCCTCATGATGTGGCAGGAGACGTTTCCTTGTTTTCAACAGAACAGACGATTGCCGGGTTCGATCCGGATCTGCACGACGCGATGCGTAGCGAGCGCCAGCGCCAGGAAGATCACATTGAGTTGATCGCGTCGGAAAACTACACCAGTCCGCGTGTGCTCGAAGCGCAGGGCTCGGTGCTCACCAACAAATACGCCGAAGGCTATCCGGGCAAGCGCTATTACGGCGGCTGCGAGCACGTCGACGTGGTCGAGTCGCTGGCGATCGCGCGTGCGAAGCAGCTGTTCGCCGCCGATTATGCAAATGTGCAGCCGCACAGCGGCTCGCAGGCGAACGCCGCCGTCTATCTGGCGCTCCTCTCGCCCGGCGACACGATTCTCGGGATGAGCCTCGCGCACGGGGGGCATCTCACGCACGGCGCGAAGGTGTCGTTTTCCGGCAAGCTCTACAACGCGGTCCAGTATGGCGTCGATACCCAGACCGGCCTGATCGATTACGACGAGGTGGAGCGCCTCGCGCTCGAGCATCAACCGAAGATGATCATTGCCGGGTTCTCGGCGTATTCCCGCGTGCTCGATTTCGCCCGTTTTCGCGCGATCGCGGACCGCGTCGGCGCTTATCTGTTCGTTGACATGGCGCACGTCGCCGGACTGGTCGCAGCCGGGATCTATCCGAATCCCGTGCCGTTTGCGGACATTGTCACGACAACTACCCACAAGACCTTACGCGGCCCGCGCGGGGGGCTGATTCTGGCCAAAGCCAACGCGGAGATCGAAAAGAAGCTGAACGCGATGGTTTTCCCGGGCACCCAGGGCGGCCCACTGATGCACGTGATTGCGGCGAAAGCGGTCGCATTCAAAGAAGCGCTCGGCCCCGACTTTGTTGAGTACCAGAAACAGACCCTCGCGAACGCGCGCGCGATGGTGACCGTATTCAACGAGCGGGGCTACCACGTGGTGTCCGGCGGGACCGACGATCACCTGTTCCTGGTCAGCCTCATCGCGAAGGGGATCACTGGCAAGGACGCGGATGCCGCGTTGGGCCGTGCACACATCACCGTCAACAAGAACGCCGTGCCGAACGACCCGCAGTCACCGTTCGTGACCAGCGGGATCCGCATCGGTACGCCGGCCATCACGACGCGCGGTTTCGGCGAGGCCGACGCTGTGCTGACCGCCGCGCTCATTTGCGATGTCCTGGATAACCTGGGTGACGCGCAGATCGAGCTGCAGGTTCGCGAACAGGTGGCGAAATTGTGCGCCCGCTTCCCTGTATACGCTGGCCTCGGGGTGCAACGCAGACCAAATACAAGGAAACCTCGCGCGGAGGCCTCGCGGTCAACGTGATCGAGGGTTGAGGAGAAGGATCATGAGCCGGTGCAACTCGTTGGCCTGAAGACATGCGTGGCAGCGGCCTGATCGAAGAGATGCGTTCAGTTCGCGTTCACCGCGCTCATCACGCTCACCGGTGTTAACCCTCGATGTCGAAACGAGAAAGTTTTCCATCGCATCCGGAAATCTTCCCCTTGGTCGAACGTCTACCATTCGCTCAAACGGACCCTGCATCTCGCCACGGAACGGACACATCGGACAGGCCGCCGCAAGAGCCGCCGTCAGAACCGCAGCAATCTCACGATTCATTCATGTTTGGAGACAACAAATGAGTACCAGGAAAGCGGTTTCAGCGCGGCCAGCTATGGCCGGCATCACCTCGGAGCCCGGCATGGCGTTCACGTCGGGCCATGATCAGGCGGACACGGCACCAGACGCGCGCCTGCTCAAGCGCGCCGCGATGGCGAGCTTCATCGGCAATTTTGTCGAGTGGTTCGACTACGCGTCCTATGGCTATCTGGCGACGATCATCGCGGTCGTGTTTTTCCCGAAGACCGACGCGGCAACGGGGCTGCTCGCCGCTTACGCCGTATTTGCGATCTCGTTTATCGTCCGGCCCATCGGAGGCATCGTCTGGGGGCACTTCGGTGACAAGATCGGGCGCCGGACAGCGCTCTCCCTGTCGATCCTGATCATGTCGGCTGCGACCTTCGTGATTGCGTTCCTGCCAACGTATGCCCAGGTTGGCGTCATGGCGCCGATTCTTTTGCTGCTGGTTCGACTTATCCAGGGGTTTTCCGCCTCCGGTGAGTATGCAGGGGCATCGGCATTTCTCGCCGAATATGCGCCGGAGGGCAAGCGCGGTGTCTATACCAGCATTGTCCCGGCCAGCACGGCTGCGGGTCTGCTGTTTGGTTCGATCTTCGTCGCGGTGTTGCATGCCGTGCTCACTACCGAGCAGATCCAGTCGTTCGGATGGCGGTTGCCGTTCCTGCTTGCTGCGCCGTTCGGGCTGATTGGCCGATACATCCGGGTGCGCCTCGAAGATACGCCAAAGTTCAAGGCGCTTGAGATGTCCCACCACGTCGCACGCGCGCCGGTCACCGAATTGCTGACTGTGCATCGCGGCAAGATGTTGATCGCGTTTGGGGTCACGTGCCTGAACGCGGTGGCGTTCTATCTGGTGCTGAGCTACATGCCGACCTACCTGTCGACCGAGATGGGGATGGGCGAAACGCAATCCTTTATTGCGGCCACGATCTCCCTTGCCGCCTATATCGGCTTCATCTTCATCATGGGGGCGCTGTCGGACCGCGTCGGTCGCAAGACGATGCTGATCGGCGCTTCGGTCCTGTTCGCCCTACTGACGGTACCGCTTTTCAAGGGACTCGTCGGTGCCAGCTTCATGACGATCGTGCTGATCCAGATCGCGTTCGGCGCGTTGCTGACGATGAACGACGGCACGCTACCGTGCTTTCTGTCAGAGATCTTTCCGACGCGCGTGCGCTATAGTGGCTTCGCGTTTTGTTTCAATGCAGCGAATGCCCTGTTCGGCGGTACAGCACCGTTTGTCGCGACCTGGTTGATCCATGCCACCGGCAGCAAGCTGGCCCCGGCGTGGTATATGGTCGGCGCGGCAGGCGTCGCTTTGATAGCCATGCTCGCGAGTCGGGAGACATCGCGCGGGCCGCTCGCCGACTGACTCCCACTGGACTGAAGCTAACCCTCTCTCCGCCAGTCAAGCTTCTCAGGCGGTCTCGCCGATTCTCAGCGAAGCTCGCTCAGCCTTGTCTGGCGAGCGTTTTGTTGGTCTTAATGGTCTTGCCGCCTCCCAGGGCTACCCACACGTTCGCAGCATGGTTTGTGGGTAGGCCATGGGCTCCAAGCCACTTCATCGCCTCAATGCTTTGCGCATCTCGCGGAAGATCGCGCTCAACTCCCCCTGCGTCATCCTTCGTTGCCATAACAGCCTCCTTCGTTAGTTTGCGGCTTTCAGATTGCCCTGCGCGCAAGCATGCTGCGAATCTCCCCGATTGCCTTGGCCGGATTCAGGCCTTTGGGGCAGACGTCCGTGCAATTCAGTATGGTCCGACACCGGAAAAGGCGGTACGGATCGTCAAGATTGTCAAGCCGCTCCCCCGTGCCCTCGTCGCGGGAATCGACCAGAAAGCGATAGGCCTGCAGGAGCCCGGCTGGGCCAACATATTTGTCTGGATTCCACCAGTATGAGGGGCACGCGCTGGAACAGCACGCGCACAAGATGCACTCGTAGAGACCGTCGAGCTGATCGCGTTCCTCGGGCGTCTGGAGCCTTTCCCGCTCGGGCGGAGGAGTGTCGTTGATCAGGTAAGGCTTGATCGAATGGTACTGCTTGAAGAACGCGGTCATGTCCACGATCAGATCGCGAACGACCGGCAATCCGGGCAGCGGGAGCAAGACTGTGTGGCGAGGGAGCTCGTTTAAGCTGGTGATGCAGGCAAGCCCATTCTTGCGGTTGATGTTCATCGCGTCCGAGCCGCACACGCCCTCACGACACGAGCGCCGAAAGCTCAGCGTCTCATCCTGTGCCTTGAGCCGGACAAGGACATCGAGCAACATCCGGTCATACGGGGTGACCTCTATCTCGTACGTTTGCATGTACGGCTTGGGATCTCGGTCTGGATCGTAGCGGAAAATTTCGAAGGTCCTTGCGTCACTCACGATGTTCCTCCTTTGTGGAACGAATCTCGCGACGCACTAGCGTTGAGCGACTCGAACGTCGCACCCAGCATCGTAGAACGCAACGAGGAATTCTTCGGCGAAGAGCAAGGAGTTGACGTCCACCGTGTTGGCTCGCACGTCTGTCTCGACCTTTGCATGAACTGCGGCCTCTGCACGATCGCGCCTAATCCACTTCCTTGAGCCAGCCGTCGAGTTTTACGGAGTCCTTCTTGATGCCTCGCGGCCAGAGGCGATCGACGAGAAAATGAACATGTCCGTCATCGCCCACGCGCTCATATACGCGTTGGATATCGATTGTGTGTTTCATGATCGCGATGCTCCCGTGTTGGCATCTCCCAGAAGAATGTGAAAGTCAGTGCCGGCCCAGCGTTGCGACTGCGGGAAATAGAACGTGAAATCAAGGACCGAATGACCAGCAACGTCTGCGCTGTCGAACCGGACGCCGTGTGTGCAAAAGGCTTGCACCAGCGACGGCCTGTCAGCTATTCCATGCCATCCATCGAACCCATAGTGCAGGCAGAACGGCTCCAGATTTTCGATAAGCAGTGCTCGACCCCCGGGCAGTACATCGAACGGCTGTGGCTCTCGCCAATGCCAGGTCGCCGCTTCGGGCCGCTGGGCGTGGTAGCGCCGCTCGACGCTCGAGAGCAGTTCGATCGGGCGCCGTTGATGCCGCGCAATCAGCAACTTGATAAATTCGGCATGCGCCCACACGAGCGGCATGGCGCTGCCGGTCGGCTTGCCAGGCTCGAGGCCACGTTGGGGTATCGGATCGGTGTCCCACACTTGTTCCGGAATCAGGCCACTTGCTCCGGTCATCCGCGTCATCATTTCAAGGTAGGGCAGCGGATCGATTCCCAGCATCAGATCGAGATGGGCCCGCTCGCCTGTCAGCAGGGGCCACAACCGCCCGATGCCTGTGCCATCGAACGATGCGCCGTTGTCGTGTTCGCCGTAACCATCGTCGTTGTAACGCCGGTAAGCGATGCCGTGAGGCGTGCGGACACCCAGCAAGCCGTCGATGACTTTTACCGTATTCAGGATGCGTCGATCGCGCGCATCGCGCAATCCGAGACGGACCAGATAGAGGCACTCCATGCCGACGAGCGCGACAGCAGGCGCGCTAGTGCCCACCCGATTGGCAATGTCGATTCGACCTCGCAATCCGCCTTTGCGTAGAGGCGCTGCGATTCGAACGTAATAGCCGTCGATGCCAAAGGCCCCGGAAAACGCTCCGTTCTCGACGTAAGTCCAGTCTTCAAGCCGTTCATTCCAATAGTCGGCGAGCGAGAGGACGTAGGCGTTCTCGTCGTGCGGCAAATGTTCGGCCGCGCAGACCATTGCCGCGATCTCGACGCCGAGCGTGAACGGCGAAATGCCAGCATTTTCTTCCCAGCGGTCTTGGGGGCTGCCTGGACCATTGCGCGCGATATAGCCAATCGCGCGTGCAATCATTTCGGACCAGCCTGTCAGTGCGCCCATGGTGCCGGCCTCGGCGAGCTTGGCTGCAAGCAGTACTGGAAAGCCCACCTCATCAAGCTGAATGCCGGTCCAGAACGACCGTCCGTCCGGATAGCTGTTCTGGCTCCAACTTCCGTCCGCTCGTTGCGTTGCAATGAGGTATTCAAGCGTGTGGCGCGTATCTTCCACACAGCCGATCGCGAGCAGCGCGAAGGCGGCTTCGACGGCGTCGCGCGTCCAGACGAGGTGATACCCTCCGGTACTGTCGCTCGTGTTACCCCATGGAATGCTCAGACTGGCGATCAGCGCTCCCGGATACGTCCTTCCTTCATGAGCTTTGAGCACTGTCGCTGACAGGTAGGCCTCATGCCGAACCGGCTCCGGCGTTTCCGGAATAGCGATTTCGGCGGCCCATGCTTGCCAGGCCGCGGCGCACGAACGCTGCACACCATCGAACCCCTCGGCAAGGCTCGACCGCGCGAGCGTATGGGCGCCTTCCGGCCTCGCGGCAAAGCTGAGCGCAAGCACACCGGTAGCGGCCGCCAGTTCCCCCATCAGGGCAACGTTGCCGTTCAATGCCTGCGCGAAGGTCCAGTCCATGCGCCCATGGATGGCGAAGTCTTGCCAACCGTCGGAATACCCAACGTATCCGGCACTTGCGCGCGAGTAGCCGCAATCGGCAGCAAGATGAAGTGCGATTCCGTCTTTCCATGCCACGAGACCGTCTGCTACCTGCGCATTGTTGTGCAGACCGCTGCCGCCCAGATGGGGGGCGAGCAGAGCGTAGAGCTTGACGTCGTTTCCGATGAGCCGGAACGCGACGAGTATCACGTCACGAATCGGGTCTGGCGATAGCCTGATCTCGAGGCGATACCCCTCACCCTCGTGCACGATCTGCGGCACGGGGATAAAAGGGCTGGGAAGCGAAAGCCGGTACCGCCCGATGCGCTTCAGTTCGTGCCAGCCATGCGGCCCGGCGACGATGAAGCCCAGGTCGCGTACTTGAGGCTCGCCAGTGGACGGCCAGTAGACCTCATTGAGGATGCCATGGCCGATCGACGCCCATACGCGGCTGCGACCCAGTGCGGTCGTCACAAGGTCCTTCGCACTCGAGGTCCAGGTAGGAGCAATCCCAGGCCAGCCGGGCGCAGTACCTGAAACATCCACCGTCTGCGTGTCCATGTCGAAATCAATGGGTCTGGGAAGTTTCACCTCTTGAGCGACTGCTTCACGTTTCCATCAGGCCGCACGTTCGCGCAATGCTCGCCGTTCGTCCAGTACGCCGCTATCGATGATCTTCACCGCATACTCCAAGACGTCCCTTCGGGCCTCGGCCTCGGACAACCAACGCTCGCTGAAAAACGGTAAATGCCAATCGGCCAGCGCGTTGCCTTCTCTTTCAATCCTGACGGTTGCGATATAGCCGTCCGGTGTTGAGTCGCGCGTGAGGGCCGGCAAGGACCGTCCGTTCTCAAATTACCCCGATGAGATTGGAGAACATTGAGCCGTATCAAGACATGGATAAAATATCACAATGCGATATTTATAGTATCGGTATGGCGACGCTGCTCTAGATTGAATCGATATATGGCGCGGGCTTCCGGCCGAGATTTGTCTCACCTCTCTCCGCCAGTCGAGCTTCTCAGGCGGTCCCGCCGATTCTCGGGATATCTCGCCCAGCCGCGCGCATAGGGCGACTTGAGGTTGTCGCCCTACTTTTAATCCGAAGTGGCGCAATTGTGGGGCGAGTTGTGGGGACGTCGCGGCCCCGTTGCCAGCAATGCTGTGCGTTGACGAAATTTCATCAATGTTTCCGTTGAGGACTGGGACCGACACGCCTATGTTTGACGCATTGGCGCGCTGCGATTGGGCGCGCGATGACTCGATCGAGGGGGCAGGGGTGTCGAACACGCAAAGTTGCCAGCGCGGCGGACACGCGCGTCACGAGGCTTACCGTCTGATCGGAGGCGCCGGTGACAAGGCGCAGGCGGAGGGGCTCGTGAATGCGCTCTGGTACAAGTGCCCGGTGCCGCGCGCAACGATGAAGTCGCTGATGCAGCGCAATGACGCGCGCGCCGTCGCCGATACGATCGTCTGGTACGCAGCGATCCTGGCGAGCGGCGCGCTGGCGTGGCTGGCATGGCGAGCCGATTCGCTCTGGGCGATCCCCGCTTTCTTCGTCTACGGCACGCTTTACTGCAGCCCGGCGGATTCGCGCTGGCACGAGTGCGGGCACGGCACGGCATTCAAGACCCGGTGGATGAACGATGCTCTCTATCAGCTCGCGTCGTTTCAGGTCTTTCGCCGTGCAACGGTCTGGCGGTGGAGCCACGCACGGCATCATACCGATACGCTGATCGTGGGCCGAGATCCCGAAATCGCCGCGCCTCGGCCCACCGACTGGCTCGGGCTTCTGCTGAATGTCTTTGCGATCAAGCACGTTTCGAAAGAATTGCCGAAGATGGTGTCGAACGCATTCGGCCATATCGGCGCCGAGGAGAAGACGTTCGTGCCCGAATCGGAATGGCCGAAGATCATCCGTGAGGCGCGCGTCACGCTCGGCGTCTATGCGGTCGTACTCGCAACCAGCGTTGCAGCGCGCTCCGTCCTCCCACTTCTCTATATTGGGCTTCCCAGCCTTTACGGCGCGTGGCTCTATCTTTACTTCGGTTTGACTCAGCATGCCGGCCTGCCGGAGAACGTGCTCGATCACCGCACGAATTGCCGGACCGTAATCATGAACCCGGTATTTCGCTTTCTTTACTGGAACATGAATTACCACATCGAACACCACATGTTCCCGATGGTGCCGTTTCATGCGCTCGAGCGCTTGCACGAGACCGTCAAGGGCGATATGCCGCCGCCTTATCAGAGCACTGTGGCCGCTTACGCCGAGATCATTCCGGCGCTGATGCGGCAGACGCGCGACCCGTCGTACCACGTGACGCGGCCGGTCCCCAAAGCGTCACAGGCATAGGCGCAAGTACATAGGGGGCGAAGACCCCCGAGATGCGATTACCCCGTCATTTACCCGGCTCGACAAGAAAGACAGGAGACACGATATGGCTCAATGGATAGACACGGTCGCCTTCGACGAAATCGACGACGAGGACGTGGCGCGCTTCGACCACGCCGGGCGCACGTTCGCCATCTATCGCGTGAAGGATCAGGTCTACGCCAGCGACGGGCTTTGCACCCATGAGCGAGTGCATCTTTGCGACGGCCTCGTCATGGGCCACGTCATCGAATGCCCGAAACACAATGGCCGCTTCGACGTGCGCGACGGGCGCCCGCTTGGCGCGCCGGTGTGCGAGAAGCTCGCGATCTATCCGGCCAAGGTGGACGGCGGCCGCATCCTGATCGAGATCAGAAGCGATGACTGACGAACGGGGCATGGCCATTGTCGGCGCGGGACATGTCGGTGGACGTGCGGCACAAACGCTGCGCGAGGCGGGATGGCAAGGACGCATCACGCTCATCGGCGCCGAACCTCACATGCCCTACGAGCGGCCGCCGCTTTCAAAGGATCTGTTGACTGCACGGCGGGAAGCCGAGCATTGCCGATTGCGACCGCGAGAGGCTTGGGTGGAAGACGGCATCGAGCACGTTGTCGCGACGGTACAGGCGATCGATCCGCGGGAGCAGGTGCTGCGGCTCGACGACGGACGGACGATCGCCTATGAAGCACTGCTGCTCGCCACGGGTGGAGATGCGCGGCGGCTCTCGATTCCCGGAGCGAACAGTGCAGGCGTTCATTGTCTGCGCACGCTTGACGATGCACTCGGCATCAGGCAACGGCTGACGCCCGGCGCACGCGTCGTGGTGATCGGCGGTGGCTTCATCGGACTCGAGGTGGCCGCATCGGCTCGCATGTGCGAATGCGATGTGACCGTCGTGGAGGGCGCATCGCGTTTGATGGGTCGCGCGGTGCCCGAGCCGATCGCAGCCCGCGCGCACGCATTACACGAGCGCAAGGGGGTACGGCTATTGCTGGGCGCTGCGCCGCTCGCTATCGAGACCGGCGAAAATGCCTCGCTCGTCGTGCGGCTGGAAAGCGGCGATGCGTTGTACGCGGATACGGTTGTGGTAGGCATCGGCATCGAACCCGCGGACGGGCTCGCGCGCGCTGCGGGCCTTGACGTGGAGCGGGGGATCGTCGTGGGCCAAACGCTGGAAACATCGGCGCGCAACGTCTACGCGGCGGGTGACGTTGCGGTGTTTCCCAGCCGCTTCGGCACCCACCGTATCCGCCAGGAAACGTGGCACAACGCCGAGACGCAATCGCAACTGGCGGCGCGCAATATGCTAGGCGCGCGCGAGGCGTATCGCGCGCTGCCGTGGTTCTGGTCGGATCAATTCGACTATCAATTGCAGGTCGCTGGCGAGCCCGGATTGGGCCGGCAGTCGGTGGTGCGCTCGATCGCCGACGATGCCGAGATTCATTTCCATCTCGACAGCGGCGGCCGGCTCGTGGGCGCAAGCGGGCTAGGCCCGGCGGGGGCGTTTGTGCGCGAGATGAAGCTGGCACGAATGCTCGTCGACCGAGAAGCCGTGATCGGGCAAGCGGAACTGGCCGATCTCGGCGTGAAACTCAAAAGATTCTTGTGAAGCGAGTTCGTCCTGTCGTGGATTCCGCCGATGTTGTCTTCAACGAACATGCACACGCGGAAACGAAGAAGCGAGCATGAATGGCACAGCGGCTACTGGTGTCGCAATCCTTGTGGGCGATGGAGCGCCGCCATACCGATGGCTACGGGCGCTCGCTCGAGGAGAATCTCGAGATGATCGCCAACGCGGGATTCGATGGCGTCAGCGCGCACTCGATGATTCCTCCGATATCGCTGCGTTGCCGGTTTCATCGCGTAGGCTGACCGGAGCCTCGACGAGATAAGGGCTACGCCTTACATTGGCCGAACAGAAGATGCGGAATTCAACCGGCCCGGGCGGCGCGGGCGCGTCCACTACGCCGCACGCATTGAGCGCGTGCTGTAGCGCGGAGACGATCTGCCCATCCGGGTCTTGATCGATCGCAATATCCATCGTTCCCTGTTCGATGTACTGCCTGTGGTGATCGAGCATTTCGTGGCCGACCCATACGACCTTGCCGGCCGCGCCCGCTGCCCGTAGCGCGGCCTCGATGCCGGCCGATCCGTATCCGCTGTTGTAGATGCCCACGAGGTCCTCGCGCTTGAGTGCTCGTGTAACTGCGCGATGGCACCGGTCGGAATCGTCGAGTGTTTCCATCCCTTCCTCTTCGCAGATGAGCGTCGGAAACGATTCGCTCAACTGCGAGCGGCACCCCGCGATGCGTTCGAGATGGGCGCGGTAGTCTTTTCGGCTGCCAAGCAGCAGCACTCGGCCCGGCCGCGTCGCGAGTCGTCCGACGAAGTAGCCTGCCGTGCGTCCGGCGCAAGCATTGTCGATTCCGGCGTAATGGACGCGCCCAATCTCCGGTATGTCGGTCACCATGGTGACGACGGACTCGCCGCGGGTCGTCACCGTGCGTAGTGCATCGCGGACGTTCGCCGTGTCGTGCGTCGTGATGATGAGGCCCGCACGTGCATATGGCGGTTCGAGGATTGCACGCGTGATAACGTCGTCGTCATCCTCAGGGAGGATCTGACGGTGCAGCATGATGCGCCTGTCGAGCATCTGCATCGAGCGCTGCAGTGCCTGCCTCATGCGCCGAAAGAACGGCGTGTCGTTCCTGGGCAGCAAGACGTCGATATGCACGAGTCCGTGCCGCGTATCGGGCAGCACGCGCGGGACGCCGAGCTGGCGCGCCGCCGCAACGACGCGGGCGCGCATCTCGGCCGATACGCTGCCGCGCTCATTGAGAACGCGATCGACCGTGGCGGGGCTCACGCCCGCCGCCTCGGCAATCTCGACGAAGCGCGGCGTGCGTTTGCGTCGGGGCGATGCGGTGCCGCTCATAACGTGTCTCCTGATATCTCCTGGTTCGCGCAATGGCGCATCGCAGCACGAGTTCGACTTCGAGGTGAACGGCAACGCGTACGTCATGATGGACGTCGACGACCGCGAAGAATCCGCATACACCGATACTCAATGTGCGGAGATTTCAAACCGCGGTAAACGGGATTGCCGTCCCAGCTGGGCCGCTCGTCAGCCGGTGCGATCCGCGGCCATCGTGCCAGTATGGCGCGAAATGCAATTTCCGCTTCGATTATTGTCAACGCCGCGCCGATGCAGACATGCGGCCCGTGCCCAAAAGTCTGGCTTTCGATCACGAAAGCCGGGACCGGCAGGTGCCGGCCGACGAACCGCAGCGACGGGTTCGCCTGACTCAAGTGGACGACGCCTCCGAAGAAGCGTTGTCGGTCGTCAGCACGTCGGGCGAGACGTTGAGAATGTGCATGGTTCTCGAGGCGATATCGGCGAAGGCAGGCCCCGACACGGCGCCGCCGAAGTGCGAGCCCTTGTGCGGGCGGTCGATGGACACCGCGATGATCACGCGAGGCGCGTGCGCCGGCACGATTCCCACAAACGACGCGCGATATTGGCTGTGGTCGTAGCCCTTCGCGGTCCAGTGGTACGCGGTGCCGGTCTTGCCCGCGACGGTGTACCCCGGGACCTGCGCCTGCGGCGCGGTGCCGTCTTTCGACACCACGCTTTCGAGCATCGCGCGCACCTCCCGCGCGACAAGTGGCGAATAGATACGCCGGCCATGCACAGGCGCGGCGCCATGCGCGTGAATCGTCGCGGGAACGAATACGCCCTCGTTCGCGAAGATGGTGTAAACCTGCGCGAGCTGCAGCAGCGAAGCCGACAGGCCGTAGCCGTACGACATCGTCGCCTGTTCGATGCGTCGCCAGTGCTGATATGGGCGCACGTGGCCTGCGGCCGCACCCGGCAATCCTGCCGAGGGCGCGCGCCCCAGTCCCACTGCACGGAAGTTGTGCCACATGTCGTATGGCGTGAGCTGCAGCGCGATTTTCGTCGTGCCGACGTTGCTGGACTTCTGGATCACCTGCGAAACTGTCAACACGCCGAAATCGGCATCGTCGTGAATTACGGCGTGGTCGAGCTTCAGGCGGCCGCCGTTGGTGGGCACGATCGTATCCGGCGTGACGACATGGCGCTGTAGCGCAAGCGCAATCGTCAGCGGCTTCAGCACGGAGCCCGGCTCGAAGACGTCGGTCACCGCGCGATTGCGGATCTGCTGGCCACTGCGCGCTGCGCGCTTGTTCGGATCATAGGTCGGCCAGTTCGCCATCGCGAGTATTTCACCTGTTCGAGCGTTCAGCACGACTGCGGAGCCGGCTTGCGCGCCGGTGCGCCGCACCGCGTCCCGCACCGCCTTGAAGGCGGCGAACTGAATGGATCGGTCGATGGAGAGACGGATGTCCTTGCCCGGCTTCGGCCGGACGAAACTCAGTGTATCGATGGTCTGGCCGCGCGCGTTGCGCAACACGCGCCGGTTGCCGTCCACGCCGGTGAGGATGCGGTTGCCGACACGCTCGATCCCTTCCTGGCCCCGGCCATCGACGTCCGCGAAGCCTGTCACCTGCGCGGCAATCGGGCCCTCAGGGTAGAACCGTCGATAGTCGCGCTCGGCGTAGAGGCCCGGTATGTCGAGCTGCATCGCGGCTTTCGCGGTGGCGAGCGGCACCTGTCGCCGCAGATAGGCGAAGGCGCGATGCTCGCGATACACGTCTTGCACGTGGGCGCGGTGGATGCCGAGCAGCGTGGCCACCGAGGCGAGCTTGCCGGGCGGCACGCTCGGCACGTCGCGCGCGTCCACCCATAGCGCGCGGGTGGGCAGGCTCATCGCGAGGATGTGGCCGTTACGGTCGAGAATGCGGCCACGCGCCGCGTGTACGGTGAAATCACGGACCTGGCGGATGTCGCCCTGAAGCTGGTAGAAGCCGTCGTTGATGCATTGCACCCAGAAGGCGCGCACGCCCAATGCACCGAATGCCAGGGCGAACGTTGCGCCAAGCAGCGCCGACCGCAACCGGAACCGAAGGTAGGTGCTGTTGCCCAGCACTTCGGATTGCCTGATGCCATGCGTGTTGCGCGGGGGATTCATGACTGCGGGACGGCCGGCGCGCTGTCCGTTTCGCGGCTCGCCTCGGGCTGAAGACACCCGCGCACCATCGACCAGTAAAGCGGCTCGGTGCGGCGCCGCCGAAAGTATTCGACGCGTGTATGCCGCCCTTCCGGCTCGACGCGCAGACCAATCGCCGCGCCACTGAAGAACGTTTCGGCGCGCAGGGTGATGGCTGTGCCGCCTTCACCCCGATGCAGACGCCGCGTGCCGTTTTTCCATCGCTGTACGACGCAGTCCGCCACATCGGACGCGGAAATGCTGGATTTCGCGGTAAACGCGGGCGACAGTGAGAAGATGCTTTCGCGGCGCGAACAGGCCACGAGCAGCACGCAGAGTCCCGCCGCAATTGCTATGTGCCAACCGTTCAGGGGTGTTCTCCCGGTGCAAGGGAGCCCGATGTCGAAGCCCCGATGGAGTTGCATCACAGTGTGACATACAAGGCCATCCGTCCCAACCCCGCAATTTCGCGCGACTCGACCCAAAAGCGCGGCGGCTCAACGGTGACGGCCTTGTCGAAGATTCACTCGTGCCAACCAGCGCCGCAGATCGATGGCGTCCTGAAAATGTGCCTGAGGTGTCGGGGCGCCGAGCAGTACGATCAGCATCATGTGCCCATGCACGGGCGTCATGACGATGAGGCAGTGGCCCGCTTCGTTGGTGAAACCCGTCTTTTGCAGCACGACGTGCCACGCGACGTTGTGCACGAGCGGATCTGTGTTGTGGTACATCAGCGGCCCGGCGCCGCCCAGCACCAGCTTCTGGCGCGAGGTCGAGTACAGGCGGATCTGCTGGTATCGATACGCGGCACGCGCAAGTCGCGTCAGGTCGCGCGCGGTGGACACGTTGTGCGGCGAAAGCCCGGTCGGATCCACGAAGTGACTGTGCCGCATGTGCAGACGCTTCGCCTTGCGATTCATCGCGCGTACGAATCCGGCGCGCCCGCCCGGATAGTCGCGGCTCAGCGCCAACGCTGCGCGATTTTCGGACGACATCAGCGCGATGTGCAGCATCGTGCGCCTCAGCAGCAGCGAGCCGACCGGCAGGCGCGAGCGCGACCACTTGAGCCGGTCGATGTCGGCGTGGGTGATGCGCGCGGGCCTGATGAGCGAGCGCTTCGAGTCGAGCACCACCATCGCCGTCAGCAGTTTCGTGAGAGACGCGATGGGCATGCGCTGATCGGCATGCTTTGCGTACAGCGTGCGCCCCGTCGCGAGATCCACGACCATAGCGGCACGCGCGCGCACCGCGGGACGAAGCTGAACATGCCGAGCGTGGACGCCCGCGCGCGCGAACGCGGGACGGGTGAAGACCCATGGCGTGACGACCGGCAGGACGAATAGCGCGACGAACAGGGCCCCCCAGCGGCGCATTGCGCTTGCGCTCAAAACAGTGCGGCGAGGCGATTCGCGCGCTGCGCGAATCGCTTGCGCTCGTCGCCGTGCAACGGCGTGTCACCGGGCAGCGTCACGGTCAGCGGATTACGCGCCACGTTTGCGACGCGCACTTCATAGTGCAGATGCGGCCCCGTCGCCCAGCCGGTCTTGCCGACGAAGCCGATCACCTGGCCGCGCCGCACGTGAGTGCCGCGATGCAGGCCCTTCGCGAAACGCGACAGATGGGCGAACGCCGTCTGATACGGCGGCACGTTGTCGATCACGACGATCTTGCCGTAGCCGGTTTCCCAGCCGATGTATGAGATCGTGCCGCGAGCGGTGGCGTGCACGGGCGTGCCCGCCGGCGCGGCGAGATCGACGCCATCGTGGCTTTGCCATTGATGAGTGACGGGGTCGAGGCGGCGTGCGGCGAAATTCGACGACACGCGCATGAACGCGAGCGGATAGCGCGCGAAGGAGGGCGCACCGGATCGGCCATTGGCCGTGTAGTAGAACGGCTTGCCGCGCAGATCGCGATGCAGGAACAGATCGTGATCCGTGTCGCCGCGCGAGACGCGCACGGCGAGCGGAATGTCGTCGTTGGCTTGTACGCTGCTCGCGGCGTCGGGCGCGTTGTCCACATTAGCGGGACGCATCACGAGACTGATGGTGTCGCCCTTGCGCAGGTCGCGGCGGAAATCGATTTGTCCGGCGAACGAGCGCACGAGCAATGCGGTCACGCTCGCATCGAGGCCGAGGCGCTGCATCGCTTCCGTGAAACTCGAATCGATGGTCACGGAGCGGGTGACGGGACCGGATGCGGTGGCCGGGGCGGATGGTGTGCCCACCCTGGGCGTATGACCGGAGGGTGCGTCGTTGTAGAGCGCGTCCGTAGCCGATGCACCGAGGGGTTGTGCTGCGCGCGGTACATCGGTGTCGCGTGCGGCAGCCGGGATGTCGTCGTCCGGGTGAGAGCCCCGTTTCGGTGGCGAGATCACGAGGGCGACGCAGGCGGAACTGAACGCGCAAACGAGTACGGCTTTGCCGATGCGCGTCATGGGCACAACGGGTGCAGGGAGGGCCATGGATGACGACGGGAAAAGCGGTGAGCAAAGTGACGACAGGTTCGGGCGGACGCCCGGTGTCGCCGGCGATCGCGTCCGGTGCGAGAGCCCGAATGCGTGCGTAGACGAAGTTCGCGCGGATGCTCGTGCGCGTGGCGGCGACAGCTATTCGCGCTGCGCTTGCACGAAATTGCCGGGAAGCGAATGCAATGGGGAGTCGGGTGAATGTAGATCTGACATCGAGCTGCGCGCCGCCAGTGAAAATCTCAGAAAGCGTTCACCGTAGACAGTGCGCCTTAAGCGAAACTTAAAATCCCCGGGGTATTTTAGGGGACAAATTCGCGGCGCTGCATGGCTTCACCCATGCATTGTGCAGTCCCTCACCGACCGAGTCGACATCGCCGACTTGGCGCCGGCGGGACCTTCTATTGGTGGTCCGGTTCTAAAGGGTCTCGTCGAAACGCCGAGGATCAGGGGGACGGTGGGCCCACCACGCTTGATCAACTCAATATTTCAAGTATTATTGAAATATGGAAACGAAACACGTGGTTCGCGCACTCAGCGCCCTGGCGCAAGAGTCGAGACTCGCTGTGTTCCGGCTGCTCGTTCAAGCTGGTCCCGCCGGGATGGCCGCCGGCCAGATCGCAGAGCGGCTGGGAATCGCGCCGTCTTCTTTGTCTTTTCACATGAAAGAGCTCGTTCATGCGGAGCTGGTCACGGTTCTGCAGCAGGGTCGGTTCATGATCTATTCAGCAAATTACCCGGCGATGAATGCCGTGCTGGCATTCCTGACCGAGAACTGCTGCGGCGGCATCCCATGTACACCCGTGGGCGGACGAGCCAGCACGCCGGCGGCGATCCGAACGGATGTATTTAATCGAATCATGTCCAAGACCGTTCTCGTGCTATGCACTGGCAACTCGTGCCGCTCTCAAATGGGCCAAGCCATCCTCAACCACGATCTGGCTGGCCGCGTCCGAGCCATTTCGGCGGGTACTTCTCCTCAACCGAAAGTGGCCGACGGTGCGATTGAAGCGCTGAAATTGGCCGGTCTGCAGACCGACGGTCTCTTTCCCAAATCCGTCGAAGCCGTCATGGAAGAACCCATCGACTTGGTCGTCAGCGTGTGTGACAACGCGAGGGAAAGCTGTCCCATCTTCCCGCGTCCGGTCAAGCGGATCCACGTCGGCTTCCATGATCCCCACGGTGAGTCGCTCGACAGCTTTGTAGCAGTCCGAGACGATATCCGCGCCCGTCTGGTGCCGGCAGTGCTCGAAGCATTGGGTTTGTGAGAGGTAGCGATGGCCGTTCAATGCGCAACCACTGGCAAGCGCGCCGCTAAAGCGACGATGAGCATCTTCGAGCGTTACTTGTCGATCTGGGTACTGCTTTGCATCGTCGCAGGCATTGCAGCGGGGCAGGCGGCGCCAAGCGTTTTTCATGCGGTGGGCAAGATGGAGCTGGCCCACGTCAATCTGCCGGTCGGCGTGCTTATCTGGGTGATGATTATCCCAATGCTCGTCAAGGTGGATTTCGGCGCACTTCATCAAGTCAGGCAGCATGTGCGCGGCATTGGCGTCACCTTGTTCGTCAACTGGCTGGTGAAGCCGTTCTCGATGACGTTCCTCGGATGGCTGTTCATCCGCCACCTGTTCGTCTCTTTGCTGCCGGCAAGCCAGCTCGACAGCTACGTCGCAGGCCTCATTCTGCTCGCCGCGGCGCCGTGTACCGCGATGGTGTTCGTCTGGAGCAAATTGTCCGATGGCGACCCATTGTTCACGTTGTCGCAGGTGGCATTGAACGACACGATCATGGTCTTCGCGTTTGCCCCGCTGGTCGGCATGCTGCTGGGCGTGTCCGCTATTGCAGTGCCGTGGGCGACGCTGGTGACGTCCGTCGTGCTGTATATCGTCATCCCCGTCGCGCTTGCTCAAATCTGGCGAAAGAGGCTCATGTTCAAGGGGCAGGGCGTATTCGATGCCGCGATGACCAAGATTGGACCGTGGTCCATTTCCGCACTGCTGGCTACCTTGGTGCTGCTGTTTGCCTTCCAAGGTCAAGCTATTCTCGAGCAGCCGCTGATCATCGCGTTGCTTGCGGTGCCGATTCTGATTCAGGTGTTTTTCAATTCGGCGTTGGCGTACTGGCTCAACCGCCTAGTTGGCGAAAAGCACAACGTGGCATGCCCTTCGGCATTGATTGGAGCGTCGAATTTCTTTGAGCTGGCCGTGGCGGCTGCCATCGGCCTCTTCGGTTTTGAATCGGGGGCGGCATTGGCCACGGTAGTGGGCGTCCTGATCGAAGTGCCGGTGATGCTGCTGGTCGTGAAAATCGTCAATACATCGAAAGGTTGGTATGAACAGGGGTGATTGCGCTATTCGATCGGCAACCTTCCAGATGACGTGGATGCGCGGCGCCCGTGATACTGCGCAGGATATCGTGCAATTTCTTCAGGCAATCCGCGCGAGCGGTGCCCAGCGTCGCGCAATGCCGGGGACACGACGACCACGACCATCGCGGCTGCTCCACTGTTCAGGCCGGGCGCGCAGCGGGCCGAGCAATACCGAGGCTGCTCCTTCGTTTGATCGGACGGCTCACGATAGCATCGCCCGTATCGCAAGCGCGTTTCGTTGTGCCACGTCTCGATAGCAGTTGTTGAACACAACGTGTGTGCGCGCGGCCCGGCTGGAAATTGCCTTGATCGGGTCAACCAGTTCGCGCAGTTCTTCGTCGGAATATTCGTAGTTAAATCGTTCAGCGGCGCTGCTTGCACCACCCCACGTTTCGATGTTCCGGCCATGCAGCCGCACGATTGCAAGTTCGCTCGAGGTGGTTTCCCAGACGCTATGTGCGCGGTTCTTGACGCCTTCCGGTGCGTCCACGATGACATGCACGATGCCGCGTTCGCGTTCCATCGCAAGCGTTGAATCGCGGTGCTTGTCGTTCAGCCAGCTTTCGTGGCGAAATTCAAAGGCCGTCAAGAACGGATGCATGCGTTCGGCGCAGTGCTCAACGTGTGTCATGGATTTCGGCGCGGGCGTCACCCAATGCGGAAACTGGAACAGGACGGACCCTAGCTTTCCGGCCTCATGCAGCGGGCGCAGCGCTTCGAAGAAACGTGCCCATAGCTCATCGATGACTGGGTCGGGCACGTCTTTGTAATAAAGATTTTTCTTGTCCGTCTTCGGTAGCTCGGCCAGCAAATCCTTCGGAAAGAATTTTGGTTCGGTCTGGTGGCCGGTGAAAAGCCGGAACGCCTTCATGTCGAACACGAAATTCGGCGGTGTGCGCTCGACCCACAAGACGCTGTTGCTGGGGCTTGGCATCGCGTAATACGACGAATCGACTTCGACCAAGGGGAAGACGCTCGCATAGAACCGCAAACGCGCCTCGGCGCTTGTGCAGCCCTTCGGATAAAACGCCCCTGACTCGATGAGCGTCTTATCGGTCCACGATGCGGTTCCCACAAGGATCGACATATCGCACCTTCCGGATTTCGTCGTGAACGGTCATTTTGCCACGCTGCACGGGCCGCGCTGGCATACCAAGCCGAACGAGCGTAACGACGTTGACTTCCGTCAAGGCGTGACTCGCAGACCACATCACGACGTCGACGTGCATCAAGTCTTGACGGCTTAGGGCTCCGGTTTGACGTGGCGAAAGGCGAATAGCAGCGAAAGGTCGTAGGCGATCTTCAATGCGCCACAGGCAACGAGCGGCACACCGAGCCATCCCATTCCAATCAGGCCGCCCGCCAACGTTGGTGCGAGCGACGCGGCAAGGCTGCGCGGCACGGATGTGAAACTCGCGGCGGCGGGTCGCTCTACCGGTGTGACGACTGCCATCACGTAGGCTGTGCGTGTAGGGACATCCATCTGCGATAACGCGCTGCGGATCAGCAAGAGCGTCAAGGTCGCCGGAAGCGATGCGGTAAACGCCGCGGCGATCAGACACAGGCTGGCAGGGATATGCGTGAACACCATCGTGTTGAGCAGGCCGATCTTGCGGGAGAGGGGTGGCGCCGCAAGTTGGGACGCTGCGCTCAAGAGCCCGGCCCAGAAGAAGAACTGGCCCGCTGCGCTCAGAGACAGGCCAAAGCGCTGCATGAGCCATAGGGACAGCAGCGAATTGACGACCAGGCCACCGGCAAACGCGTCTACGCTAAACAGTAGCGCGAGGTGCGTCACGATGCGCCGTGATTGCCCAAGCGGCGCCGAGCGACGCTCGGCATCAAGGGGCGCGCGCGGCAGCCTACGATAGAGGAACCAGATGACGATGCCTGTAATGGCATACAGCAAGAACATCATGCGCATCGCGGGAAGCGGGGCGATTCGCGTATGATCGGGCAGCCACTCGGGGATACCTGCCGCGAGAGAACCGACCGCGGCTGACACCGAGCCGACCAGACTGTAGCGTGCGAATAATGCCGTGCGGGCATTGCCTGCGGCTGACTCGGCAAGACGCGACTGCTCGAGCGGCAGAAAAACGCTGACATCGCCCGAACTCGGATTGAGCGTGCCGACGAATGCCACGATCAGAAGCGGCCAAAGCGACGATAACGCACCGAACGCGATGCCGGTCGCAATCATCAGTGCGGCCGCGACCATGAACATCCTACGCGCCGCGAAACGATGCGCGAGCGCGCCGACGACGATTGTGGCGACCGCAGAGCCGATGAGCGTCGCGGTGCTCACCAGACCGACGTCGAGTTTGCCCAAGCCCAGTGCGAGCAGGTATGCAGGCAGCAGTACAGCGACGTATCCGTCACATAAGCCGCGCAAACTCCGGCTGATCAGCAGCACGCGTGCGGCGCTGTCGGCGCCGGCCGGCAAAACCCAATGCCTGAGTCGGTCGCGCAACGAACGCTTGGCAATCACGATCACGGAGCC
>NZ_DASXWY010000049.1:0-42270 GCF_036503415.1 Trinickia sp. | reverse complement strand
CAACGCTGCGCAGCATCGCCGCCGCTACATTGCGAGGAGGTATTGGAACGTCTTAGGGAGAGTCGAATGCAGATTCGTCGCGGTAATGCAGCAACGGACGCGGGGCGGGCCGAGACGCAGGAGCGCCGCGCGGCTGGCACATCCGGACCTACGGCGATGCCGACCCGCTCGGCCAGGCTCTCGATATTTCCGACTTCGCGCGGCGACGCTGGCTCGCGGGACTCCGAAGCGTCGTCGGCCGGGCGCCCTCGAATCCGAACATTGGCCAAGCTCGGGCTCGTCGCCGCCGGCGCGGGCGTCGGCGTCGCCATGATGGCAGGCTGCAGCAGCAGCGGCGTAGCCGGACAGCCGACGGGTGCGTCCTCGCCGCCCGCAGCGCCGTCCTCGTCGGGGCAATCGACCGACCCGACGCCGACCGATTCGCCTACGGTGTCGAGCACCGTGCAGGATCCGAGCACGAGCGCCGCATCGCCCACGAGCGTGCCGTCACTGCCTCAACCCTCGACCTTGAGCGTTCCCGCAGCACAATTCGCGCTGGATCAGGCTTGTGAGAAAGAGGCATTGCTCGTTGCGGCTCAGGTGCCACCCTCGAACCCTGATCTAGCCCGAGCCCAGCAGACCTTCGTGCAAAAGTACGAGACTCTGATTGGCCAAGGGCGCGCGCTGAAGCCGGCCTTGGACGCATACATGATAGAGGAGGAGAGCGCCACAGGACCGGATGGCAAGGTGGTGCCCGAGCCGCCCGAAATTCGCTCGGCGCGCGATGCGCAAATGAACGCGGACATCGAGTTACTTCGCGCTGAAGTCCAGCAGGACCCAACTAATGGCGAGTTGCAAGACGAGCTGAAGCAAGAACAACTCTCGCTCCAGAGGGCAGACTCGACGATCCCGGCCGCGTCCCCCGATCAATCGGGCAGCGTCCAACTTCCTTCGTGGCTTTCCCCCGGTTGAGCAGCGCGTGAGTCAAACCGTTCGAGGGGACTGAAAAGGCCCCGTGGAACCACGGATCTCGAGTTTGGCCGCGATCTCGGTGCCGGGCCCCGGAGCGCAGCCCTTGAGCATATCGAGCAACGATTGCGCTGCTGCGCGCCCGATCTCGTTCGTGTCGACCCACATCGTCGTCAACGCGGGATCGAGTTCGCGGGCAAGCGCGATATCGTCGAAACCCGTGATCGACAATTGACCAGGCACGGCAATCCCCAGCGCTTGCGCTTCCAGCAACGCACCGATGGCCAGGTTGTCGTTACCGCATAAGATCGCACTGGGGCGCACATCCGGCGTAGTCCATATCTTGCGCAAGCTCGCGCGGCCGAATGCAATCGTCGAGGGCCCTTCGCAAAAATGCACCGGCCGCACCGCAAGCCCATGCGCCGCCAGCGTTTCATGCACACCACGCAGGCGCGCTTGAACGCGGTCATTATCGACTGACGGTTGCATGATGACGGCGATATCCCGATGTCCGAGTTCGAGCAAATGCGCGGTCAGCCTCGCGAAGGCTGCGCGATTGTCGAAGCCGACGCAGCAATGCGGACTTCCCTCGCGATAAGCGTAGGTGACGACATACGGCACACGGCGATCGATGAGGAGTTCGAACAATTCGGCAGGATAGGATTCGCCCACCACCGAAACCGCTTCGACGCCCCGTGCCAGCATCGCGCGCACTTGCGTGAGCGCCTGCGCCGGATCGTAATTCGAGCATCCGAGAAAGAGCGTGATGCCCTGCTCAGCCATCACGGACTGCATCCCGGAAACTTGCGACGCGAAAACGTGATTGTCGAGTGTCGGGATGATTGCGCCGGCGATATGCGAACGTGTCGAGGCAAGGGCGCGTCCGGCGGCGTTCGGAATCCAGTTCAAAGCCCGCGCGGCATCATGCACGCGCTGCTGCACTTCGGCTGATACCTTACCGGGCTCGTTATAGACGCGCGACACCGTTGCCGTCGATACGCCGGCGAGCTTCGCAACGTCACCCAGCACGGAGCGTCCCGTACCGCGCCGCGCGCGCGGGGCAGGGGATGCCGCGGCGGCGGGCACTGCGCGCGAGCGCGAAGGCGTTGTGCTCATGCGCGGTTCACCAAAAAGGCCGGCGTGCGGCAACACTGAAACGAGCCACGTGAGCCGCGAATCGATTCATCGATCATCGTCGTTTACCCTCGAATTGCCAGGATGGGGTTGCATCTCATAGGTCGTCCATGCGAATGTAAGCGCTGACAGCCTATCTGTCCATCGATTATGCCAGCTGCCACGCCTGCCTAGCGCAATTTGTTCCATTCGTTTGCCGGCCAGCGGGTATAAATCGGATGAAAGTGTAAGCGGTTACACGACACCGAAAAGACATGGAGACATCCGCAATGAGCGAAACCTCGGCAGTCCCCGTCGCTCCGCCGCGCATCAAGCGTGCGCAGCAGATCGCACTCACGCTTCTGATGATCAGCGGCGTCGTCAATTATCTCGATCGCGGCACGCTCGCCGTAGCCAACGCCTCGATCCGGGCGGACCTCGGGTTGTCGCTGAGCCAGATGGGCGTGCTTCTTTCGGCGTTTTCGTGGAGTTACGCGCTGTGTCAGTTGCCGATCGGCGCGTTGGCCGACAGAATCGGACCGAGGCGGCTGCTCGGCCTGGGACTCATCGTCTGGTCGCTCGCCCAGGCGGCGGGGGGGCTCGTATCGACGTTCGGCTGGTTCATCCTCGCCCGCATCGCACTGGGCATCGGGGAAGCGCCCCAATTTCCCTCGGCGGCCAGAGTCGTCGGCAACTGGTTCCCGCTGCGAGCACGCGGCACGCCCACCGGAATCTTCAACTCCGCATCGCCGCTGGGCACGGCACTGGCACCGCTCCTGCTGTCGATTCTCGTCGTCTCCTTTCACTGGCGCTGGGCATTCATCGCGACCGGCGCGGTTGGACTCGCTGTCGCCGTGGTCTGGTTCATCCTCTATCGCGACCCGGTGCGTGCGCAACTTTCGGCCGACGAATGCCGCTACCTCGATGCCGACGCTCAGGAAGTCGTCACGCAATCGAACGTGACGTTTGCCGACTGGCGCAGCCTGTTCCAGCATGGCACGACCTGGGGCATGTTGATCGGCTTCTTCGGTTCCGTTTATCTGAACTGGGTCTACCTGACCTGGCTGCCCGGTTATCTGACGGCCGAGCGACACATGACTCTCATGCGTACGGGCGTTGCCGCGTCCGTTCCGTTCTTTTGCGGCTTCCTGGGCGCATTGTCGGCCGGTTGGCTCTCCGATCTCGTCGCGCGCAAAAGCCGCTCGACCGTGATCGCACGCCGCAATGCGGTCGTCATCTGTATGCTCGGCATGGTGGTGTTCACGATTCCGGGTGCGCTCGCACAAAGCAATATCGTCGCGCTCGCCTGCATTTCGGTCGTGATTTTTCTGGCCAACGCCGCCTCGGCCTGTTCCTGGGCGCTCGCCACGGCGGCGGCGCCGCAAAGCCGCATTGCCTCGCTCGGCGCGATCCAGAACTTCGGCGGCTTCATTGGCGGCGCGCTGGCGCCGGTCCTCACGGGCGTCATCGCACAGAAGTGGTCGTTCGTTCCGGCGCTGCTGACCGCCGCGGTCATCGCCTTCGTCGGCGCGATGGCGTACCTGCTGCTCGTCAATAAGCCGATCCCCGAACACGAGCCCGGCGCCGCCAATGTGCCGCTGCCGGCCTGATCGGGCGACAAGCCCGCACTCAACCTCAAGGAGAATCACATGCAGAACGCTCGACGCGCCGACACGACCATAGAAGGGATCGTGCCGGTCATGTTGACTCCGTTCGACGAGTCCGGCGAAATCGACTACGGCGGACTCGAGCGGCTCATCGAGTGGTATTTGCAACATGGCGCCGATGCTTTTTTCGCGGTGGCGCAATCGAGCGAGATGCAGTTTCTGAGCCTCGCCGAGCGCGCGGAGCTGGCGCGCTTCGTGGTCGATCGCGTTGCGGGGCGCGTGCCCGTCGCCGTTTCGGGACACATCAGCCATGCACCGCAGGCGCAGTACGAAGAATTGAAGGCGGCAGCCGAATCGGGCGCGGACGCAGTGGTGCTCGTCACCAACCGGCTCGATCCCCATCGCCACGGCACACAGGCTTTCCGGGAGAACCTCGAGCGGCTACTGTCGCGTCTGCCGTCCGATTTGCCACTGGGGCTTTACGAATGCCCGGCGCCGTACCGCCGGCTACTGACCGACGAGGAACTGTCCGTTTGCATCGATTCGGGGCGGTTCGTGATGTTGAAGGATGTCAGTTGCGATCTGGACGTCTTGAAGCGGCGCATTGCGCTGGCGAGCGGCTCGCCGCTCAAAATATTGAACGCCAATGCGGCCATTGCATGGGACGCAATGAAAGCCGGATCGGCCGGTTTTAACGGCGTTTTTACGAACTTTCATCCGGATCTTTACCGGTGGCTCAGAATGTCGGCGCACACGGCGCCCGAGCTGGCGCAGGAGTTGTCCACGTTCCTCGTCGTCTCCGCCGTATCGGAATCGCTCGGCTATCCTGCGCTCGCGAAGATTTATCACCAGCGCATCGGCACGTTCGCCTCGATTCGCTGCCGCGCGATCGACTACGACGTCCGCGAACGCTTCTGGGCGCTCGATGCCGTGCTCGACAGTATCGTTTCGGGCACGGAGCAGTTTCGAGCGCGCATCGCTGCTCTGAAATAAGCAGCGAGGCCTGCACGCGCAGCGTTCAACGGCTGGGCGTAGCGCTCATACGCTGCGATAGGGCGACAAAAAGCCGGACTGAAGAGTCCGGCTTTTTGCTGTTCCCCCGCAACCGGTGGTCAGCCGGCCTCCGCCATGCACTTTTTGACCGACGACGTCTTGGCGGCGCCATGCAGCGGTTTGCCGTCCTTTCCGACCGCCTTGCTTTCACACTGGGCGCTCATGGACTTCTTGGCATCGCGCTCGCATTTCTTCATGAACGAGGCTTTGGCAGCGCCGCTGAGGGGCTTGCCGTCCTTGCTCACTGCCTTCGACTCGCAATCTCCGCCTTTCATCGTACTTGCGGCGGCAGCAGGGGCGGCCGGCGCCGAAGCAGCGGTTTGAGCCAGTGCGACACCCGTGGCGAACATGCTGACGATAGCTGCCGCGACAAACTTTTTGAACATGACCGTCTCCTCATCGAATAGCGCGAAGCCGATTGCTTCAATCCGTAAACGGCGCCGAAGCCAACCGGTTGACCGGCAAGCGCGACAAGTTAGCGTGGTGGAGTGGCGTCGCCCGCTTTCCTGCGCATCTCGTCGAGCATCTGGTCGGTGACCTCCTCGTCGAGGCCCAATGCGTCCACAGCAAGATAGAAGTCGAAGGGAGAGACGAGCCCGGAATCCTTGGCCAATGAAAATATTGCCAAATCCAGTTTCTCCGCGCGGCCAGGTCCCGGGAAAAGCGTGCATGCGCCCTTCCACAGCAGCGTGCGCCCCATCGGATCGTGATCGTAGGCGACCTCCGCGAGCGGGACTAGAGCACTGTTGAAATAGCGCGAATCCGGCACGGTCTGTCCGGTTGAGTCCAGCTCCAGCTCCGGCAATTGCATGCGTTCGAACGTGATGTCGGCCATCACCTGAGGCAGCGGGCGTGCATCGGCTCGTTGGGTCAACGCCGAAACGACTTGACGCAGGAGATCCGCGTCCTCGCGCGAATGGGCAGATTGTCCGATTGCGTCCAGCAGCCGCTCCCGCAGTGCGTCGATTTGAACGGTGCGCAGCCCCCCGCACATCGACTCTAGGGCTACGAGCTTGTCCCAAATCCCGCTCACTGGAGATTGCGGTTGCCCCGGTTTGGCCGCCACGACCGAATCGACGGTCAGCTCATGCACGATCTCGTCAATTTCGCGCATTTGATCAGCGGAAAATACGGCATCGCTTGCGGCGGATCTGCCCACCGAGGCTCGGCGTGGCGGCGCGCTGGCTCGAGACGTGGACCCGGACGAAGATATCTGTCGAAGGTCGCTCAAGCCGCCCGTCGCGGCCGGGCGCCGTGCCGCGGCAGGCGGCGTCTCGGGCTGCGTTGAGCCGGAATCCGGTTGGTTCGGAGCGCGTTCGGGCCAACCCGAACCGCTTGCATTCGTTCTGTGCAACCCATTCATGTTCACTTCCTTTTGGCTTCGGAGAGACGGGGATGTGGACGCGGAAGTCGTTACTGCGAGACAACGCAGGCCTGAATGCCGCTCGCAATCGCCCCCGATAAGCGATCGATCGTCTCCGGGCGCGCGAGGCGCGCTTCCTCGTCGGGGTTGACGATGACCCCGGCTTCCACGAGAACCGCCGCAATGGGCGCCGTACGCAGCACGACGAGGTCGTCGAACCGATGAATGCCGAGATGGGCGTCGATGAGGGGCCGATTCTCCCCGCGTATTGGCTGCGCATGATAAAGCGAGGGCCTTTCGCCCGCGGCCAGCAATTGGCCGGCGATAGCCCGCGCGCAGTTCAAGCTTTTCGCATAGGCGGGATTGCGCTCGGAGACAAAAATCGCAAAGCCGCGGAATTCCCGTTGCCGTCCCGCGTCGATGAACGGCTGCTGAATCGAATCGTGATGGATCGAGATGAACAGGTCTGCGTCGGGGGCCTGCGTCGAACGTGCGCTGAGCGCGATCTCGCGGCCGTCGGCCGCCGTGCGCATGACGCGGTCGCCATCGGCGTGTAAGCGCTCCGCTACGGCCGCCGACAGATCGAGGTTGTAGCGGTATTCGACGCGCCCGCTCGCGCCGGTTGCGCCGGGGCGGGCAGGCGTGTGGCCGGTATCGATCACCACATAGGGCATCCGCGAAGCGCATAGCGCAACGGAACCGTGGAAGAACGCAAGGCAAACGAAGACCGTCCGCGCGGCTCGTAGGCGCGCACTGTTTTTGAAGTTCATGGGAATCGACACGTCAACGCTAGGCCGAACGAATTGAGTCAAAGTGACGTGGATTATCACATTCATATCGGACACCGTTGGGAACGCGCTTCGCCAAGGTCCCTCTAATTTCGCCCCGCGCTGCGCGTGCACCACTCGCCCGTTGGTTCAATGAACACGACGTTCATGGATTACACGAGGCATCGATGTCGAGATGGAGGCTGTCGCTACCCGTACTGCGCAGAACAAGCGCGCCCGCCGACGAAGCTGCTCCGAACGGGCGCACCTCAGCGCAGCAAAGTTCCCCGCAATCGGCGAACCCCGGGCAGCCGAATGCCGGTCGCAGCCGCGACCGCAATCCCATGCTCGGCAGCATGTCTACGGCTGTGCGCGGTGCGCGGGTAGCGGCCGCACCGGCGCCGCGCAATGCACCGCCGTCTCAGCCGCTCGTCATTCGGGAGCCGTCCTCGGAACCGGTTCCCTTACCGCGCGCCGTCTCGGGCAAGGGCAAAGCACCCATGTTCGATGAACATGGGCCGGAGCTCGCGGGCATCGAGCCAAACGTCGTCGACCGAGAGGGCGTTGTTGCCAGCACATCGGCATCGGTCACCCCGGCCAAGCGCTATCAAGCCCATCCGGGCGGGGGATGGGGCATGCCGATACTGCTTGGCATCGAGCCGTTGGCCTCGCCGCGGATCGGCTCCGACGGTTTGCGGCTCGCGCTGACGCGGTCCTCTCAGGCCGACAGCGCAAAAGCCGATGTATTGTTGACGCAGCTTGCAGGCGTCGCATCCCACCCGGACGTGGGACCGGCGCAAGCGCCAAGCGGCAGCCCCGCCGAACTCGGTATGCGACTGGCACGCGGCGACATGGCCGCGCTCGCGCCACTCCTGACGCTGACCGCGCGCGTGCACAGCAGAGCGAAAGCCGCAACCGAGACATCGGCCGCCGGCGCGATGGCAGCTCTGGCTTCGAGTGGCAATGACGGTCCCCGGACGCTGGGCGCCCGACTGCAAGAGGCGGTCGATCACCTCGATGAACTCGAGCTCGCGCTCGACTTCGCGCCCGACGACGGTGACGGGGTGGCCCGCGCACGCGCGCAACTGGAGGCCGCTCGCGCAGCGCTCGACGCCATTCAGGCGGACTCGGTCCATTGCACATTGCAGCGCGCCATCGACACGCACGAGCTCATGCCCGAAGCGTCGGTGATCGGCGAACTTGCGATGCTGGGCACGCTGCGCCCCGCGATGCTGGACTCGAGCGACAGCGGCCGTGACCGCCTGGCGCAGGAGGCGTCGCGACTCGCCGACGGTCTGCGTGCGATGATGGCCGCATCGGTCGACGGCGAGCATGCGCTGATCCGCGAAGCTGGCGGTGCGGCCCTGAGCGTGTCGTCCGTATTGACGGGCGCCGCTGAGCGCGTGGCCGAACTCCGTGACGCGATGCCGGTCGGCTCCGCCCGTCATGCGCTTGCCGGTTTGTCCGGGGCGCTTGCTTCGACGCAGACATGGCTTGCCGATGGTCCCGCTCGGGAGCCCGTGCCGCGTCGCGCTGCGCAACTCATACCTACGCTTGCTTCGCCGTTTCGGGCGACCGTCGCAACCGATGCTGCGGCAGCGGCCGAGCACAGGAGCGAACTGACACGACAAAGGACCGCGCTCGCTCAGTTGCCGAAGCTGGCCGCACGGCTGTCCGCACAGTTGCCTTCCGGCACTTCGCCTGCCGAGCGCGATCGGGCGCTCAACGATGCAATCGCGAACGAGATACGCCGCTCGCTCGGACCGCATACGCCGCTCGATACGCGCATTGAACTCGCGCGCGTCGCCATGCACTTCGCCGCGGGCGGCACCGTCGAGCAGCAGCGGCTCGCACGCATGCTCACGAGTGCCGCGTTGGACACTGAGCGGCCAAGCGCCGACCAGATCCTGCAAACGGTTGGCACATGGGGCGGCGCCGCACGCGTTCACGCGCTGCACGATCGTCTCGGCGACATCGCGGCCGAGCTCACGCCCGCGGACGCAGCGGCTTTCGTTGGGACGCTCGAGCGCACCTGGATTCTCGATACCGCGCCTCGCCAGATGGTTTCCCTGCGAGATGTGGCGCGCGCCGTCATATCGCGGCAACGGCCCGCGGCATTCCAGCAAGAGCGGGCGATCAATTGGCCCGACGACCCGAAATGGCTGGCCAGCACCCGGCAGCGCTCGCGCATCGTCGATGACTACTTGAACCAATGCAGCGGACCGCGCGGTGCCGATCGCCGTTCGGCGATCGAGGGGATCGTCGACAATCGCACGGCGTTCAAGCAAATCCTGGCCCTGGCGTCGGACATGGAAGCATTGCGGGGCCATCGCCATCATTTCGTCAGCTTTGCCAAGGCCCTCTTAGCGGGGGATGACGACCGCATCGAAAGCGGCAATCGGCCTGCCGTCGAGTCAGCGCAGCGCTACGAGATGCTGCATGCGTTGATTGCCCAGCTGCCGGCGTTCGGGACGGCATCGGGCGATCGCCAAACGGTGGCCGACGTCATGACGCTGGTGCTCCAGCAACTCGAAAAGCGTCATCTCCTCCCACATCACAAAGCGCGCCTCGCGAAAGAACTGATCGAGGTCACCGGACATTTGGCCACGAGCCGCTACAGTGGGAGCGATGCCCATCAATCGCACGCGCTCGATGCGATCAAGGCAGGCCTGGCCCATTTGCGCGGCGGCGCACTCGCGTCGCTGCTGCAGGAGCTGCTCCTGTCCAGGGAAGGTTGGAGTGCCGAGCGCGGCGCACACAGCTTATTGCCGCGATCCCGCGGCCAAAAGCGCAGCATGGGATGGTCGGCCGTCTTGCCGCCGATCACCGTCGCCGCGGGCGTCACCGTTGCCTGGCGAACCGCCGTCGGACGCAGCAGCCCCAAAAGCAAAGCGCTCGACGTCGCACTCGACGCACTCGAACGCGATGTCGCCTGGAACCTCCGAGAGCGTACGACGCAAAGCGCTGCATTCCTGCCGCTCTATCGCGAATTGCTGCGTTCGCTGTCGACTACGGCCGAGCAAGGCGATGCGAAATCGAAGACCCACCTTGCACGTCTGCTGGGCTGCGTCGTGCAAGGCGCGTTGCCCACGGAAATCGACGCGCGGCAGCGCGATCAGCTCTTTTCGCAGGTGATAGGCGACGATCCCGCATGGCGCGCGACGCTCGTGAAAACGCTGACCGTGGCTGTCAAGGAACGAAAAGGTGCGGCCAGTACACCGCTGGCGCGGATCCATGCGGCGCGCTATCTGCAAAATCTCCTGGCCTGCGGCACCGGGGGGCTCGGCGACGCCGAGCGCAAAGCGGCGCAGGCCGCGATCGATCGGGCGGTGGCGAGCAAATCGGCCGACTGGACCAACGCCAGACAACGCTCGGTCCTGTTGGCAATGATCCGCGAAGCACAACGCGACGGTATGCCGGTGCGGCCCGAAGCCGCAAGTGTGGCCGCGGCCAATCTATTGCTTGGATTGCGCCCGCAAACGTTCATCGAAGACGCGCGTGAAGCGGCGTCGACGGTGCCGCCGCTGTTGCAGCTCTACCCGCTGCTCGACGAGCGGTCGCGGGCCGAGTTCAGAACCGCGCTGCACAATATTGCACCCGAGGTGCCGGCGCCGCGGGGGCCGGCTGCACGCAATCAACTGCCGCTGCTGAGTTTCGCCACGAGCCTTGCGCGCTTCAAGGGCGGTGCCGAGGCTGCCGAGGAACTCACCGGGTTGCTCAAAGCGGTGTGGCCGCGCTTGAACGACACCAATCAGCAAGCCGCATTGCACGACATGTTCGAGGCGTACGACGAGGCGACGCCCGAGGCGCGCGACGCTTTGCTGTCGGTCGTCGCCCAGCTCGAGGACGAACGCCACTTCGTCAGCGGAGCAATCGCGCTCCTTGCGAACGCTCTGCCGTCGACCGCCTCCGAGACCGCGTCGCACGAGACACAAGCCCGCCGCGTCATCGATACGGTGTTGAACCGGATTCCCGATTTGTCGGACGAAGCGCTATCGGACCTCGCGAGCCATATCGTGCGCGACAGCGGCCCTGCGCGGCAAGCGCTGATCGATGGTTTCCTCGCTACGGCGGGCCGCCTCGAACCGCGATCGCTTGCCGAAGTGCTAAGCGCGGAACTCGATCGTCTTGGCACGCTGTCGGCTGCGGAAATTGCAGCCGTCGCAAACGGATGGCGCGCGATGGCGGACGCAATGGACGACAGCAAGGCCACTCAGCGCGATACGCTGCGGCTTTTTGCGAACGTTGCGACCGGGGCGCGCAGCGATGCCGACGCGGATCGAGTGGTGGAGGGCGCCGCGATGGCCGTAGCGGTCCCGGCCGCAGCCGCGAGCCAACTGCTGGCCGTGCTGCCCACGCTGCCGAGCCGGATGCAGGCCACTGCACTGCGCTACATCTCGGGCGAAGGCGCACCGGCCGACATCCGCGATTCGGTCGTCGACAATCTGTTCCGCGATTTTGCGACGGCCGATGCCGCACGCCGCACGCTCGCCATCGAACTCGGCGGGCCCACCGCCGTCGGCCGTGCGCTCGAGGCGTTGGCGACGGCATTCGGCGCGCCGCAGTTGCACAATGGCACCGCGGTGACGCGCCCCGATCTCGACCAGCCTTTCCTCGCCTCCGGCGGGCCCGACGGCTCGTTGCAGACGCTCCGCTCGGCGCTGATGGCCCCGCAACGCCGTCCGCAGGAGATCGCCGTTGCGCTCGAGGCGATGGCGGACCGGTTCCAGGCGCTGCCGCTCGCCTATCAGCGGCAATTCCGGGAGCTGTTCGAGGAGCGCGGCCGGCAACTGCCCGATGCGTTACGCGGGCGCGTGATCACCACGCTCGCGCTGGCGAATCCCTCGCTTGCCGAAAAAGACGAATTCTCCGCGATTGGCCGCGAGCTGCTCGACCGTCATCGTGCCGACGGCGTGCCCGGGGTTGCTGCCGTGCGTTTGGTCGGCGGCAGGATACACAATGCCGATGCCGCACTCGCCGCGCTGCGGCGCACCCGCCTATCGTCGTTGAAGCCTGCTCAAGTCCAGTCGCGCAACCCCGATTCCACCGCTGCCGCGAGCCCGAGCGCCGGATAGACCGTGTCGACGGCCGCGAGATCCGCTCGCATTTCGGCGATCAACCACTCGCGAACTTCGGCGACGATCGGCCGCAGCGGCTTGCCAGGGGCCCACGACAAACAGCACATTCGATTCGTCACGAGCAGCTCGTCCTCGGCAGGCACGAGGGCGTGCTGCGCGAGCCAGTGCATGACCACGCTGACCCACCCTAGCGCGATTCCCTGGCCGAGGAGTGCGGCCTGGAGGACGATGGCGTAGTCGTTGAAGCTCAACACGCCGCTCGCATGACGCGTCTCGTTCCTGAACGCCGCGAAACGCGTGTGCCAGCCGCGCTCTTCGTCGTCCATCACGATGACCGTATCGCCATGCGCATGCCATTCGTCGGTGCGTGCCATGTCGCGATAGCGCGGATTGCAAACGGGCAGCAATATCTCCGGCATGACCGGCACGCTGTTTTCGCGCATTTCACCCTGCTGCACGAAGCGCATGCCAAGGTCGACATCGCCGAGCGGCCCGCCGATGCGGCCCGAGATCAGCTGAAAGCGCAGATCGACCGAGGGAAACGCCTGATTGAGCCGGCTCATCCGCGGCATCAGCCAGTGTGTCGTGAAGGCGGTGGAGACCGACAGCGTCACGGGCTCGACGCCGGTGGCGCGCGCTTCGATCTCCCGAATGGCATCCTCGATTCCGTTCAATCCCTCCGAAATCTTCCGATACAGGATCCGGCCGTTTTCGGTCAGCTCGATTCCGCCATGCACGCGCTCGAACAGGCGCACGCCGATGTGGTCCTCCATGCGCGACAGCATACGGCTGACGGCCGGCTGGCTCACATACAGCTCTTGCGCCGCACGCGTGAAATTACCGCAGCGCGCGGCGGCTTCGAAGACGAATAGCGCATTCGCGCTTGGCAGTTTTCTGCGTAAGCTGGGCATGACCTGATGTTATGCCCAATCCAACAATTTGGGAATTGCCGCCAAAAAGACCGACGCCTATATTTCCCACATCGCAGGCTGACATGAGCGGGAGACAACGATGGATGCACGAGCGAAAGCGGGCGTATCGATTCGATCCGCGGCGAAGCATTATGGACCGGTGGTAGCACTCGACGACGTATCGCTCGATGTCTCTCAAGGCGAGTTCGTGTCGCTGTTGGGCCCGTCCGGCTCCGGCAAGACGACGCTGCTCGGCATACTCGGCGGGTTCGTGCAGCCCAGTTCCGGCAGTGTGTGGGTGGGCGAACGCGATATTACATTTGCGCCGCCGCACAAACGCAACATCGGGATGGTCTTCCAAAGCTACGCGCTCTTTCCTCATATGAGCGTCGGCGAAAACGTGGCGTTTCCGCTGCGTGCCCGCCGGGAGGCGAAGTCCGGCTGGGCGGCCAAGGTGGCCGAAGCGCTCGCGATGGTCGAGCTGCGCGGCTACGAGAACCGGCGCATCAGCGAACTTTCGGGCGGCCAGCGGCAGCGCGTCGCGCTCGCCCGCGCGATGGTGTTCGAGCCGCAATTGATTCTCATGGACGAACCGCTCTCGGCGCTCGACAAGCAATTGCGCGAGACCATGCAGCTCGAGCTGCGGCGGCTTCATCGCCGGCTCGGTGCGACGATCGTCTATGTCACGCACGACCAGCGCGAGGCGCTCACGATGAGCGACCGTGTCGCCGTATTGAAGGACGGCAGGCTCGTGCAAGTCGATACGCCGGAACGCCTCTACGACCGGCCTTGCAATGCCTTCGTCGCGAGCTTCATCGGCGAGGCGACGCTGTTGCCCGTCGCACGTGCGGGCGCCGACGCGGTGACGCTCGGCGATACGGTGCTCCGTACCGCCTATCCGTTGCCGAGTGCGGGCGCGCTGCTCCTCGCCGTCCAGACGGAAAAACTCATAATCGACACAGGCGATGCACCGCCCGACGCCAATCGACTCACCGCGCGCGTGACGGAGGTGCTGTACCAGGGCGAAAGCCTGCGCGTATTCGCGGCGCTCGCGGATGGCACGACGGTCAGCCTGCGCCAGCCGGGTAATCACGCCGCGCGGCAGCGTGTGCCGCCGCCGGGCGCATCGGTATCGGTGGTGCTGTCGCCGCGCGACACCATCGTCGTAGCTGCGTAAGCAGCCAGCGCGTACTCGCGTACGCATTTTCATCTTCGATTTTGTCTTTCACCCAACCGCAACGCCATCAAGGGATGAACTCATGAAGCTCACTGATTTCAAGGTGCTGACATTCGATGTGGTCGGCACACTCATCGACTTCGAACGGGGTGTACTCACGTCGGTGCGTCGCCTCGGCGGTCCTGCCGCGAAAGATCTGACCGACGACCAGATCTTCGAGCCGTACATGCGCGGCCGCGCAGCGTTCCCCGGGCGCTCGAGCCATGCGATGGCGAATGTCTATCTGGGTCTCGCCAAGGAGTTGGGCCTGCCCGACGACGCACAATCCGCCGCGGCATTCCAGCGCGACGTGCTCGATTGGCCGGCATTCCCCGATTCCGTCGAGGCGCTCAAGCGGCTGCGCAAGCACTTCCGGCTCGTCGCGATGACGAATGCGGACCGCGTCGCGTTGTCGGCCTATGCGCATACGCTGGGCGATCCGTTCGACGATTCCGTCTGTTGCGACGAAACCGGCGTAGCGAAACCCGATCCGCAATTCTTCGCGTACAACCGGGGCCGCCAGGCGGCATTCGGCTATAAGTTCCGGGACATCCTGCATACCGCGCAAAGCCAGTACCACGATATCGGCATCGCGACGGAACTGGGCTACGCCACCTGCTGGATCGAGCGCCGCCGCGATCAGAAGGGATTCGGCGCGACGCCCGTGCCGCAGAAGGTCACCACACCGACGTTCTGCTTCCCGACGCTCGCCGCGCTGGCGGACGCGGTCGAATCCGAACTCGCCACGGCTTGATCATGCTCGCGCCGCTCGCTTCGACGTCGCCGCAGCCGGATTCGTTGTGGCGCCACCTCGCCGCACGCACCGGCACGCTCGATCTGCCGGTCGGAGCGGGGCAGCTCGCCAGCGACCTGCAGACCGAGGTCGCCATTGTCGGTGCCGGCTATTCCGGTCTCGCGGCCGCGTATGCCTTGAGCCGGCGCGGCGTACCGTGCGTCGTGCTCGACGCAAACCCCGTCGGCTGGGGAGCGAGCGGCCGTAACGGCGGTGTCGTGTCTTCGAAGTTCCGGTTGTCGTTCCCGTTCATTGCTACGCACTACGGGCTCGATGTCGCCAAGCGCATGCACCGGCTCGCACATGAGGGAGTGCGCGTCGTCGAGTCGTTCGTCGACGAGTTCGCCATCGCGGGTGCCGAATTCGAGCATACGGGCAGTCTGCGCTGCGCGCATACCGAGCGCGCGCTCGCGGCCTGCATTGCCGAGGCCGATTGGGTGCGCACGTCGCTCGGGGATCGGACGATGAAGCCGCTCACGCGCGCGCAGACCGAGGAGGAAACGGGTTCGAAGGGCTTCGTCGGCGGCGTATTGAGCGAGGACGCCGGTACGATCCTGCCGCTCGAGTATGTACTCGGCATCGCGCGTGGCCTGGCGGCCCGCGGGGTGGCGATCCACGAATCGACGCCCGTGGTCGCGATGGAGCGCACCCGGGGCGTGCCGGGTGTCGTATTGCGCACGCCGGCAGCGACGGTGCGCGCGAAGCAGGTGATCGTCGCGACGAACGCCTATTCAGGCATCACGCAGGCGACGAGCGCGTATCAGCGCGAACTCGTGCCGTTTCGCAGCGCGATGATCGCCACGGAGCGGCTGCCGGCAGCGCTCGACGCGAAGCTGATGACGGCGCGGCGCAGTTATACCGAGACGCGCAGGATGATGAAGTGGTTTCGACGCGCCGACGGCCGCATGCTGTTCGGAGGCCGCGACGCATTCGGCAAGGAAGGGCAGAACACGGGTTTCGAGGCGTTGCGGCGCGCCATGATCGCGCTCTTCCCGGATCTGGCGGGCGTGCCCATCTCGTTTCGTTGGTCGGGCTACGTCGGCATGACGTTCAATGCGCTGCCGCACGTGGGCCGCAGCGACGACGCGACGGTCTTCTGCCTCGGCTACAACGGCGCCGGCGTCGCGATGGCGAGCCTCGTCGGCCAGCATGCGGCCGCGCTCGCGCTCGGCGAAACACCCGATCTCGCGCTCCTGGCGCAAGACGGCCTGCGGCCGGTCCCGCTCCATTCGCTGCGCGCGCCGGGTGTCAGGCTCGTCGCCGCGTGGTACCAGTTTCTCGATGCGGTGGGGGTATGATGACGACTGTCAGGGGAATCGTTTCGGAGGGCGAATTGATACGGCCGTCCGCCGCCGATACAGCACAGCGCTATCAGCGGCGCGAAGACCGCGCAATGCTGTTCTTGATGGCGCCCGCGCTGGCCATCGTCACGGTATTGCTCGTCGTGCCGCTCGCGTGGCTGTCGTGGCAGTCCATTCGCCAAGACGGCGGGTTCACGCTCGCCAACTACCGGCGCATTTTCAGCGGCACTTATCTCGACACTTTTGCGCTGACGTTCAAGCTGAGCATCATCGTGACGGGCGTGACGCTGCTGCTGGGCTATCCCGTGGCCTATCTGGCCGCATCGGTTCGACCGAGGCTGGCGGCGCTCATTCTAGGGATGGTGATCCTGCCGTTCTGGACGAGCGTGCTCGTGCGCACCTACGCATGGCTCGTGCTATTGCAACGCACCGGTCTCGTCAATAAGGCGTTGCTCGCATCGGGCCTCATCGACCATCCGGCCCGGCTCGCCTACAACCAGTTCGGCACGATCATCGCGATGGTCCATATTCTGTTGCCGTTCATGGTGCTGCCGCTTTACTCGGCGATGCAGAAGATCCCGACGAGCCTGTCTCAAGCGGCGGCGAGCCTCGGCGCTTCGCCCGCCCATGCGTTCTTCCGCGTATTCCTGCCGCTATCGATGGGAGGCGTCGTTGCCGGTGTCACGCTCGTATTCGTGCTCTGTCTCGGCTTTTACATCACGCCGGAGCTGATGGGCGGCGGCAAGTCGATCATGGTGTCGATGGTCGTGAGCCGTAATGTCGAGATCTACAACAGTTGGGGGGCCGCGAGCTCGGTGAGCGTCGTGCTGCTGCTTTGCGTGTTCGCGATCTTCTATGCGGCGAGCCGTGTCATTCCGCTCGACAAGACCCTGGGGGCAAAATGAAACCCAATCCGCTCGCGCGTGGGATGCTGATCGCATCGGTTGTGCTGATCCTCGCGTTTCTGATGATTCCGGTGCTGATCGTCGTGCCGCTGTCTTTCTCCGATACACGGTTCATGACGTTTCCGCCGCCCGCGTTGTCCCTGCGGTGGTACGAGGCGTTTTTCGGCAATCCCGACTGGCTTGCGGCCGCACGCACCACGCTCGCGGCGTCGTTCTTCGCGACGGCCATCGCGACGCCGGTCGGCGTGGCGGCGGCATACGCGATCGAGCATGGCACGCATGCCTGGATCCGGCGGCTGAGGACCGTGTTGATGTTGCCGCTGATGGTGCCGATCATCATCGTTGCCGTCGGCGTGTTCTTCGTTTATTCGAAGCTCGATTACGTCAATACGCTGGGCGGGTTGATCGTCGCCGACGCGATGCTCGGCTTGCCGTACGTGGTGATTTCGGTGGGTGCGGATCTGCGCTCCTTCGACCATGCACAGGAAATGGCCGCGCGAAGTCTCGGCATGAATCGGCTGCGCAGTTTCCTGACCGTCACGCTTCCGCAGATTCGCTCCAGCGTTGTCTCCGGTGCGGTTTTCGTCTTCATTCAGGCACTCGATGAAACGGTCGTCGCGTTGTTCGTCTCGGGCGGCCCGAACCAGACGCTCACGCGCCGGATGTTCGTGACGCTGCGCGACGAGATCGATCCGACGATTGCCGCGATCAGCACGATGCTGACCGCGCTTACGCTGACGCTCGTGCTGATTGTCGTCATCAGCCGCCGCGGCGGCGTCGCGCAAGCTGCCCGCGCCTGAGCATTTCCGACATAGCGAGATTCGACCGGAACCCTTATGAACAATGCATTGAAGTTCTATATCGACGGCGAGTGGGTAGCGCCGGCGGGCAACGCACGACTCCCCGTCATCGATCCGTGCACCGAGACACCGTTTTCCGAGATCGCGGTTGGCGACGCGCGCGACGTCGATCGCGCTGTTGCCGCGGCCCGCCGGGCATTCACGACGTTCTCATTGACCGACCCGGGCGAACGCATCGCGCTCGTGCGCCGGATTCTCGATGCCTACCTCGCACGCTACGACGAGATCGCCGACACCATTTCCCGTGAGATCGGTGCGCCGCGGCCGTTCGCGCACGAATGGCAGGCAGGGCTCGGCCGTCGTCATCTCGAGGAGTTGCTGCGCACCTGCGAGACGTTCGCATGGCAGCGCAGCAAGGGAACGACGCTCGTGCGCTACGAGCCCGTCGGGGTCGCGGCGCTGATCACGCCATGGAACTGGCCGATGAATCAGATCGTCAGCAAGGTGGCACCCGCGCTCGTTGCCGGCTGCACGATGGTGCTCAAGCCAAGCGAGGTTTCTCCGCTGAATGCCGTGCTCTTTGCCGAGGTGCTCGATGCGGCCGGCGTGCCGCCCGGGGTGTTCAACCTCGTACAAGGCGACGGCCCGACGGTCGGTGCGGCGTTGTGTTCGCACCCAGGGATCGACATGGTCTCGTTTACCGGTTCGACGCGAGCCGGCGTGCAGATCGCGACGCTCGCGGCGCCGAGCGTCAAGCGCGTGCACCAGGAGCTTGGCGGCAAGTCGGCGAACCTCCTGCTCGACGACGTCGATTTCGAGACTGCCGTGACGAAGGGTGTGAACAGCTGCTTCAGCAACAGTGGGCAATCGTGCAACGCGCCGACGCGGATGCTCGTCCCCGCAGCGCGTCACGAAGAGGTGCTCGAGATCGCCTCGCGCGCGGCCGCCGCGCATTGGGTCGGACCGGCCGACGCCGCGGGTACGACGATGGGCCCCGTCGTCAGCAATGTGCAGTTCGAACGCATCCAGCGCTTGATTGCGGCCGGCATCGAAGAAGGTGCAAAGCTGGTGACGGGTGGGCTGGGCCGCCCCACCGGCCTCGAGCGCGGCTATTACGTGCGGCCGACCCTGTTCGCCGATGTGCGGCCCGATATGACGATTGCCCGCGAAGAGATCTTCGGCCCCGTGCTGGCGATACTGCCGTACCGCGACGAAGAAGAGGCGATCTCGATCGCGAACGATACCCCGTACGGTCTTGCCGCCTACGTGCAGTCGTGCGACATCGAGCGTGCGCGTCGCGTCGCGTTCCGCATGCGTGCCGGCAGCGTCTATCTGAACTACCCCGCATGGGACCCAGGATCGCCGTTCGGCGGCTACAAGCAATCCGGCAATGGGCGCGAGTATGGGGAATGGGGGATTGAATCGTTCCTCGAGGTCAAGGGTATCGTCGGGTACGGCAGCCGAGACGCGGTGCTCGGCTAACGCACTGCCCGCAGCATATCCGCGATGCGCTCGGCAATCATGATCGTCGGCACGTTCGTGTTCGCGCATGGAATCGACGGCATCAACGACGCGTCGCAGACATAGAGCGCCTCGACGCCGTGCACTGCGCCGTCCGGGCCTGTCACCGCGAGCGGATCGTCGGCTGCGCCCATCCGGCAAGTGCCCACCGGATGCCATGTGCCGCCGACCGACTGTTTGACGAAGGCGGTCAGCGCCGCATCGTCGGCAAGCAGCGCATCGAGCGCGATCCCTTGCGTAATGACTTGCTCGATCAACGTTGCCCGCAGCGGCCCCGCGATGTCGAGCAGCGCGCTCAGTGCGCCGCGCTGCACGGCATTCCATCCGCTGGGTCGCGCGAGCGCTGCGACGCGCGGCGAATAGCTCGTGGCAAAGCGCGGGCCGAGCCGTGCGGCGAGCAGGGCGTCTGCAAGCGTTGCCGCTCCGAACCGCATAGCGCCTTTGAGCCGCTCCAGATCGCGGGGATCCGACAGCATTGAAAAATCGACCGTTGGCTCGTCATCAGCCCGCGCGGACGCGAGCGTCACGCGGCCGCGCGAATACGACTTGTTGACCCAGAAGAACATCGTGCCCAGCCGATAGCCGACCGAGTGCCAGCCCGAGCGCGACAGGATCGCGCCGTGCATATCGCCCGCAGGCGTGCCGGGCAGTCCCGACGAGTAGCGGACGATGGCCTGCTCGTGATGCTCGTCCGGAAAGGGCGTGCGCATCGTGCGCGGCAGGAAGGCCGATACGGCGATCGACGGATGTTCCATCAGATTGCCGCCCACGCCGGCGCGCGCCGCAATGACCTCGATGCCGAGCCGCGCCAGATCGTCGGCCGGACCGATCCCGCTGCGCATCAGCAGCGCCGGGCTGTGGATCGCGCCCGCGCAGACGATGACATGCCGTGCGCGTTGGGCCATGAGCGTGCCGTCGGCAAGGCGTATCTCGGCGCCGGTTGCGCGGCGCCCGTCGAATCGCACGCGCTCGACGAGCGCGTCGGTGTGTACTGTGAGGTTCGGCCGCGCGCGGGCGGCTGCATCGAGATAGCAAATCGATGTGGGGATCCGCTCGCCCGTCTCGCTGACGGCGATCACGCCGGCAAATACGCCGTCCTCCCATGGCCCGTTCTGATCGTCACGCAGGGGATAACCGCGGCGCGCGAGTGCGGCGACGACACCGTGCACGAACGGCGATAGCCGATCCGCGGTTGCGCGTCGGACTCGCAGCGGCCCGTTCGTACCGTGGAGCGGACCGGTGAAATCGCAGTCGGTTTCCAGCGCCCGAAAATACGGCAGGCAGTGTGCCCAATCCCAGCCCGATGCCCCCAATTCCGCCCATTCGTCGTAGTCGGCGGGCGCGCCGCGGTTGGCCATAAGCGCATTGATCGCAGAGCCTCCGCCCAGCAGCCGCGCCTGTTCGTAGCGGCGCCGGGCGGCCGGCGCGCTCATGCGAGCCTGCAACCGCCGCCAGATGTTGCGCGTGTCCAGATACGCCCGGCCCGGATACCGGCTGCGAATGTCCGCGGGCATCGACGCGTACGTGAGATCGCGGCCCGCCTCGACCAGGCATACCGTATGGTTCGCGTTCTCGCTGAGCCGCGCGGCAAGCACGCAGCCGGCGGAGCCGCCTCCGAGTATCAGGTAGTCGAACACAATCGAAGAGCAGAAAAAAAGCGCCGCAAGCGGCGCAGTTGGAAAGGGAAAGCGCTCGGCATCGGCGGTGCGCAGCCCGCACTGACGAGCGTTTCGGGTATTACTGCTGCATGAACTTGAGCCAGCGTGCCTTCGCCTGGACGCCGGCATCGGACGCCCACCATTCCTCCGACATCAGCGCCTGTTTGCTTGCATTCTCGGGCGAACTGGGCAACTCGCTCGCGCGTTTCGCCGAAATCTTGCCCGTCTTGTATGCGGCGGGATTGCCTGGGCCGTAGTCGATATAGGTGGGCAGATTGGCCTGCAGCTCGGGAGACTCCGCGGCGTCGATAAAGCGTATCGCATTGGCCAGATTCGGCGCATTTTTGAGCACGCAGAGCTGTGTATTTTGGAGAATCCCGTCGTTGTAGGTGAAGGCGATATCCGGATTGTCCTTCGCGACGGTGCTCGCCCGGCCATTCCAGATCATTTCCATGTCGACCTCGCCGTCATGCAACAACTGTGCGGACTGGCCGCCCGAAGTCCACCAGACGGCGATGTCGGGCTTGATTTGCGCGAGTTTCTTGAATGCGCGATCGACATCGAGCGGATAGAGCTTGTCCCGGGGCACACCGTCCGCCATGAGCGCCGCTTCGAGCACCGTCTGCGGATCGTTGCGCAGCGCGCGCGTACCGGGGAAACCCTTGACGTTCCAGAAGTCGGCCCAGCTTTGCGGGACCTTCTTCACGGTCTTCTTGTTATAGCCGATCACGGTGGAATAGAACTCGTATGCGACCGAGTAGGGCGTCCGGTATTTCTCGGGAACCGCCGCCGCGTTCGGCATTTTCGAAAAGTCGAGCTTTTCGAGCAGCCCCTCGCGACCGCCGCGCAGGCAGTTGGATGTAGGCGTGTCCACGACATCCCAGATCGGCTTGCCCGTTGCGCCTTGCGCCTTGATTTGCGGCCATGCGTCGGGAATGCTGTCCTGCTTGATCGTGATGCCGAGCTCCTTCGCGGCCGGATCGAGGATCGCCTTGGTCTGGGCTTCCTGATAAGCGCCGCCTTGCGAGACGAAGGTTATCTGTCCCGCGGCGAACGCAGGTGCGGTGCCCGCGCACCCGATCGAGAGTGTTATGGCAACCGGGCACAAGGTCTTCAATTTGATCACGGCTCTTCCTCGACGCAGTAAGGGAAAACACTGTCCGTGGCGGGTTCGTCAACGTTTCCGCACGGCGGCCCGGAGCAGGTCCAGCATCCGGTTGCTTCGAATATAGTGAGCCAATTTCGCGGCCACAACGCCGAAATTGTTTGAGTCGGTATGACTTGATGTAATGCCCGCTTGCGGGTCATGCAAATCGACGCGGGGGCAGGCGACTCGACGAATACGGCAGATGCGTCGGGACATCACTGTTGCCGAGGTTCCGCCGTAGACCCACGAATGACGAGCTGGGGTGCCGATGTATGAACGACAGTCGAGTCCGTCGCGCGTCCGCTCATCAGATCGATGAGCAGACCGATTCCCTTTTCCGCAAGTTCGGCCGTGGGAATAGCTACGGTAGTCAGCCCGGGCCGCGATTGTCTGGCCGGAACGATGTCCGTAATACTGACGACCGAAAGATCGTCGGGTACCGAGTATCCCAAGTCCGCGGCCGCGTTCAGCACACCCAACGCAGGAAGATCATTCGATACGAACAACGCCGTCAGGTCGGGGCGAGAAGACAGCAGTTCCGTGGCAACGCGATATCCGTCCTCGAAGGAGTCCTCCGTGAAACGTTCATCAGCCGCCACGCAACGAATCTTCGCTTCACGCATGACCTCTCGATAACCCGCATAACGCGCCCGGTGAATGCCATTTTTCCGGCTGCCGATGATGGCGCCAATGCGCCGGTGTCCCAGTTCGACGAGGTGGCTCGCCGCAAGCTTCGCGGCAGCTTTGGCGTCGAATGTCACGCACGGAATGCCGGGCGGCTCGTCAGGCAGTTCCCACACCGATATGGCAACGGGGATGCCGCGCTGCTGGAGCTTGCGCAGCTCCTCTATCGGCAGGTCCCCGAAGTTCGCTACGAGCACCCCGTCGGATAGAGAACCCGCGACCTGCTGCAAAAAGCTCATCCCGCGATCCGGCTCGTGATCGGTGTTGCACACGAGTAGATGGCGCTCATGCTTGAGCGCGGACAAATTCGCGGCAAGCGTGAATTCCGGATAGAACGGGTTCGTAATGCAACTCAGCATCAATGCGAGCGTCGGAGCCTTGCGCTCTACGAGCGCGCGCGCCGTCAAGTTGGGGCGGTAGCCTTGTCGTTCCACGGCATCGAGTACGCGCTGTCGTGTCTCTTTTCCGACGCGCCCGCGCCCACGCAGCACATTCGATACCGTCATGACCGAGACGCCGGCGTCCTCCGCTACCTCTCTGATCGTGACGGCCGGGGTGAAATGTCTGCTGCTCATGGCGGGTGGTTTCGTAGCGGGCGCCGAAAATTGCGCGACGCCACATTCAATAGGCGCGGAGAAAGGTTGTCAACTCGCGATGGGTAGAAAACCTATTGCGTCGAAAAAAAATCCGGCGTAGAGTCCGGTCGGACAACAGGTAAGGTTACATCCGGACAGGCCTCGCGGCCTTTTTTAAACGCCCAATGATGTAACGTTAAATCATATTGGACGGAGACATGGCTGCCATCTCACTGAAAGGCGTGGCGAAGGCATACGGCGACCACGCGCCCGTACTGCGCGGAATCGATCTCGATATCGGCGAGAACGAGTTCTGCGTTTTCCTCGGCCCATCCGGCTGCGGCAAGTCGACACTGCTTCGCATCATTGCCGGCCTCGAAGATGCCACATCGGGCGACGTGCAAATTGGCGGGCGCCTCATCAACGCGATACCGCCGGCCAAGCGAGGCGTGGCAATGGTCTTCCAGAGCTACGCCCTGTTTCCTCATATGACGGTCGAAGAGAACATGGGGTTTGGCTTGAAGCTGTCCGGACTACCCGCCGGCGAGATTGCAAGCAAGGTTCAAACGGCGGCCAAAACCCTGCAACTCGACGCGTTGCTGAAACGAAAGCCGGCCGCGCTCTCCGGCGGGCAGCGTCAGCGTGTCGCAATCGGTCGCGCCATTGTTAGGGAGCCCGGTGTGTTCCTGTTCGACGAACCGCTTTCGAACCTCGACGCCATGCTCCGCAGCCAGACGCGCGTCGAAATCGCCAAACTTCATCGTCAGTTCGCACAAGCGAGCACAGTCTATGTGACACACGACCAGGTCGAGGCGATGACCCTCGGAGACAAGATCGTTCTATTGCGTGCCGGAAAAGATGCCGAGCGATTCGGGAGCATTGCCCAGGTCGGCTCCCCCCTCGACCTTTATCACCGTCCGAACAGTCGTTTCGTTGCGGAATTCATCGGCAGCCCCAAGATGAACTTCCTTGGCGCAACCGTCCATTCGTTGAGCAGCGACGGGATTGTCGCAAGGCTGGACAAGTCCGACGACGATGTGCTGGCCAAAGTGGACGCCTCTTTCCTGCGCGTCGGGCAACCGGTGCAACTCGGCATCCGCCCCGAGCACTTCGACCATGTGATCGACAGCGGCGACGAGAGTGAGGAAGGCTCGAACGGCACGATGCAAACGCTTCGGCGCAAAGTCACACTGGTCGAGCGCCTGGGTGAACACAGCTATCTACATCTCGAGGACCCGGCCGCCGGGACCACGGTTGTCGTGAAGCAACCCGGCGACGCGAGCTATCAGCCTGGCACGCGTGTCGCGGTTCGCTTCGACTCGAGCGCTTGCCACGTATTTTCCGCCGACGGCAGTGCGGTACCGAAGCTTCAATAAAACAACCTCCGGAGACATCCATGAACCGAATCATTGCACTTTCAGTGCTGAGTGCCGCGCTGTCCATCGCTACCTCCGCCAGCGCCGGCACGCTCCAATTGAACATCGCTTTCAAGGGAGCGGAGACGCGTGCGGTCTGGGAAAACCTGATCAAGCAGTTCGAGCAGGCCAACCCGGGGGTGACGACCAAAGTCGCCTTCGTCGAAGAGGAGACCTACAAGGTTCAACTCCCGGCATGGCTGACGTCGGTGTCTCCGGACGTGATCAATTGGCATGAGGGCGAGCGCATGGCCTACTACGCGAAACGCGGCCTGCTCGACGATCTGTCGGCCGACTGGCAAAAGAACGATTGGAATACACAGTTCGCGTCACTGAAGACTCCATCCTCGTACAACGGCAAGCAGTATGCGATGCCCACCCAGTACTTCGCGTGGGGCGTCTACTATCGAAAAGACCTGTTCGAGAAGGCCGGAATCAAAGGCGAACCCACGACCTGGCAAGCCTTTCTCGACGATTGCAAGAAGCTCAAAGCGGCCGGTATTGCGCCGATCGCGGTGGGCGGCCGCGATTCGTGGACGCTTGCTGCGTGGTTCGATTATCTCGACCTGCGCATGAACGGCTACGACTTCCACATGAAGTTGATGAACGGCGAGATTCCCTATACCGATGCGCGCGTAAAGAATGTGTATCTGGCATGGAAGACCCTGATCGACAACAAGTACTTCATCGACAATCCGCTTTCCTATAGCCTCGACTCCGTCCAGCCGCTCTACAGCCAGGGCCAGGCGGCCATGATGCTCATGGGAACGTTCCTGTCCCCGGGGCTTCCTCCGGCTACGAAAGCCCAAACCGGCTTCTTCAGGTTCCCAACCGTAGATCCGAAAGTCACACCGGCGGAGGATGGGTCGGCCGAATGCCTGAACATTCCGATGCGGGCAGCCAACAAGGCCGATGCACGCAAGTTCCTTGCGTTCATGGGTCAACCGGGTAACGACGCGGCACTCGCCAAAGGAGTCGGTACATTGCCCGCCAATAACAAGGCGGCGATGCCCGACGATCCCATCGCCAAGATCGGTTTTCAAATCCTGTCAGGAACGACAGGCGGTGTGGCTCAGTTTTACGACCGGGACATGACCAAGGAGATGGCCGACGAAGGAATGAAGGGGATGCAGCGATTCGTCAGCGATCCCTCGAAGCTCGACGAGATTCTCAGCCACCTCGAACAGACGCGCAAGCGCGTCTACAGCAAGTCCTGATCACGCGAGGGTTCAGATGGCCACAGCCGAAACGAGGAAGTCGGTGAATCGAAGTTCATCTGCGCAGCAACCCGGGCGCTTGCGCCGCACGCCAGGGGATCGAGTGCACGCACCACTCGCAACCCGACGCAAGCGAGCTGCATTGTTGTTTCTGCTGCCCGCTTGCGCGATGTTCTGCCTCTATGTGATCTACCCGATCATCAGCAGCATCGTACTCAGTCTCTACAACTGGGACGGGATGAGTGACAAGGTCTTTGTCGGGCTTGCGAACTACCGTGAGTTGCTTCACACCGACACGTTCTATGTTGCATTGAAGAACAACGTCCTTTGGCTCGTGCTGTTTCTACTGGCTCCTCCCATCGGACTCGTTTTTGCGCTCTATCTCAATCAGAGCGTAAAGGGTATGCGACTGATCAAGTCGCTGTTCTTTTCGCCGTTCGTGCTATCGGGGGTCGTGGTCGGACTGATCTTCAGCTGGTTCTACGATCCCGCGTTTGGATTGTTGAAGCTCATCGTGGGACATGGCATTCCGGTGCTGGGAGACGAGCGTTACGCCACGTTCGGTGTGATCGCGGCAGCGCTGTGGCCGCAAATCCCGTTCTGCATGCTGCTGTATCTCACCAACCTCACGAGCATTAATCCGGAAATCGTCGAGGCTGGCCGTATGGAGGGCGCAACGGGCTGGTCGCTTCTCTGGCATGTCGTCCTGCCTCAACTGCGTCCCGCGACGTTCCTGTCCGTCGTGCTCACCATTATCGGCGCACTTCGAAGCTTCGACTTGATTGCGGTGATGACGGGAGGAGGGCCGTTCGACAGCTCGACTGTGCTGGCCTATTTCATGTACGACCAAGCCATCAAGTACTTCAGATTTGGCTATTCGGCGGCGATTGCGGTTGTGTTGTTCTTGATCATGCTGGTGTTCATCGTGTACCAGCTGCGCCGGCTTCTTCACACCGACCGATAACAGAGGAAAAGGTTATGTATCCCACTCCGGTGAGCCGTTGGAGTCCGATGGGCCGCAGGGTTTATAAAACCTCGCTGCCCATCGCTCTCGTCATCTGGTTGCTTCCGCTGATTGCAGTCTTCATCACGTCGGTGCGCTCGACGGACGATCTGGTTCAAGGCAACTATTGGGGATGGCCCGAGCGGTTCGCGCTCGTAGAGAACTACCGGGCGGTACTGTTCAATTCGCCCATGCTGCATTACTTCATGAACAGTTGCCTGATCACCGTGCCTTCAGTTGTCGGATCCATTGCGCTTGCCGCAATGGCAGGTTTTGCACTGGCGACGTATCCCTTCAAGGGTAACAGCAGCATCTTGGGAATCTTCGTGGCCGGCAACTTCGTTCCGATCCAGATTCTGATGATCCCCGTTCGTCAACTGACGCTTCACCTCGGATTATTCAACACGCTCGAAGGACTCGTGTTGTTTCACATTTCGTTCCAGACGGGGTTTTGCACGTTGTTTCTACGAAACTTCATCAAGGAGCTTCCGTATGAGCTCGTCGAAGCTGCGCGCGTCGAAGGTGCCAACGAGTGGCAATTGTTTTACCGCATCATCCTGCCTTTGATCGCGCCGGCTCTGGCGGCGCTTGCCATTCTCGTGTTCACGTTCGTATGGAACGACTACTTCTGGGCACTGTCCTTGACGCAAGGAGACGACGCAGCGCCGATCACGGTCGGGGTGGCCGCCCTCAAGGGGCAGTGGACCACCGCCTGGAATCTCGTGTCGGCGGGTTCGCTCCTCGCAGCTTTTCCGTCCATCGTTATTTTCTTCGCAATGCAGAAGCATTTCGTCGCCGGTCTGACATTCGGCGCCACGAAGGGCTGAGCGATCACACATCGACCATCGATGTGGGCATCGGGCCCGCAGGGCGCTGTGCGTCCCTAACGTTTACTTAATCAAAGGAATCTCTCCATGAAGGTGGGTGTCGATTATTACCCGGAGCATTGGGACGTTTCGCTGTGGGAGCAAGACGCGCGGCAGATGCAGGAAGCCGGCATCACGATCGTTCGCCTGGCTGAGTTCGCGTGGTCACGTCTCGAGCCCACGGAGGGCAAGTTCGATTTCGAATGGCTCGACCAGGCCATTGCCTTGCTGGCACGGCATGAAATAGACGTGGTGATTGGGACACCGACTGCGACGCCGCCGGTCTGGTTGACGCACAATTATCCCGACGTCCTTCCCGTGGATAACAAAGGAAATGCGGTTTTCGCAGGCGTACGCCTGCACCGCTGCTACAACAGCCCATCGCTGCGCAAGTTTGGCGAGCGGATCATCGAGCAAATCACGCGGCGCTACGCATCGCATCCGGCCGTCATCGGTTGGCAAACCGACAACGAACTCGCGGCGAACGATTGCCATTGCGCGAACTGCACACGCTCGTTCCGTGGCTGGCTACAGCGAAAATACGGCTCGTTGGAGACCCTGAATCGCGAGTGGGGAACCGTCGTCTGGAGCGGGGAATATAGCGACTGGAATCAGGTAACGACGCCGCTGGGTGGTTCGCCGCATCTCAACCCCTCGTTCCTGCTCGACTTTCGGCGGTTTTCTTCCGATGCGGTTGCCGAGTTCAACCGCTTTCAGGCAGCGCTGATCAGGAAGAACAGTCCTGGAAAGTTCGTGACGCACAATTTGTGGGGCTACCCGGTCACCGCCGACTACTACGATATGTTCGACAGCATGGACTTTGCGTCCGTCGACTACTATCCGGCGACAGACCTCCAGGACGACTCGAAGTCGAAGATGTATCACGGCGCATTGACGCTCGATCTGACGCGCGGCGTGAAACGCCAGAACTTCTGGGTCATGGAGCAGCTCAGCGGGACACCGGGATGCTGGTACCCGATGTCGCGTACGCCGTTTCCCGGCATGATCCGCGCTTACGCGTGGCAGAGCGTTTCCCGCGGTGCGGACACCATCGTCCAGTTTCGTTGGCGCTCGGCGCGTATTGGAGCAGAGCAATTCTGGCACGGGCTTCTGGATCACCACGGGCAGCCCGGACGTCGCTTCGAAGAGTTCGTTCAATTCAGCACCGAGGCTGCAAAACTCGCCCCGCTGCTCGAGGGAACCACGCTCAAGCACGATGTAGCCATGCTCTTTTCGCACGAGCAACTGAATGCCTTCCAGATACAACCGCAGGCCGATGGGTTCGACTACCTGGGAAATATCAAACGGCTTCATTCCGCATTGCTTCGAATGGGCGTTGGAACGGACGTCATCAACTGGCGAGAAGACTTCCAGGGTTACAAGTTCGTGATCGCGCCGATGCTGTATTTGATCGACGAGGAAATGGCCGGCAAGCTCAAGCGCTATGTCGAGAATGGAGGCATGCTCTTGCTGACCACGAGATCCGGGGTCAAGAACATGAACAACGTCTGCTTGCCGGACCGGCTGCCGAATCTGCTGACAGAACTCGCCGGCGCGTATGTCGACGAATACGATCCGGTGGGGAAGGACGCGCAGACGCTGAGCCTGGAGAGCGGCGAACGTCTCTCGTGCGGTCAATGGTGCGACATCCTGACACCTGTCACAGCGGAAACGACGGCAACGTACTCGGGTGAATACTTCGCGGGGAAGGCGGCCGTGACGCGAAACGCGCACGGTAAGGGCGTGGTTTATTACATCGGTACGGTGCTTGACGAAAAAGCAAGCCAGGTCTTGATGCGTCGCATCGCGCGTGACGCAGGCATCGACTGCAGCCTCGAACTCCCGGATGGTGTGGAAGTCGCGATAAGACAGTCCGACGAGCGACGGTTGATCTTTGTACTGAATCTCTCGAAGGAGCCGAAGGAAGTGTCGATTGCGCTCCGCAATTGCGTAAGTGCGCTGTCGGGCGGCAGCTTTTCGGGCGGCAACATGAAGCTCGCTCCGGGCGGCGTGGAAATACTCGTTCAAGTCTCCTCTTTGTGAGGGCCGTCGCCTTCATCCGTGATGCGACCAATTGACCCAGTTCGGTTCGGATATCGACCTCTGTGCTAAAACATACATATTGGATGAATGTTATCTTCCGTTCCATTCTGGAGTATGAACATGTCTGCCTTCACAGCCCCTGCTGCTGTAATCGTCCTCGACGTGGGCACCGTTGATCCGAGCGAGCGCCATTCGATGGTGTTCGACACGTTTGCAAGACTGTCGCCCGGTCAGGCGCTCGAACTCGTATCGGACCACAATCCCGAGCCGTTGCTCGAGGAGTTTGCTGCCGAATTGCCGGACGGGTTCTGGTGGCAATGCGGAAAGGGAAGCCCAGACCTGTGGCGCGTGCTGATTGGCAAGCCGGCGACGGGGCTCGATTGATCGTGCCTATTCGCACGCCTTGATGAACTCGATTAAAGCGCGCGGCGGACCTGGTCTCGATGCTCTTTGACGGGCGCTCACATCAGCCGTCGTACTTCTCGGCGAACGCAGCGGCATCGAGCGTGCGGAAGTCGGCCAATGCGGCATCGAGGCGCTCCCGCGGCCAGTCCCACCAGGCGATCCGCTGAAGGCGCTCCGCCGTGCGTTCGTCGACGCGCAGGCGCATCACGCGCGCCGGTACACCGACGACGATCGCAAAGGGTGGCACGTCCTTTGTCACGACGGCACCGGAGCCGACGGCCGCTCCGTTGCCGATGCTCACTCCCGGCATGACGATCGCGCCGTGACCGAGCCATACATCATGGCCGATCTCGACGCGGTGCTGCGCGCGCCATTCGAAGATTTCGTCGTCGTCATCGAGCGAGAGTCCATACGATCGCGACCGATAGGTGAAATGATGAAGCGTGGCCCGCCACGTCGGGTGATTGGGCGGATTGATGCGCGCGCACGTGGCGATATTCACGAATTTGCCGATACGTGCATGCGCGATCTGGTTGTCTCCCATCGCGTAGCTGTACTCGCCGAAGACCGCATCCGCCATTTGCGTGCGTGGGCCGAGATACGTATAGCAGCCGAGCTCGCTCTTTCGAACGACTGCGGTCGGATCGATCCTGGGTTCATCGGACAATACCCCGCCGAGCGTCCAGGGATCGACACCGCCCATTTTTTCGATGTACATGGCCTTGCCTCAGCAATGTTTCGAAGCGCGCCCTCTCAAGCGACCAGCGTTCGGAGATAGGCGGAAATCCGCTCGGCGCACGCGACGAGCACGAAAGTCACGATCAGCAGTAACGCGACCGTTTGATATTGAAACAGATTCATCGCCGTCAGCAACAGGAAGCCGATACCACCGGCGCCGACAAAGCCCAACACGAGCGAGGATCGCAGGTTTTCATCGAAGCGGTACAGCGCGATGCCCAACAGCGAAGGAAGCACGCCCGGCACGACGGCGTGCGTGAACACCTGTATACGGCTCGCTCCAGTCAACGTCAGTGCTTCGACGGGACCCATATCCATATCCTCGATTACTTCCGCGAAGAGCCGTCCGAGCATGCCGACGGAATGGACCGCAAGCGCCAGCGCGCCCGGAAATGGCCCGAGGCCGACAGCGGTCACGAACAGCAACGCCCATACGAGGTCGGGCACGGCCCGCGCCACCCCAATGACCGCGCGCGCCGCGTAATAGAGCGGCTTGGCGGGCGTCAGGTTCCGTGCGGCGAGAATAGCGAGCGGGAAGGCGAGCACGACGCCGAATACGGTGCCGAAAATCGCCAGATCGATCGTTTCCAGCACCGGCAGTAACGTCGGCTTGAACTGATCGAAGGCCGGGGGAAGGGCGCGCGAGATGATATCGGCCATCCCATGAGCACCCGTCACGAGATCCTGGGGCCGCGCTTGCACGACGATCCACGCCTGAACGAAAAGCGCGGCGATCAGCACGACCGCGGCGATCGCACCGATCTGACGCGCCGGCGAGGGGCCGCCCGGCATCGGACCTTTGTATGTGGTGCTCATCATGCGTCCGCCTGGTAGAGCTCGGCAATCTCGCGCTGCGAGACCTCCGCCGCGGGCCGGTCGAACACCGTACGGCCACGACGCAGCCCGACGAGCCGGTCCGCGTAGCGCATCGCAAGTTCGGGCTGATGCAGCACGCAGACCACGGCGAGGCCATCGTGGCTGGCAAGGCGACGCAGCAGCCGCATGACCTCGTCGGCGGCTTCAGGATCGAGACTCGCAACAGGCTCGTCCGCGAGCAGCACCTGCGGCGCCTGCGCAAGCGCCCGAGCAACGGCGACACGCTGAGCCTGACCGCCCGATAGCGTTCCAGCGCGCTGACCGGCAAGCTCGGCCAACCCCACCTCGGCGAGGTGACCCAGCGCCGGACCGACTTCTTCGCGGGGCACGCATCCGAGCGTCGTCGCAAGCGTGCGATGCCGGCCGAGCGTCCCGCAACAGACGTTGGCGAGCACGCTGCGGCGCCGCACCAGATTCGCATGCTGCGAGATCAAGGCAAGCGGCAGCCGCGCCTCGCGCAACGCCTTTCCCGAGAGCGACGTGAGATCGCGGCCCGCCACTTCGACGCTGCCGGCGCTAGGTCGGTTCATGCCGACCACGCACTTCATCAACGTCGACTTCCCGCTGCCGTTGCTGCCGAGCACGACGACCATCTCTCCCGCCTCGACCGACAGAGTCACGTCTCGAAGGGCGACGTGCCCGTTCGGATACCGCATCGTCAGGTTGCGCACGGCCAGCGTCGCACCGCGGGCGCGAGCGCCGCCTCGCGGCGCCGTGCGATCGTGTGGCCGGCTGTGCGGCCCGAATGCCTCAGCGCCGGGCGCTCCGAGAATGGAGTTCACAGTTTTGCCAGGTCGACGTGCAGCGTCTTGACCAGATCGCGGATCTGATCGTAGGCGGCATCGTTTTGTACCGTGGTCCTGAGCGCCGGATTCTCGTTCGCCGCAAGGAACTTCTGATCGGCTTCCGGCAGTTCATGAAAATCGAGCGAACTCAGAATCTTCGCGAGACGCTGCTTGAACTCGGCGGGCAGGTTGCCGCGCACGGCGATGGGATCGAGCGGAATCGGCTCCGATTGCCAAAGCGTCACGTAGGCATTCTGGTCGAACTCGTTATGCAGCTTCGCGCTTGCGATTTCTTCGCTGTTGAGCTCGCCTGCCTGCACTTTGTGGTTGCGCAGCGCCTCGAACGACGCCGTATGGCTGCCCGCGTAAATCGCCTTGACGCCATGGTCCGGATCGATGCCGTTCTTGCTCAGGCCGTAGGCAGGGAAGAGGTGGCCCGACGTCGAGCTGGGATCCGAGTAGGCAAACGAGCGGCTCTTGATGTCAGCGAGGGACTTGATGCCCGACCCCGGCCAGGTCACGATCGACGCCGTATAGGTAGCCGGCTTGTTGTCCTCGCCCGCGAACGTTGCGACGGCTTCCGCGTGGGCGACCTGATGCGCGAGTACATAGCCCAGGGGACCGAATTGACCGATTTCGAGCTTGTCGTTGCGCATTGCCTCGATTTCGGCGTTGTAGCTGGTCGCGACGAAAAGCTCTACTTTGCAGCCCAGTTTGTCGCCGATCAGCTTGGCAACGTCCTGATACACAGGCAGCAGGCGCTGCGAGGATTCGTACGGTTCGACGCCGAAACGCACGACGCCGTTGTTGGGGCACGTTCCTTCGGCATGCGCATTGGCGGCAGCGAAGCTCGCGACGAGCGCGGCGGCAGCGGCAACTTTCAACAGCTTCATATCGTCCCTTTCCCCGAGTGGTGGTGTGTCGGTTGCGAATCGGCTAAACGCGGGCGGCACATCCATGCGTCGCGTCTGGCGCATTGTGGGATGGATAGATGATGAATTTGTGAAAAAGCTGTGCGCTGCTATTTACCTGTCATCTTACGAATGGATATCCAGACGTCTAGATGTGTTTCAGGCGACCGTGCCGCGCCGCATACGAGCCGCAGGCCCTCTTATCGCGCGCCCGCGAAAGGAAAACGAGCGACGAGCACAAACGGCTGGGTAGGGCCGCACTCGGCGAAAACTGCCGCACCATCGATGCGCAGGGGGCCTAGTTGCGGGATCTGTGCGTTCCACCAGTCAACCAGCACCTGCCGCTCGTTGGCATCTATCGGATCGCTGAGCGTCATATGAAAGCGAAATTCGTCGAGCACGAACGGATAGCCCCAGCGGTCCAATAATTCGCGCTGCCGCTCCGTCAATTGACCGTCGAGCCGGCGGCGCCGCTCATTTTCGTTCGGCATCGCGCGTAAAGGCGCGAACTCGTGCAAGGCGTCAGCCGCAAGCGCCCGCATGGCGGCGCCGCCGTCAGCCATTGCCGGACGGATGGCGACGAATCGTTCGAGCGCCGCCGCCTCCACGTGCAAATCAAACGGTTCTTGGCGCCGTGCCCACTTGTGCGCCGCCCGAAAGACGTCCTCGAGCGCCGCACCGGCCACACACCGGGCGGGCGCCACCCACGTCCCATGCCAACCGTAGCGCTGCGGCGCCCGCGCGAGGCCGGGCACATCGCGCGAACGCGCGGCGAGCGCCGGCAGCACCGGTGGAACGAGCCTTTGTCCTGATTCGGGATCGCGTCCGAGCCAGCTGCAACCGATATCCCACCATGCCGAGCCGCGCGCTGGGGCGTAGTAAATCGCGAATCGGCTTTGGTCGGTCCACTCGCAAACCGTCTTCGAGCCATCGCTCATATGTTTTGCTCCACCAGTAGCTGTACCCGGTCCGCGGCGAAATAGGTAAAGCCGTATTTGATCGGCGTACCGTCTGCGTCGACATCGACGTTCTCGACCCAAAGCACGGGCTGCTGCCTGTTGATATTGAGGCGGCGCGCCACATCCGCGTCGGGCAGCGTACTGCCGATCCTGCTCCAGCGCCGAGCGTAGTCGATGACGTCGTATTCGGCGAGCGCGGCCGAGAAGCCGCCATTCGTTCGCTCCAGCGCCTGCGGCAATCCCGCGAAGCGCGCGGCCGGATACCAGGCAAGCGCGTACGTCAGCGGTACGCCATCCGCCGCATGCAGCGATTCGATCCGATACACGAGCGTTCCCGTGCGCAAACCCAGCGCCTTGGCAATCTTCGGCTCGGCTTTGACGGACGCGGAGGAAAGCACCGTACCGCATGCCGAATGGCCCTGCTCGCGCAGATTCTCAGTGAACCGCGTGCGGCGCCCGATCGTGTAGTCGATTGCGCCCGGTTGAACGAACGTACCGCGGCCCTGTTCGACGCTGACCAGGCCTTGCGCCGCCAACCCGAGCATTGCGCGCCGCACAGTATGGCGATTGACGCCGAAGCGCTTCGCGAGCTCGCCCTCGCTCGGCAAGCGACCGTCTTCACCGAATCCGCTCGCGGCGATTTCCGAGGCCAGCGTCTGTTCGATCTGCCGCCATACCGCCACGCCGGCGCCGCGCTCCACCGTGCTCGCTGCAAACGGCATCCCGCCGGGCTCGGTGACGCGTCCGTTGTTGCTGCGTTTCATCGTTGTGTCATTCCGATCGGTTCGAATGCTTTCATGGCGATATGCTAGCATGCAGTTTATTGATCTGGTCGTCTAGACGACTAGATGTCATGAAGGCACGGGAATCGAGGATATGAAGGCATTATCTGCGGAAATCGCGCCGGAGCGTCGGTGCTGGCTGGCCGAGCTTGCCCGGGCACCGCGCGCCACGCTCGAATCGGCGCTCGTTGGGGTCTGCGGCGGGACTGGGCTACCCGCCTTCGATTGGCTGCGTGCTCCGCAAACGGGGCTTGCGATGGTGCGTGGGCGCATCGGCGGAACAGGCGATCCGTTCAACGTCGGCGAGACCACCGTCACGCGCGCCGTGCTGCGGCTGAAATCGCCCGACGGCGCCATCGGCATTGCTTATCAATTAGGACGCGACAAACGTCGGGCGGAGCTCGCCGCGCTCGCCGATGCCATGCTGCAAACGCCGCACTGGCACGACGCGCTGCATTTGCGGCTGATCGAGCCGCTCGCGCGATCGCGTGACGACGCACGGCGTGAACGTGCCGCGAGCACGGCGTCCACCCGGGTCGACTTCTATACGATGGTGCGAGGGGAATGATGGCCGATAATCTTGCGTCGCTCGATACGCTCGTGCGTGGTTTTTCCGATCCCGTCCACGATGCGCAGGTTTCGTTTCGCGTACTGCTCGACGTCCTTGCGCGACCGGGCACGACGCGCTCGATCGACGTGGTGCTCGACGACGCCGTGGATCGCCGGTGGCCGGCCGCGGCCTTCGCAGCCGTGCTGACGCTGGCGGACTTCTCGACACCCGTCTGGCTGCAACAGCCCGATGAAGCGCTCGCACAGGCCATTCGTTTTCACACGGGGGCGCCGCTCGTCGACGAATCGCGCGAAGCCGCATTCGCTTACATCTCCGACCCCGCAAAGATGCCGCCGATCGACGGGTTTTCGCATGGCACACCGGAGGCACCGCAGCATTCCGCGACGCTGCTGATTCGCGTCGCTGCGCTGGAAGGCGGGCGGCCACTGAGGCTCACCGGGCCGGGAATACGATCGGATATTCGCATTGCGCCCGTCGGCGTAGCCGACTCGTTCTGGCACGAACGCACGGCGCTGAGCGCACAAGCACCGTGCGGCATCGATTGCTATTTCTTTTGCGGACGGTCCGTCATCGGCGTACCCCGCACCACCCGAGTGGAGCTCAACTGATGTACGTTGCAGTCAAAGGTGGCGAGCGCGCGATCGAGGCTTCGTGGCGTTTGCTCGACAAAGCACGGAGGGGCGATCCCGCCGAGCCGGAGCTGACGATCGCGCAAATTCGTCAGCAGATGCGGCTGGCCGTTGCGCGCGTCATGACGGAAGGCTCCGTCTACGACGAGGAACTCGCGGCGCTCGCGATCAAGCAAGCCGCTGGCGACCTCGTCGAAGCGATCTTTCTGTTACGTGCCTATCGCACCACATTGCCGCGTTTCGGCTACACGGTGCCGATCGAAACCGGGCGCATGGAGGTACAGCGCCGGATTTCGGCCACGTTCAAGGACGTTCCCGGCGGACAACTGTTGGGGCCGACCTACGACTACACGCAGCGATTGCTCGACTTTTCGTTGTTGGCCGATGAGCCGGCACTTGAATCCGGCGATGAGTGCGCATCGCCTCGGGCATCGCTGCAAGCGGCGGCGAACGCATCGGACGAGCAGCCAACCATGTACGAGGCATCGGCGGCTGCGATGCCGCGCGTCGTGGCGTTGCTCGATGCAGAGGGGCTCATCGAGCAGGAACAGCCTTCGGAGAACGCGGAGGCTCCTGTCGACCTGGCAGTCGAACCGCTGCTGATGCCGGCCGAACGTGCCGTGCGACTGCAGAACCTCGCCCGTGCCGACGAAGGCTTCCTGCTATCGATGGGGTACTCGACGCAGCGCGGATACGCACGCAACCACCCGTTCGCGGGAGAAATCCGCAACGGCCTCGTGGCCGTCGAGATGGAGATTCCAGAGCTCGGCATCGCCGTCGAACTCGGGGACATCGAAGTGACCGAATGCCAGATGATCAACCAGTTCTCGGGTACGCAAAAGGCCCCGCCGAGCTTTACCCAGGGGTATGGCATGGCTTTCGGCCACTCGGAGCGCAAAGCAATGGCAATGTCGCTCGTCGACCGCGCACTGCGCGCCGAGGAGTTGGGCGAGGCGGTGACGGCACCCGCGCAAGACCCCGAGTTCGTGCTTTATCACAGCGATAACGTGGAGGCCTCGGGCTTCGTGCAACATTTGAAGTTGCCTCACTATGTCGATTTCCAAGCCGAACTCGAATTGGTGCGGCGCCTGCGGGCTGCGCACGCAGCGGCACAGCAGGCCAGGGAAGGGGAGGACACCGCATGAACGCTCCGCATGAAGCATACTCGGCTAACGTGACGGATCGGGCGAACGAAGCGGCCGAAGGCTACAACTTCGCTTACCTCGACGAGCAGACGAAGCGGATGATACGCCGGGCGCTGCTGAAGGCGATCGCGATTCCGGGCCATCAGATACCGTTCGGCTCCCGGGAAATGCCGCTTCCGTACGGGTGGGGTACAGGTGGAATTCAGGTGACGGCGGCGATCATCGGCCGCGACGACACGCTCAAAGTCATCGATCAGGGTTCGGACGATACGACCAACGCCGTCAATATCCGACGGTTTTTCGCCCGTACGGCCGGGATCCGGACTACGACGCGCACCGTCGAAGCCACGATCGTTCAAACCCGTCACCGCATTCCGGAAACACCGCTGAGCGATCGGCAGATTCTCGTATATCAAGTGCCGATGCCCGAGCCACTTTACCGGCTCGAGCCGCGGCTCGCGGAGTGCAGCAAGCTGCATGCACTCTCCGAGTATGGGCTCATGAACGTCAAGCTCTATGAGGATATCGTGCGCCATGGCAGTATTGCCACGACGTATGACTACCCTGTTATCGTCAACGATCGCTATTTGGCGGCGCCATCGCCCATTCCCAAGTTCGACAATCCGAAGATGCACATGAACCCCGCGCTGCAGCTATTCGGTGCAGGCCGGGAGCGCAGGATCTACGCCATTCCCCCCTATACCCGCGTGCGCAGCCTCGACTTCGAAGACTATCCGTTCGAGGTGCAACGATGGGAGCATGCCTGTGAAATATGCGGCTCGCGCGAAAGCTTTCTCGACGAGATGATCGTCGATGACAAAGGCAAGCGAATGTTCATCTGTTCCGATAGCGACTACTGCCAGCAGCAGGTCGCCAAACGCGAAACGGACAGCGCACCCATGGCCGAGCCCGAGGGAGCGCGCTCATGACACCGCTATTGAGCGCGCGAGGTCTGACGACGTACTACGGCGAACGGCCGGGCTGCGAAGACGTGAGCTTCGATCTCTATCCCGGCGAAGTACTGTGTGTGGTGGGCGAGTCGGGCTCAGGCAAGACAACCTTGCTGAATACGATCGCGTTGCGCCTGCGCGCGGCGTCGGGCCGCGTGACCTACACGTCGGCCCAGGGCGAGTCGCTGGAACTGTTCACGCTCAGCGAGGCGCGCCAACGCCATCTGATGCGTACCGAATGGGGGTTCGTCGAGCAGAATCCGCGCGACGGCTTGCGCATGACCGTATCGGCCGGAGCGAACATCGGCGAACCGATGATGGCCGTCGGTGCGCGTCATTTCGGGAAAATCCGTGAGACATCGTCGAACTGGATGCGGCGCGTGGAACTCGATGCCGGACGCATCGACGATCTGCCGACCTCGTTTTCGGGTGGCATGCAGCAGCGTCTGCAGATCGCGCGCAATCTGGTGACCGGTCCGCGGCTGGTGTTGATGGACGAGCCCACCGCGGGCCTCGATGTCTCGGTGCAGGCGCGCCTGCTCGATCTGCTGCGCACGCTGACGGCACAGCTGCATCTGGCCTGTGTGATCGTGACACATGACATCGGCGTCGCGCGCTTGCTCGCGCATCGGCTGATGGTGATGCAAGCAGGCCGCGTCGTTGAGACGGGGCTGACCGATCAAGTGCTCGACGACCCGCAGCACCCTTATACGCAATTGCTCGTGTCGTCGGTGCTGCCTGCCTAGGGCCAGTTCACGCGACGAATCGCGCGCCGCATGGCGCGCCTTGAAAGAAGAGGGGACGTTCGAATGAGCGATGAACGAATCGATAGGCGCTTTGTCGACGATGAAGCATTGATGCTGCGTGCACGCGGTTTGGCCAAGACGTTCGTGCTGCACACACAAGGCGGCCAGGCCATTGCGGCGCTGCGCGGCGTCGATCTCGATCTGCGGCGCGGCGAGTGCGTCGCACTCGTCGGTCCCTCGGGCGCCGGAAAAAGCACGCTGCTGCGTTGCCTTTATGGAAACTATTTGGCAAGCGCCGGATCCATTGAGTTGCGCGACGAAACCCGCGAGCACCGGTACATCGTCCTGACTGGTGCGAGCCCTCACGAACTGCTGCGGGTTCGCCGCGACGTGATCGGCTACGTGAGCCAGTTTCTTCGCGCGATTCCTCGCGTGCCGGCGCTCGAACTCGTCGCCGAGCCGCTGATCGCGCGCGGCGTCGACGGTGATGAGGCCAGGCAGCGTGCGAAACTATGGCTCGCCCACCTGGGCATCCCGGCGCGGCTCTGGAACTTGGCGCCGGCGACATTCTCAGGAGGCGAACAGCAGCGTGTGAACATTGCGCGCGGCCTGATTGCCGAGCACCCTGTGTTGCTGCTCGATGAGCCCACCGCATCGCTCGACGCGTCGAACCGCGCAGTCGTTGCCGAGGTCGTCGCCGAAGCACGCCGGCGCGGCGCCGCGATTGTCGGTATCTTCCACGACGAGGCCACGCGCGCACAGGTGTGCACGCGGCAGCTCGAGTTGGAGCCTCGGTCGGTGCTCGCGGCCGCCTGACGCACATCGGGGGGGCGCCGACAGTCGATCAGCGGTGCGAATGAACGCCGCGTATAGCGGATACGGAGCAACCTATGTTGATCAGGAATGCGCGGATCGTTACGCGCGACGAGGAATTCATCGGCGTGGTGCGGGTCGAGAATGGCCTCGTGGTGGATGTTGCAGCCGGTACGACGAGCATGCCGGAGGCGGACGATTGGCGGGGGGACTATCTGCTGCCTGGCTTCGTCGAACTGCACACCGACAATCTCGAGAAGCATCTTGCGCCGCGTCCGGGCGTCACGTGGAACGTCGATGCGGCGTTCGTCATCCACGACGCACAGATCGCTGCGGCCGGCATCACGACGGTGTTCGATTCGCTCGCGATCGGTTCGCGCACCGATGCGGGGCTACGCGGCAGCCAGGTCCATCGCGATGCGGTATCCGCGCTCGATCGCCTTGCGGCGCACGATTTCCTGCGTGCGCAGCACTACCTGCATTTGCGCTGCGAGGTCGGCACCGAAGACGTCGTCGATCTTTTCGAGGAATTCGGCAGTCATCGGCTCGTCGAACTCGCTTCGGTGATGGACCACACACCGGGTCAGCGGCAGTGGAGCGATCCGGCGAAGTGGCGTCAGTACCAGGAGCGCAACGGGAAGTGGAGCGATGAAAAGGCTCAAGCCGCGTTGATCGAACTGTCCGATCTGCAGGCGCGCTACGCGCAAACGCATCGGCGCAGCATCGTCGATCGCTGCAAGGCGCTCGGCATTTCGATGGCAAGCCATGACGATACGCTCGTCGAGCACGTGGAAGAGGCCGTGCGCGACGGCATTGCGATCGCGGAATTTCCGACGACGATGGCGGCCGCCCGGACGGCGCGACGGCACGGTCAGGTCACGGTGATGGGAGCGCCCAACATCGTGCGCGGCGGATCGCACTCGGGCAACGTGTCGGCGCTCGAGCTTGCGAAGGAGGGCCTGCTCGATATCCTGTCGTCCGATTACGTTCCGTCGAGCCTCATGATGGCGGCGTTTCAACTGGAGCGGGAGGCGGGGTGGTCGCTACCGCGTGCGATCGCTACCGTATCGAGCGCACCCGCCCAGGCCGTTGGGCTCGACGATAGGGGAGCGATTGAAATCGGACTGCGGGCCGATATGGTGCGCGTGGGCTTGAGCGATGCCTTTCCCGTACCGCGGGCGACCTATGTGCGTGGGGTGCGAGTTGCGTAGGATGGACACAGCGGGCCACCGATGAGGTACGCTTGCGAAAGTTCGAATCAGCCCGCCGGTGCTTCCCATGTTGATCAATTGCGTCGTCTATCAAGACGGCAAAAAGCTCGCCGACATTCACGTCGATGACATCAGCGTCTATCTCGCCAAACCTGAGTGCTTCGTTTGGGTGGCGCTGAAGGATCCGGACGCCATCGAACTCGAAATCATGAAACACGAGTTCGGTTTGCACGAGCTTGCGCTCGAGGACGTGCGCCATGGGCATCAGCGTCCGAAGATCGAAGAGTATGGAGACTCGCTGTTCGCCGTGCTGCATACGATCGAAACCGGTGACGACGACGAACTGCTGGTCGGCGAGATCGATGTATTCGTCGGGCCCAACTATGTGCTCTCCGTGCGCAACCGGACGCGTCACGGCTTCCAGGATGTCCGTACGCGTTGCGAGCACGAGCCGCATTTGCTGAAGGAGGGCTCGGCCTTCGTGCTGTATGCGCTCATCGACAATATCGTCGATCGTTATTTTCCGGTGCTCGAGGCATTGGGTGCGAAGCTCGAGGAGATCGAAGACCGGATCTTCGAAAAGCACAGTCTCGCGGCATCGCGCGCGATCATCGAAGACCTGTATTTGCTCAAGCGCAAGCTCGTCACCTTACAGCATCACATCGCTCCATTGCTGGAGGGCGTCAGCAAGCTGTCGGGCGGCCGCATTCCGCGCATCTGCCTCGGAATGAGCACGTATTTTCGCGATGTCTCCGATCACCTGGA
>NZ_DASXWY010000048.1:0-1682 GCF_036503415.1 Trinickia sp. | reverse complement strand
TCGGTCAGCGCAAGGCGGCATACACCGCCTTTCGCTGTCGCGCCGATCTTCGCCATCGTCATCAGGCTGTCCCACAGGCGCTGGCCGTTGACCTTCATCGACGTATCGATGCCGCGCTCTGTCATTGCACTCGTGCTCATCGGACGCGCTCCTTATCGAAATCGGACGATTGGCATGCCTGACCAGCGCATCGGAATCGCGCATTGCATTGAAGTACGTGCTTCATCGATTTCATCGTTTCAATGCGGATCGAATCCTGTCCGATTGGACAGGTTTTAGAACATTGGCCTCGACTTTGCAATCTTTTCTTTATTCGGGCGATGACGAGACCGCTGACGACTACAATGGGACCGGACGCGGCATAGGATCGAACAAGGCGCTTACATGAAGATCGACGACCGACGGGCGGCGATGGCCGAACACTCCGACGCGCAATCGGACCCACCGATATTGCGACGCCGCAAGGCACATATCCGGCTGTCCAACGAAGCGCATTTGCTCGCTTGCGCCGAGGCCGTGTTTGCCGAGCGAGGCCTCGAGGGGGCGAGCACGGCCATGATCGCCGAGCGTGCCGGCGTGCCGAAAGCCAACGTGCACTACTACTTTCCGACGAAACTAGCGCTCTATCGCCGCGTGCTGGACGACGTATTCGAGGAATGGCATTGCGCGGCCAATACGTTCGATTCGAGCGACAACCCTGTCGAAGCGATAGAAGGATATGTGCGAGCGAAGATGGCGCTCTCGCAACGCCGCCCACTCGGATCGAAGGTCTGGGCCAGCGAGATCATTCAAGGCGCCATGCATATGCAGGATATTCTTTCGGAACGCGTCAAGCCGTGGATGGAAACGCGCGTCGTCGTCATCAACGATTGGATTGCGCGCGGGCTGCTCGCACCGATCGATGCGCGTGCACTGCTTTATTTGATCTGGGCTGTCACGCAGCACTACGCTGATTTCGATGCGCAGATCAAGGCGCTTTCAGGCAAACGTGCGCTGTCGAAAAAAGCGTTTGCAGCGCTGACCGACGATGTCGTGGCCCTGGTGATCCGTGCATGTGGGGCGAGAGCGCCATAGGTCAGACCTTAAGACACCACAAAGCCAGGAATGGATTGTCGTCCGAGCGCACAGCGTGAATCGCGCCGGGGATATTGTGAATGCCGCAACCAATCCCTGGCGACAGCCATGGTCCCCGATCCTTGCGAAATTGCCCGGCGGTCATCAACACATACGCTTCCTCGGGCGGATGACCGTGATCGGGGTACCGGACATCTGGCTTCATGATCGTAAAGCCGAGCTGAAGATCGGACCGATCCTCGGTGCCGCCTGGGCCGCAGATCGTGCCGTTCGCATGGCCCTCCAGAAAATTCTCGCTCGCATTCGCAACGGTCATCCGCCGGGACCAGCCGATATACGGTTCGAGCGCTTTGATGCTTCGCGCCACTTGGCCGAATGCATTGTCCGCGCCCAGATACGGCTCGAGCGTGCTATCGAGCCAATCGCAAGCGGGAAAGCGCTCGCGTGTCTCCAAGCGAATCTCGCCATGTCGCTCGAGCAGCGCGAATATCTGAACCGCCAATGCGCGGGCCTCTTTTGTCAGCGTCTCGGCCGCGAAGAGCACCCTGGCTCCGTCTATGAAGTCTTGTATTTCTTTGGGACGCGAATGTGATCGGATATCCATGGTC
>NZ_DASXWY010000047.1:0-1679 GCF_036503415.1 Trinickia sp. | reverse complement strand
GCCGGCCGATTGATCATGCGTGCCGTCGAAGCGTCGACGAGTTCCTTGTCCCACTTGACGTCGGGAAACTCTGTCGAAATCTGAAGCGCCACCTCGTCCCACATGACCATCGCGTGTCGCTGCGCGTTGCTTTTGGTAATGACGGTGAGTTGCTTGCGCGGGCGCGACCGGGCAAGCCGAAAAGCGAACCGCATGATGCGCTCGACGCCGGCGCGCGTGAGAATCGATACATCCGTCGCCGTCTCGATCGGATGACCTTGATGCACGCGCCCACCGATGCCGGAGTACTCGCCTTCGGAGTTCTCCCGCACGATGACCCAATCGAGGTCTTCCGGCCTGCATCGTTTGAGCGGCGCATCGATGCCGGGCAAAATGCGCGTGGGCCGTACGTTCGCGTATTGATCGAGCCCCTGGCAGATTTTCAGGCGTAGTCCCCACAGCGTGATGTGATCGGGAACGTCGGGATCTCCGGCGGAGCCGAACAGGATGGCATCCTTGCCGCGCAGCGCGTCAAGACCGTCGGGCGGCATCATGACGCCGTGCTTGCGATAGTAGTCGGCGCCCCAATCGAAGTCGTCGAATTCGAATGCGAACCGCTCGGTGGTCTTCGCGAGCGCTTGGAGCACTTGTTTGCCGGCGGGGATCACTTCCTTGCCTATGCCGTCGCCGGGAATCGCCGCGATACGGTACGTCTTCATGTTGCGTCCTCGAAACGTTGTGTTCAGGACGCCAAACTTAACGCAACCTCCAGTGCAGTAGCCGATGCTAAACTCAAAGCATTCTTAACTTAAATTCACAAGTCGTGCCATGTCGGAAACCGTTCTTCCGTCCGATCTGAGCTTCTTTTCGACGCTCGCGGCTTCGGGGAGCCTCAGTGCCGCCGCGCGCGAGCTCGGACTGACAGCGGCTGCCGTCAGCAAGCGGCTCACTCAGATGGAGCGGCGCGCCGGTGTTGCGCTCGTCAATCGCACCACTCGGCGCATGATGCTGACGCCGGAAGGCGAACTCTATCTCGCGCATGCGCGCCGCATTCTCGACGAGATAGGCGAGCTCTCGGAATTGCTCGGTAGCGTCAAAAAGACGCCGAAGGGATTGCTGCGCGTCAATGCGACGCTCGGTTTTGGGCGAAGCCATATCGGGCCGGCGATATCGCGCTTCGTCATGCAGTACCCGCAGGTATCGGTGCAGCTTCAGCTCTCGGTAACGCCGCCGCCGCTGACAGAGGACACTTTCGATGTTTGCATCCGCTTCGGCGAGCCGCCCGATACACGCGTGGTGGCCCGCAGGCTCGCGCTGAATCGCAGGCTTCTATGCGCAGCGCCGTCTTATATCGCCTCGCACGGTATGCCGGCGAGCGCGCGCGATCTGGCGAAGCACAACTGTATCGGCATTCGCCAGGGCGACGAAGCCTACGGTGTATGGCGGCTCACGTCGGGGAGAGGGGCTGCGCGCAAGACGGAAACGGTGAGAATCAACGGCAACCTCACGACAAACGATGGCGAGATTGCCGTGAAGTGGGCGCTCGACGGTCACGGCATCCTCATGCGCGCCGAATGGGACATCGATGAGTACCTGGCCGATGGACGGCTCGTCGCCGTTTTGCCGGGGTATGACACGCCGAGCGCTGACATCTACGCTGTCTATGCGCAGCGGTTTCAGATGTCTACGAGGATTCGTGC
>NZ_DASXWY010000046.1:0-10453 GCF_036503415.1 Trinickia sp. | reverse complement strand
GCTTTGGCAAAGCCCGAAACTCGCGAGCGGCATCATCGCGCAGCCGTCGATCTTCGAAGTCGACGGCAAGGAGTATGTCGCCGTGCTGGCCGGCTACGGCGGCGCGAATCCGATCTGGGGCGGCCCGATGGCGAAGATCGCCGAGAAGGTCCCGCGCGGCGGCACGCTCTACGTCTTCGCGCTCGGCCGCAGCTGACCGGTCCTCGGCATCGCAGTCTTTATCTGTCGCGAGTCTGCACTGTATTCGGCGCATGACTCGCGGCACCGCCTCACGCATTCATCGGTAGCATCGCCATGAAAATCTCCTCTTTGCCTCTCGCAGCCGCAAGCGTCTTCGCTGCCGGCGCTTTCCTCGCCTCCGCGCCGGTCCCCGCGGCCGTGCGCGTCTGTACATTCCCCGGCAGCCCCTCGGCCAGTCTCGATCGTGCCGTCGCGCGCGAAGCATTCAAGCGCGCGCGAATCGATGCGTCCATCGTCAGCGATGCGCTCGGCTCGAGCGACGACGACGGCGTCTCGCTCAAGGAACTGCGCCGCGCGCTCGCGAGCCGCTGCGACGTGATTGCGGGCTTTCCGCGCTCGCCGACTGCCAACGCCGCGAGCCCCGAGTTGCAATTCTCGCGCGGCTATTTGCGGGCGGACTATGTCGATCTGAGCATGGCCGCATCGTCGTCGACGCCTCGCCCGGCCAATGTGGTGGCCGCGACCTATGCGAGCCCCGCGCAGCTGATCGCCGTGCAGCAGTTCAGCGGTGCGCGGCTCGACCTCGAAAACACGCCGGAGCTGACCGTCGCGGCGGTCGCGGGCGGCCGCGCTCAGCGCGCGATCGTCTGGTACCCCGCTGTGGTGGCCTATCGACGCTCGCACCCCGAGCAACGCTTCGAGCTCGGCGCGACGCGCTCGGTCTACGCGCAGTGGCAATTGGTCTTCGCATTCGATGCGAAGCGAGCCGGGCTGCATGAACGCATCGACAAGGCGTTGGCGGCGATGCAAGCGGATGGCCGGCTCGCCGCGCTCACGCGCGACTGGGATCTCCCGGCATTGGCCGAGGCGGCGGCTGATCGGCCGGTGCATAGGGCGGAGCTTGCCTATCGCGATGGTGCCGCGCGGTATGCCTTCGGGGCAGTGCGCGCCGCTACCTACGATCCATCGACGGGAGGCGCTTTTGTGCGCGTGGCGGCGGTATCCCCCGGCGAAACACCTTCGTTCGACCATGCGCAGATCGAACACGGCAAGCGTCTTTACGCGAGCGCGTGCGCCAAGTGTCACGGCGCGAGCTTGCAAGGGGTGACGGCGCCGGCGTTGACCGGTCCCGCGTTCGCCCCGGCCAGCAATTCCCACCTCACGATCGGAGGCATCTTTGGCTACATGTCCACGAATATGCCGGCAGACCGCCCGGGCAAGCTCAAGCCGCAGGACTACGCCGACATCATGGCGTTCCTGCTCTATTCGAACGGGTATCGACCGAAAACCGAGAAGCTCACGGCCGATGTCGCGCGCGCGTCGGTGACGCCGCTCAATGCGGGGCCCGGGCAATGATCGATCGCACGCGCGGCGATCGGTTCGTTCGACCGTTCCGGTTGTTCCACTTGTTTCGGTTGTTCCAAATTGGAACGGTCGTCGATGCAGCTTGGAACACTGTTGCAGTCGGCGCCGGTCGATGCAGGTCTGTATCGATGTCCAGGCGGCCTTGCGATACGTGGGCATACATGTTGCCTCGTTGAGCTCGCCGCCGGATGGCACACAACCCAACACAATTTTGGATTCAAGGAGACACGCGATGGACATGTTGGACCTCAAGAAGCTGGGACTCGACATCGAGTATCCGTACCTTCAGCAGTACGAGAACTACATCGGCGGCAAGTGGGTCCCGCCCGTTGCAGGAGAGTACTTCGAAAACGTTTCGCCGATCAACGGCAAGCCGTTCTGTCGCATTCCCCGTTCCGGCGCAGCGGACGTCGAGCTCGCGCTCGATGCGGCTCACAAGGCGCGTCGCGCCTGGGGCAAGACTTCGACGACCGATCGTGCCAACCTGCTGCTCGCGGCAGCCGATCGGATGGAGAGGAATCTGAAGCTGTTGGCCGTGGCCGAAACGATCGACAACGGCAAGCCGCTGCGCGAGACGATGGCCGCCGACCTGCCGCTCGCGGTCGATCATCTGCGCTACTTCGCCGGCTGCATTCGCGCGCAGGAGGGTGGCATTTCGGAGATCGACGACAACACCGTCGCGTACCACTTCCATGAGCCGATGGGCGTCGTCGGCCAGATCATTCCCTGGAACTTCCCGTTGCTGATGGCGGCATGGAAGCTCGCCCCCGCGCTCGCGGCGGGCAACTGCGTCGTGCTGAAACCGGCGGAGCAGACGCCGGCTTCGATCCTCGTGCTGATGCAGATCATCGGCGATCTGTTCCCGGCCGGCGTCGTCAACATCGTGAACGGCTTCGGCCGCGAGGCGGGCGAAGCGCTGGCCACGAGCAACCGCATTTCGAAGCTGGCCTTCACGGGCTCCACGCCGACGGGCAAGCACATCATGCGTGCGGCAGCGGAGACGTTGATTCCGACCACGGTCGAGCTCGGCGGCAAGAGCCCGAACATTTTCTTCGCCGACGTGCTCGATCGCGACGATGCGTTCCTCGACAAGGCGCTCGAAGGCCTCGCGATGTTCGCGCTGAACCAGGGCGAAGTCTGTACCTGCCCGTCACGCGTGATGATCCAGGAATCGATCTACGAGCGCTTCATCGAAAAGGCGATCACCCGGGTGCAGGCGATCAAGGCCGGCCATCCGCTGGATCCGTCGACGATGATCGGCGCGCAGGCTTCGCAGCAGCAGCTCGACAAGATCCTGTCGTATATCGACATCGGCCGCGGGGAAGGCGCGCAATGTCTGACGGGCGGCGAGCGAAGGAGTCCTGCCGAAGGCCTGTCGAGCGGCTACTACGTGATGCCGACGATGCTGCTCGGTAACAACAAGATGCGCGTATTCCAGGAGGAGATCTTCGGGCCGGTCGCGTCGGTGATGACGTTCAAGGACGAAGCTGAAGCGATCGAACTCGCCAACGATACGTATTTCGGACTCGGTGCGGGGGTCTGGACGCGCGACGGCACGCGCGCGTACCGGATGGGCCGCGAGATCGAAGCGGGTCGCGTATGGACCAATTGCTATCACCTGTACCCGGCACATGCGGCGTTCGGCGGCTATAAGCAGTCGGGCATCGGACGCGAGACCCACAAGATCGCGCTGTCGAACTACCAGCAAACGAAGTGTCTGCTCGTGAGTTACGACGCCAAGCCGCTTGGGTTCTTCTGATCGCGCGCAGTACGCGAGGCGGCGCTGTTTACAAAGAAAAACGCCAGAGTCGTGAGACTCTGGCGTTCAAGTGCTCGCACCGAAGTTTGAGCAGCGCGGCATCGATAACCGATGCCGCGCAGTCGTTGTTGCTTAGAAGCGGTGGATGATGCCTGCGCCGATCGCAACTTGGTTTTGGCTCGCCGACGCGCTGATGCCGTCGCCGATTTGTGCCGTTGCGTTGATGATCGCTGCGCCGTTACGCGTCTTGCCCGTGGCGTGCTGGTACGCTTCGATCACGTAGAAGCCCGTGCGCTTCGACAGTGCGTAGTACTGCGACAGGTTGAACTGGTGGTACTTGGCAGCGCTCGTGATGCCGTTGGCTTCCGATGCGGCCGTGTAGCTGTAGCCTGCAGCGAGGTCCAGAGCAGCCGTCGCCTTCCAGTGCAGCACAGCGCCAAACGTGTTGAACACGGCTTCGTTCGTGAACGTCGAACCGGCGCCCGGCACGTAGACCACGTTCGTGTACGACGCGGACACGTCCCACGCCGGCGTGAACTGATAGCCGGCCGTCACGCCGAGGCGGCGCTGAGCGACAGCCGTCTTGTAGCCATTGTTGATGGCCGACACGGCTTCTTCAGCACCGTTGTTGCTCGCCGCCGACGTCCACGTAGCACCGTTGGCGTTCTTGATGTTCTGATAGCCGACGCCGATACCGAACGGGCCGTTCTTGTATTGCGCAGCCACGCTCCACACCGAGTTCGCTGCGACGCTGCCCGGCGTGCCGCCGAACGCGTAGCCGCCGCTGAACGTGAAGCCGTAGAGGTTCGGCGACGTGTAGATGACCTGGTTGTTGGTCCGGTAGTTCGTATCGAGCGAGTCGATATCGCCCGGATGCGCGCCGAATGCGCCGGTCAGCCACGTCGTCGGGCTCCACGGCGAGAGCAGCGTGTAGTACGGCGTGTACTGACGGCCCATCGTGACCGTACCGAAGGCGTCGTTCGTCAGGCCAACCCAGGCTTGACGGTGGAATTCGAGACCGGCCGTGCTTTGCGTGCCGTTCATGATGTTGAAGCCTTGCTCCAACGTGAAGATGGCCTTCGTACCGCCGCCGAGGTCTTCGCTGCCCTTCAGGCCGAAGCGGTTGCCCGCCCACACGCCGTTGTTCATCTTGACCAGCGACTTACCGCCCGACGTCGCGCCCGTCGAAGGAGCGACGTTGTTCACATAGGCGAAGCCGTTATCCACGATACCGTAGAGCGTAACGCTGCTTTGCGCTTGCGCAGCGCCAGCAACGAGGCTCGTCGCGGCTGCGGCCACCATCGTGGCGAGTACTTTCTTCTTCATCAGATCTCCGGGTGCTGAGAGGGACTTCTTATCGATACCGGCGCCGCTGGCACCGGTACTTATATGTCATCGTATGACTGTAACTGCCAGTAAAATTGTCGGGGCGACCCCGGGGCGGGCATACTAGGGAAACTACTACGTATTAACCCGCTAGCTCCTGCTTGTAAGACAACGTATGATGTGCGCCGCCGCGTATTTCCGTCGACTATCCAACGCCCGGGCTTGATTTAAGTCATTCAAGAAAACCCTGACAGGACCGATAAATAGGGGATCGACGTAATACGGGGGACACAAGATGCGCAACTGGACAGTGCGACACAGCCTGCTCGCGGTATTGATCGTCTTCGCGGTCATGATCATCGTGGGTGGAGTAGTGGGCGTGGTGGCACTCGATCGCTCCAACGGCAACGCCCGCTTCCAGCGCCAGGTCGCGCGTCAGGTCATTCTCGCCAACGACGGCTACAAAGACACCACGCGCACCCGCTCGGCGCTCACGCGCGCCTACGCCGCGCTCAAAGAGAACAACGACAAGGCCACGCGCGACTCGGCGCTCAAGAGCGCCCAGACCACGATCGACCGCGCCGCCGAGGAAACGGAGGCGTTTCGCCGTGCGGACCGGTTCGACGGGCAGGATGACGCGTTAAAACAACAGTTGCTCAATGCGTCCGATCAGCTCGCAACCCACCTGAAAGCGGCATTCGTGGCGTTGCAAAATGACGACACTGGGGCCTACGTGACGATCAACGACGGGGACATCCGGAACGCCGGTATCGCCTATTCGGCGGCTGTGGAGAAGTTTCAGCAGCTTGCGCGCACGCTGGCCGATGCCTCGGCCGAGCGCGGCGAGGCGGAGTTCAAGTGGGTGCTCGGCATGGTGATCGTCGGCGTATCGTTCGCGCTCGCCCTCATCATCGCCACGCATTTCGCGCTTCGCCGCATCGTGCTCGGGCCGCTGCGGCAGGCGGTCGATATGCTCGACCGGATTGCCGCGAACGATCTGACCGTCGAGGTACCCGAGGCCGGCAAGAGTGAAGTCGGCCAGTTGTTCGGCGCCATGCGGCGCATGCGGCTCGGGTTATGGCGGACCGTTTCGGACGTACGCACGAATTGCGATGCGATTCACACTGCCGCGCGGGAGATCGCCGCCGGCAATCTCGATCTTTCGAGCCGGACGGAACAGCAGTCCGCGTCGCTGCAGGAGACCGCGGCGAACATGGAGCAGCTCACTTCGACCGTCAAGCGCAATGCCGATAGCGCGCAGCAGGCGAGCAGTCTCGCGTCGAGTGCCGCGCAGGTCGCGACGCGCGGAGGCGATGTCGTCGCGCGCGCGGTGCAGACGATGAACGCGGTGTCCGAAAGCTCGCAAAAGATTGCCGATATCACCGGCATGATCGACAGCATCGCGTTTCAGACGAACATCCTCGCACTCAATGCGGCCGTCGAATCGGCCCGGGCTGGGGAGGCCGGGCGCGGCTTTGCGGTGGTCGCGTCCGAAGTGCGCGCGCTCGCGCAGCGCAGCGCCGCCGCGGCCCATGAGATCAAGACGCTCATCGGCACGTCGGTCGCGGACGTCAAAAACGGCAACACGCTCGTGGTCGAGGCCGGGCAGACGATGAACGAGATCGTGACGGCCGTGAGCGAGGTCGCGGGCATCATGGCCGAAATCACCGCGGCCACGGCCGAGCAAAGCATCGGCATCGCCCAGATCGGCGACGCCGTCAGCCAGATGGATCAAGTCACCCAGCAAAACGCTGCGCTCGTCGAGGAATCGGCGGCCGCGGCCGGCGCGCTCGAGCAGCAGGCGCAAGCCACGGCTTCCGCCGTCGCCGCCTTCAGGCTCGCTGCCGCCTGATACAGCGCGTTCAGTCGAATTGCGTCGCCGCGTGCTGATTCGCGCGGCGCAAGCGCTCGCGGCTGTTCGAAAGATGCATGCGCATGGCCGCGCGCGCGCTTTCGGCATCGCGCCGCGCAATCGCGTCGAAGATGCTTTCGTGCTCGCGGTTCACGAGCGAGAGATAGGCGCTCGGGTCTTCGCGCGCGATGCTGGCGGAGTCGACGCGCTCGCGCGGAATCAATGCCGTGCCGAGCTGCACGAGAATATCGACGAAGTAGCGATTGCCGGTGGCCTGCGCCACCGCGACATGAAAGTCGAGATCCGCTTCCACACTGTCCGAGGCATTCGCGCGCTTGGCCGCGATCGTATCGAGTGCGGTGCGAATGCGCGCGATGTCGGCCGACTTCGCCCGTTGCGCGGCGAGCCCCGCGCATTCCGTCTCCAGGCTGATGCGCAACTCGAGAATTGCCAGCACGTCGCGTAACGTCGTACCCGGGACCACTTCGAGGCCAATCGATTGTTTGCTCGGCTCGAGCACGAAGCTGCCGATGCCATGGCGCGTCTCGATCACTTTTGCGGCCTGCAAACGGGAAATGGCCTCGCGGATGACGGTGCGGCTGACGCTCATCGTTTCCATGAGCTGGGATTCCGTCGGAAGCTTGTCACCGGGCTTGAGGACGCTTGCCTCGATTTGCTCAGTCAAGCGGCTGACGACGAATTCCGCCAGGTTTCGAGCCCGTCTTTGTGGGACGGCAGTGGTGGGCGGCGCGGACATCGATGTACCTCGTGGGGACAGCATTTTATGAGTGCGAATGCCTATTCATTATAGCTAGTCACGCCCGCCGGTCGTCAGATGACGGACATTCGGTGGGCGAGTAGAGCGCATGGACCGGCACCGGCGCGCCATGGGCGGCCCGTGCCGGCTTTGCCGATGCCGTCTGCGTTACTCGAACGTGACCACTTCGACCCAGTTCGGGTTCTTTCCCGTCTGTGCACCGCCGTTGGCCGTCAGTGCGCCGGTTTTGCGATCGATACGATACTCGGTCAAATGATTCGAGAGTTGTCCAACCGCGAACAGATATTGACCGGATGCGTCGATGCCGAAACCGCGCGGCTGTTTTTCAGTCGGCCATGTTCCGATACGTTGCAGCTTGCCCGAGCGGCGATCGACGCGGTAGCCCCCGAGCGTGCTCGATGTGCGCTCGGATACGTAGAGGAACTTGCCGTCGGGCGTCAGGTGGACGTCCGCGCCCCACGGTTTTCCGGCGAACCCGGTCGGGAGGATCGAGATCGTCTGAACGGGCCGTGCCGTATCGGCCTTCTTGTCGAAGGCCAGCACATGGAGTTTGCCGTCGAGTTCGTCGATCAGATACACGAAGCGTCCATCACCGGAGAACACGAAGTGGCGCGGCCCCGAGCCGTGCGGCAGCGAGAAGGCCGGCTTCGGGTCGAGCGTGAGCGTGCCGGCGTCGCCGTCGAGCGCGAGCTTCAGCCAGGCGTCCGAGCCCAGCACCGAAGCGAAAGCGTACCGATTGTCGGGCGAGGTACGAATGGCGTGGGCCATCGGTCCCGTGGGGACGGTTTGAAGCGCATCTTCAGGCATGCCCTTCGCATCGATGCGGCTCATCGACAGCAGGTTGCCGCCGTACGATGCGCCGAAGAGGAAGCGGCCCGTGGCGTCGGTGGAAATGTAAGCCATGCTCTCGGGCAACGCCGCGGTTCCGATCCGCGTGAGCGTGCCGTCGAGCGGATTCATGAACAGCGTCGCCACGCTGTACGGCTTCGAGCGCAGTCCGACATAAAGGTACGGCCGGTTCGGCGAACGTGCCATCGGCATGGCCGTGCCGCCGACCGCGAGCGTCTGGATCGATGTGAGCGCGCCCTCTCGTTCATCGAGTTTGAATGCCGAGATGTCCTGGCTGTCGGCGTTCGAGACGTAGACATAAGTGCTGCTTGCATGCGCGGTGCCGGCGAGTGCGCATGCCATCAGGCCGGCTAGCGCCACGCGCATTGAAAAACGTCTCGGCATATCCATTCTCCTCACTGTTATTGATGACGGTAATGTACGTCATCTTATGTCTGATAACTAGACGGAGGACGAGGTGCCGCACTAGGAGGCCGGGGATCGGCACGACGATTGCTGAAGACCCGTTACTCAAACGTCGGGCGACTCGGCTCGCAAAGGGAGGATTTCCATGAAACGACTCATCGCGCTTCTGGTACTTGCCGCAACGGCGGCGCTGACAGCCTGCCATACCGTTGCGGGGGCGGGAGAAGACCTCTCGAAGGGGGGGCACGCCATCACGAACTCGGCCGAGAAGCATTCGGACTGACGTCGGTCGAAGCTGCAATCGGGCGGCGTGTTGCGCGCCGCCCGCCATTTGCCCGGCTCGCGACATTCCCCAATGGATGCTCGCGGCCCACGTCATATCAGGCTGGGTCCGGCCCCGTCGCCGGGGCTGGTGCGCTACGCTCCGCCGTCTTGTGACGAGATCTGCCTACCGGCGCGACGACGAAATGCGGGCCGCTATTTCGCATGTGCGGCGCTTGCTGGTGGTCGCCGCGCGATCGGGTCGTTCGTTGGCTTGGTGGGGCGCTTGACCGGCATGTTGTCGGGGTTGTGAGCGTTCACTCCGCTTGCGGGGGGCTGTGGGGGCTGGACCATGGACGCGCTGGCATTGCTCGGCGTGCTTTGGCTTTGTGCTTGGGCCGGGCTGACTCCGGCCAGGCAGGCCCATGCAACCGTGGCAACCGCAAAGGCGTGCCCGAGCTCTCGATCGATCGCACTCATCATCGGCTCCTCGGCGGGACAAGCCGCCGTGTTCGTATAGAGCAGCAATCGGAGGACCCGCTTCAAGGGCGGACCGCGCCGATGAAGGCGCGGGTCGTCACGAGCGGCGCGCAACCCGCCAGCGGTGAAACGCCAGATTCAGCAGCCAGACTATCAGCGCAGCGGCAACGAGAGACAGCACGATAATTACGAGCAATCCGACCGTCTCTATGTCATCTGCGTTGGTGACCGTATCGATCCCAAATTTGCGCATGACTAGCGCAATCAACGCCGGCAACGGTGGGAATTCATAGGGTAGGCTGGCGATGAACCGGGACAGCGCGAAGCCGATGACAACGGTTGCCAACATATTGGCGCCGTAGCGGACAAGCTTCATCAACGAACCTCCAGCGTGCCGTAAGCCTTTGCACTCGTCCCGGGAACCGTAAGCGTTGGTCCGCCGCTTCTCAGGTACGCGCTGAGCTGTTGGAATTGTGCCGGGTTGACGAGCGCGATGCATCCTTCGCTGCGACGCTGCGGCCCAATGGGATGCAATCGAAACGCACCTCGTCGTACGCCGTTGACGTAGGTCACATCGTCGATTGCACCGTCGTTCCTGTACAGCGCGAACCATTCATTGCGGTCGGTGCCGTAGCCGTAAGTCCGAAGGAAGTCGTAAAGCCACCCTAGGTGCCCGCCAGATTGACGGTCAAGGATGTAGTACCGGCCCCGTGGAAGCGGCCCGGACTCGGCGTTGCCTTCGGCGGCAGGATTATTTCGGTCGGCCGGCATACCGGAGAAGGCCGCGAAAGTGCCAACCCCGGAACACGAGAGCGACGTAAGAGGCTGACCGTTCAGCAAAAAAGTGCAGTTGATTGGCATCGCCGGATGCTCATAGTCGATCAAGCCGGCAATCTTGACATGCTCCTCGAGCGAGCAGCAACCGGCGGCTCGGTCTGTCTACCGGTGTTGCGGGCAAGCAGCGCGGTGGTTAACCCGGCCGACCGGATTTGGTCTTTCAGCCGAAGAGCACGGCCCACAAAGCGCCCAGCGCGGGCGAGCGCCGGTTTTCCCGACGGTTTACATCAACGATTCTCACTTCCTCGTCCGACCCTTCTTGAAATCGGGGCAACCCGTCCATATAATTAGCACTCGCTGCACGTGAGTGCTAACAAGTTCCGTCCGGGTCGCTGGGCGGCCTACCAAGCTAAGCGTTCTT
>NZ_DASXWY010000045.1:0-74685 GCF_036503415.1 Trinickia sp. | reverse complement strand
GCCGCGGGCTTGCTCGATGCGTGGCCCGAGCCGCAGCCGAATCCCGTCGCGCCCGGCATGGCTGGGCCGCTCTTGCGGTGGATCATGCAAAACGAGCCGAGGGCGGCGGCCGCGACGCGCTGGGCGTTGCAACCGAAGGATTGGCTGCGCGTGGCATTGGGCGGAGCCGCACTCAGCGATCCGTCGGACGCCTGCGCAACCGCGCTTACCGATGCTTCGGGGGCATGGGACGACGAGCGCATTGCCGCGCTGGGATTGCCGCGCCAGTGGTTCGCGCCGCTCGCGCCTCATTCGTATGCGGCGGCGGGCGAGCTATCGGCCGAGGCGGCGCGCTCGCTCGGTCTGCCAGCCGGCATTCCGCTTGCGGTCGGCGCGGCCGACACGGCGAGCGCCGCACTCGGCAGCGGCCTCGCGCACGACGGGGATGCGCTCGTCACCACGGGCAGCGGAGGGCAGATCGTGGTTCTGGCGACGAACGAGCCCCGGCCCGCGCGCGGGTTGCATCGCTATCGGACGGCGACGGGACAGTGGTACCGCATGGCTGCGATGCAGAACGTGGGTGTGGCGCTCGAGCACGTGCGCGCCTGGCTCGGTTACGTTGACTGGCCCGCTGCCTATGCGGACGCGTTTGACCTGGCCAGCGCAGAGACGACACGCTCAGCCGTGACCTTCCTGCCTTACCTGAGCGGCGAGCGCTCGCCCTGGATGAACCCGGCCGCGCGCGGCGGCTGGCTAGGCCTCGGCCTCGACGACACGCGCGGCTCGATGATGCGCGCGGCGTTCGAAGGCGTCGCATTCGCGCTGCGTGCGGGGCTCGATACGATCCGCGCCGATGCGGGGCAAAGCCCGCCGCAAGCGGGGCGCAAGATCGATCGCCTGCGGCTGGCGGGTGGCGGCTCGGTCGATCCGCGCTGGCGGCAATTGCTTGCCGATGCGCTCGATGCCGAACTCGACGCTGTCGATTGCCCCAACGTCGGTGCTCGCGGCGCGGGGCTGATCGCGGGGCTGGCGAGCGGCCACTGGCGCGAAGCGGACCTGCCGGCGCTCGCGCCGCCCGCCGAGCCAGTGGCGAGCCCGAGCGGCGATGCGGCGCTGGCCGCGCGGTATGCGCGGTTTCTCGATTTATATGGACGTACGGAAAGCTGGTTCGGTGTGGCCCAGCGGTGATGCCAGTCTTCGAGCAAAGAGGCTCTGGCATGTCGAGAAATCATCGACGCGCGTCGCACCGTGGCTCGCGCGAGAGGCGGATTTGCGCGATCATGGCCGTCGCCGCGTGGCGAAGGCCTGTGGGCCAACCAAACCACGCCAAAGAAACAACTCAGGAGCACGTGTAGATGAAAACGAAAGCCGCAATCGCATGGAAGGCGGGCGCCCCGCTCACGATCGAAGAGGTCGAACTCGAGGGACCGCGTGCGGGCGAGGTATTGATCGAGGTCAAAGCCACCGGTATTTGCCACACGGACTATTACACGTTGTCCGGCGCCGATCCCGAAGGGATTTTTCCGGCGATTCTCGGGCACGAAGGCGCAGGCATCGTCGTTGATGTCGGCCCTGGCGTCGGCACGCTCAAAAAGGGCGACCACGTGATCCCGCTTTACACGCCGGAGTGCCGCGAATGCAAGTTCTGCCTGTCGCGCAAGACGAATCTCTGCCAGAAGATTCGTGCGACGCAGGGCAAGGGCCTGATGCCTGACGCGACGTCGCGCTTTTCGATCGACGGCAAACCTCTCTTCCACTACATGGGTACGTCGACGTTTTCGAACTACATCGTCGTGCCGGAGATCGCAGTGGCGAAGATCCGCGAAGACGCGCCGTTCGACAAGGTCTGCTACATCGGCTGCGGCGTGACGACGGGTGTCGGCGCGGTCGTCTATTCGGCGAAGGTCGAAGCGGGTGCCAATGTGGTCGTGTTCGGGCTCGGCGGAATCGGCCTCAATGTGATCCAGGGCGCGAAGATGGTGGGCGCGGACAAGATCATCGGAGTCGACATCAATCCGAAGCGCGTCGAACTCGCGAAGAAATTCGGAATGACGCACTTCATCAACCCGAACGACGTCGAAAACGTGGTAGACCAGATCGTTCAACTGACGGACGGCGGCGCGGACTACTCGTTCGAATGCGTGGGCAACGTACAACTGATGCGCCAGGCGCTCGAGTGTACGCACAAGGGCTGGGGCCAGTCGTTCATCATCGGCGTCGCCGCGGCGGGCCAGGAGATCAGCACGCGTCCATTCCAGCTCGTCACGGGCCGGGAATGGAAGGGCTCGGCCTTCGGCGGCGCGCGAGGACGCACCGACGTCCCGAAGATCGTCGATTGGTACATGGAAGGCAAGATCAATATCGACGATCTGATCACGCACACGCTGCCGCTCGAGCGCATCAACGAAGGCTTCGATCTGATGAAGAAGGGTGAATCGATTCGCTCGGTCGTCCTCTATTGATGCCGGGTCCGGAGCGCGGGTCGCCGAGCTCCGGATCGGTGCCGAATCGCACTGAATCGCATTGAACCGCATCCGCATCAAGGAGACGCACGATGCTCGAATTGCTCTCGTCGCACGCCTGCCATGGCGGGCAGCAGCGTTTTTACCGGCACGAGTCGAAGGCCATCGGACTGCCGATGCAGTTCTCGATCTATTTGCCGCCGCACGCGCAGCACGGCCGTGTGCCGGCGCTGTTCTATCTCGCTGGTCTGACCTGCACCGAAGAGACTTTCCCCATCAAGGCGGGCGCACAGCGCTTCGCCGCGCGGCTCGGCATGGCACTCATCGCGCCCGATACGAGCCCGCGCGGGGCCAATATCGAAGGCGACAGCGAGAACTGGGATTTCGGCGTGGGGGCCGGCTTTTATGTCGATGCGACGCGCGAGCCCTGGTCGAAGCACTACCAGATGTACTCCTATGTGCGTGACGAGCTGCGCCACGCGGTGCTCGCCGAGCTGCCAATCGACGGCGCCCGGCTCTCGATCTGCGGGCATTCGATGGGCGGGCATGGTGCGCTTGTACTCGCGTTGCGCAATCCGGGCCTTTATCGATCCGTTTCGGCATTCGCACCGATTTCGGCACCGATGCGCTGTCCATGGGGCCAAAAGGCGTTTTCCGGCTACCTGGGCGACGATCGCGACGCTTGGCGGCAATATGACGCAAGCGATCTCGTCGGGCGCGCCGGTACAGCACGCTTCGAAGAAGGCATTCTCATCGATCAGGGCCTTGCGGATAAATTCCGCGTCGAGCAACTCCATCCGGAGGTGTTTGAAGCCGCATGCCTGAAGGCAGGACAACCGCTTACTCTGCGTCGGCACGAGGGCTACGATCACGGCTATTACTTCATCGAGACCTTTATCGAAGATCACATCGCGCATCACGCCCGCGCCTTGTCGCTCACGCCAGCCTGAGACAGACGGCTCAGCGCGACGATTGGCGGCGTGCTACGATTTGCTGCGCGCCAATGCTTGACATGTGCCTTCGCGGTCTCAGCGGCGCGTCTTTATGCGCCGTTTCGACGACGCGCGAGCCGTTCAGCATGCCGATTCAATACCTCCGCGGGTTCACCATGCCCGAGCGTACCGACGAAGCCAATCGTCGGCTCGGGCGCTCGCTCGCGTTCGTCGCAGGCGCCGCCAATGCGGGCGGCTTTCTTGCCGTGGGGCAGTACACGTCGCATATGTCGGGGATCGCCTCCACGTTTGCCGACTCTCTGGCGCTTGGCAGCATCGAGACGGCGGTGACCTGCGTGGCGTCTTTGCTCTCGTTCCTTTGCGGCGCGGCGACTTCGGCCATCTTGATCAACTGGGGCCGCAGACGTGCGCTGACCAGTCTCTACGCCATGCCGCTAATGCTCGAAGCTGTGCTACTGCTTTGCTTCGGGCTGCTCGGCTCGCACCTCGAGGGCCATCGGGTGCTGTTCGTGCCGGCTACCGTGGCGCTGCTGTGCTTCGTGATGGGGCTGCAAAACGCGATGATCACGAAGATTTCGAAAGCGGAGATTCGTACCACCCATGTGACGGGGCTCGTCACCGATCTCGGCATTGAACTCGGCAAGCTCTTTTACTGGAATGCGTCGCGCGGCGACGAGGCGCCCGACCCGCTGTTCGTGCGCGGTGATCGGCAGAAGCTGGTGCTCCTGGCCTCATTGCTGGCCGCGTTCATTTGCGGCGGGCTCGCGGGCGCGATCGGCTTCAAGCATCTCGGCTTCGTATCGACGGTGCCCCTCGCAACGGTTCTACTCGCGCTCGCCGCAGTGCCGTTGGTGGACGACATGCTGGGGCCGCGGGGCTAAGCCGCCTTGGCCTATTCGCTCCGTTAGCCCAACGGAGCCACTTTCCCTCGACCAAGATCCTTTCGCATTTCGGCGAAAGGCGATTTCACGTCCCGCTTTCCTCAGTACGCCCTCTCCCGCACTGCAACATCGAAACCGCTTCCTCACGCTTGACAGCCCCGAGCGCGTATCCGATCATTCGATCACCAAACGAGCAAATGCTCTGTCGTTGAGCGATAGCTCACCGGCAAAGAAAACGGGTCACTTCATTACCCAATCGGAGACGTTTCGTGAAATTGCGCGAAAAAGTGGCAATCGTGACGGGCGCCGCGAGCGGAATCGGTGAGGCCGTGGCCGAGCGGTATGTGAGCGAGGGCGCTCGCTGTATGCTGGTCGACGTCAAATCCGCCGATGCCATATCCTCGCTCGTCGAACGGCACCCCGATCACGTCCATGCTGTCACCGCCGACATCACGCGCCGCGAGGACATCGAACGCATCGTGGCCGGCACCGTCGAGCGCTTCGGCGGCATCGACATCCTGTTCAACAACGCGGCCATCTTCGATATGCGCCCGCTGCTCGACGAATCCTGGGACATCTTCGACAAACTGTTCTCCGTCAACGTGAAGGGCATGTTCTTCATGATGCAAGCGGTGGCCCGGCGCATGGTCGAGCAGGGCCGGGGCGGCAAGATCATCAACATGTCCTCGCAGGCAGGCCGCCGCGGCGAAGCGCTCGTTTCACATTACTGCGCCACGAAGGCCGCCGTCCTCAGCTACACGCAATCGGCTGCCCTGGCTCTCGCGCCCCATAAGATCAACGTGAACGGCATTGCCCCGGGCGTCATCGACACCCCGATGTGGAAAGACGTCGACGCCTTGTTCGCCCGCTACGAAAACCGGCCGCTCGGCGAGAAAAAACGCCTCGTGGGCGAAGCCGTGCCGCTCGGGCGCATGGGTGTACCCGCCGATCTCACGGGCGCCGCGCTTTTTCTGGCCTCGGCCGATGCCGACTACATCACTGCGCAAACACTCAATGTCGATGGCGGCAACTGGATGAGCTAGACCTTTGCCGCATGCGCGCCTACAACAAAGGCTGACGGATGCGGCGTGAGCCCGAGCAGTTCCCTACAACGTACAAGACTAGGAGACACACGATGCAATCTGAATTCGGTACCGCCCGCCGTTTTGCGTACAAGGCGTTGGGCGCCGCTGTGCTGGCTTGCGCGGCGGGAGGCGCCGCCAGCGCCGCATCGGCTGCGACCGTCACGATCGCTGTCGTGAACAATCCCGACATGCTCGAGATGAAAAAGCTCTCGGCGGAGTTCGAAAAGGCCAATCCGGATATCAAGCTCAATTGGGTCGTGCTCGAGGAGAACGTGCTGCGCCAACGCGCCACGACCGATATCACGACGGGCAGCGGCCAGTTCGACGTCATGATGATCGGCGCCTACGAGGCTCCGCAGTGGGGCAAGCGCGGCTGGCTCTCGCCGATGACGAATCTGCCCGCCGACTACGACTTGAACGATGTCCTCAAACCCGTGCGCGACAGCCTCTCGTCCGGCGGTACCCTCTACGCGCTGCCGTTTTACGCGGAAAGCTCGATGACGTTCTACCGCAAGGATTTGTTCGCGGCGAAGGGCCTGACCATGCCGCCGAATCCGACCTACGATCAGATCGCGCAATTTGCCGACAAGCTGACGGACAAGTCGGCCGGCATCTACGGCATCTGCTTGCGCGGCAAGGCGGGTTGGGGCGAAAACATGGCCTACCTGACGACGCGTGTCAATGCTTACGGCGGCCGCTGGTTCGACGAGAAATGGCACGCACAGTTGACCACGCCCGAATGGAAAAAGGCCGTCAGCACCTATGTCGATCTGATGAAAAAGGATGGCCCCCCGGGCGCCAGCTCGAACGGCTTCAACGAAAACCTGACGCTGATGTCCTCGGGCAAGTGCGCGATGTGGATCGACGCGACGGTGGCTGCCGGCATGCTCTATAACAAGCAGCAGTCGCAGGTGGCCGACAAGATCGGCTTCGCCGCGGCGCCGACGGAAGTCACGGCGAACGGCTCGCATTGGCTGTGGGCCTGGGCACTCGCCATTCCGAAGACGTCCAAGCAGCAGGATGCCGCGAAGAAGTTCATCGGTTGGGCGACGGGCAAGCCCTATATCGAACTCGTGGCCAAGGACGAAGGCTGGGCTTCCGTGCCGCCCGGCACGCGCCAATCGACGTATGCGCGCGCCGAGTACAAGCAGGCGGCGCCGTTCTCGGACTTCGTGCTGAAGGCGATCGAGACGGCCGACCCGAATCACCCGACGTTGAAGCCCGTTCCCTACACCGGCGTGCAGTTCGTCGGCATTCCTGAGTTTCAATCGTTCGGTACGGTGGTCGGGCAGAGCGTCTCGGGCGCGCTCGCGGGCCAGATGTCCGTCGATCAGGCGCTTGCGGCCGGTAACGCGGCGGCCGATCGCGCGGTGCGGCAAGCGGGCTATCAAAAGTAACCGGCAAGACGCACCCGCGGTAGCGGGACCCGAAACGCGGTAATCGATCGGACGATGCGTGCGATACGTGCAATACGCATCGTCGGGTCCCGTGCCGTCCGCCCGGCACGCCGTGCAAGACGCGCCGGGCCGATGTAACGAGGTGACGGAAGATCAGGAGGCCTTAACGATGCGACATCTTCACCTTCCCATGGCGCATGCGGAGAACGAGGCCGCCGTGCCGAGTCCCGAGCGGCGCGCATTGCCGACACGCTGGCTCGCGATGCCTTCTGTCGCGGTCCTCGTGCTCTGGATGACGATTCCGCTCGCGATGACGATCTGGTACTCGTTCTCGCGCTACAACCTGCTCAATCCCGATGCCACCGGCTTTGCCGGCCTCGACAATTACCGCTATCTGATCACCGACCCTGCGTTCATGCCCTCGATCGTGCACACGCTCGAGCTGATCGGGTCGGTGCTCGGTATTACGGTCGTCGGCGGTGTGTTGATGGCGGTACTCTTCGATCGAAAATTCATCGGCCAGGGTATTGCACGCCTGTTCGCGATTGCGCCGTTCTTCGTCATGCCCACGGTCAGCGCGCTCATCTGGAAGAACATGATGCTGCATCCGGTCTACGGCATCATGGCCGACCTGATGCGCGCTTTCGGCATGCAGCCCGTCGATTGGCTGGCCGACTACCCGCTGTTCTCGATCATCGTGATCGTCGCCTGGCAATGGCTGCCATTCGCGTTTCTGATTTTATTCACGGCGATCCAATCGCTCGACGAAGAGCAAAAAGAAGCGGCGCGCATCGACGGCGCCGGCCCCATCGCGATGTTCTTCTTCATCACGCTGCCGCACCTGCGGCGTGCCATTGCGGTGGTCGTCATGATGGAGACGATTTTCCTGCTGTCGATCTTCGCGGAGATCTACACGACGACCTCGGGCGGCCCGGGCAATGCGACGACGATCCTGTCGTACCTCATCTATGCGCTCGGTCTGCAGCAGTTCGATGTCGGCCTCGCGTCGGCGGGCGGCATTCTCGCCGTCGTGCTCGCGAATGTCGTCGCGTTCTTTCTCGTGCGCATGCTCGCGAAAAACCTCAAAGGGGAGTACGACAAATGAGCCATCCGACGCTGCCTGCCGCCCGCACGGGCTGGCCATTGCCGTCGCTCGCCGCGCTCAAGCGCGCGATACCGGGCACATTCGCGTGGCTGATCTCGCTCGCGCTGTTCTTTCCGATCTTCTGGATGACGATCACCGCATTCAAGACGGAGCGCGACGCCTATGCCTCTTCGCTCATCTTTTCGCCGACGTTCGACAGTTTCAGGGAGGTTTTTGCCCGCAGCGATTACTTTGCTTTCGCGCGCAACTCGATTCTGATCTCGGCCGGCGTTACGCTGTTGTGCCTCGCGTTCGCGGTGCCGGCCGCCTACACGATGGCGTTTTTTCCAACGCGGCGCACGCAAAAGCTGCTGTTGTGGATGCTCTCGACGAAGATGATGCCGTCCGTCGGCGTACTCGTGCCGATCTACCTGCTCTGGAAGAACATGGGACTGCTCGATACGGTCTGGGGCCTCGTCATCGTCTATTCGCTGATGAACCTGCCTATCGCGGTCTGGATGGCGTTCACGTACTTCAACGAAATTCCGCGCGACATTCTCGAAGCAGGCCGCATCGACGGCGCGTCGACCTGGCAGGAAATCGTCTATCTGCTCACGCCGATGGCGCTGCCGGGGCTCGCGTCCACCGCGCTGTTGCTCGTCATCCTCTCGTGGAACGAGGCGTTCTGGAGTATCAATCTGTCGAGTTCGCATGCGGCGCCGCTGACTGTGTTCATCGCATCGTACTCGAGCCCGGAGGGGCTCTTCTGGGCGAAGCTGTCGGCTGCATCGCTGCTGGCCGTCGCACCGATTCTGCTCGTCGGCTGGGTTTCGCAAAAGCAGCTCGTTCGCGGCTTGACATTTGGAGCCGTGAAATGACGGGATCGATCCCTGCTCGCCCCGACCGGCTGCTGATTTGCGATTGCGACGGGGTGCTCATCGACAGCGAAGCGGTCGCGGCACAGATGCTGATCGCCGAGCTCAGTGCGCGATGGCCCGATGTCGACGTGGAGCCTGTCGTGATGCCGCTGCTGGGGCTGCGTATCGAGCGCGTGCTCGGCGACAGTGCGGCCGAGCTCGGCAAGACGTTGCGCGGCGAAGAAATCGAAGCGATCAGGCGCAGTGTCGAAGCCGCGGCGCGCGACGCGCCCGTGGTGGCGGGCGTCGAAGCGGCGCTCGACGCTGTTTCGCTGACGAAGGCTTGCGCGAGCAACAGCTACACGGGCTACGTTGAGGCTGTGCTGGCGCGCACCGGGCTCGCGCGCTTTTTCGGCGACAGGCTCTTTTGCGCCGATCGCGTCGCACGGCCGAAGCCTGCACCCGATGTCTACCTTGCCGCGGCGGATCGTTTGGGCGTGCCGCCGCAGGCATGCCTCGTCATCGAGGACAGCGTGGCCGGGGTCGCGGCCGCGAGTGCCGCGGGTATGACGGCGCTCGGCTTCATCGGCGGCGGGCACGCGACTCATCAACACTTCGATGCGCTCACGGCCGCGGGCGCACGACACGTATTCGACGACATGCGCCGCCTGCCGGCGCTCGTCGACCGATGGCTCGACTCGGGCGACGCGTTCGCGCGGGCATCGACCGATATGAAAGGAGACGAATCATGGCAAGCGTGACCCTGCGCGGCATTGCGAAGCGCTACGACGAGAACGAAGTACTGCGCAATGTGAATCTCGATATCGCCGATGGCGAGTTCGTCGTGTTCGTCGGCCCGAGCGGCTGCGGGAAATCGACGCTGCTCAGGATGATCGCGGGCCTCGAGGACATCAGCGGCGGCGAGCTGACCATCGACGGCGCGCGCATGAACGAAGTGCCGCCCGCCAAGCGCGGCATCGCCATGGTGTTCCAGTCGTACGCGCTTTATCCGCATATGTCGCTCTACGACAACATGGCGTTCGGCCTCAAACTCGCGGGCACGAAGAAGGCCGAGATCGAAGAGGCCGTGCGCAATGCCGCCAAGATCCTCCATATCGATCACCTGCTCGACCGCAAACCGAAGCAGCTGTCGGGCGGCCAGCGGCAGCGCGTGGCGATCGGGCGCGCGATTACGCGCAAGCCCAAGGTGTTTCTATTCGACGAGCCGCTGTCGAACCTCGATGCGGCGCTGCGCGTGAAAATGCGGCTCGAGTTCGCGCGGCTGCACGACGATTTGAAGACCACGATGATCTACGTGACGCACGATCAGGTCGAAGCGATGACGCTGGCCGACAAGATCGTCGTGATGTCCGCCGGCAACGTCGAACAGGTCGGCAGCCCGAACCGTCTTTACCACGCGCCTGCGAACCGCTTCGTGGCGGGTTTCATCGGTTCGCCGAAGATGAATTTCCTTGCAGGCGTCGTTCAGAGCTCAGGGGCCGACGGCGTGCTCGTGCGCTACGAAACAGGCGAGATGCAACAAGTGGCCGTGGAGCCGCGCGGCGTACGCGAGGGCGAGCCGGTCACGGTCGGCGTTCGCCCCGAGCACTTGCACGTACGCGCCGCGGGTGGCAGCGAGTTCGGTGTGGCAGCGACGGTGACCGCGGTCGAGTCGCTTGGCGATGCCGCCTATCTTTACGCGGACTCTCCGGTGGCGCCCGACGGACTGATCGCGCGCATTCCCCCGCTCGAGCGGCATGAGCGGGGCGAGGCGCTGAGGCTCGGCGCGGACCCGGAGCACTGCCATCTGTTCGATCAAGAGGGCCACGCGTTCGATCGGAAGATCGTCGAGGTACTGTCGGCGGCGTGAGCCGCGGGGGCGGGGCGCCAAAGGCGATCGATGTCGCTCTAGCGCCCCGACACGTGCCGCGTCTCGCCAGCACTCTCGCCGAGCGCCACGCGCGCGCACGCTTCATCGGTCACCAGCCCCGAGAGCCAGCCGCCTTTGAGCGCGGCCAGCACCGCGCGATGCTTGCGCGGGCCGCCCGCAAAACCGATCGTCGGGCGTTTGGGCGGCGCATCGAGCTGCAGGCTCGTCACGCGCCGCCCTGTCGACGATTCGACGCGCGCGCCTGCGTCATTGATCGGCAGCCCTAACATTTCCGCCCTGGCGCCGAGGCGCGTGAGTTCTTGCACTTCGTCCGCGGTGATGAAGCCGTCGACATGAAGCGGGCATTGCGGCCCGATGTCGCCGATGCCGACGAATGCCACGTCCGCTTGCGCGGACAGCCCTTCGACGATGCGATAAAGACGGTGGTTGCACCACTGCGCCCGCTCGGCTTCACTATCGGCAAGCAGCGGCGCCGGCAGCAGAAAGTGCTTGCCGCCCGTCTTCTCCGAGATATGCAGCGCGACGTCGTAACGGTTCGACGATCCGTCTTGCGCGATCGCACCGACCATCGAGACGAGCCGATGCTGCGGCCGCTCGATCTGCGCGAGTTGATCGACGGCAGCCTTGAGCGTACGGCCGCTGCTGACGGCGACGATCATCGGCTTTTCTTCGCTCAGATAGCGTTCCATGACCTGCGCGCCCGCGACGGCAAGCTTGCGGCCGATGGCTTCGGGGCTGTCGTCGTCGACGGGTGCGATTTCGCACATCGACAAGCCGTATCGCTCCGACAGGCGCGCGGCCAGCGCGAGGCAATCGGCCAAGCGATGCTCGACGCGCACACGAATCAGATTCTTTTCGACAGCGAATGCCACCAGGCGCTGCGCAACGGGGCGCGAGACTTGCAACTTCTCGGCGATCTCGTTTTGCGTATCGCCGGCTACGTAGTAGAGCCAGGCCGCGCGGGTTGCAAGTTCGAGCTTGTCGTTGGATTTGGACACGGATGCGATGCCGGTAGGACTGAGAAACGTTTTGGGCCGCTTACATGCAGGCGACTTGCCGATGTGCCGGATCGAACAGCGGCCGCACGTGACGATAGAGCGCCCGGTACGAATCGAGCCGCCTGCGCAATCGAGCATGCCGCTCGGCGTTCGGCGCGAACTCCGCGACGATGGGCGGCTTGGCCAATGCCTGCGCCGGGTCGCCGCCCGCCGCCAGCCATCCGAGCCGCGCCGCGCCGAGCGCCGCGCCGGTTTCTCCGCCGCCATGCTGGCGTGTCGGAGTCGATAACGCATCGGCGAGCAACTGCGCCCAGTAGGCGCTGCGCGCACCGCCGCCCAGCAGCGAGAGCGCGTTGGGCTTGGTCCCGGCGGCAGCCAAGGCGTCGAGCCCGTCGGCCAGCGCGAGCGTCACGCCTTCGAGCACGGCGTAGCCGAGCAGTGCGCGATCGGTCGCATGCGTCATGCCGAAGAAAACGCCTTGCGCGAACGGATCGTTGTGAGGCGTGCGCTCGCCCGACAGATAGGGCAGAAAAATCGGCGCATCGGCGAGCGCCTCCGGCGGCAGCGCGGCAGCTTCGGCGACCAGCGTCGGCTCGTCCGTGCCGGTCAGCTTGCAGACCCAGCGCAAACAGCTCGCCGCGGACAGCACCACACTCATCTGATGCCAGCGGTCGGGAATGGCATGGCAAAACGCATGAACGGCCGAGGCCGGATTCGGCAGGAACCGATCTCCGACGACGCATAGCACCCCGGACGTACCGAGCGAGACGAAACCGTCGCCCGGCTCCGTCGCACCGATGCCGATGGCGCTCGTCGCGTTGTCGCCGCCACCGGCCGCAACGACGATCTCGTTCGAGGCAAGCCCCCATTCATGCGCGAGCTCGCGCCGCAGCACGCCGGACGGGGCGCTGCCCTCAGCCAAGCGGGGCATTTGCGCGCGTTTCATATCGCATGCGTCGAGCAGTTCGTCGGACCAGTCGCGCCGTGCGACATCGAGCCAGAGCGTCCCAGCGGCGTCCGATGGATCCGAGACCTTGTCGCCCGTCATCATGAGGCGCAAATAGTCTTTCGGCAGCAGCACGGTAGCAGTACGGCGAAAGAGCTCGGGTTCGTGGCGCGCGACCCACAGCAGCTTCGGCGCCGTAAAACCCGGCATGGCCAGGTTCCCGGCGATTTCATGCAGCCGCGGCGCGCGCGCGGTCAGCGCTTCACATTCGTCGACGCTGCGCATGTCGTTCCAGAGAATCGCGGGGCGCAGCACGCGGTCCTGCTCGTCGAGCAAGACGGCGCCATGCATCTGACCGGAGAGTCCGATGCCGCGCACCTGCGAAAACGCTTCGCGGTGCGACTCGCGCAGCTTCGCGAGCGCAATGCAGGTGCCTTCCCACCAGTCGGCGGGGTTCTGCTCGGACCAGCGCGGATGCGGCCGCGAGACGGAAAACGGCGAGCCGGCCGTGCCGAGCACGTGCCCGTTCGGGTCCAGCAGCAAGACCTTCACTTCGGACGTGCCGAGATCGATGCCGAGATACATGGCTGTGAGCCCTTCAGATTCGGAGTCGAAAAGCGCGATGCGCTACTTTAGCCGGGCGCAATGATGCACTGCAATGGGGGTGAGCCCTGCCGACATCGATTCAGCGAGAGGCGAGCCAGCCGTCGACACGTTCGAGCGCGCTTCGCAACGCGGCCAGGAGGGGCGGAGTGTCGGCCAGCCCACCCCACAGGAGCCGGGATGCGCAAAAAGCGGCCAGTGGATCGGGCGCGTCGAACATGCCGCGCGCGGCGGCCTCGTCCATCACGCCATCCTGATAGGTATAGGGCAACGCGCCTTGGCGCCAGCGATCGAGAAAGCGGAAAAAGAGCGCGGGCAGGACCGCCGTGGCGTTGGGCTCGGCGCCGCGCGCAAAGGATTCAGACAGCGTCGGCGCGATGAAGCCTGGAATCTTCGAAAAGCCATCGGCGGCCACGCGTTGATTCGTGTCCTGGATATACGGGTTGCCGAAGCGGTCGAGCACGACGTCGCGATAGCGGGCGAGATCGAGCGGACTCGGCGTGAGACAGGGGATCACGTCCTCGGTCACATAGTCGTACGCGAACCGGCGGATTCGCGCGTCGTGCGTGCCTTCATGAATGAACGTCAGCCCCGCGAGCGTGCCGGCCCATGCGATGCAGCTGTGGCTCGCGTTCAGGATGCGGATTTTCGCTTCCTCGTAGGGCAGCACCGATTCGACGAGTTCCGCACCGACGCGCTCCCATGCCGGACGCCCGGCGCAAAAGCGATCTTCGATGACCCACTGGATGAAGGCCTCGCCCATGACGGGACAGGCGTCGTCGACACCGGTCGCCGCCTTCACGCGTTCGCGAACTTCGGGTGTGGGGCGCGGGGTGATGCGATCCACCATCGAATTGGGGCAGGACGTGTTGGCCTCGAACCACTCGGCGAGCGCGGTGCGGCCGCTCAACTCGAGAAACGAGCGCATGCCCGCTTCGAACCTCTCGCCATTGCTGCGCAGGTTGTCGCAGCTTTGCAGTGTGACGGGGCCGGCATTGCGGGATTGGCGGGCTTCGAGAATGGCAGCGAGCGCACCGTAGATCGTGGTTCGCCCGCCGCGCAGATCGGCGGCGAGGTCCGCATTGGCCGTATCGAGCCGGTCGTGTTCGTCGAGGTAATAGCCGCCCTCGGTCACCGTGAACGAGACGATCTTGCATGCCGGATCGGCACCCGCTTCGATGAGCGCCTCGAGCCCGGGCGACCACGGCAGCACGCGGCCGATCGAGCCGACCGTTTCGTAGGCGCGCTCGCCTTGCGGCGTGACGGTCTCGAGCGTATAGCGCCCGTGTTGCGCCGCCAGCGCGTCGAGCACGGCATTCATGTCGCCGCGGATATTGCCGACCGTGAGCGACCACTGAGGCTCGCCCGGCGCGCTGGCCTGCTGCAGCCGATGCAGATACCACGCCTGATGGGCGCGGTGAAACGATCCCGCGCCGAGGTGGACGATTACATTTGAAGCGCCGCGCTGCGCATTGTCCATCGCTTGTCTCCGATCCAGTCAGATATGACCCCAATCGCCGATTCAATGCGATGGGTCGATCTTTTGTTCTGCAGATGAGCGAATGATCGGTTTGCGCGGAGTGAAAGTCAAGATCGGCGTCGCGCGAGCAGACTCGCCAGATAGACGAGTGCGGCGAGGGCGGTGATCCAGAAGCTCGTGGGCCAATCGGTATAGAACGCGAGCGTCACGCCGAGCCACGCCTGTGCCAGCGCAAACGCCGCGGCGAGTGCGATCCCGCTGCGAAGGCGCGTCGAGATGTTCTGCGCCGCGGCGGCAGGGCCGACCATCAGCGTGAAGACGAGCAACACGCCGACGATCTGCGTACAGGCCGCCACGGCGAGCGCGGCGATCGTCAGGAACAGCATCGATACGACGCGCAGCGAGACTCCCTTCGCTTCGGCGAGCTCGGGTTGCAGCGTCGCAAAAACGAGCGGGCGCATGATTGCGCCGAGCGCGACGAGGCTCGCCACCGCGATGCCGGCCAGTATGGCGAGCGTCGTATGCGTGACGCCGAGCACGTTGCCGAACAGCAGTGCCGTGATTTGCGTGGCGTACGCCGTGAAGAAGTGCAGGAACAGCAGTCCGCAGCCAAGCGAAAGCGAGAGCACGACGCCGATGGCGACATCGCGTCCGGCCAGCCGCTCGCCGAGCGCGCCCATCGAAAGCCCCGCGGCCAGCGTGAACGCAATCATCCCCCAGAGCGGCGAGACGCCGATCAGCGCGGCGCCCGTCGCGCCCGTGAAGCCGACGTGCGACAGGGCATGCCCCGCGAATGTCTGCTCGCGCATGACGAGGAAGTAGCCGACGATCCCGGCCAGCACCGCAACGATGCCCGATGCCGCGAACGCGTTGACCATGAAGTCGTATTCAAACATCGTGCGTATGCCCGTGAGAATGGACGTGGCCGTGCCCGTTGCCGGCTCCCGGCTCGCCCTCGTGCGCGTGATCGTGTTTTTCGATTTCGACGTCGCCTGACATGACGAAAATGCGTCCGTTCACGCGCATGACGTCGATCGGCGAGCCATAGAGCCGGGACAGCACCGGCCGAGTGATGACTTCGTCGACGGTGCCGAGCGCAGCGGAACCGTTGCCGAGATACAGCACGCGATCGAGCGCGCTCAACAGCGGGTTCAGCTCGTGTGCGGAAAAGAGCACAGTGATGCCCAGCTCGCGCTGCACGCGGCGCACGAGTTCCACCACGCCGCGTTGATGGCTCGGATCGAGGCTGATGAGCGGCTCGTCGAGCAGCAGCAGGCGCGGCTGGCCGAGCAGGCATTGCGCCAGCAAAAGCCGCTGCCGCTCGCCACCCGAGAGCTCGGACAGGGGGCGCTCGGCCAACGCGTGGCCGTCCACGAGATCCAGGACCCGCTCGACTTCGGCGCGCGTGGCCGCATCGGTACGCGGCAGGCCCCAACGATGTCCGTCCGCCGCCATGGCGATGAAGTCGCGCCCGCGCAGCCGCCGGCCGGCAAGCGCGCTGCGCACTTGCGGCATGTAGCCGATGCCCGGGTTGCCGCGGGCGATCGGCTCGCCCGCGATGCGGATCGTTCCGTGCGCGAGTGGGACCAGCCCGAGAATCGCGCGCAGCAGTGTGGTTTTGCCCGCGCCATTGGGGCCGAGCACGCCGACGAATTCCCCCGCGCCAACGGTGAGATCGGTATCGGCAAGGATCGTGCGCCCGCCCAGCGCGATCGTGACGCGCTCGAGTTCGAGTGCGCAGCCGCGGGCCGACGCCATTGCCGTTGCCATTGCCTCGATCATGGTTGTTTCGCGTCGAGCGCAGCCTCGAGCGCGCCGAGTTGAGCGAGCATCCATTGCTGGAAGGTCTTGCCCGCCGGTTGCGTTTCCGTGACGCTCACCGTCGGCACGCCCGAGTGCTTCGCGAGCTGGAGCATCCTTTTGGTCAGCGCTTCCGTTGCCTGGCTGTTGTAGATCAGCACGCGGACTTTCCGCTCGCGCAGATCGCGCTCGAACGTCGCGATGTCGCTGGCGCTCGGTTCCGTGTCGTTCATGGCGGCCAACTGAAAGCGCATGTTGCGCATATCGAGGCCTATCGCGTCCGACAGATAGCCGAACACGGGCTCCGTTGCGGTCACCGGCGTGCCGCGATAGCGCTCGCGCAACTGGGCGACCTTCTGGTCGATCGGCTTCAGCGCATCGATGACGGCCGACAGATGCCGGTCGTAGTCGGCCTTGTGCGTCGGGTCGGCCGTAACCAGTGCCGCCTCGATCTTGCGGGCGACGGCCGGCATCGTCTGCGGGGCGTACCAGAGGTGCGGGTTGTCGCCGCTCTTCTTGCCGACGAGTTCGGCCGCGACGATGGTCGTGCGCTGGCCGCCCTTGGACGCGGCGAGCAGTTTTTCCATCCACGGATCGTACGCGGCGCCGTTGTAGACGACGATCGCGGCGTGCTGCAGCGCCCGCGCCGTCTTCGGGCTGGCCTCGAACAGATGCGGATCCTGATCGGGATTGCTGAGAATGCTCGTCACGTCGACATGCTCGCCGCCGATTTGCCTCGCGATATCGCCATAGAAATTCTCGGCCGCCACAATGTTGACTTTGACGTCGCCGGCCGCGAACGCGGCTGCGCTCATCGACAACGCGGCGAACCCCGCCGCGACGGCTTTCGCGATGGCGACGGTCCGGCTATTGCGGCCGATGCGCCGAATCCTGGCAATCGAATTCATCAATATTTTTCCTTGGTATCGACGTTACGAAGAGCGCGGCGGCGCGGACCGGCCCTGCGCCTTGCATTCGCCGCACAGTCCGCTCAACTCGACGACTTGCTTGTGGACTTCGAACCCGTGCGCAGGCGGCGTCGCGGACAGGCGCTCGGCGAGCTCGTCGCCGGGAATCTCGACGGTTTCGCCGCAACGCTCGCAAATCAGGAATTGGCTCTGATGCGGTTTGCCGACTTCGCAGCAGGCGACGAACGCATTGCGCGATTCGATTCGATGCACGAAGCCGTGCTCGACGAGAAAGTCGAGTGCGCGATAGACCGTGGTGGGCGGCACCCGTCCGCGCTCGGGTTCGAGCGCCGCGAGGAGGTCGTAGGCGCCGATCGGCTTGCCCGCACCCGCAACGAGTGCATAGACCTGCCGACGCAGCGGAGTCAGCGCGAGGCCGTTCTCGGCCGCGAACGCATCGGCGCGCGCGAGTCGATCGGCGACGGAATGGGAGTGAGCGGCAGCGGACATGACGTCGGTCCCGATTGAGTATGGGTGACATGATATAACATATCATCCGCTCAGCCGGAAAACCGCTTCGCTACGCGGGGGTATCGGCAAGGCGCCGCGGCAGCAACGGCGCTTCCTCGTTTCAAAGCACGGTGCGCACGTGCCAAAGCTCGGGGAAAAGCACGACGTCGAGCATCTTGCGGAGATACGGGGCGCCCGCTGTGCCGCCGGTACCTTGCTTATAGCCGATGATGCGCTCCACCGTCGTGACGTGACGAAAGCGCCACTGGCGAAATGCGTCCTCGAGATCGACGAGTTCCTCGGCCATCTCGTAGAGCTCCCAGTGCTGCGACGGGTTGCGATAGACCTCGAGCCATGCCGCTTCGACCGAAGCGTCGTAGGCGGTGGGCGAGGTCCAGTCGCGCTCGAGCCGCTCGGGTGCGATCGCGAAGCCGCGTCGCGCAAGCAGCTTGACCACTTCGTCGTAAAACGAGGGGGCCTCGAGCGCCGCGCGCACGGCCGCCAGGATGTCCGGCCGATGCTCGTGCGGCTTGAGCATCTGCGCGTTCTTGTTGCCGAGCATGAATTCGATTTGCCGGTATTGATACGACTGAAAGCCCGACGACCGGCCGAGATACGGGCGCATGGCGGTGTATTCGGACGGTGTCATCGTGGCCAGAACATTCCACGCCTGAACGAGCTGTTCGAGAATGCGCGACACGCGCGCGAGCATCTTGAAGGCGGGCGGCAGGGCGTCGCCCTTCACGCAATCGAGCGCCGCGTGCAGCTCGTACAGCGCGAGCTTCATCCAGAGTTCGCTCGTCTGATGTTGAATGATGAACAGCATCTCGTTGTGGTCGGGCGACAGCGGATGCTGCGCGGACAGCAGCGATTCCAGCGACAAGTAATCGCCATAGCTCATCGATTGTGAAAAATCGAGCTTGGCGTCATGCCAGCCTTCGCCGTTGCGCGCGCTTGCGCTGCCGGCTTTCGCGGTACCGGCGCCGGATACGTCCGGCAACTCGGGCAGCTCCATGTGATCGGTCATGTCGAATTCCTCTCCATCCTTTGCAATGCGGCCGATCGTCGATCCGCACCGCACCGGCGAACATCGGTTCAAGTCACGGTATGGCGCGCGGCGAATTCGGGCGCCCGCCACGTTTGGCGCTCGAGAATGTCGCGCAGGGTTTCGACGGCATCCCAGACGTCGACGAAGCGCGTATAGAGCGGTGTGAACCCGAAGCGCAGCACGGACGGTTCGCGATAGTCGCCGATCACACCGCGCGCGATGAGCGCTTGCATCACTTCATAGCCGTGCCGATGTTCGAAACTCACGTGCGAGCCGCGCTGCGCATGCGCGCGCGGCGTGACGAGCGAAAGCGCCTGGCCCGCGCAGCGCGATTCGACAAGCGCGATGAATTGATCGGTGAGGGCGAGCGACTTGCGGCGCACGGCGTGCATGTCCGTCTCGAGAAAAACGTCGAGCCCACTCTCGACGAGCGCCATCGAAACGATGGGCTGCGTGCCGCAAAGGAACCGTCCGATGCCGTCGTCGGGCGTATAACGCGGGTCCATCGCGAACGGGGCGCGATGTCCCCACCATCCGGAGAGCGGCTGCGAGAGCCGCGCCTGATGGCGCTTGGGCACCCACGCGAAAGCGGGCGAGCCCGGGCCGCCGTTCAGATACTTGTACGTGCAGCCGACCGCGAAATCGGCGTTCGCGCCGTTCAGATCGATGGGCACCGCGCCGGCCGAATGCGCGAGGTCCCAGAGCGCGAGCGCGCCGGCACGATGAGCGATCTCCGTCATTGCGCCCATGTCGTGCATAAGGCCCGTGCGATAGTTGACGTGCGTGAGCATGACGACGGCCGTTTCGCCGTCGATCGCGGCGGGCAGATCCGCGGGGTCGTCGACGAGCCGCAGCGTGTAGCCGCGATCGAGTTGTTCGATGAGCCCCTGTGCGATATAGAGATCGGTCGGGAAATTCGCGCGCTCGGAGACGATCACGCGGCGGCTCGCATCGCGCGCGTCGGCTTCGCGTAACGCCGCCGAGAGCAGTTTGAACAGATTGATCGAGATCGTGTCGGTCACGACGGTCTCGCCCGCCGCGGCGCCCACGAGTGGCGCGAGTTTATCCCCGAGCCTGCGCGGCAACGCGAACCAGCCTGCGCCGTTCCAACTGCGTATGAGCCCGCCGCGCCATTCATCGTCGATGACCGCGCGTGCGCGCGCCGCCGCGGCGACAGGCGGCACGCCGAGCGAATTGCCGTCGAGATAGATCGTCTGCGCGTCGAGCGCGAAACGGCTGCGCAGGTGCGCGAGAGGGTCGCTGCGGTCTAGCGCGAGCGCTTCGTCACGGGTTTTCATGATGTATGGGCGGCAGGAAACGAACGGGTCGGAAGGCGGATCGATCGATAGACTTTAGCCGCGCTTGTCGGGCAACGCGCGCAAGACCGCGCGCACGGGGCTTGCGTCGAGCGTCGTCAATTTGAGCGGCAGCGCGATCAGTTCGTAATCGCCGGGCTCGATCGCGTCCAGCACGAGCCCTTCGAGAATCGCCATTCCGTGGGCGCGCACGCGTCCATGAGCGTCCATCGTTTTGGATGTCTGAGGGTCGAGCGACGGCGTATCGATACCGATCAGCATCACGCCGCTTTGCGCGAGCAGATCGAGCGTCTCCGGCGCCACAGCGCAAAACGCATCGTCCCATGCGTCGACAGGTGCCCGCTCGTAAGTTCGCAGCAGCACGCGCGGGGGCGTGCCGTCGAGTTGCGCCGCCAGATGCGCCGGCGTCACGAGCGGCGCGGCGCCTATGCAATGGATCACCCGGCAAGTGCCGAGGTATGGCGCAAGGCCAACCGCCCCGATCGGGGCGCCGTGAGCGTCGTAGTGCAGCGGCGCGTCCGCGTGCGCGCCCGTATGCGGTGAGAGGGTCATCCGTGCGACATTGACCGGCGAACCCGCGTCCATTTTCCAGACGCGTTCAATCGTGACCGGCGTATCGCCCGGCCAGACCGGTGTGTGTGCTTCGACGGGCGGCGAAATATCCCAGAGCCTGCGATTGTCCATTTTGGCGGGTGGTGAATAAGAACGGATGCTTCGATGATAAGCGCCCAGGCGCGCAAGGTGCTTGCGAAATCATCGCGCCAAGCGCGCTAGACTAGAAGATAATTCGATATAAGCATCGAAATGGGGGCAAAAATGAACGCGATCTCGCTCGACGCCACGGATTGCCGCATTCTGAGTGTGCTGCAAAACGAGGGCCGCATCAGCAATCTCGATCTCGCGGAAAGAATTTCGCTATCGCCGTCAGCGTGTTTGCGCCGGTTGCGTTTGTTGGAGGAGCAGGGCGTCATCGAGCGTTACCGGGCGTGTCTGAACCGCGAGGCGCTCGGGCTCGAGCTCGAGGCATTCGTGCAGGTTTCGATGCGCAACGATCAGGAGAACTGGCATGAGCGCTTCGCCACGGCCGTGCGCGAGTGGCCCGAAGTGGTTGCGGCCTTCGTCGTGACGGGCGAGAGCCATTATCTGCTGCGCGTGCTCGCGCATAGCCTCAAGCATTACTCCGATTTCGTGCTTTCGAAGCTCTACAAGGCGCCCGGCGTGATGGATATCCGGTCGAACATCGTCCTTCAAACGCTCAAGGAAGACTCCGGCGTGCCGGTGACGCTGACGCCGACGCCGACGCCGCCGCACTGAGCGAGGTCGCTGCCGCGGAGCGGTCATTATTCACGCCGATATCAGACCCTCGCCGAGGTTTGAAGGCGTTGTCGCGCCGTGTTTCAACGCGGCTTCAATCCGTGGAATGCACCGCCGTGGAAAACGAGCGGGGCCATGCTTTCGGCGTCCGGATGGACGCCGCAGCGCTCGACTTCTCCCACGAAAATCACGTGGTCCCCTTCGTCGTAGCGGCTGCGGTTATGGCATTCGAACCATGCGAGCGCGCCGTCGAGCACGGGCATGCCCGTGCCGCCCGCCGCGTGCGACACACCCGCGAACCGGTCGCCCTTGACCGTGGCAAAGCGCTGACAGAGATCGTATTGCGTTTCCGATAGCACGTTGACCACGTAATGGCTATTGCTGCGAAACACCGGCATCGATGCGGACCGGGTCGCGAGACTCCAGAGCACGAGGGGCGGATCGAGCGATACCGAATTGAACGAACTCGCCGTGATACCGATCAACTGGCCGGAGGGGGCGCGGGTGGTGATGACGGTGACGCCCGTGGCGAACTGTCCAAGCGCGCGGCGGAACATTCCCGAATCGAAGTCGGGTGGGCTCGCATGCTTCATCGGCGTGACTCCCGGCGGCGGGATCGTGGACGAGCTTGTGGCGTGGACAGGCGGGGAAGGAACAGCTGGAGTGAAGAGTCGAAGGTCATGGTGCGAAAAGGCGAATAGGCGAAATTCTAATGGAATCCGGACATTTCGCCGCGCATTCGGGTCAGCCGGGGGCTCGAGCGCTCCGCCGCACATAAAACGCACTAAGCTTTTAGAATCCGTTTGTGAGCGAATACACCGAAGCGCATACGCTCGTCGACAGGGAGACAGTCATGACTGAGCCGATGGAAACCGCTACGTTGGGCGGAGGTTGTTTCTGGTGTCTGGAAGCGGTTTATGTCGATCTCGACGGCGTCGTTTCCGTCGAATCGGGGTATGCGGGCGGCAACGTCCCGCGTCCGAGCTACGAGCAGGTGTGCGACGGCGGGACCGGCCACGCCGAAGTGGTCAAGGTTCAATTCGACCCCAGGAAGATCAGCTACCGCGAGATCCTCCAGGTATTTTTTTCGATCCACGATCCGACGCAGCTCAACAGACAGGGCAACGACGTGGGGACGCAATATCGATCGATCATCTTCACGCACTCCGATACGCAACGCGACATTGCGCGGGAGGTCATGGACGAACTCGAGCAGGAGCACGTGTATGACAAACCGATCGTGACCGAAGTCCGCTCCCTCGACGACAATTATTGGCCCGCCGAGGCCTATCACCAGAATTACTTTGCGCAACATCCCGAGCAGGGGTACTGCGCGTTCGTCGTGGCCCCGAAAGTGGCCAAGTTCCGGGCCAAGTTCGCCAGCTGGACACGCTCCGGCGCTTGACGGCAACGGCTTGGAGGTGCGAACGATTCGTGCCGGTGCTGACGCCGTCGTCAGCGCTCGCTCTGCTCGACGCCCGCGTTCCCACCAGTCCTTTCTTCGCGCAGTCGCTCGCAAGCCGCTGCTATCTCTCGAGCAAGCGCAGCGCACGAAAGCGGGGCGGAGCCCTCCGCCTTGTTGTTGACGATGATGAGTACCGGCTGGCCGGCCAACGCATAACGCGCGGCCAGCTCCGCGAGCGAATGCCGCGTGGCGGGGTCTTCGTCGACGAGTCGATTGAACGGCTCGTACTTTGCCTTCGCCTGCTCGTATTTGAATCCGCTGTGCAGGCTCCAGCGAACGACGAGCGGGCCGGCTGGCTCGTCGCCGTCCATGAGGGCGAGGGCCGCGGCCTGGCGCAACGCCTCGGGCATGCGCGCGTGCAGCCCGACGCAATAACGCACACCGCGCTCGCGCAGCATGCGGATGAGCCGCGGCGTCAACAGGCACGCATCGCGTATCTCGAGCGCGTAGCAAGGGCCCGGTGCTTCATCGGTACCGCTGGGTAGCGGCGGCAACGCGGCAAAGAAGGCGGCGAGCCGTTCGACCCATGCCGCCGGCTCGGCGAGCATGCGTTCGGGCATGGGCGAAAACTGAAAAACAAGCACGCCGGCTTTGGCGCCAAGGCCGGCCAGGCACGGCTCAACGAATTCGCGAGCGGCCAGGCCCGCATCGAGAAAGCAGGGATTGTCGGCGACGGGCTCGCCGCGTTCGCCCCGCACCGTCGCATCCGTCACCGATGCCGGTGCCTTGACGATGAAACGAAAATCGTCGGCTACTTGCTGCGCGTAACGCAGATAGTCGGCGATGGAAAGCGGCGCGTAAAACGATCGATCGAGGCTGACCGTGCGTAGCAGCGGATGGATGCCGTAGGCGGCGAGCCCGTCGCGGGAGAGCTTCGAATCGCTGTAGGCTTCGCCGTAGACGATGCCTTCCCAGCCCGGAAACGACCACGAGGATGTTCCGAGGCGAATCTGCGGCGGCAAGCTGCCAGCCAGCTCGCCGAGCTCGGGCGGGAGCGCGGCCGGCAGCACGGCCCGCGCGCGGCGCCCGCCCTTGGAGGGAGTCGCGGCGCTGGCGCGAGCCGGTTCGGTATGGTCAGGCTCCCCCGAGGTTCGCGGCGCGCCGTCGGGCGCCGGCAGTGCACCAAAGAGATCGAATTGTGGGTCTTCTTTGCTATCGTCCATCGATGGCCGCAACGGGCGCGGTACTCGTACGCGTTTCTCCAAGCGGCCGATCGTACATGTAGCGGCGGGACCACGGCAACGTCTGCGCGCTGCGTCCGGCTCGGCGGCAGACGATTTGATAGATCGATACGTCGTCGTGCTCGAACGCATAGGCGCAGCCGGCGAGATAGAGCCGCCAGATGCGGAATTTCTCGTCATCGACGAGCTTGCGCGCTTCGTCCGCGTAGGTCTCGAAATTTTCGGTCCAGATGTTGAGCGTGCGTGCGTAGTGCCGGCGCAGGCTTTCGATATCGACGGCTTCGAGGCCGCCGCGCTGCAGCGATTCGAGCGCGAGGCTGATATGAGGCAACTCGCCGTCGGGGAACACGTAGCGATCGATGAATTCGCCGCCCCCGAGTGCGGTTTCGCCGCTATCGTAGTCCGTCGACGTAATGCCGTGATTCATGGCGATGCCGTCTTCGGCGAGCAACTCCCGAACCTTCGCGAAATACGTCGGAAGATTCTTGCGCCCGACGTGCTCGAACATCCCGACGCTCGTCACGCGATCGAACTGTCCCGGGATGTCGCGGTAGTCCTGCAGACGAATTTCGATGCGATCGACGAGGCCCGCCGCTTTGACCCGTTCCGTCGCCAGATCGAACTGGTTTTGCGACAGCGTCACGCCGACGCACTTCGCGCCGAACTTGCTGGCCGCGCGCAGCACGAGCGCCCCCCATCCGCAGCCGATGTCGAGCAACCGCTGCCCTGGCTGCAATTGAATCTTGGTGAGGATATGGTCGATCTTCTTCAACTGTGCCGTGGCGAGATCCTCGTCGCCGTTTTCGAAGTAGGCACACGAATAGACCATGTTCTCGTCGAGCCAGAGCTGATAGAACGCGTTCGAAACGTCGTAATGATATTGAATGGCCTTTTTGTCCGACGATTTCGTGTGATTGAAATAGCGCCGCACGCGAGCGAGCTTACTGGCGCCCGTAATGGTGTTTTTTGCGAGCGAATAGCCGATCGAAATGATGTCCGAGAGTTTGCCCTCGATATCGATCTTGCCCTTCACATACGCTTCGCCGAGGTTATCGAGACTCGGTTCGAGCAGGAGCGGCAATGCCGAGGCGTGGTTCACCTTCAGCGTAACTTGCGGCGCGGCGAAACTGCCGAAGTCGTGCTGCTGCCCATCCCAAAGAACGAGGCGCGCGGGCAGATTCGTCGTCGCCCGCACGTCTTCCACCCACTGCGCCAGCTTCTTTTCCCAGAACATGCGAGATTCTCCGTGTCCGTTGAAATGAATAGCAAAGCTAAGCAAAACAACCATGTCCGGCGCTCGGAGCATCGGCATGGTCTGGACTTCGAAAACACTCCGTTTCAATCTTCTGTCATGGCGACAGGCGTGAGATCTGCCAGCTCGCGTCGGCATTGCGCGTGTACACAATGCGGTCGTGCAAACGAGACGGTCGACCTTGCCAGAATTCCATCCTCGCCGGCACGACGCGGTAGCCTCCCCACTGCGGCGGGCGCGGGGGATTGTCGCCGAATCGCTCGGCAAACGCTTGTTCACGCTCCTCGAGCACTGTCCGGCCGGCGATTTCGCGGCTTTGCTCGGAGGCCCATGCACCGATGCGCGATCCGAGCGGGCGCGACGCGAAATAGGCATCGCTCTCCTGCGCGCTCGTTTTCTCGATCGTGCCTTCGATGCGCACCTGACGCTCGAGCTCGATCCAGTAAAAAAGCAGACTTGCCCGCGGATTGATCGCCAGATCGTGGCCCTTGCGGCTTTCGTAATTGGTGAAAAAGACGAAGCCTCGCTCGTCGGCACCCTTCACAAGCACGATACGGGCCGACGGCTGCCCCTGCTCGTCCACGGTGGCAAGCGTCATCGCGTTCGGCTCGGGCACCTGGGCGTCGAGGGCCTGTTGGAACCAGAGCTGGAACTGGCGGATCGGATCGGGCTCGACATCGTGTTCGTCGAGCGATCCGCGCGCGTATTCGTTGCGAAGTTCAGCAAGAGTGATCATCTTCTTATGTGACCGCTTCAGTCGACTCAAGTATAGCCAAGGCCGAAAAAACGTGCGCGACCGTGCTCGTGTCGTCTGTTCGAAGCAACGGCCGGGGCACGCTATCGGGCACAATAGACCCCTCGAGCGCAGTCTTTCTCCGTAATTTCGACCGCGGTTTTCACGCAGCTTTCACTTTACGCATCATGTCCGCCACTCAGGGAACGAGCCCAGATCTTATCCATCCCCCGCGCACCGAGCATGATCTCGATCATGCGGACCGTGCACGGCGCTTCGGCGGGGTGGGGCGGCTCTACGGCGCTCCCGCCCTGGCCGCATTCGAGCGGGCGCATGTGGCCGTCATCGGGATCGGCGGCGTGGGCTCGTGGGTGGCGGAGGCGCTTGCGCGCAGCGCGATCGGCACGCTTACGCTGGTCGATCTCGATAACGTGGCCGAGAGCAACACGAACCGCCAGATCCATGCACTCGACGGCAATTTCGGCAAGCCGAAAGTCGAGGCGATGGCCGAACGCATCCGCCTCATCGACCGGGCTTGCGACGTGCGCCTCGTCGAGGACTTCGCCGAACCGGACAACTTCGAGACGCTCTTCGGCGGCAGGCTCGATTACATCGTCGATGCCATCGACAGCGTGCGCACCAAGACGGCGCTCATCGCCTGGTGCGTGGCCCGCGGACAACCGCTCATCACCGTGGGCGGCGCGGGCGGCCAGCTCGATCCGACGCGCATTCGCATCGACGATCTCGCATCGACGGTTCAAGATCCGCTGCTCTCGAAAGTGCGCGCGCAATTGCGCAAGCACCACGGTTTCCCGCGCGGACCGAAGGCGAAGTTCAAGGTCAGTGCCGTCTATTCGGACGAGCCGCTCATCTATCCCGAGGCGGCGGTATGCGACATGGACGATGTCGCCCAGCATCTGGAAGCGTCGCCCGGGCATGCGGGGCCGATCGGCCTGAATTGCGCCGGATTCGGCTCGAGCGTGTGCGTGACCGCGAGCTTCGGTTTTGCGGCGGCCGCGCACGTGCTGGCGGCGCTTGCGAAGGCCGCTGGATAGGCAAAGCGGCGGCGGCTGCCAAAGGGCGTTCCCGCGCCGCGCCGCGCCGCCGCAGCGCCTTTCGTTAATGGAGGGCCGCGCTGAGCTTACGCCGCCATTCGGCCACGAGCTCGGGCTGGTGCGCAGCGAGATCGAAGACCGAGAGCATCGTCTTGCGTCCGATGTCGTCGCGGAACGTCCGGTCCCGCTTGACGATCTCGAGCAAGTGCGCGAGCGCCCCACCGTAATCCCGCCGCGCGATCAGCGCGCTCGCGAGGTCGAAGCGGGCTTCGAGATCGCCCGGATTCGTCGCGATGCGCGCCTCCAGTGCATCGGTCGGCGGCAGCTCGGCTGCCGCGTCGAGCGCGTCCAGCCGCGTTTTCACCGTGTTATACCGCACGTCGATGCCTTGCTTCGTCTTGTCCGAAAGGCGCTCGACTTCGGTACGCGCCTCGTCGATGCGCTCGTCGTCGAGCAGTACCTGGATCAAGTCCAGCCGGGCAGAGTCGTTGCCGGGCTCGAGTGCCAGTGCGGTTTGCAGGTGATCGATCGCCACGTCGCGCTGACCGTTGCTCAGCGCCGCGAGCGCGCGCTTATGCTCGGTTTGCGCCGCATTGGGCACGAGCCGATCGAGAAATGCGCGCAACTGACTTTCGGGCAATACGCCGATGAATTGGTCGACAGGCTGACCATCGGCGAATGCCACGACATGCGGAATGCTGCGCACTTGAAAGTGGGCCGCCAGTTGCGGGTTTTCGTCGACGTTGACCTGCACGAGGCGCCATTTGCCGGCGTAGTCCTGCTCGAGCTTCTCGAGCAGCGGGCCGAGCGTCTTGCACGGACCGCACCACGGCGCCCAAAAATCGACGAGGACCGGGACGAGCTTGGACGCCTCGATCACATCCTGTTCGAAAGTGGCCAAAGTGGTGTTCATCGCATCCTCGTTTGCAGTGGACCTGCGGCTCAGATTGGGACCGGCCCCCCGCATTTCAACCCTGCGCCCACCGCCTCACCGGTGCGGGCGCTCGGGAAGCGGGATCCACTCCGTCTCGCCTTCGATGCGGCCCATCGTCTGCTCGCTCCATGCGCGCTTGGCGGCCTCGATCTTTTCGCGCGAGCTGGCCACGAAGTTCCATTCGATGAAACGCTCGCCCGTCAGTTTCGCGCCGCCAAGCAGCATCGCGGTAGCCCCGCCGGTGCTGGCAAGCGTCGCCGTCTCGCCGGGGCTCAGCACCGCCATATGGCCCAGCGGCAGCGGCATGCCGTCGATCGCGAGGTCGCCGTCGACGAGATAGACGCCGCGCTCGTCGTGCTCGGCGTCGAGCGCCAGTGCGCTTGCGGGCGCGAAGCGCGCCGCCGCGTACAGCGTGGGGGAGAACGTGCGCACGGGCGAGCGCGCGCCGAAGGCAGAGCCCGCGATCACATCGAGCGTGACGCCGCCGCGCTCGATACGCGGCAGTGTCGCGGCCGCGTGATGCTCGAATGCAGGCTCGATCGTTTCATGCTCGAGCGGCAGCGCCACCCAGGTCTGAATACCGTGCATGCGCGGTCCGCGGGCTCGCTCCTCGGGCGGGGTCCGCTCGGAGTGGACGATGCCGCGTCCCGCCGTCATCCAGTTGACGTCGCCCGGCACGATCGTCTGCACGGAACCGATGCTGTCGCGATGAACGATGGCGCCTTCGAACAGGTAGGTCACCGTCGCAAGACCGATATGCGGGTGCGGGCGCACATCGAGGCCCGCGCCGGGCGCAAGCGCGGCGGGGCCCATGTGATCGAAGAAGATGAAGGGACCGACGAGCCGCGCGGCGAGCGCGGGCAGCACGCGCCGCACGGCGAAACCGCCGATGTCGCGCTGCGAAGGCTTGAGGACCGCTCTGACCGACTCGGGCAGCGGTGACGATTCCGGTACAGGCGACATGGCAGGCTCCGTGGCGACACGCCGTTGCGCGACGACGTCATTGTACCGGGGCGTCTGTGTCGACCTGTGTCGATCAGGTCATGCGGCTCTTGGCGAGCGGCGGATTGGCCGCGAAATAGCGTTTGATGCCTTTCAGGATCGCGCTCGCCATTTGATTGCGATAGTTCTCGTCGTTCAGGCGCGCTTCTTCCTCGGGATTGCTGATGAAAGCCGTTTCGACGAGGATCGAGGGGATATCGGGCGCCTTCAGCACCGCGAAGCCGGCTTGCTCGACAGAACCCTTGTGCAGCTTGTTGATGTCGCCGATTTCGCGCAGCACGAAGGACCCATAGCGCAGCGAATCGCGGATCTGCGCCGTGGTCGACATATCGAACAGCGCGCGATTCACGGTTTCGTCCGCTGTCTTGACGTTGATCCCGCCGATCAGATCGGACGCGTTTTCCTTGTTCGCCATCCAGCGTGCCGCCGCGCTCGAGGCGCCGTGCTCCGAGAGCGCGAACACGGACGAGCCGCGCGCCGCCGGGGTCGTGAATGCGTCGGCGTGGATGGAGACGAAAAGATCCGCGCTGACGCGCCGTGCTTTTTGCACGCGAACGTTCAGGGGCACGAAAAAGTCCGCATCGCGCGTCATCATCGCGCGCATGTTGGGCTGCGCGTCGATCAGCGCGCGCAGCTTCTTCGCGACGTCGAGTGCAATGTGTTTTTCGTAGGTGCCCGCGCTGCCGATCGCGCCTGGGTCTTCGCCGCCATGGCCCGGGTCGATGGCGACGGTCAGCAGCCGAACCGTGCGTCCGGGTTTCGGCGTCGAAAACGGGTAGGCTTCGTCCCCCAATCCGTCATCGCCATTGCGCGCAAGCGCGCTGTCCGAGCCATCGCCAGTCGTCTGGCCGCCACCGGCTTCCTTGCCGCCCTTGCCGTGGGTGAAGCTACCCGGCTTGCGCGCGGACGGTGCGTTGCCGCCGCCGGCATGTCCTTCCGGCGGCAGGTTCTGGGCGTAGCGCTCGAAGAACGCATCACTGTTGTCGCCGGCGGGCGGCGCACTGGGCCCCCCCAGCGGCGCCGGCGCGAGCGGCTCGTTGCCGGGCTGGTTTTCGCCGAGTTGCTTTTCCTTGCGCTCCGTCTGCGCGAGCAGGTCCATGAGCGGATCGGGAGCGACGGTCGGGTACAGGTCGAGCACGAGCCGGTAGCGATAGGTCCCGACGGGCGGCAGCGAAAAGACTTGCGGTTTGACTGAGCCCTTGAGGTCGAACACGAGCCGCACGACGTGGGGCTGAAACTGGCCGACGCGTACCGAGCGGATCTGCGGATCGTTCGGTGCGATCTTCGAGACGAGATCGCGCAACGCCTGATCGAGATCGAGCCCCGAGAGATCGACGACGAGCCGGTCCGGCCCCTGCAGCAGTTGCTGCGTGTTTTGCAGCGGCTGGTCCGATTCGATCGTCACGCGCGTGTAATCGCGCGCCGGCCAGACGCGCACGCCGAGCACCGAGCTCGCCAGCGCGTTGGTCGGCGCGAGCAACGGCGCGGCAAGCCCGAGGAGCAGCGTCGAGGCGCCGGCGCGCAGCACCTTGCGCCGGCGCCAGCTCGGCGCCGCCGTGGCGGCCGATTCGATCGAATGGAACGGCTTGATCAACATCTTTCTAGACATGCTTTTCCTGATTCGCTGTAGGCGCGCGCATCGAGCCGACGGCGCTCGCCCTCGGTTTCGAGCGCGAAGACCAGATCGGGCACGCCCAACAACTCGCCGGCCTTTTCCGGCCATTCGACGAGGCAGACCGCACCCGAATCGAAATACTCGCGAAAGCCGGCGTCGGCCCATTCGGCCGGGTCGGCAAACCGATAAAGATCGAAGTGATAGACGTCGAACTGGCCCCCCTCGCGCGGCAGCGCATACGGTTCGACGAGTGTGTAGGTGGGACTCCGCACGCGGCCCCGGTGTCCGAGCCCTGCAAGGGTGGCACGCACGAGCGTCGTTTTGCCGGCGCCGAGATCGCCGAGCAGTTGCACCTGCAGGCCCTCGAATGCAGGCCTGACGCGCACCGCTTCGATCGCCGTAGCAAAACGTGCGCCGAATGCTTCGGTGGCGGCGAGGTTCTCGAGCGCGAAAGTGCGCTCGAGCAGGACGCTCGCGGGCGGATGAAGCGACGAATCGGGCGCCACGGGCATTCTCGTAAAATAGCGTGATGAACGATGCACGGAACACGCCGCCATGAGCAGGAAGACGTCCGAAGCGGCAGGCGCTTCGCAGGACGCTTCGCGTCGCGAAGAGAGGGTCGCCCTTGGCTCGCGTCTCGACGATGCGGCGCTGGCGGCGCTCGCACAGCGGATCAAGGCATGGGGCAGCGAGCTTGGCTTCGGTGCGATCGGTATCAGCGATATCGATTTGTCCGAGGCCGAGGCTGGGCTCTTCGCCTGGCTCGAGGCGGGGTGCCACGGCGAGATGGATTATATGGCCAAACATGGGGTGAAACGCGCGCGGCCGGCCGAGCTTGTGGCCGGAACGCGACGGGTGATCACCGCGCGCATCGCATACATGCCGGCCGCCGTGCTCGAATCGCGCAAGGTTGAAAGCAGCTCGTCAGGCGAGGTGCCGGGCAAGCCGACCGATTCGAGCGTCAAATCGTTCAGATCGTCCATTCCGCCCGAAGACGCACCGGCCGACTGGCGCGCGCGCGAGCAAGCGCGGCTCGCCGACCCGTCGGCGGCCGTCGTGTCGATCTACGCGCGTGGCCGCGACTATCACAAGGTCATGCGCCAGCGGCTGCAGCAGTTGGCGGAGCGCATCGAGCGGGAGATCGGCGAATACGGTTACCGTGTGTTCACCGATTCCGCGCCGGTGCTCGAAGTCGAGCTCGCGCACAAGTCGCGCATCGGCTGGCGCGGCAAACACACGCTGCTGCTCGAACGCGATGCGGGCTCGCTCTTCTTTCTCGGCGAGATCTACGTGGATATTCCGCTGCCCGTCGATACCAGCGAACCGTCCCGGCCGGCCGGAGCGCACTGCGGCCATTGCACGCGCTGCATCGATGCCTGCCCGACCGGGGCGATCGTCGCGCCGTATCGGGTCGATGCGCGCCGCTGCATCTCTTACCTGACGATCGAGCTGAAGGGCAGCATCCCCGTCGAAATGCGCGCGTTGATCGGCAATCGCGTCTACGGTTGCGACGATTGCCAACTCGTGTGTCCGTGGAACAAGTTCGCGCAGGCCGCGCCCGTGGACGACTTCGACGTCCGCCACGGGCTCGATCGAGCGACGCTCGTCGAGCTGTTCGCCTGGAGCGCCGATGACTTCGATCTGCGCTTGCAAGGCAGTGCGATTCGGCGTATCGGTTACGAATGCTGGCTACGCAACCTGGCCGTCGCGCTCGGCAACGCGTTGCGCGTCGAAGGCGGCGCGGCGCTCGATGCGGCCGCTCGCGAGCGCATCGTCGCCGCATTGCGCGCGCGGGCCGGCGACGCGTCGGCGCTCGTGCGAGAGCACGTCGAATGGGCGCTCGAGGCGGCATGAGCAAAGGGGAGGGACTATGTTGAGCGCCGTGATGGACGCGCCTTTCGGCAAGGTGGGCATTCGCGTGAACGATGCGACCGGCGTCGTCGAGCTGATCGAATATCTGCCCGCGTCGGCCGAGCCGCGTGCACCGGTCTCGCCGCTGGCCCAGCGCGCCGTGGCGCAAATCGCGCGTTATTTCGAAACGGCCGATGCGTCGTTCGATCTGCCGCTTGCGGATGTCGGCACGCCTTTTCAGCGGCGCGTCTGGCAGGCGATGTGCGCGATTGCCCCGGGCGAGACGCGCACTTATGGCGACCTTGCGCGCGAGATCGATGGCGTGCCGCGCGCCGTCGGCCAAGCCTGCGGCGACAACCCGTTTCCTATCGTGATTCCGTGCCATCGCGTGGTGGCGGCGAACGGCCTCGGCGGCTTCAATCATCATGCCGGCGATGGTTTCTACCTGCGCGTCAAGCGCTGGCTCCTCGCGCATGAAAGCGCACAGCAGGCGCTCGCGCTATGAGCGAGCTTGCCGATTTCGACGCGGCGCTTCCCGCGGACGACGCGCCGGCGCCCGAAGCCGTGGCGAGCACGCAGTCGATCGACGCATTTTGCGATGCGCTCTGGCTGGAGCAAGGGCTGGCCCGCAATACGCTCGAAGCCTACCGGCGCGACTTGCGCCTGTTCGCGCAGTGGCTGGGCCGAGAGCATCGGCTGCGCATCGACGAGGCGGCCGAGCTTCATGTCAACGGCTATCTCGCCGCGCGCAGCGACGGCAAGGCGACATCGGCGAACCGGCGCCTTTCCGTGTTCCGCCGTTTTTATGCGTGGGCCATGCGCGAGCATCGCGCGAAGGCCGATCCTACACTGCGGATCCGCTCGGCTAAACAGCCGCCGCGGTTCCCGTCGACGCTGACGGAAAAGCAGGTCGAGGCCCTGCTGGCCGCGCCGCAGATCGATACGCCGCTCGGCCTGCGCGATCGCACGATGCTCGAGCTCATGTATGCGAGCGGATTGCGTGTGAGCGAGCTGGTGACGCTCAAGACTGTCGAGGTAGGGCTGAACGAAGGTGTCGTGCGCGTGATGGGCAAGGGCTCGAAAGAGCGGCTCGTTCCGTTCGGGGAAGAGGCGCACGGCTGGATCACGCGCTATCTGCGCGATGCGCGGCCTGCCTTGCTCGCGGCGCGCGGCGCCGACGCTCTTTTCGTGACCGCGCGCGCCGAGGGCATGACGCGCCAGCAGTTCTGGAACATCATCAAGCGCCACGCGCGCGCGGCCGATATTCGCGCCCCGTTGTCACCGCACACGCTGCGGCACGCGTTCGCGACGCATCTGCTGAACCACGGCGCCGATCTGCGGGTGGTGCAACTGCTGCTCGGCCACGCCGATATTTCGACGACGCAAATCTACACGCATGTGGCGCGCGAACGACTGAAGACGTTGCACGCGGCCCACCACCCGCGCGGTTGAACCGCGTGCCTGTCGGTCGCCGTACAATGCGCCGATGAACAAAACGAAACATGTGTCCGAGACCCCCGCGACGCAGTTGCTGCGCCGCCACGGCATCCGTTTCGGCGAGCACCCTTACGATTATGTCGAGCACGGCGGCACCGCCGAATCGGCGCGCCAGCTCGGCATCGACGAACACCACGTCGTCAAGACGCTCGTCATGGAGGACGAGCAGGCCAAGCCGCTCATCGTCCTGATGCACGGAGACCGCACGGTGTCGACCAAGAATCTCGCCCGGCAGATCGGCGCGAAACGTGTCGAACCCTGCAAGCCCGAGGTAGCGAGCCGGCATTCGGGCTATCTCGTCGGCGGTACATCGCCGTTCGGCACGAAAAAGTCGATGCCGGTCTATGTCGAAGCCTCGATCCTCGAACTCGATTCGATCTATCTGAATGGAGGCCGCCGCGGCTATCTGGTGAGCCTCGAGCCCCGCGTGCTGACCGCATTGCTCGATGCAAAACCGGTCCACTGCGCGAGCGTCGATTGAACGGGCGGCCGTGTTCGGTAGAATGTGCGCCGCACTCGGCCTTACGCGCACGTCACTGTTGAAAGAGCCTCTCCATGGAAATTCTCGTTGCCGCCGTTCTTGCCTATCTGATCGGCTCCATTTCGTTTGCCGTCGTGGTCAGCGCCGCGATGGGCCTGGCCGATCCGCGCTCCTATGGCTCGAAGAACCCCGGTGCGACGAACGTGCTGCGCAGCGGCAACAAGGTCGCGGCCGTGCTGACGCTGGCAGGCGATGCGTTCAAAGGCTGGCTCGCCGTCTGGCTCGCAGCGCATGTGGGTCCGCGCTACGGCCTCGATGACAATGCCGTCGCCGCCGTGGCGCTAGCGGTCTTCCTCGGCCATCTGTACCCGGTGTTTTTCAGGTTCAAGGGTGGGAAAGGGGTCGCCACGGCCGCTGGTGTTCTGCTTGCGATCAACCCGGTGCTCGGGCTCGCGACGGTGCTGACCTGGCTCATCGTTGCGTTCTTTTTTCGCTACTCGTCGCTGGCCGCGCTCGTGGCCGCCGTGTTCGCCCCGCTTTTCGACGTCTTCCTGTTTGGCCCCAACGTCGTGGCCTGGGCCGTTTTTGCGATGAGCGCGCTGCTGATCTGGCGCCATCGCGGCAATATCGGCAAGCTGATTGCCGGCAAGGAAAGCCGTATCGGCGAAAAGAAGACGCCGGCGGCACCTGGCTCGCACGCGCACCCGCGCAAGCACTGACGCGTGCTCGCGCGGCTGGCGAGCACGAGCGGGTTCAGTCGCGGAAGTTGTTGAAGTCGAGCGGCGTATCGGTCACGTCCTTGCGCAGCATCGCGATCACGCTTTGCAGATCGTCGCGTTTGGTGCCCGATACGCGCACCGCATCGCCCTGAATGCTCGCCTGGACCTTGATCTTGCTGTCCTTGACGAGTTTGACGATCTTTTTCGCCAGATCGCCCGAGACGCCCTTTTTGATCGTGACGATCTGCTTGACCTTGTCGCCGCCGATTTTCTCGATCTTGCCGTAGTCCAGAAAGCGCACGTCGACATTGCGCTTGGCCATCTTCGCGATGAGCACGTCTTTGAGCTGGCCGAGCTTGAACTCGTCATCGGCGAACATCGTCAGCTCGCGCTCTTTTTGCTCGACTCTCGAGTCGGAGCCCTTGAAATCGAAGCGCGTCGAAATTTCCTTGTTCGACTGTTCGACCGCGTTTTTCACTTCGACCATGTTGGCTTCGCAAACGACATCGAACGACGGCATAGAGGTTTCTCCCAGGGTTTGAAGCATCGGCGACGCGAACCGCGTGGCGCGGGCGTCACTCGCTATAATCACGGACCGACTGCCATTTTACCGATCCCATTCTCATTTGCCCAAGCTGCGGCGTGTCGCCGCCGCCAGGGGCCCTGCCGATGTCCGCTACCGATCCCGTCGCCTTTCTCGCGAACTACCCGCTGCGCGCGCACAACACGTTTGGCTTCGACGTCCGCGCGCGCCTAGCCTGCCGCATCGAACGCCCGGAGCAGTTCGCGCTTGCCGCGCGCGATCCCCGTGCGGCGGGCATGCGCACGCTCGTGCTTGGCAGCGGCAGCAACATCGTCTTCACGGACGATTTCGACGGACTCGCGATGATCGTCGAGCTGACCGGCAAGCGGCTCGTGCGTGAGGACGACGAGGCCTGGTACGTCCAGGCGCAGGCGGGCGAAAACTGGCACGCGTTCGTCGCGTGGACGTTGTCGATGGGCTGGCCGGGGCTCGAGAATCTCGCGTTGATTCCGGGCACCGTCGGCGCCGCGCCGATCCAGAATATCGGCGCTTACGGGCTCGAGATGTGCGAGCGGTTCGCCGCGCTGGAAGCGGTGGAACTCGCGACAGGGGCTTGCGCCGAATTCGATGCGAACGCGTGCCGTTTCGGCTATCGCGACAGCGTGTTCAAGCGCGAGGGGCGCGAGCGTTTCGCGATCGCCTCGGTCACGTTCCGTTTGCCGAAGGCGTGGACGCCGCGCGTCGATTACGCGGATCTCGCGCGCGAGCTCGACGCGCGTGGGGCTGCCCCGACTCCTCAGGCGGTGTTCGAGGCCGTGGTGGCCGTGCGTCGCGCGAAACTGCCGGATCCGCTCGTGCTCGGCAACGCGGGCAGTTTTTTCAAAAACCCGGTCGTCGACGCTTCGACCTTGGAAGCCCTGCGGGAGAAGGCGCCCGATATCGTGGCCTACCGCCAGGCTGACGGCCGGGCGAAGCTTGCGGCCGGCTGGCTCATCGACCGATGCGGCTGGAAAGGCAGGGCGATTGGGGCAGCGGCCGTACACGAGCGCCAGGCGCTCGTGCTCGTCAATCGCGGCGGGGCCACCGGTGCCGACGTGCTGGCGCTCGCTCGTGCGATTCAAGCCGATGTGCGCGAGCGGTTCGGCGTCGAACTCGAGCCCGAGCCGCTCGTGATTTGAGCATTTGAAGGCGGCGGCCCTTCATCGGGCCGGCGCATGAGGCTCAGTGATTGAGCTTGCCGAGCAGCAGGAACTCCATGAGCGCTTTTTGAACGTGCAGCCGGTTTTCGGCCTCGTCCCAGACGACGCTTTGCGGGCCGTCGATGACTTCCGCGCTGACTTCCTCGCCGCGGTGAGCCGGCAGGCAATGCATGAAGAGGGCATCGGCTTTCGCGCGACCCATCATGTCCGTGTCGACGCACCACTCCGCGAATGCGGCCTTGCGCACCTCGTTCTCCGCTTCGAAGCCCATGCTCGTCCAGACATCGGTCGTGACGAGATCCGCACCGCTGCACGCTTCGTTCGGATCGTCGAACTCCTCGTAAAACGGCGCGCTTTCAGGCGCGACGAGCGAGCGCTCGAGCTTATAGCCGGCCGGCGTCGAAACGCGTAGCTTGAAGCCGAGAATCTGGGCCGCCTCGATCCACGTATAGAGCATGTTGTTCGCATCGCCCACCCATGCGACGACCTTGCCGGCGATCGGCCCGCGGTGCTCATAGAACGTGAAGATATCGGCCAGCACCTGACACGGGTGGTATTCGTTCGTCAGCCCGTTGATGACGGGCACCCGCGAGTTTTCGGCGAAGCGGTGGAGGATGTCCTGCCCGAACGTGCGAATCATGATGATGTCGACCATCCGGGAAATGACCTGCGCCGCATCCTCGAGCGGCTCGCCGCGGCCCAGTTGGGTATCGCGCGTGCTCATGAATACCGCGTGACCGCCGAGCTGGAAGATGCCGGCTTCGAACGAGAGCCGCGTGCGCGTCGAATGCTTCTCGAAGATCATCGCGAGCGTGCGGTCGTGCAGCGGGTGATAGGTCTCGTAGTTCTTGAACTTGCGCTTGAGAATGCGAGCACGTTCCAGCACGTATTCGTACTCGTCCAGCGAGAAATCCTTGAACTGCAGATAGTGGCGGACTTTTTTGTCAGACATAAAGCAAATACGGCGGACTGGGCCGGCCGGAAGGGGTCGGGCGGTGCCGCCGTGCAATGGATAACCTGATGCAGCATAAAGGATTTCCCGCCGTTTGACGAGTCGGCGGCAGCGTCACGGTACGCCCTTTGCTTCTTGTGTGCGGTGCGGAAGAAAGTCCGTTCCGGTATAATCGACAGGTTTCCTCAAGCCCGGCGGGCATGCCAGCTTCGGGCGCCTCACATGGGTTTCTTGCATGGTCGAAGCACCCTTCATCGAGTATTTCATTCAGGGCATCACCCATGACGGGAAGAAGTTTCGGCCGAGCGATTGGTCGGAGCGTCTGGCCGGCGTCATGGCCTGCTACGGTCCCGGCGTGCGGGGTCCCAATGCCCGGCTCCAGTATTCGCGTTATGTGCGTCCGACGTTGCTTGGCGATCTCAAATGCGTCATTCTCGACTCGCGCCTGCGCGAACTCGAGCCTATGGCGTTCGATTTCGTCATGAACTTCGCGAAAGATAACAACCTCGTCGTCACCGAAGCCTGTGAATTGCCGGAAGACCATGGCGCGATGAAGCGCGGCGGCTGAAACGTCGCGCCCGACGGTCGCCTAAGGCCGTCCTCGGGTGTGCGACGAGGCAAGCGCCGAGGGAAAGAAAGACGCATAGCAAAAAAGCCCGCAACGTTCGTTTGCGGGCTTTTTTTCGTCCTTACGTGCGCTCGATCGTTCCGCGCCATTCGAGATGGCGCGGACCGTGATGGCCCAGGCCGTATGGCCCAGACGTAAAGCGCCGCTTCGGCGCTCGAGCGGAACGGCTGACTGCGAGGTTACTGCGCAGCGGGCTGCAATGCCTTGAGGGCAGCGGCCAGGCGGCTCTTGTGGCGAGCGGCCTTGTTCTTATGCACGATTTTCTTGTCGGCGATGACGTCGAGCGTCTTGGCCGAGAGGCGGAAGACTTCGGCAGCCTTGGCTTGATCGCCGGCTTCGATCGCCTTGCGGACAGCCTTGACCGCCGTGCGGTACTTCGAGCGAAGCGCCGAGTTGTGCGAGTTCGCTTTCGCGGCTTGGCGGGCGCGCTTGCGTGCTTGTGCAGAGTTAGCCATGAGAGTTCCTTGTCCTGTACTGTTTTGCCGGTGCCCGGCCGAATCTTCGTTCAGGCACCGTTTTTCGATTCAACCGCCGGGAACGGTTGCCCGGGGCGCAAAAACCGTTGGCGAAGCGAGACAGAGCTTCGAAACGCGCGAGTATAGCAACAAAATCAGGGACCTGGCAAATTTCACGCCGCAGCGGAGAGAACATCGGCTGTCCGTATAATAGGCGCCCCATGAATCTCTTCCGAGCCCTGCTGACGGTCAGCGGCTTCACGCTGCTCTCCCGCGTGACCGGCCTGATCCGCGAAACGCTGATTGCCCGAGCCTTCGGTGCAAGCCAGTTCACCGACGCCTTTTATGTCGCTTTCCGCATTCCGAACCTGCTACGGCGCCTCTCGGCCGAGGGGGCATTTTCGCAAGCGTTCGTGCCGATTCTCGCCGAATTCAAGAACAGCGAGGGGCATGATGCGACGAAGCGGCTAGTCGACGCCATGTCGACCGTGCTCGCCTGGGCACTCGCGGCCATCTCGCTCGCGGGCGTGGCGGGGGCCTCGTGGGTGGTGTTCGTCGTCGCGTCCGGGCTGAAGAACGATGGCCAGGCATTCTTCTTCGCCGTCTCGATGACGCGGATCATGTTCCCGTACATCATCTTCATCTCGCTGACGACGCTGGCTTCCGGTGTGCTCAACACCTACGGAAACTTTTCGCTGCCGGCGTTCGCACCCGTACTGCTGAATATTTCGTTCATTGTGGCGGCCCTGGCCGTCGCGCCGCATCTGAAAGTACCCGTGTTCGCGCTCGCGTGGGCCGTCATCGTGGGCGGCGTGCTGCAATTCGCCGTGCAATGGCCTGGGCTGCGCAGAATCGACATGATGCCGCGCATCGGGCTCAATCCGATCGCAGCGCTCGCCCATCGCGGCGTCAAGCGTGTGCTCGTCAAAATGGTGCCGGCCACTTTCGCCGTATCCGTGGCCCAGTTGAGCCTCATCATCAACACGAACATCGCATCGCGGCTCGGGCCCGGCGCCGTGTCCTGGATCAACTACGCCGACCGCCTGATGGAGTTCCCGACCGCGCTGCTCGGGGTCGCGCTCGGGACGATCCTGCTGCCGAGCCTCTCGAAGGCCCACGTCGACGCCGATACCCACGAGTATTCGGCTTTGCTCGATTGGGGATTGCGCGTGACGTTTCTACTCGCCGCGCCGAGTGCGCTCGCGCTCTTCTTTTTCGCCGAGCCGCTGACCGCGACGCTATTCAACTATGGCCGGTTCGACGGTTTTTCGGTCGTGATGGTCGGACGCGCACTGGCCGCCTATGGGGTCGGACTCGTCGGGCTCATTCTGATCAAGATTCTCGCGCCGGGCTTCTATGCGAAGCAGGATATCAAGACGCCGGTGAAGATCGGGGTGGGTGTGTTGATTGCGACCCAGATCGGCAATCTCGTGTTCGTGCCGATCTTCGCGCACGCCGGACTGACGCTGAGCGTCGGGCTCGGTGCTTGCGTCAATGCGTTGTTGTTGTTCGCCGGGTTGCGCCGGCGCGGCATTTATACGCCGTCGAGCGGATGGACGTTGTTCCTGGCTCAGTTGGCCGGTGCGTCGCTCGTGCTGGCCGGCGCGATGCACTGGTGCGCGGCGAACTTCGACTGGATCGGCATGCACGCGCGGCCGCTCGAGCGCATCGGCTTGCTCGCCGCCTGCAGTGTGCTCTTTGCCGCGCTATATTTCAGCATGCTGTGGCTGATGGGTTTCAAATACGCGTACTTCAGAAGGCGAGCCAAGTGACGATCATGACATCGGTTCTCGATTACTTCGCCAGCCTGGTTGCGGAGGACGACGGCCTGCCGCTCACCGAGACCGCGCTTGCGATCGCGCAGGATGCTTATCCCGACGTCGATTTGCAGGCCACGCTGGCCGAACTCGACGAACTCGCGTTGCGGCTCAAGCGCCGCTTGCCCGCCGAGGCGGGGCTGACCGAAAAAATTGGCGCGCTGAACCGATTCTTTTTCCGCGACCTTGGGTTCGCCGGCAATCTGAACGACTACTACGACCCCGACAACAGCCATCTCAATACGGTGCTCAAACGGCGCCGCGGCATTCCGATCACGCTGGCCGTGCTCTATATGGAGCTGGGCGAGCAGATTGGCGTGCCCGTTCATGGCGTTTCGTTTCCGGGTCACTTCCTGATGCGCGTGACGTTGCCGGAGGGCGATGTCATGCTCGATCCGACAACGGGTCAGTCGCTCTCCGAGGCGCAGATGGTGGAGATGCTCGAGCCCTATCTTTCGCACGTGACCGAATCGCTAGGCAGTGCGCTGCGTATGCTGCTTCAGCCCGCTACCAGCCGCGAGATCATCGCGCGCATGCTGCGCAATCTGAAGGCGATTTATCTGCAAACGGAGCGCTGGCAGCGCTTGCTTGCCGTGCAGCAGCGGCTCGTCATCTTGCTGCCCGAGGACATCGAAGAGGTGCGCGATCGCGGTTTCGCCTACGCGCGGCTGGACTACCTGCGGCCCGCGCTCGAAGATCTGGAGCACTACCTGAACGATCGCCCCGATGCGGAAGACGCGATGACCGTGGAAACGCAACTCCAGGAGTTGCGTCAACGGACGGATCAGGGCAACGGCTGAGCGCATCCGCCGCGGAGTCTGCGCTCTCCCGCGTGACCGAACGGAGCGCCACGAACAGTCTGGAAACGCCCGCAAGCGCGATGCGCGCTGCGGGCGTTTTGCCGTTCGGCCCCCGTTATTTCGGCTGCATCCGAATGGCACCGTCGAGCCGAATGACCTCGCCGTTCAACATCGGATTGTCGAGAATCTGCTTGACCAGCATCGCGTATTCGTCCGGTTTGCCGAGGCGCGACGGGAACGGCACCATGGCGCCGAGCGAGTCCTGCACTTCTTTCGGCATGCCGAGCAGCATCGGCGTCTCGAAGATGCCCGGCGCAATCGTCATCACACGAATACCGTTGCGCGCCAAGTCGCGCGCGATCGGCAACGTCATGCCGGCCACACCGCTTTTCGATGCGGCATAGGCGGCTTGGCCGACTTGACCGTCGAACGCGGCGACCGAGGCCGTATTCACGATCACGCCGCGCTCACCGCCTTCATTGGGTTCGTTTTTCGCCATTGCGGCGGCGGCCAGGCGCAAGACGTTGAACGTACCGATCAGGTTGATCTCGACCGTGCGGCGAAACGCCTCGAGCGGGTGGGGGCCGTCCTTGCCGACCGTCTTGACGGCCGGCGCCACGCCGGCGCAATTCACGAGGCCGACGAGCTTGCCGAGTCCGAGCGCGGCATCCACGGCGCGCTGCGCATCTTCTTCTCGGCTCACGTCGCACTTGACGAAGGTGCCGCCGAGTTCGCCCGCAAGCGCATTGCCCGCCGCTTCGTTCAAATCGGCGAGGGCCACCTTGCCGCCTTCTCGTGCGATCAGGCGTGCCGTCGCGGCGCCGAGCCCCGATGCGCCTCCGGTGATCAAAAATGCGTTGCCGCGAATTTCCATGCTGTGACTCCTTGGCGTGTTGACTGGATGGCGGCCCGCGCCGGCGCGGCTCGTGACCGCGGGGCGATGGACCGCAGCAGATTGTAATCGCTTGTCGCGGGCGCAAAAAAACCCGCCGGCGAGGGCGGGTCTTGCGCGGTTGCCGAGCGCTCGTCGCGCGACGAGATCGAGCGTGCGCGTTATACGAGCGCCTCGAACACGCGCTGGCGAATGTCGTCGACCGAGCCGAGTCCCGAAATGCGGCGATATTGCGGCGCTTGAAGTCCGTTCTCGGCTCCGCGCTGTGCCCATTGCTGGTAGTACTCGATGAGCGGCTTCGTTTGCGCTACGTAGACATCGAGACGTCTTTTCACGGTCTCTTCCTTGTCGTCCTCACGCTGGATCAGTGCCTCGCCCGTTACATCGTCCAGGCCTTCCACTTTCGGCGGATTGAATTTCACGTGATAGGTACGGCCCGAGCCCGGATGGGTGCGTCGGCCGCTCATGCGCACGATGATTTCGTCGAACGGCACATCGATCTCGAGAACATAGTCGATGGCGACGCCGGCCTGCTTCATCGCTTCGGCCTGCGGCAGCGTGCGCGGAAAACCGTCGAACAGATAGCCCTTCGCACAATCGGGCTCGCGCAGCCGTTCCTTGACGAGATCGATGATGAGCGCATCGGGGACGAGTTCGCCCGCATCCATGAAGCGCTTGGCTTCGACGCCGAGCGGCGAGCCGGCTTTCACCGCCGCCCGCAGCATATCGCCGGTCGAAATCTGCGGAATCCCGAATTTTTCCTTGATGAAGTTGGCTTGGGTACCCTTTCCGGCGCCGGGCGCACCCAACAGGATCAAACGCATGGTGATATCTCCGAATTGTATGGAATGCTGCGGCGCGAAGTTCGAGCGAATCGGCCATCCCCGCGGACACCCAGCGGCGGTGTCCCGCCGGCGGCACGGCCCATCGGGCATCGTGTTCGCGAAGGCGGGCGGCGAAGCAGGCGGGAACCGGAAGCCGAGTGTTGCGAATGCTCGCGCTTTTCGGGCCTGATTATGCCATGCCCATCAACGCTCCAAGCTAAAAAGCAGGCGCACGCGCTCGAGGTCGGCCGGCGTATCGACGCCGGGCGCGGGAGCATCGGGTGTCACGAGCACGGCGATGCGCTCGCCGTGCCACATCGCGCGCAATTGCTCGAGCATTTCGGTCTGCTCGATCGGCGCTTGCGCGAGCGTCGGGTACGTGCGCAGAAAGCGCGCGCGGTAAGCGTAGAGCCCGATGTGACGAAAGACGGTATCGGGCGGCGGCGACGGCATCGCCGCCACGTCGAGTGCGGCTGTCGAGCAATGCGGCTGATAGGCGTCGCGCATCCACGGAATCGGCGCGCGCGAGAAGTAGAGCGCCCGGCCGCGCGCGTCGAGCACGACCTTGACGACGTTCGGGCTGAAGACCTCCGCGGGTTCTCCGATCGGGTGGGCCGCCGTCGCGATAGCACAGTCGGGATGGGCTGCAAGATGCGACGCCACGGCGCGGATCAACGCGGGATCGATGAGCGGTTCGTCGCCTTGCACATTGACGACGATGGTGTCGTCGCTCCAATTGAAATGCGTGGCGACCTCGGCGAGCCGGTCCGTACCGGACGGGTGATCGGCACGCGTCAACAGTGCGTCGATCCCCCACACGCGGGCGGCGTCGATGACGCGCGCATCATCGGAGGCGATCAACACCTGTGACGCGCCCGCTGCGCGCGCGCGTTCGGCCACACGCACGACCATCGGTCTGCCGGCGATATCGGCGAGCGGCTTCTCGGGCAAGCGCGTCGAAGCGAGGCGCGCGGGCACCACTGCGACGAAAGACGCAGAGTCGGGCGTTGGGGAGTCGATCATCGAAGGAGGTGCTGCTGCGGATGGGAAGGGATGCTCTCGGTCTCGGCGGCCTTTCGCGGCCTCATGCGCTGCCTGCGGGATCGAGCGGTTCGACGGGGGTGCCCTCGACCGTTTGTCGGGCCTCGTCGACGAGCATCACAGGGATGCCGTCGCGAATCGGATAGGCGAGCTTGTCGGCCTGACAAATCAATTCCTCGTGGGCGCGATCGTAGCGCAGCGGCCCCTTGCAAATCGGGCAGACGAGAATTTCAAGCAGGCGAGCGTCCACGGAGTTTCTCCACAACGAGTGCGATAAGGCGGCCAGGTAGCGTGGCTTCGACAGGAACGACCCAGATTCGCGCGTCGTGCCGGGAGCGCAATTTTACCGCATCCTTTTCGGTGATCAGAATGATGTCGGCGCGCGTGTGCGCAAATGGATCGTCGCGAAAGGCGTAGTGATCGGGCAGCGCGAGCGTTTCGGGGGCGAGCCCCGCGGCGCGCAGCGTCGCGAAAAAGCGCTCGGGCGAGCCGATGCCTGCCGCGGCGAGCACCCGCTCGCCGGCGAATTGCGAAAGCGGTCTGCGCAGCGCCGGATCGGCGAGATGCCAGGCGTCGCCGGGCGCGATCGCGAGGGCGAACGTGTCGGGCCAGGGCGGCGGCGTCCGGTTGAATGGATCGTTGACGAGCGTGGCGTCGCGTCTGCGCGAGAGCGGCTCGCGCAATGGGCCCGCGGGCAGCGGCAAGCCGTTGCCCGCCAAGCGCTGATCGAACACGACGATCTCGATGTCGCGCGCGAGCCGGTAGTGCTGCAAGCCATCGTCACTGACGATCACGTCGACATCGCGGTGCGCTGCAACGAGTGCATGGGCCGCCGCGACGCGATCGGGGCACACCCAGACCGGTGCGCCGGTGCGACGCGCAATGAGCAGCGGCTCGTCGCCGGCTTCGTCCGGGCGTGAGGCCGAGGTAACGGCCCGGGGGCGGCGAAGCTTCGCGCCGTAGCCGCGCGAAACTACGCCCGGGGTGAATCCGGCCGAGCGCAGCGCGTCGACGAGCGCGATGACGGTCGGCGTTTTCCCCGTTCCCCCCACCGTCAGATTGCCGACGATGACGACGGGCACTCCGACGCGCACGCGCTCCCGCCAGCCGAGCGAGAAAGCGATGCGGCGCAGGGCCGCGACGGCGCTGAACACGCAGGCCAACGGTATGCATGCGATCGCGAAAATGCCGCGGCGTTGCCATTGGCGGGCGACGTACGCTTCGAGCCGCGCTAGGGTTCTCTCGGCGAATCGGGTAAGAACGCGCATATCGTCGGTCGGTTGGGCTCGCATCGCTGCAATGGGAACCCGGCACTCTAGCGCGCCCGTATGGCGCCGGGCAAGGCCCGGCTGGAGCGGGGGCGCTGGGTGCAACGCGCGACGGCTGTGGATAACTCTGTGAAGAACCCCCGTCACAAACGACGCAAAGGCCGATAAATCAAGCATCTCATCGGTGACCGTGTTTGTGTGATAAAATAAAATCCATTATTAATCAATGACTTGTGACGCTTGGCCGCGCTCGCGCGCCATGCGCACGCCGCGAGACGCGCACTGCTCGATATGTGGGAAACCTTGCATCGCGTGGCCCAATTTCGGCTGGACGTAGGTCAGGCGGCGGACTATCGTCTGTCCAGGAAAAAACGGGACTTCGAATGCATTCATTTTCTTCATCCGGATTACCGGGCGGGGGGCTCGACGGCGAGCTGGCCATCCCCGTGTCGGTGCTCAACCGGGCTGTCAGCACGATGCTCGAACGTTCGTTTCCGCTGACGTGGGTGGCGGGAGAGGTATCGAACTTCACGCGGGCGGCGAGCGGGCATTGGTATTTCTCGATCAAGGATGCGCAGGCGCAGATGCGCTGCGTGATGTTCCGGGGCCGCGCGCAGTACGCCGAGTTCACGCCGCGCGAGGGTGACAAGATCGAGGTTCGCGCGCTCGTGACGATGTACGAGCCGCGCGGCGAACTTCAGCTCAATGTCGAGGCGGTGCGCCGCACGGGCGTCGGCCGGCTCTACGAAGCGTTTCTGCGATTGAAGACGCAGCTCGAAGCGGAAGGGCTTTTCGCCGCCGAGCGCAAGCGAGCGTTGCCAACGCACCCGCGGGCCATCGGCATCGTGACATCGCTACAGGCGGCCGCCCTGCGCGATGTGCTGACGACGCTGGCGCGGCGCGCGCCTCACGTGGCGGTCATCGTGTACCCGGCGCCCGTGCAAGGCGCGGGCGCTGGCGACAAGCTCGCGGCGATGGTCCGGCAGGCCAACGCGCGGCGCGAGGTCGACGTACTGATCGTGTGCCGCGGCGGCGGCTCCATCGAAGATCTTTGGGCTTTCAACGAAGAAGTGCTTGCCCGTGCGATCGCGGCAAGCGATCTCCCCGTGGTGAGCGGCGTGGGCCATGAGACGGATGTGACGATTGCCGATTTTGCCGCCGACGTGCGCGCGCCGACGCCGACCGGGGCGGCCGAGCTCGTCAGCCCGCAGCGTACTGTGCTGCTGCGCGAACTCGATCAGCGCGTCGCCGCGCTGGCGCGCGGCTTCGGCCGCCTGATGGAGCGCCGCGCGCAGCAACTGGATTGGCTTGCACGCCGGCTCGTGAGTCCGGCCGAGCGCTTGCGGCGACAGCGCGTGCATCTCGAGCAATTGCAGGCGCGACTCGCCGCGGCGGGAGGACGGCCGGTGCGCGATGCGCGAGCACGCTTTGCCGTCGTGCGTCTTCGCTGGCAGCGGTGGCGGCCCGATTTGGCGGCCGAGCGCGCCGCGCTGACCGGATATGCGCGCCGCCTCGATGTCGCGCTCGCGCGCCTGGCCGAGCGGCAGGAAGCGAAACTGGGCACGCTTTGCGCTCGCCTCGAAGTACTGAGCCCGCAACGCACGCTCGAGCGCGGCTATGCGGCACTGCTCGACGGCGAGACGGGGCGGGCGATCCGCAGCCCGAGCGCGGTGAAACCCGCGCGTCGCTACACGGTCCACCTCGCGCAAGGGGCGGCGGATGTATCGTTCGCTGATGTGCAGCCGCGCCTGACCGATGGTTTCTGAAGGACCGTGGCGAAGATGCCCGGGCAGGTAGCGGGCTTTCGAAAGATGCGACCATAGGCCGCGATCTCAGCATTTTTTACGTCGTTGCGTCGCGGGTGCGCTCAATACTGCGGAAAAAGGGCTACTGATTTGTGGGGTTATTCCAAGTCGCCTACAATCCAAGCCTCGGAAGCGTAACCTGCGACAAAGTACCCCACACCCGATCAATCGATAGAAGGAACTGCACCATGGAACATAAGCTCCCGCCGTTGCCGTTCGACAAGAAAGCGCTTGCGCCGCATATGTCGGAAGAGACGCTCGAATTCCACTACGGCAAGCATCACCAGGCCTACGTCACGAATCTGAACAATCTGATCAAGGGCACGGAATTCGAGAATCTCTCGCTCGAAGAGATCGTCAAGAAGTCGTCGGGCGGCGTTTTCAACAACTCCGCACAAGTCTGGAACCACACCTTCTTCTGGAATTGCCTCTCGCCGCAGGGCGGCGGTGCGCCGAAGGGCGCGCTGGCCGACGCGATCAACGCCAAGTGGGGCTCGCACGATGCCTTCAAGGAGGCGTTCTCGAAGGCGGCCGTGGGTAACTTCGGCTCGGGTTGGACGTGGCTCGTGAAGAAGGCGGACGGCTCGCTCGATATCGTCTCGACGAGCAACGCGGCTACGCCGCTCACGACGGATGCAAAGGCGCTCCTGACGATCGACGTCTGGGAACACGCCTACTACATCGACTACCGCAATGCGCGTCCGAAGTTCGTCGAAGCGTTCTGGAACATCGTGAACTGGGATTTCGCCGGCAAGAACTTCGCGTAAAGACGGTACATCGTCTCCTCGGAAAACCCCCGTTTTCGGGGGTTTTCTTTTTGGGGCGCTTGAACGGCGAGGGCATCGACCGAAGCCGATTGCGCGGGGCAAACCGAGAATTTTCCAGATAGCTATGTCGATATAGCTATGTTACTGTAGCTACATGGAAAATTCGGACGAACTGTTGACGCGGGCCACGCGCTTGCGCGGCCAAATATCGGGATTGGCGCGGCGTCTGCGCCAGGAAGCGCAGGTGGATCCCGTCCAATTTTCGCAGTTGGTCGTCATGGGCGCGATCGATCGTCTGGGCGACGGCGTGAGCCCCACGGAGATCTGTGCGGCCGAGCGCATCCGTTCCTCGAATCTGGCCGTGCTGTTGCGGGAACTCGAAGCGGCCGGCTACATCAAGCGTCAGGCCGATACGCTCGACCGGCGGCGCACCCGGTTGTCGCTGACCGCGAAGGGGCGGCGCGTCCTGCACGGCAACCGCACGCTACGAGGGAAATGGCTCGCGCAGGCCATGCTCCAAAGCCTCGACGCCCGGGAGCGCAGCGTCGTGCTCGAAGCGGGCGAACTGCTCGAGCGGCTCGCCCGCTTCGATCGAGAAGGGGCCGCACCCGAAAGAGGTTCCGCGCGGAAGGCACCCGCTTGAACTTCGTACGGATGGCTCCGCGTGCTGCGTTCAAGCATTGCGCGCATCGAATGCATCGATCGCATTGATCGTATCGGCGAGGAGGAGGGCAGCAGATGGCAACGGGTTCTCGAGTGTCGGCGGCAGACGGGCGCGAAGTCGGCGTAGGCGAATTGTTCGTCGGCTTTCTCGGTCTCGGTCTGATCTCGTTCGGTGGCGCACTGCCTTTCGTACGCCGTGCCGTGGTGGAGCAGCGGCGCTGGCTGTCGTCCGAAGAGTTCATCGATCTGCTCGGCCTGTGCCAGTTTCTACCGGGCGGTAATGTCATCAATCTGTCCGTTGCGATCGGCATGCGTTTTCGCGGAGCCATTGGTGCGCTTGCCGCGATAACAGGCTTCATCGCGGTGCCTTCGTTGATCGTCATCGCGCTCGGCGTCGTCTACGCCAAAACGCAGCACGATCCCATCGTTCACCACATGTTCGGCGGCCTCGCCGCAACGGCCGCGGGCCTGTTGATCGCCATGGCGATGAAGGTGGCCAAGCCGATTGTCCGCTCGCCCGAAGGCATCTTCGTCGCGGCGGTCATATTCGCGGCGATCGCGCTCGTGCGGCTGCCGCTTTTGCCGACCATGCTCGTGCTGACGCCACTGAGCATCGCGCTGGCATGGCGCCGGCAGCGCAGCGCATTGAGCGCCCACAAGGACACAGTGAAATGAGCGCGACGCTCGTCGCATTGGCGACCATCTTCTCCCAGCTCTCGCTGCTCGCTTTCGGCGGCGGCAACACGATCCTGCCCGAGATGCAGCGTCAGGTCGTCCAGGTGCATCACTGGATGAGCGCGGAACAGTTCACGGCACTCTTCGCGCTCGCCCAGGCTGCACCGGGCCCCAATATGATGATCGTGACGATGATCGGCTGGCATGTGGCCGGCTGGCCCGGCTTTATCGTTTCCACGCTGGCCAAGTTCGGGCCGTCGTCGCTCGTCACGGCCGCATCGCTGCATGCCTGGGAGCGTTTCAAGGACCGCCCCTGGCGCCGGTACGTACAGTCCGGTATGACACCGGTGACGGTCGGGCTCGTCGCGGCCAGCGCGGTATTGATCTCGCATGCGTCGAATCAGGCGGCGATTCAATGGGCGATCACGGCGGCGTGCGCCGCGCTCGCTTTTCGAACGCGCATCCATCCGTTATGGTTGCTTGCCGCGGGCGCCGCGATCGGTGCCACCGGCTTCGGCCAGATCTGAACGCACCGCGCATCGCGCACCGCGCGCCGGTGAAAGCGTCATCGCACGGTGCGTCGTGCGATGTCGTCGAGCACCGATCGCTCGGCGAGCACCTCGTCGATCAACCCATACGCCTTCGCCGCATCCGCCGACATGAAGTTGTCGCGATCGGTGTCTTTTGCGATTTTTTCGATCGATTGACCTGTCCGTTCGGCGAGAACCTGATTGAGCCGTTCGCGCAGGAACAGGACTTCCTTCGCCTGGATTTCGATATCGGCGGCGGTTCCCTGGCTGCCGCCCGAGGGCTGATGAATCATGATGCGCGCGTTCGGTAGCGCGTAGCGCTTTCCTTTGGCGCCCGCGGCCAGCAAGAACGTACCCATGCTGGCCGCGAACCCGGTGCAAAGCGTCGAAACTTGCGGCTTGATGAACTGCATGGTGTCGTAGATGGCGAGGCCGTCGTAGACCGAGCCGCCCGGCGAGTTGATGTAGAACGAGATATCCTTGTCCGGGTTCTCCGATTCGAGAAACAGCAACTGCGCGACGATGAGGCTTGCGGTGTCCTCGTTGACGGGTCCCACGAGAAAAACGATGCGCTCGCGCAAAAGACGCGAATAGATGTCGTAGGCGCGCTCGCCGCGGCCCGTCGTTTCGATGACGGTCGGCACGAGCTGGCTGTAAGGGTAAGGGGGACGATGTCCGGACATGGCGTTCCTCGCACGAATGATGTCGCGGGCATGCGCGGCATGCCCTTCGATCCTGTTGACGCACGGCGTGTCTCTATTGTGACAAGTCGGCCCGGCTCGTGCAGCCGCCCGCTGAATAAAAATGGGTCGGCGGTTGTCACGTTTGCTCCCCGTCGATCGTCAATGAATAGGGGACACGGCGCTCACGCGCGAGAACGCACACTACTGCTGGAGCATGGACTCATGACGCATTCATCCATCGACAAGACCGCTGAATTCCAGCGCATGCGTGCGCGGCTCACCTCGATCGTGGCCCGCATGCTCGCAAGCCGGGCGGAAGCTGAGGATGTCGTGCAGGAAGTGTGGCTCAAATGGCAGGCGGCGGATGCGGCGGCACTGCATACGCCGCCCGCCTGGTTGACGACCGTCGCCACGCGTCTCGCGCTCGACCGGTTGCGGCGCCTGGGTGCCGAGCGCGCCGCGCGCGAGAGCGAATGGATCGCCGAGCCGTGGCGCGACGAGTTCGCGCCATCGGCGGAGGAAGCGGCGTTGAAGGCTTCGTCGCTCGATGCGGGATTGATGCTGCTCGTCGAACGGCTTTCACCTGACGAGCGGGCTGCCTTCGTTCTTCACGAGGCGTTCGATTGCGACTATGCGTCCATTGCCGATGTCGTTGGCAAGACGCCCGCGCATTGCCGGCAGCTCGTGCACCGCGCGCGCGAACGTCTGCATCGGGAACCGGATCGCGCGGGGAGAAGGGGGGCCGACGAGCCGCGGCGCGGCACGCTCGATCGCCTGTCCGAAGCGCTCGAAACGGGCGATGTGGGGCTGGCAATGCAGGTTTTCACCGCAACCTCAACTTTGAGGATCGATGGGCGCGAGGCTTTGCGCGCGGACGCCGAAACGCCGATCGCTGCGGCCGCAACGACGGCGATGGCGCTCGTCGAGGAGAGCCGGGCGCTTTGCGGCGGCACCGTCTGTGCGCATCCATTGGCGATCAACGGTGCGGGCTACCTTGCGCTGTCGGCGCAAGGCGAGATCGTCGCGCTCGTTACCGTTTCGTTCGCGGACATGGCGATCGGCCATGTGGAAATCAGCACCGATGGCGCGATCGTCGCCGCGATGAACCGCGCCTTCGGGCTGCATGCCGTTGAAGCATTGTTGGCTGCCGTCCGACGGCAGGGGTTCGCTGTTCTGGCCGTTGCTTGAACCGTCCGGCGACGGCAATCCGTCAGAACCCGGTCGCTTCGCAGTTGATGTCCACGCACAGCACTTGCAAACCCTTGTCCGTTTGCGCGGCAATCGATGCGGTCACGCACAAGTGCGCTTCATTGATGGACAGATAAGGTGCGGTCAGGTGCGCGTGCCCGGGCGAGCGCACGGCCGCCGTGAAATATGGCCGGCGTTCCCAGCTGGCGCCCTCCGAGTGCAGTAGCGGACTGAACCGCTTGGCACGGCGCGAAATGCGTCGCCCGAGCGGCACGAGGTTGTCTCCGATTTGCCGGCCCTGCGCATCGAGCAAAAACGTGCGAGCCGTTTCGGGCAACGCGAGTAGCGGCTGGGTGGCTGCCTCGAGCATCTCCCCCGCGACCAGGCGCGCGCACGCTTGTTCGAGTGCGGCCACATAAGGTGCGAGGCGTTCGGCTTGCAACCGCTCGCGCGCGCTGACGCGTTCGCGCAACGCGGCCGATAGCGCATCCATCGCGCTTGCGGCGATGCGCGGGTCCACGGGTTTCGTGCTCGGACCGGCGAAGTAGGCGCCCTGCATGAAGTCGACGTTGCATTCGAGCGCGATCAACGCTTCGCGCTCGGTCGACAGTCCGCCCATCAGAACCAGTTGCCCCGATTCGTGCAGCAGCGAGACGAGTCCCGGCAAGACGCGTTCGATATGCGAATGCTCGCTCGCCTGCGCGAGGATCACGCGATCGAGCGTGACGATGTCGGGGCGCAGATGCCAGACGCGATCGATATTCGAATGTTTGGCGCCGAAGCCGCCCAGTGCGATCAGAAAGCCCGACTTGCGCAGCGAATCGACGATCTCCGCGAAGCGACCGGTTTCGCCACCGGCCTGCTCGGGCACCTCGAGCACCACGCGCTGCGGCGGCAGGCCAAGTGCTTTCAGCCCGGCGAGCATCGCGTCGCCGTAGCTCGTATCCATCAGCGCGGCGGGATGCAGACTGAGAAACAGCCATTCGTCATTGGAGTCGAAGGCGCTGAAGTTGCCCAGGTGCAGCGATTCGGCGAGCCGTCCGAGTTCGAGCAGATCGCCTCGCCGCGCTGCCTGCGTGAACACTTCGTGCGAGGGCACGTGCCGCTCGTCTTCGTCGTGCGCGCGCAGCGACGCGTGATAGCCGATCGCGCGCCGATGCGAGACGGAGAACACCGGTTGAAACACGCTGAATACGGTGTAGCTGCCGTATACGACTGTGTGCTGCGAGCCTGCATCGCCCGCGACGGGGCGCGGCGGATGGAAGCCGGGAGGATCGAGATCGATCATGCTGTTTAGGAGAGCGTAACGGGGGCCACTGGGCGGCGGCGCGATGCCAAAAGCATATGGATTCTACTGTACGGCATGTGTCAGCAAGAACTATGCGCAATGTCGAATGTCCGGCGTACGCGGCTGGAGCGTGTGCTGGGGACGCGGCACCGGCCGGATTGCACTGGCGCGGTGCGGCGCATGCCCCGGCGTGGGTCGCGCCGGGCGCGCTCGTTCAAGGCAGCGACGCGCGCTCGGCCTCGCTCTCGGCCTCGCTTTCAGCCTCGCGATCGGACGCGAGTGTCATTGCGCGCTCGAAAAAAGTCTGCGCGCGCGGGTCATCGGCATAGGCGGCGTTGATGCGCAGCCACGGGCTCGTCTGGCCGTGCGGCCGGAAGTAGCTGCCCGGCGCGACCGTAACGCCGCACGACGATGCGCATTCGACGAGCCGCTGTGAATCCTTGATATGGGGTGTGCGTGCCCAGACGAACTTCCCGCCCACGGGCGCGGTAAAAAGCTGCCAGCCGGACGATTCGAGCGTGCGCGCCGCGGCGCCTAGCGCATCGGTCATGCGCCGGCGCAAGCGCTCGAGGAACTTGTGATACGCGCCGCGCTCGAGCATCGCGAGCGCGACGGCCTCCGCAAAGAGCGAACCGCCGACACTCGTCAGCACCTTGATGTCGGCCAGGTCTTTCACGGTCGCGCGATCGGCCACGATATAGCCGATGCGCAGCGAAGACGAAAGCGTCTTCGACAGTCCGCCGATATAGACGACCTGCTCCAGCCGGTCGAGCGCGGCGAGCCGGTCGCTCGGGCTGGATTGGAAGTCCGCGTAGATATCGTCTTCGATGATTTTGAAGTCGTACTCGCGAGCCAGCTGCAGGAGCCGGAATGCGACCGACGGCGCGACGACGGTGCCGGTCGGATTGTGGAACACGGAGTTCACGAAGAACGCACGCGGCCGATGACGGGCGAGCTCTTTTTCCAGCGTATCGAGATCGGGGCCGGTAGCCGTGCGTGGAATACCGACCATGTTGACGCCGTGCAACTTGAGGAGTCCGAACAAATTGTAGTAACCCGGGTCCTCGACGAACATCGTGTCGCCGGCTTTCAGCAGGTAGCGCACGAGCAGATCGACGGCCTGACTCGCCCCGCAGGTGATGAGCACTTGCGATGCGTCGGCATGAATGCCGAGCTGAGCGATCCGTGCTTGCAGATGTTCGCGCAGCGCGGCGTTGCCGAGCGGCGTGGCATAGTCGACCGTCGCAAGACGATCGGTGCGCGTGACGTGGCGGATCGCCTGTGCGATCCCTTCCATGTCGCGCCAGGCTTCGGGGATGAAGCCGCTTGCGAGCTTGAGCGTCCCTCCTGGATGGTGGAACTCCTCCATGATGTAGTTCGATTCGTCTTCGGCGCGGCGCGGATCCGAGGCACCGCCACGCTCGAGCGCGGCATGACCGCGCGCGCTCACATAAAAGCCGGAGCCGTGCCGCGACTCGACATAGCCGAGCGAGACGAGCCTGTCATACGCCTCGATGACAGGAAAGCGGCTGATGCCGTATTCGGCCGCGAACGCGCGGATCGACGGTAGTTTCGCACCCGCATGCGCTTCGCCCGACCGAATCCACGACTCCATGCCTGCGACGATCTGATCCGTGAGCGGCACGCCGTTACCGCGATCGAGTTCGAGCTTCATCAGCGTTCCTTTTGTCGCCTGCCGTGTGTCCAGCAGCAGCGACTGTTCGGTAATTCGACTGCACAGTTTTGTCAAAACTGTTCAGAACTGTGCATGTGATTGCCCTGACGTTATCGCAATAATGCAGTGACGGCAATGCTTGATGAAAGGGAGGCTGCGATGCGTGAAATCCGTATGTTCGAAATGGAAGAACACGAACCCGCGACCGTCTGGCGGGTCAGCCGCCCGCTCGTGATCAACGTGACGTCCGGGCAGCTTTGGCTGACCGTCGAGCACGATAGTGAGGACTATTGGCTCGAAGCGGGGCAGTCGTTCACGTTGGCAGCAGGCATGCGCGCCTGGGTCGGGCCCAGTCGCGGGACTGTGCGCATGACGGTGACCGACGAGGGTCCCCATCGGGTGTCGGGTGAGCGTTCACGGCGTAGCTGGCGGCCGCGGTGGTTGCTGGCCGCATAGCGTGGCGCGATCTCGGTGCTGCGGCCGTTCGCGTTATCGAGCCGGGGACGGCTCCGGGCCCACGTAGCGCGCACGAGGACGAATGAGCCGCCCGTCGTCGATTTGCTCCATGGCGTGCGCGATCCATCCGGCGGCGCGGCCTAGCGCGAACAGTACGAACGCCGCGCCTGAGGGCAGCGCCAGCACGCGTTCGATCGACGAAAGGGCGAAGTCGATCGTTGGCGCAAGGCCGGTCGTGCGGCGGGCGACATCGACGACAGCCTCGATGCTGCGCAGTCTCGCCCGCTCGACGGTGCGCACACCGGTGCAGGCGTCGAGCATCGTCATCAAAAGCGCCGCGCGCGGGTCGCCGTCGGGATACAGCGGATGGCCGAAGCCTGGCAACACTGTGCGCGCGCGAGGATCGTCGTATGCCATGTGGCTCATGACATGGTGCTCGACGTCTCCGGCTAGGGCGGCCTCGGCAAGCATGGTTGAGACGCGTACCGTCTCTCCGCAATGACGCGGGCCGGCGAGTGCGGCCAGACCGCCCGTGACGGCGCCGAAGAGATGCATGCCCGTCGAGGCAATGCATCGCACTGTGAACGCGGATGCGTTCAGCTCGTGGTCCGCACAGACGACGAGCGACGCGCGCAGGAGGTCGAGGGGACGCCGGCGCGTGATGCCCCACGCTTTCGCCAGTTGCCGATGCAGGGGTTCGCGCGAGGGAGCCGATGCGGTCAACGCCGCCGCGAGCACACGTAACAATGCGCCGGCGGTTTCGATGCGGCCTTGCCGATCGAGTGCCCAAATGCCGGGCAGGTGCGCGGCGGCGATGGGCAGCATGACGAGCGCGCGCTGGTGCGGGGCTTGCCGGCGCGTCAGCTTCAGCGCCGCGTTCCACCGAGTTGCCGGGAGCGGAACATCGGGCGTCTCGTCGATCAACTCGCGCTCGCACTCCCACAACAGCGCAGCGGTATCTTCGAGCGTGGCCGTTGCCGCCCACGCCAGCGCATCGTGGCCTCGATAAAAAAGCCGGCCGTTCGCGATCGATGTAATGCGCGATTCCAAAACCGGAACACCCCAGTCCAGGACCTTTTGCGCGACTTTGCCGGCTCGCTTGCCGTCGGCCTTGCGGCGAGCGAGGCGACGTACTTCGTCGGCCGCGTAGCCATGCCGCTTCCCGTCCATGTCGGGCGTGGAATTGAGCAAGCCCCGGCTCACGTAGGAATACAGTGTCGGCACGCTGATGCCGAGCGTCGATGCGGCTTCGGTGGCGGTCAGATAAGTGGGCATGGCACCAATATACGTTGATTATTGCAATCAAGATTGATCGATATGGCTGCTGATTCTAGACTCGTTTTCACCATCAACACCGGTCTCGCCGATCATGACACCGCATCTCGCACTCGAGCACCTTTGGTCGCTGGCCGCCTGTGCACCTGACGCATTGGGCGATATTCATTTCCAAGATCAGGATCCGGGACTGCCCTCCGTTTATCGGGTGGGGACGCTGGCCTGCGCGACAATCGGCGCCGCGGCGCTTGCCGCCGCCGAATGCCATGCGCTGCGCACGGGGCGGCGTCAGCGCATCGACGTCTCGATGCGGCGTGCCCTTGCGGTGTTCCGCAGCGAGCGCTATCTGCGGATCGACGACGGCCCCGCGCCTGAGTTGCGCGATCCGTTGATGGGTTTTTACGAAACGCGGGACGGACGCTGGATTCAGCTGCATACGAACTTCCCCCATCACCGCCTGGGCGTCGTGAAGGTGCTCGGCTGTGCGAACGATCGCGATGCCGTCGCCGCGGCGATTCGTGGATGGGAGGGGGCCGAGCTCGATCGTGCGCTCGCCGACGCCGGCTTGTGCGCAGCACTGATCCGCTCGCCTCGCGAGTGGCAGGACAACGAGCAGGCTGCCGCCGTGGCCGCGCTGCCGCACTTCGAGATCGAGCGCATCGGACCCGCCGCGCCGATGCCGATCGGCAGCGATGCGAACCCGGCGGCCGACCGGCCGCTCGCCGGCGCGCGCGTGCTGGATCTGAGCCGCATCATCGCGGGCCCTGTCGCTGGCCGCACGCTTGCGCAGCACGGCGCGCAAGTGCTTCTGATCAACGGTCCGCATCTGCCGAACATCGCGCCGCTCGTGATCGATAACGGCCGCGGCAAACGCTCCGCGCTACTCGATCTGCGCGAGCCGACCGACGCCGATCGGCTACGCGAGTTGGCGGCCGGCGCGGATGTGTTTCTGCAAGCCTACCGGCCCGGCGCACTCGCGGCGCGCGGCTTTGCTCCCGAGGATCTCGCACGGATCCGCCCGGGCATCGTCTACGTGTCGGTGAGCGCCTACGGACATCAGGGGCCTTGGTCCCAGCGCCGGGGCTTCGACAGTCTCGTTCAGTCGGCGAGCGGGATTGCCTGGACCGAGCGCGAGGCCGTCGGCGGCACGGCGCCGAAGCACTTGCCCTGCCAAGCGCTCGATCATGCGACGGGCTATCTGGCCGCCTTCGGGGCAATGGTCGCACTGCTGCGCCGAGCGCGCGAGGGAGGCAGCTGGCACGTGCGTGTCTCGCTCGCGCAAACGGGGCGCTGGCTGCAATCGTTGGGCTTGCTGGAGGGCGGATGGCGTGCACCCGATGTCGGTCTCGACGATGTTCGCGACCTGATGCAGACTATGGCATCGCCGTTCGGTACGGTTCTCGCGGCCGCGCCGGCTGAATCGATGTCGCTCACGCCAGCGCGCTTTGCGTCGCCGCCTCATCCGATCGGCGCCGACGAGCCGTGCTGGGTCGAATCGTAGCGTGACGCGCTGCGTGCGCTACCGCGCTACTTGCGCAACTCGGCGACGAAGTCGTAGTAATCGTTGCGGCAGTAGGTATCGGTGAGTTCGATGGCGCGCTGGTCGGCCGTATAGCCGATACGAGTAATGAGGAGCAGCGCGTCGTGCGGTGCGATGCTCATTTGGCGCGCGATTTCGTCGCTCGCATTGACCGCGCGGAAGTGCTGCAGCGCGCGTACGATCGCGAGACCTCGCTGTTCGAGATAGCTGTAGAGCGAATCGCCGATTGCATTGGGATCAGGTATGACGGATGCCGGCAGCGTCGAGTTCTCGACCGCCATGACGATGCCATCTGCAAGACGCAGCCGTTTCAAGCGCGTAACGGCGGCCGCCGGAGACAACCCCAACTGGATCACCTCGTCGCGGCTTGCGGGCTGAATATCGCGCGAGAGCCATTGCGAGCTCGGCGTGAAGCCTCTGCGCCGCAGCATCTCGCTGAAGCTCGACAACTGCGAAAGCCGTACGTCGTAGCGCGGCGTGATGAAGCTGCCGGCGCCTTGCGAGCGACGAATGAGACCTTGCTCGACGAGCAGCGCGATGGCTTTGCGCGCGGTAATGCGCGAAACGCCAAGCGCGTCGGACAACACGCGTTCGGACGGCAGTGCTTCGCCTGCGTTCCAGCGGCTTTCGTGGATGGCCTGCCCGAGCTTGCGGGCGAGCTGGAGGTAAAGCGGCGTATCGTTTTCCGGGTCCGGACGCAGATCGCGCCAGCGGTCTTCCGAGGGTGCATTCATGGCCTGTACGCGGCGAGGGGCAAGCGGTGATTTTATGTCATCGCCGCGTCGCGGGCCATGTTATGCGAAGCGAGCACACGTTTTTCGGCTCGGGGCTACACTCCCGTTGATCTTCAAAAGCGTTGGGGAGAGGGCAATGGAACGTAACGATGCGTGGGTGACGCTGCCGGACGGCGAGCGTATCGCGAAGCTGGGGCTCGGCACATGGGAGATGGGCGAGCGGCGTTCCGCGCGCGAGGCGGAAATCGCCGCGTTGCGGGAAGGCATCGAACTCGGCATGACAGTCGTCGACACCGCGGAAATGTATGGAGACGGTGCGACCGAGACGCTCTTGGGCGCGGCGCTCGCCGGGTTGCGTGAAAAGGTATTTCTCGTCAGCAAGGTCTATCCGCACAACGCGAGCCGACGCGGCGTGGTCGCCTCATGCGATGCGAGTCTCGCACGGCTGAAGACGGACCGCCTCGACCTGTATTTGCTGCACTGGCCCGGTGCCGTTCCGTTGGAAGAAACGGTGGAAGGTTTCGAATCGCTGCGGCTTGCAGGCAAGATTCGGCATTGGGGCGTGAGTAATTTCGATGTCGATGAAATGGACGCGCTTTTCGCGGCGGGCGGTACCGCGTGCGCCGCAAACCAGATTCTCTATAACGTCGCGCGGCGCGGGCCCGAATTCGATCTTCTGCCATGGATGCGCGCGAGAAAGATGCCGGCGATGGCCTACAGCCCGATCGATCATATGCGCTTGCCGCAGGGATCGGTGCTCGACGATATCGCGCAAGCGCGCGGCGTCTCGTCCGTCAGCATCGCGCTTGCATGGGTGCTCGAACAACCGGGTGTTTGTGCGATTCCCAAAGCGGGGAACATCGAGCATGTGCGAGAGAATCGCCGGGCGCTCGATATTCGACTGACCGACGACGAGCGCTCGCGCATCGATGCGCGGTTCAAGCCGCCGCGATCGAAGCGCGCGCTGGAGATGTTGTAACGCAGTCCGTTAGGCCGCACGTCTCGACGCGGCGGAGCGTCCGCCGCGTCGATTGGTGGGTATCAGTGATTGCCGCCGTGCCCGCCGCCGTTGCTTCCGTTGCCTCCACCGTTGCCGTGGCCGTTGCCGCCGTTGCCACTGCCTTGCCCGCTGCCGTTACCGCCGCCGTTGCCGGCACCGTTACCGCCGTTGCCACTGCCGTTGCCGCCGCCGTGTCCGCCACCGGTACCGCCGCCGTTGCCTCCGCCGTTGCCTCCGCCGTGTCCGCCGCCGTTGCCACCGCCGTGTCCACCGCCGGTACCGCCGCCGTTACCACCGCCGTTACCACCGCCGTGTCCGCCGCCGTTGCCACCGCCGTGTCCGCCGCCGTTGCCGCCGCCGTTGCCACCGCCGTGTCCGCCGCCGTTACCGCCGCCGTTACCGCCGCCGTTGCCACCGCCGTTACCGCCGCCGTTACCACCGCCGTTACCACCGCCGTTACCGCCGCCGTTACCACCGCCGTGTCCGCCGCCCTTACCACCGCCGTGTCCACCGCCATTACCACCGCCATTACCGCCGCCATTACCGCCGCCATTACCGCCGCCGTTGCCGCCGCCGTGTCCGCCGCCATTGCCGCCGCCGTTGCCGCCGCCGTGTCCACCGCCGTGTCCACCGCCGTCGCCGCCACCACCGGTGCCACCGCCTGTGCCGCCGCCCGTGCCGCCGCCCGTGCCACCGCCCGTGCCACCGCCCGTGCCGCCTCCGGTGCCGCCGCCCGTGCCACCGCCGGTTCCTCCGCCCGTACCGCCACCCGTACCACCCGTACCTCCGCCGGTACCGCCGCCACTGCCGTGGTCGCCTCCTCCAGTACCGCCACTCGAGCTACCTCCGCCGCTGCCTCCTCCCCGACTGCCCCCGCCGCCCCCGCTGCTGCCGCCGCCGTTGCCGCCAGCGAAGCCGCCGTTGTTCGAACCAGCCGCGGTAGTGCCGCTGTCAGTACCGCCCACATCGATGCTGAGCAATTTGAGACACGCTTCCGAGCTGGGGTTCGCAGCGCACGGATCCGCGGCTGCGGAAGTATCGGTCGTATCGCTTTGAGCGGCCTGCGTGTCCGGCGAAGTTTGCAAAGCGGGTGATGTAGCAGTGTTGTCATCGCCGCTCGCAGCAGCGGTGAGCAACCATCGAGCTATACCGTCATCGGGTGGCATCGCCTGTACGGGCGATCCCAAAAGAAGTGCTATTACTCCGGCCAGCGAGACTCCGATCGCTTTCGCAGATGTGTAGGAATCCTTAATATTGACGATGCTCTTCATGGTTATCCCCCGATGCGACCGGCGACCCGCTGCCGCCGTCATCTCGCGTGTAGTTGCGCGAGTACGGCAGTTCCAGCGTCGCGCGGCAAAGCGCGAATTCGCGTGATGTACGAGGGGTCTACTGCGATAACCGTGCCATCGGGCGCTAAGGCGCGCTGCACACGGCGAGCGTTCGGAGCTTGCCCGTCGCCAACGCGGAAATGCGCCGAAAACGTTTCACGTCTGATACGCGAAAGAAGGGAAGACGTGCAGCGCGGCGCGCGGCGTAGAGGCGGGAAGACGAGGCAATCGCCCGGATGCCGGGCGTGTCAGGCGCCCTGAAGTTCGTGACGCGCCAGGCGCAGTTCTGAGACGGGGATGTGGCATCGAATCAAATGGCCGTTTCCGGCGTCCGCAAACGGCGGGTCCTGTTGCTCGCATATTGCGCCGAGCTTGCGTGGACAACGTGTCTGGAACACGCAGCCTGAGGGCCGCGCAGCAGCGCTGGGCGGTTCACCGTACAGACGGACGCGAGGGATCCGTGCTGCGGACGGATCGCCGGGCAGTGACGGTACTGCCGATAAAAGCGCTTCGGTATAAGGGTGATGGGGGCCGTCGAACACGTCGCGCGCGGCGCCGATCTCGACGAGACGCCCGACATACAGCACGGCGATTCGGTCCGACACGTAGCGCACGACGTTGAGGTCGTGAGAGATGAACACATAGCTCACGCCTCGTGCGCGCTGAAGATCGACCAGCAGATTGAGGATGGCTGCCTGCACGGAGACATCGAGCGATGACGTCGGCTCATCGCAAACGACGATGCGCGGATCGCCCGCGAATGCCCGCGCGATCGCAACGCGCTGCTTGAGCCCGCCCGATAGCTGACGCGTGCGCGAGCCGAGATATCGGCGCGGCAGGCGCACGGCATCGACGAGCGAGGCGAGCCGCGCATCGTGTGCGGTGCCGCGCAGTGCCGCGAGCTTCGATAGTGCGCGGCCGATCAGATGTTTGACCGAGTGCGCCCGATTGAGCGCGGCGTCGGGGTTCTGGAAGACGATTTGCAGCGACTTCACCTGATTGTCGTCACGTCGTTGAACGCGCGATGGCAACGCCTTGCCGTCGAGTTCGATCATAGCGCCGGGATCTGGCGCAATGAGTCCGACGATGAGCTTTGCGAGCGTGGTCTTCCCGCTACCGGACTCGCCGACCAGCCCGAGCGTTTCTCCCGCTGCGAGCGTGATCGAGACATCGTCGACGGCGCGCACGGTCTGGCCGTTGCGCACGAACGTCTTCGAGACGGACGCGGCGCGCAACACTGGCGAGCGATCCCGAACACCGGGCGGCGCTTCGACGCGATGAGCGCGATCGTCGTCGGAAGCCCCACGTTCGCGCGGCAATGCGTGGGCCTCTTCATGCCGATGGCAGCGTGCCATCTGGACACCGTTGGGTGCGTTGAACCGATGCGGAGGCGGTGCGACCTGCCGGCAGCGTTCTTCCACCAGCCGGCAACGCTCGGCGTAAGCACAGCCGCGCATCGCGGCGCCAAGCGGAGGCGGGCTGCCCGCGATCGTATCGAGACGCTCAGTATCCTTGCTTCGCGCGCGTTGGGGCAGGCAGCGCAAGAGCCCGACCGTATAGGGGTGATGCGGTGCGCGGAATACATCGGCACTCGCGCCCTCTTCGACGAGACGCCCCGCATAGACCACGCCGACGCGACTGCACATGCGGCCAACCACAGCCAGGTTGTGACTGATGAACAGCACCGCGGTGCCGAGTTCGTCGCGCAACTGCGCGACGAGCTCGAGGACTTCGGCTTCAACCGTCGCATCGAGCCCCGTCGTCGGTTCGTCGAGCACGAGCAGCGCCGGATTCGCGGCAAGCGCCATCGCGATCACGACGCGCTGCTGCATGCCGCCCGACAACTGATGCGCATAGGCTTGCATCACCTGCCGTGGCGCCGCGATATGCACGCGCTCGAGCATATCGAGCGCCCGCGCTTCGCCCTCGGCGCGCGAGATGCCGTACGCCATTTCGAATGCTTCGGACACCTGAAGACCCACGCTGAGCGACGGATTGAGCGCACGCGAGGGATCCTGGTAGACCATCGAGACCGTGTGAGCCCGCATCTTACGCAAGGCCTCGGCATCGAGCGTCGCGAGATCGCGGCCGGTGACCTCGATGCGCCCTGCCTTGATGCGACCGTTGCGCGGCAAGTAGGCCATGGCCGCGAGCGCCAGCGTGGACTTGCCGCAGCCCGATTCGCCGACGAGGCCGTAGGCCTCGCCGCGGCGCACGCGGAACGTGACGTCGCTGAGCACCTCGCGTTCGCGCGACCGTACGCGGTACGCAACGGTCAGCCCGGTGACCGCGAGCACGTCGTCATCGGCGCGTGCGGTCACATCGAGGATCGGAAAATCGTTGGGCGTGGGCCGGCTCATCGGTCGAGCGCTCCTTGCACGCCATCGGCGGCGAGGTTTACCCCGACGATGAGCGTCGCGATGGCCAGCGCGTCGAAGACAACGGTCCACCATGCGCCGCCGGTCATCAGCGCATACGATTCCGAGAGCGCGAGCCCCCAGTCCGGGGAGGGCGGCGCGACGCCGAAGCCCAGAAACGAGAGTGTGGCGACAGCGAAGATCGCGTAGCCCAGGCGCACCGTGCCTTCCACGACGATCGGCGGCAGGATGTTCGGCAAGATCTCGACGAACATGATGTAGAGCGCGCGCTCGCCGCGCAATTGAGCCGCGGCGACGTACTCGAGATGACGCTCGGCGAGCACCGCGGTGCGGACGGTGCGCGCAGTGATCGGCATGAACGTGAAGCCGATCACGAACACGACCGTGGCGCTCGATGCACCGAGTGCGGCAAGCGCGGCCAATGCGACGACGACGAGCGGCAACGCGAGCACGGCATCGATGAGGCGGCCCGCGAGCTTGTCGAACCAGCCGCCGACATAGCCGAGAACGAGCCCGAGCGCGGTACCCGCGAGCGTACCCACGAGCGTGGCGAGCGGCGCGATTCCGAAGATATCGCGCGCACCGACGACGACCCGCGAGAACACGTCGCGCCCGAGCTGATCGGTACCGAACCAGTGCGCCCGATCGGGCGGGGCCAGCGAATTGAGGGGGTCCGACGCATAGGGATCGTGCGGCACGAGCCACGGTCCGAGGAGCGCGCAACCGAGCCAGAACCCGACGAGCAGCGCGCCGCAGATGAAGCTCGGCGAGCGCAGCAGTGCGCGCAGCGTCTCGAAGCGGGGCTCGCTGGGCGAATCGGCACGCGTTTCGGCGCTGGGCGGATGCGTGTGCGTGCTCATTGCGTGCCTGCCTTGTTTCTGCGCGGATCGAGCGAGGCGAGCAGCGCGTCGGCGAGCAGATTGGCGAAGGTATAAACGATGCCCACGCACAGCACGCCCGCTTCGAGCATCGGAAAATCCTTCGCCGTCGCCGCGTTGTAGATCAACAAGCCGATGCCCTGATAGTGGAAGAGCGTTTCGACGACGACGAGCCCGCCGACCATGTAGCCGAGCTGGGTCGCGGCCACCGTGACGGTGGGCGGCAACGCGTTGCGCAGCACATGGCGCAGGACGACGACATGCGGCGGCAATCCCTTGAGGACGGCGGTGCGCGTGTAGTCCGCATCGAGCGCTTCGACTGTCCCCGAACGCGCCATCCTGGCGATATAGCCGAACAGCACTAAAACGAGCGGCAGCGCCGGCAGAATCAGATGCCGCAAGGCCGTGACGGCACTGGCGTTGGGCGGATAGACGGCTTCGGTGGGCAGCCAGCGCAGCCAGACGCCGAATATGAGAATCAGCACGATCGAGGAAACGAATTCAGGCACGACGGTGGCCGACATGCCGACGATCATCAGCGTCCGGTCGGGCCAGCGTCCCTCGTGCAAGGCGGCCCAGACGCCGCTCGCGATACCGAGCGGTACGACGATCACGAACGCAAGCGCGGCGAGTTTCGCCGAGTTGGCGAGCGCATGCGCGACGAACGGCGCAACGGGCTCGCGAAACGCGTATGAGACACCCATATCGCCGCGTAAGAATCGCGAGATCCAGTGGGCATATTGCAGCAGGACCGGCTTATCGGCGCCGAGCTGGTGATCGAGCGCCGCCACGGCGCGAGGGTCGGCAAGCGGGCCGAGAATGGCGCGCCCGATATCGCCCGGCAGCAATTGACCGAGCGCGAAGACGAGCGCCGAGAGCAACGCGAGCGTGATGAGCGCGAGCGCGCCACGTTCGAGCAGAAACAAGGCGATGCGCGCCGAGTTGCCGCGCGCCCGGGGGTGGCGAAAGAGGGAAGCGATGGCAGCCATGCGGTCCGATGCGAATGTGGCTGGAGTTCAGGCGGACGTCGTCGCGCGATCGAAATACAGTTGCGAGATGGCGGTATAGCGAACACCTTTGACCGATTTGCGCACCGCCGCGAGCTGGTCGAAGAAGTACGGAATGATGACGGGCGTTTCGTCCAGCAACAGCGTTTCGATCTGCTTGGCCATCCGTTTTTGCTCGGCGATATCGAGCGCACCGACGAACTTTGCGACGAGCCCATCGTACTGCGGGTTCTTGAAATGCGCCGCGTTCCAGGCGCCGTTGCTCGTGAGCGGCGCATTGAGGAAGAGATTCGGCACACCGCGGTGTCCGTAATCGGTGATGCCCATCGTCGAATCGAGCCAGTCCGATTTGCCGAACGTTCCCGAGCCGTAGTAGAGCCCCTGACTTTCGATCTTGAGATTGAGCTTGACGCCGATCGCGCGTGCCGCGTTTTGCACGACCACGGCCAGATCGGGAATCTCCATGAATTTTTCGGTCGTGAGGGTCGCTTCGAAGCCGTTGGGATGGCCCGCTTGCGCGAGCAATGCCTTGGCTCGCTGCAAGTCGACCTTGCGCTGCGCGACCGATGTATCCGACGAGGCAAACACGGGCGCGAACGGATGATCGTTGCCGAGTTCGGCCCGTCCCTTGAACAGGCCCTTGACCAAAAGATCGCGATCGAGGCAAAGCGCGAGTGCCTGGCGCACGCGCTTGTCGTTGAACGGCGCCTGATCGCAACGCATATGAATCTGACGATGTGCGCTCGAACGCACGGAGAGCACGTCGAAATCGCCGCTGTTCAGAATGCCGGCGCCGCCTTGCACGGTGAAGTCGCCCATGACATCCGCGCGGCGCCCGAGCAACGCGAGGATCTGGGCCTGTTGGTCGGCATAGAACGAAAACTCGACACGCGACGGCAGCGCCTTGTCGCCCCAATAGTCAGGATTCCGAACGAACGACGCAGCCACTTTGGGCTGGTACTTGTCGAGCTTGAACGGGCCCGTGCCGATGAAAGTCTTCTCGTATCCCCCGGTGTAGTTCGCCGGCAGGATGACCGCGTTGTAATTGTCGGACGAGACGTAGTAGGGGAAGTTGCCGTTCGGCGCATCGAGATGAAACGCGACCGTTTCGTCGTCCACCGCGCGCGTGCCGCCTTTGGACAGGACTCCCTTGAGCATGGAGAGTGCGGCCGAGCCGCTTGCGGGGTCGGCCAGCCGATCGAACGTCGCAACGACATCCTTGGCGCTCAGGATTTGTCCGTCGTGGAACTTCACGCCCGAACGCAATTTGAAGGTCCATACGTCGCCCTTTGCGTTCGGCTGCCAGGACAACGCGAGGGCGGGCCTCAAGCCGCCGTTGCCCGGCGCTCGATGGGTGGCCGCGGCGCTGCTCGCACCGCTTTCGTCGTCGACGAGGAACTCGCCCGTCTGTGCGATGAGCGCGAGGCCTGCGGCGTCGGCAACGGTGAGCGGGTCGACCGCGCCCGCCGGTGTCAAATGGGCCACGCGGATCGTGGCGCCGCCGCCGGGCGTTTGCGCCCGCGCCCGCTGCGGCAACGCCAGGCCCCCGATGGCAACCGCCATGCCCGAGAGCCCCATGACGCTCGCGTAACGCAGCAATTCGCGCCGCGTGACGCGCTGCGCGAGGTATTCGTCGATGGCGTGATTGCCGAGTTCGCCGGCATCGCGGCGCAGGGCTTCGAGGGCGTGCGGCAAGGTGAGGCGGGCTTTCATCGATGCGTATTCCGGTTCGTTTTGAAGTGCGCGCGCGGGAAAGCGGCGGCGACGAGCGGTACTGCGATGACGAGCGTGCGTGCAGTGTAACGCGAGTTGCGGATAGCGTTGCGCAACTTGTGCGCCGATGTCGACGTGGTGTGGACTTGGCTTGTCACGGCGCCGATAAAAGAAAACCCGCCGATGCACAGGTCATCGGCGGGTCGGACGAGCTGGAACGAGGCGGGTTACTTGCCCTTCGAATTGATGATGGCGTCGGACACCTGGGTCGGTGTCTCGGCGTAGTGCTTGAACTCCATCGTATAGGTGGCGCGTCCTTGCGTGAGCGAGCGCAGCGAGGTGGAATACCCGAACATTTCCGCGAGCGGCACCTCGGCGCGAATCGACTTGCCGCCCCCGCCCGCGATATCGTCCATGCCCTGCACGATGCCACGCCGGCCCGAGAGATCGCCCATCACATTGCCCATGAAATCCTCGGGCGTCTCGACTTCGACGGCCATCATCGGCTCGAGCAGCACTGGCTTTGCGCGGCGCATCGCTTCCTTGAACGCCATCGAGCCGGCCATCCGGAACGCGTTTTCGTTCGAATCGACGTCGTGGTACGAGCCGAACGTCAGCGTGACCTTGACGTCGACGACGGGATAGCCCGCCAGGACGCCACTTTTCAGCGTCTCCTGAATGCCTTTGTCGACGGCCGGGATGAACTCGCGCGGCACGACACCGCCCTTGATCGCATCGACGAATTCGTAGCCCTTGCCTGGCGGCTGCGGCTCGAGCTTGATGACGACGTGACCGTACTGGCCGCGCCCGCCCGATTGCTTGACGAACTTGCCCTCGACGTCCTCGATGCGGGTACGTACGGTCTCGCGATAGGCCACTTGCGGCTTGCCCACCGTCGCTTCGACGTTGAACTCGCGCTTCATCCGGTCGACGAGAATTTCGAGGTGCAGCTCGCCCATGCCGGAGATGATCGTCTGGCCGGACTCTTCGTCAGTCTGCACGCGGAACGACGGATCCTCCTGCGCCAGGCGATTGAGGGCGATACCCATCTTTTCCTGGTCGGCCTTCGTCTTCGGTTCGACGGCCTGCGAGATCACCGGCTCCGGGAAAATCATCCGTTCGAGGATGATCGGGTTGGTCGGATCGCATAGCGTGTCGCCCGTCGTCGCCTCTTTCAGGCCGACCGCGGCGGCGATGTCGCCGGCATAGACCTCCTTGATTTCCTTGCGGTCGTTCGCATGCATCTGCAGAATCCGGCCGATGCGTTCCTTCTTGCCCTTCGTCGAATTGAGCACCGTGTCGCCCGAATTGACGAGGCCCGAATAGACGCGAAAGAAAATCAGTTGACCGACGAACGGATCGGTCATGATCTTGAACGCGAGCGCCGAAAACGGCTCTTCGTCGCTCGGATGACGTTCGGCTTCGCGATCGTCCTCGTCATGCCCGAGGATAGCCGGCACGTCGACAGGCGAGGGCAGGTAGTCGATGACGGCATCGAGCATCGCCTGTACGCCCTTGTTCTTGAAGGCGCTGCCGCAGAGCATCGGCACGATCTCGTTGGCGATCGTGCGTTTGCGCAGGCCGCCCTTGATCTCGTCTTCGGTCAGCGAGGTGTGGTCTTCGAGATACTTTTCCAACAACTCTTCGCTGGCCTCCGCGGCCGCTTCCACCATTTTCTCGCGCCACTCGTCAGCCGTAGCCTGCAGTTCGGCCGGAATGTCGCGGTACTCGAATTTGACGCCCTGGCTTTCGTCGTCCCAGATGATGGCTTTCATCTTGACGAGATCGATGACACCCTGGAAGTGCTCTTCGGCACCGACCGGAATCTGGATCGGCACCGCGACGCCCTTCAGGCGTTCGCCGATCTGGCGCTGCACGCGAAAGAAATCGGCGCCGACGCGATCCATCTTGTTGACGAACGCGATGCGCGGCACCTTGTACTTATTCGCCTGCCGCCAGACTGTTTCGGACTGCGGCTGTACGCCGCCCACCGAGTCGTAGACCATGCAGGCGCCATCGAGCACGCGCATCGAACGTTCGACTTCGATCGTGAAGTCGACGTGCCCGGGGGTGTCGATGATGTTGATGCGGTGCTCGGGATAATTGCCGGCCATCCCTTTCCAGAAGGCGGTCGTCGCGGCGGACGTGATCGTGATGCCGCGCTCCTGCTCCTGCTCCATCCAGTCCATCACGGCCGCGCCCTCGTGAACCTCGCCGATCTTATGGCTCACGCCGGTGTAGAACAGGATACGTTCGGTGGTCGTGGTCTTGCCGGCATCGATGTGAGCGCTGATGCCGATGTTTCGGTAGCGCTCGATGGGAGTCTTGCGGGGCACGTCGATCTCCTTGCAAGTGGGCGCGTCAACCGGACCGGGCGCCATCGCCCGGATATTGCACGCCGCGTTTATTGCAGACCTAGAAGAATAGCGCCTCGGCAAGGCTTTTGCAGCGATCCCTGGAGATGGGGATGACCGATGCGGGGTTGCGGCGCCTCGGCCACGGCCCCCAATCTGGCGTCCGCCGCGGGCTCAGCCCGGCTGGGGCAGCCCTTGTATCTTCATGCCGGGCTTGATGCCCTTGGCCGCGAACCAGCCTTTGCTCATCTCGAGCGCATAGACGCCATTGTTGCGTGGGCAATGATTGTTGGTGGTTTCCGCCTGCATTTCGTCGATATCGGTAACCGTACCGTCGGCGCGCATGAACGCGATGGAAAGCGGAATCAGCGTGTTCTTCATCCAGAAACAGTGCACGGCCGTTTCGCCGAACACGAACAGCATGCCTTCGTTCGGCGCGAGTTCGGTGCGGTACATGAGGCCCTGCTCGCGGTCCGCATCGTTGGCGGCGACGGCGGCATCGATGACGAACATGCCCGCCCTCAGCTTCACGCGCGGGAATTCCGATGGCTGCTTCGCTCCGGCTGGGAGGGCTTGCGCAAAGGCGGCCGCACCGGCAAGCAAGGCGGCAGGTATGGCGAGGACCGCGATGCTGCGCGTAATCCATGAACGAAGGCTCACTCCCACGACACCCCTCCTTAGGGTCTTTGACCAGTCCACGCGCATCTTACGCGAGGGCGACAGGCCGCAGCAAAACGAAAAGCAAACAAAAAGATAAAAAAACAAAAAGGCAGGCACCTTGCGGCGACCTGCCTTCGAACGCCGTTAAGAACGGCAAACTGCGTGTTCTTGACTGCGTCTTTACAACAAACTTACTCCGAAGCGGCCGAAGCGGCTTCTGCCTTCGCAGCCTTCTTGTGCGACTTCTTGTGATGCTTCGTTGCCTTCTTGGCGGGAGCCGAAGCGGCAGCCGGAGCGGCAGCCGAAGCGGCTTCCGTCGACGAAGCTTGTGCGAAAGCAGCCGTTGCGAACAGGCCAGCGACCAGAGCGGCGATCAGTTTGTTCATGTCGTAAATCCTCAGCTTTAGTTAATTAACCAAATGACCCGGTCAATGAGTCATGTCGGTAAACGTGCCATCCACCTTTCGGTTGACAGCCGCATCGAACAATTTCTTGCCGGTGCGTCTGCGCGCTGGTGCCCAGTGCGGCCGCGGACAGTCCGCAAAGCACAAGCCTTCACGCGAATGCCGGACAGCTTCGGACGGCATCTGCGTCGAATAACGTGTGACCGGCCAAAGCGGTTGACTCCATGCATTGCGAGTCGTCGATTCTGCTTGTTCGGGCGGGGAATTCGTGCCGTGACGCTTGCGAACCGCCGGAAAAAAAGTCCGGCATAACAGGGACTTGGCTCGAAAACGAGCGTTGCGGGGCGCCGCGGATCATGCGAGGCCGTGCCACGGGGCTTGCGCCGGAACGTCGCGCCATTCGCCCGGCGCGAGGCCGAGCGCGAAAAGATCGAGGGCGCCGATCCCCACCCGCACGAGGCGCAGTGTTGGAAAGCCGACGGCCGCGGTCATTCGGCGTACCTGGCGATTCTTGCCTTCGGTCAACGCCAGTTCGATCCACGTCGTCGGGATGGCCGCCCGAAAGCGGATGGGCGGCACGCGCGGCCAAAGTGCGTCGGGCGGATCGATCGCGCATACCCGGCATGCCCGCGTGACATAGTCGCCCAGATCGACGCCGCGCGCGAGCATCGCGAGCGCGTGCGCATCGGGCACGCCTTCCACCTGGGCCCAGTAGCGTTTGACGAGTTTGTGACGGGGCTCGGCAATGCGTGCCTGCAGGCGGCCATCGTCCGTAAGCAGCAACAGTCCTTCGCTTTCGGCGTCGAGCCGTCCCGCCGGATAAACGTCCGGTACGCGCACCCAATCCGCGAGCGAGCTGCGCGTTTCATGTGACGAGAATTGGCAAAGGGTACCGAATGGCTTGTTGAGGGCGATGAGGCGCATGGGCGGGCGGCAGGCACGGCGGCTGCGCGGGCAGCAACCCCGAGCCGGCGTCTATGGCAAATGGCGGGATATTAATGCATAATACGAGACGGCAAGTCTTCTGTCTTATATAAGACATCAGAGCCAACGCTATTCCCCTCGCCGTTGCAACGCCGAGGCGAACTGCGGCGTGGTCGGCGCGCGTGGATGCCGTTCCGTGCTGCGGGCGCCGCATTTGCGACGTGGGCTAGAATAGCGAGCCAGCCGTATTTGCGCGGCTTCGTCAAGTACATCGAGACATCCGCAGCGAGCCGAACGCGGTGGAGACTGAGCCCCGGTTTTGCCGTTTTCCGCTTGTTTTATCTGCACAGCCAACCCTGGAGTCGATCATGCCGTATCAGCACATCAAGGTCCCGACGGGCGGTGACAAGATCACCGTCAACGCGGACTACTCGCTCAACGTTTCGGACCAGCCGATCATTCCGTACATCGAGGGTGACGGTACGGGTTTCGACATCACGCCGGTGATGATCAAGGTGGTCGATGCGGCCGTCGAAAAGGCATACGGTGGCAAGCGCAAGATCCACTGGATGGAAATCTATGCGGGCGAGAAGGCGACCAAGGTGTACGGGCCGGACGTCTGGCTGCCCGAGGAATCGCTCGAAGTGCTCAAGGAGTACGTGGTTTCGATCAAGGGTCCGCTCACGACGCCGGTCGGCGGCGGCATCCGCTCGCTGAACGTCGCGTTGCGCCAGGAGCTGGACCTGTACGTCTGTTTGCGGCCGGTTCAGTACTTCAAGGGCGTGCCTTCGCCTGTGCGTGAGCCCGAGAAGACGAACATGGTCATCTTCCGCGAGAACTCGGAAGACATCTACGCCGGCATCGAATGGGCGGCGGAATCGGAGCAGGCCAGGAAGGTCATCAAGTTCCTGCGCGAAGAAATGGGCGTGAAAAAGATCCGCTTCCCGGAAACGTCGGGTATCGGCATCAAGCCCGTTTCGCGCGAAGGCACGGAGCGCCTCGTGCGCAAGGCGATCCAGTACGCGATCGACAACGATCGCCGTTCGGTGACGCTCGTGCACAAGGGCAACATCATGAAGTTCACCGAAGGCGCGTTCCGTGACTACGGCTATGCGCTGGCGCAAAAAGAGTTCGGCGCGGAGCTCGTCGACGGCGGCCCGTGGATGAAGTTCAAGAATCCGAAGACGGGCAACGACATCGTCGTCAAGGATGTGATCGCGGACGCCTTCTTGCAGCAGATCCTGCTGCGTCCGGCCGAATACGACGTGATCGCGACGTTGAACCTGAACGGCGACTACATTTCGGATGCGCTGGCCGCTCAGGTCGGCGGGATTGGCATTGCACCGGGCGCCAACCTGTCGGATTCGGTCGCGATGTTCGAAGCTACGCACGGCACGGCGCCGAAGTACGCAGGTAAGGACTACGTGAACCCGGGTTCGGAAATCCTTTCGGCGGAAATGATGCTGCGCCATCTCGGCTGGACCGAGGCGGCCGACGTCATCATCTCCTCGATGGAAAAGTCGATTCTGCAAAAGCGCGTCACGTATGACTTCGCGCGCCTGATGGAAGGCGCGACGCAGGTATCGTGCTCGGGCTTCGGTCAGGTGCTGATCGAGAACATGTAAGCGGGCGTCGCAGGTCCTGCGAACCCAAAGTCGTGAAGTAGGAGAACGCCGATAGACCCGATGGTTTGTCGGCGTTTTTCGTTTTTGATTGCCGTGCCATCGGGCGGCCGTCCATTATCAATTCCAGCGGGTAGTCGTTCGCGCCCGAATTTGCCGCGAAACGCACGATTTGGAAGCTGTTCGTCTCGACAATGCGGACGAAGAGGCGAAGCGCTTCCAGTCGATCCATTGTTGATAGGAATTGAACTGTGCTGGCACTCCTGCCCGCTTTATACGATGTGCAATAACGAGAACAATGCGAAGCATGCCGGGCGCGGCGCTCGGTAATCAGCTAACAGGAGCGACTCATGCAAGATCAATCTTTCCATCGCCCAGCATCAGGCGTTGCCATCGTCACGGGCGGCTCGCGGGGCATCGGTCGGGCTGTCGCGCTGCGGCTCGCAAAGGACGGCTTTGCCGTAATCGTGAACTTCGCGGGCGGTGAATCGAGCGCAGCGGAAGTCGTGCGCCAGATTGCCGACGCGGGCGGTCGAGCCCACGCGGTGCAAGCGGACGTCTCGATAGCCGAGGATGTCGAGCGACTCTATGCGACCGCGCAACGCGAATTCGGCCGCGTCGATGTGGTCGTGAACAGCGCCGGCGTCATGTCGGTCGCGCCGATCGGGCAGGGCAATGTCGATGCTTTCGACAAGACGATAGCGATCAACTTGCGCGGTACGTATTTGATGATGACGCAGGCCGCGCAGGCATTGGCCGACGGCGGCCGGTTCATTGGCTTCTCTTCGAGCGTGATCGCGAAAAACTTTCCCGGATACGGCGCGTACATCGCGAGCAAAGCCGGCGTCGAAGGGCTCGTGCGTGTCTTTGCGAACGAACTGCGCGGCCGCAATATCACGGTCAACGCGGTCGCACCGGGACCGATCGCAACCGAGATGTTCCTTCATGGCAAAAGCCCGGAGCTTATCGAACAAATCGCGAAGCAGGCGCCGTTGGAACGTCTCGGCGAGCCGGAGGAAATCGCCAACGTCGTGTCGTTTCTGGCGGGCCCGGAAGGCCGATGGATCAATGGGCAAGTGTTGCGCGTCAACGGCGGCTTCGCGTAAAGCGGTACATACGCTTCGTTGCCTATGCGCGCAGGGGTGGGCAAACACCATCCATCGGCAGCGCGCGAAAAAGCCCTGCGTTTTTGGGGCCAAGGCAGCGGATTTTTCGCGCGATACCGCCTCTTTTCGTTCATCGAACGGTCATTGTTCTGTGAGGATGTTCAAATCCCCGTTTCGCTCGATCGAAACGTACCGCATTTATGACGTGGCGCAAAGAATTTGCGGATCGAGGGACGACAATGCGTTCATGCGTCGTTGAGGGCCAGCGGGTGAAGACGAGGGAAGGCGGTTCGCAAAATGAAAAAAACCCGGCCGAAGCCGGGTTTTCGAAGG
>NZ_DASXWY010000044.1:0-1552 GCF_036503415.1 Trinickia sp. | reverse complement strand
ATTTGGGGGCCTCCGGCATGGTGAGCGCGTCGTCGGCTCCGTTCATGGCGAGCACGCGTGCCATGATGTTTCGGTCGAGCGCCGGGTCGTCGGTGCTCAGATCGCCATGAAAGGCGACCACGGCCTTCGCGGGGGCGCCGCTGCGCGCGAGATCGAGCGCGACCGCGCCACCGAAGCAAAAGCCGATGGCGGCAAGGCGTGCGCGATCGATCGGAGCCCCGGCCGCGGCGGCCTCGAGCTGTTCGAACGCCTTGACGATGCGTTTGCGCATCACGGTTCGGTCCTTGTAGAGCGGCGTGACCGCGGCCTTGGCGTCTTCGTCCCCCTTCGGGCGTGTTCCTTTGCCGTACATGTCGGTGAGCAGGATGACGTAGTCCTTGCCGGCGATCTTCTTCGCCTTTTCGATGGCGATATCGTTGACCCCGTACCAATTGGGCACCATGACGAGGCCCGGGCGCTTCGCCGTAGAGCCGTCGTCATAGACGAGCCGGCTATCGAACGTCGTGCCGTCGAGTGTCCATTCGACGGGTTTGACGACTATTTTCGCCAGCACCGGCGAAGCGATGAGGGCGGTCAGCAGCATCAGAACGAGGCGCAGGGCTCGCATGTCAGTTTCCTTTCGGCGGTTTGGACGAACGGGTGGAGTGCTTCGACGGGAAGTCTTCATTCTAGGGTGAACAGACTTGCAGAATTAACCCGCGTTGGCGCCTGCCACTACACAAAGCCGTAATCCTCATCGCGCGACATGCACGTTTTCACGATTCCCGGCGCGTTCGGCCCACGGTGCGGCCGGTATCGTTTTCGGCGTCCGTGCCGCGTTTCCGGCTGCATCGTTGCCCGGTAGACATTGCCAGGCCGGACACCCCGAGCAAGCGTTCGAAACTGCTGTCGCACGAGGGCGTTATGACGAGCGGTCCGGATTTTCGATTGTGCCTTTCAGAGTCCCCTGGCTTTCGACCAGGCACGCTCGAACCCGCGGGAGCGAGCCTTCGCGACGGTACGGCGTTCGAGCCGGGATTCGATGACACGGCGCTGCCCCGACAAAGCGTGGCGCTCATGTTCGAGCTTTGTCTGCGCTATGGCGTCGAGCCTGCCGTTCGGTCGCATCCTCCGTCGTTCAGTGCGGCGCAAAAGCAGCGCATCGTCGCACCAGCCCAAGTGCAAAAGACCGTGACGGTGCGCTTGGGCGACTCGACGCTGCTGTGCACAGCCATCGGCGATCCATTGCTGAGCCGCGATCTCATGCGCGAGGTGGCTGAACGGTTGGGGCTCGCTCGTGCCAGCGTCAAACGGCTGCATATCAATCCGCTCGGCTGCGATCCCTTGATCGAATTCGGGATGGCGCCCGGCATGGTGTCGCCGTGGCTGCGTCCGGGGCGGCCGACGTCGGTGCGCGCCGTCGTGCTGACCGGGGAGGCGGCGCCCGCTGCGACGGACGAGACCGCAGTGGCGCTTTCGTTGTCGTTGCGGCAAAGCATTTTCGTTCCTGCGCGCATCGTGCCCGCGATGCTGCGAGACTATGCGGCGCGGGCCTATCCGCAAGTGGCATGGA
>NZ_DASXWY010000043.1:0-8429 GCF_036503415.1 Trinickia sp. | reverse complement strand
AGAAACGTCGCCGATACGATGCGATAGCGCACGTCTTCGAGCGGCCCGCCCGTTGCCATGCCATAGACGAACGTGAAGGCTAGCGCAATGACATTGGCCCAAAACATCGCCTTTTCGAATTGCTCGACACGGCCTTCCTGCCACGGGCGGCAGGCGACGATGAAGCCCATCTGGAAAAGCACGAAGGGCAACAGTACACGCAGGTATTGCCCGATCGGGTTGTCCTGGATCAATTGCGTGACGAGACTGCCGGGGACCGCGAGCGCAATCGCGAGCCAGACGAACGAGCGCAGGCTCGAGCGGTCCGTGAGGCGCGGAGCGATCAACATCAGCATCGCCCCACCGGCCAACGCCGGCACCGCCAGCAGGATTTGCGCGAGGTGGCTCGAGGTATCGCTGATGGCCTTGTAGTCCATCGCGAGCGGGCAGATGAAGATCCAGATCCACAGACTCGCGTAGCGGTTATAGCGTGACACGGGATGCCCGGCCAATGTCGATTGATAGGGGGCAGCGGTTGCCATTGGAGTGGTTTCTCCCTGATCGTTGTGCGAGCGTCGTCGCTCGACCTTCCTCCTTCGGCTGACGCAAAAAGCAAGCCACGGGGAATGGTTTCCTGTCCGACTATAACGTTGGCCCGGCTGTTCGAAAGCGCGGCTGGCGGATCGAGACTATCGTTCGGCGTCACGAGGCAGACGGCACTGATGCGCGAGCGCAACGGTCGGGCCCCATGTCGCTGATCGGCGCGATATTGGCGGACGGCGGCAGCGGGAGCATCGGAACATCGCTATAGGCAGCGCGCTTCGGAAGCACCGCGGCGCGCAAAGACGATAAAGAGAGAACGAGGTGAAACAGATGGGCACTCTCTTCGGAGGAGCCAAGGCGATCGTCCGAAACCGAACGATCGAACTGGACTTCCTGCGCGGCATCGCGATCATCGCGGTGATGGGCTATCACTTTCATACGGTCGCTACCGGCTTTCGTGTGATACCCATCATCCAATACCCATTCACGCATTTCGGCCGGGAAGGGGTGAACCTGTTCTTCACGCTGAGCGGTTTTCTTGTCGGCGGATTGCTGCTGCGCCAGTACGCGAGCACCGGCGTCATCGATGCACGCCGCTTCATCGTCAGGCGGATCTTCAAGATCTGGCCGGCCTACTATGTACTCATTGCGTTTCATATGGTGGCGGGCCGTCATCCGCTGAGCACGTTCGCCGTGCAAAACCTCACGCATTTGCAGAACTACCTGGGGACGTCGATTTCCCAGACCTGGAGCCTCGCAGTCGAGGAGCACTTCTATCTGCTGCTGCCGGCGCTGCTGCTCCTGTTCGCGCGGTGGAAGCTGCGTGCCAATGCGATCCTCGCGATGCTCGGCTTGATTTGCCTCGCGGTGTTGATCGGGCGTTCGATCGTCGTCGTAAACGGCGGACTCGACGCCGCGTTCTTCCAGACGCAATACCGCATCGACAGCCTGCTCGCGGGCGTCATGCTCGCGGCCGTGTATTGGATGAAGCCCGAGCTTTATCGCCGCCTCGCGCAAAAGAAGGGCATGCTGCTCGCGATCGTCGGTTTCCTCGTGGCCTGGCTCGCGTTCGCCACACGCCACGATTCGCTCGACGAGAGCATCGGCTACACCATCCAGTCGGCCGGGTACGTTGCGCTCATCGTCCTCATGCTCGAACATACGGGCGCGATGGCGCGTATCTGGCTCTTTCGTGCGATCGCATGGGTCGGTGTCTATTCGTACGGGATCTATCTCTGGCACTCGATCGCGTTCGCACCGGCCGATATCCTGATCGCGAAGACGAGCGCGCTCGGCTTGCCGGCGCTGGTCATCTGGGCGCTCGCGCTGGCGTTTCAGATCGCCATCGCCATATCCGCTGGGTACATCACGACGCGGCTCATCGAATTCCCATTCCTGCTCCTGCGCAACGCGCTGTTCCCGGCTCAGGGCGTCGCGAGCGCCGAGCCGAGCGCACCGGTGCCCGTCGTGCCGAAGACGCCGCCGGCCGAGCCCGAGAACGTGCCGGTCGTCGGCAGCCAGCCGTCGTAGGCGTGGCGCTCAGGCCATCGCTTCTTGCAGCGTGCGTTTGAATTGATCGAGCGTGTTGCGTTCGAGCAGCCGCTCGTGCGCGCCTTCCGGCGCTTGCGTGCGATCGGCCGGATCCGCGCTGCGCGCAAATACCTTTTCGATCGCGGCTGCGATGGAGGGCGGCGAAAGATCGTCGATGACGGGGCCCAGCGTGCCGCCGCGGCAAAACCAGCCTATGAGGCCCTCGGCGGTTGCGATCACCGGTTTGCCGAACCGGTAGGCCTGCACCAGGACGCCGCTCATGCCGTAGTGCCCTTGGTAGCCGAGCCAGACGGCATCGCATGCCGAGAAAAGATCGAACTCCATCTCGTTCGTGATGAAGTGGTCCAATACGACGGGTGCAGGCGTCAAGCGCGGCGCGCGCGTGCGCAGGAATTCGCGCGTTTCGCCGTCTTGTTCTCCGGCCACCACGAGCGTCGGTGCGTCGTGCATCGTTTCGAGCGCCGCCACGAGTTCTCGAATGCCCTTGCGATCGGTGATCGAGCCGTACACGAGCAGATGACGCGCGTCGGGCGCGAGCCCAAGCTTCGCGCGGGCCGCGGCAGGGTCGTCCGCACGCGCGTCGGGAAACGGGTCGGCCAGATAACGCACGACGGCAGCGCGCTGGCCGAGCGCCTGCGCACTCCATTCGCTGAGCGTCGGGTCGATCGACAGCAACGCGCGCATGCCCTTCACACGCACGGCCTGGCGAAACAGGTAAGCCTTCACCGCGTTGACGACGCGCCGATCGGGGGCTTTCACGCCGACCGTTCTGTGATGAAACGACGAGCGCATCGTGATGCCGATCCAGGGAGCGCCGCCAAACGGCGAACCGAGAAACGGCAGCGCGTAGAGAAAGTAGTCGACATAGGGCACGACGACGAGCGAAACCGGCTGGAACTGTGCGATGAGCCGGTACGCGTAGCGGAAATAGCGGTGATGGCGCACATATGAAATCCGCTCGAGACCGGCCGCCCCGCCGGGCCGCTCCTGCTGCGGATCGACGAACGCGATTTCGAGATCGTCGCGCGCGGCGCTCGTGATCTTGCGCGCGAGGCGATGGTCCTCGTTACGCGATTCGGTCACCACGACGCAACGATACCCGGCATCCGTGTAGGCTTCGGCCGCCCACTGCGCGTACCGCCATCGATGTCCGGTGAAGTTGGGCTCGATGACGAGCACGGTGTCGCGCGGTGTCGGTTTGCACGTCGCATCGGGCAGTGCCGCCGGGACCGCTTCGGGTATGGCGCGTGCGCCGGGGGGAGAAATGTCGTTTTGCATCGTCTCGTCGCTCTCGTCGGTCTTGCGGCCCGAAGCTGTTGGGACACGGTGACCGTACCACCTGCTGCGTTACGTCATCCGTCATTTTTGCTCACGTCATGGCGGAAAAGAACAGGTCGTCTCGCCAGGATGGCGGGTCGGGCCTACTAGATGGCGCCACCAGCCGCCGTCTACAAGGTACTTTGTGCTTTCTACTTCTGAATCGGGGCAGTTTTTCCAACGTGAGCGCATCGTGGGGCAGGGAAGTGAGATCGAGCATGTTTGCGACGCTATCGATGCGAGCGGGGCTGGGCACGAGCGCGGCCACGTGGGTATTGCTGCAGCAGGTCGCGGTGCGTGGCCTCGTGGCGCTCAAGTTTCTCGCCATCGGGCGCATTCTCGGGCCGACCGCGATCGGTAGCGTCAGTGTGGCGCTGCTCGCCGTGGCGATCGCCGAGTCGCTGTCCGACACGGGACTTGCGCAAGCGGTCATCCAGGGGCGGGAAGCCCCGACGCACACCGAACTGGGCGCGGTGTGGACAACGCTGATGGCGCGGGGCGCGTTCGTCGCGTTGCTGCTGCTCGCGCTCGCGCCGGTGATGGCCGCGCAATTCCATCTCGATGGATCGATCCTGCTGCTGCAGCTTGCCGCTGTGTTGCCGCTCTTGCGCGGCGTGGCGTCGCCGACTTACTTCGTCGTGCAGCGCGAGCGCCGTTTCAAGCATATTGCCGCGGTCGAGATCGCCGCGGCGTGTGCCGATTGCGCAGTGGGCCTGTTGCTGGCCATCGCGGGTGCCGGCGCGATCTCCGTGTTGATCGGCATGGCGCTCGGCGAGGCGATCAAGAGCACGCTGACCTGGGCCACGATGCGACCGCGCCCGCCCATCGCGCTGCGCTGGCATGGCATTGGGCACTATGTCGCGTTTTCCCGCTGGATCTGGGCGAGCAGTGTCGTGAACCTCGTGCTCAATCAGTTCGACAAGCTCGTGGTCGGCAAGATGCTGGGACCGGCACAGCTCGGTGCCTATCAAATGTCGTCGCGCCTCGCGCAAATGCTGCTCGCCGACGCCGCGATCGCCATGTCGCAATACCTCTTTCCGACTTTCTCGGCCCATCATCGAAGCGACGCGGCGCGCGCCGCACGCATTTTTCAGCTCTATCTCGTGGCCGCCGGCGTCGGGCTCGCGCTGATCGTCGTGCTGTTGCGATGGCTCGCGGCGCCGCTGTTTTCGCTCGTGCTCGGACCACAATGGATGCCCGCGGTGCCGCTGTTCCGAATCTTCGTCATCAACATGGCGCTGGGCGCATTGATCGCGGTGCTCGTGTCGTACCTGCGAGCCGTCGGTGATGCGCGCGCGGCGACGCAGGCTTCCGTGATGCAGGTCGTCGTGCTGTTCTCGGTCGTGCCGCCCGCGACCCACTACTGGGGCGTGACCGGCATTGCCTGGGGAATGACCGCGGGACTCGCCACGGCGACGCTATGGATGCTGTACCGAACGGTAAAGGCCAGATGATGCGGATTCTTCATCTCGTGCTCGCACCGCGGTTATCCGGCGCAGAAGTGCTCGCCACCGAGCTCGCCTTGCATCAGCGGGCCGAGGACCACCATGTCTCGTTGACATCGCTGTTGCCCGCGCATGACGATTTCGAGCAATTGCGGCGCCAGCTTGCGCAAGGCGACGTGCCGTGCCGCTTTCCGCTCAAGCGGCACGGCATGGCCGGCAAGCTCTGGCATCTTTACCGGGTCATTCGCATCGTGCGGCCCGACGTGATCTTCGCGCATGCGACGATACCGGCGTTCTATGTCCGTGCGTTGCCGATCGCAACGCCCATCGTCTACATCATGCATTCGGCAACGAACGACTTCGAGCGGAACCTGTTCCGACGCGTCGAGCGGATTTTGTCGGCGCGCGCGCGCGCGGTGGTCGGCGTCTCGCGCACGAACGTGGACGACTACATCGCCACGGTGGGGCCACACCCGCACATGATCGTGATTCCGAACGGCGTCGACCCGGCGCGCTTTCTTCACGACGCCGCGGCCGAAGCGAGCGGCGGCGCTCCGCAAATCGTGCAGATCGGACGTTACACGGCGATCAAGAACCAGTTGCAGACCGTGCGCGCGTTCGCGCAAGTGATACGCGAAGTGCCCGACGCCCGGCTCCTGCTGTGCGGCGTGATCGAAGATCCCGCTTACCATGCGCAAGTGATCGAGCTCGTCCTGATGCTCGGTCTCACGCATGCCGTGGCGATAGAGGGCCCTCGCACCGACGTCTCGCGGATGCTCGCGCAAGCGAGCGCATTCGCGATGCCTTCGCACTCGGAAGGGCACAGCATCGGATTTCTCGAAGCGCTCGCATCGGGCATTCCGGTGGTGGCGAACACCATCGAGCCGTTCCGTTTCGCGAACGACTTTCCGGGCGTGCAGCTCGTCGACACCGATGACACGGCCGCCTACGCGAGCGCACTCGTCGCGGCGCTCAATCAAAGCCGCGTACAACGCGAACTGACGGGGCTCACGCTCAAGGATTCGGCCGAGCGCTATCTCGACGTTGCTCGCAAAGTGGTCCGTCAAGGCGTCGTTTTCTGATCATCCGGATGTCGTGCGCGCCGCGCACGCCGTCGATGCAGGCATCGCGTCAGCGCGATGTCAGAGCACGACGAGCCGCACGCCGATCAGTACGAGCACGCCCGCCAGCAGATTGCGTAGCAGCGTTTCGGGTGCGCGTGCCGATAAGTGGCTGCCCAGCGCGATGCCGGGCAGCGAACCGATCAGCAGCGAGAGCAGCATCATCCAATCGACCGAGCCGAGCAGCCAGTGCCCCATGCCCGCGGCGAGCGTGAGCGGTACGGCGTGGGCGATGTCGGAGCCGACGATGCGCGCTGTCGGTAGCGACGGATAGAGCAGCAACAGCACCGTCACACCGATGGCGCCCGCGCCGACCGAAGTCAGCGAGACGAGCACGCCGAGCACGGCGCCCGTCAGGATCGTCAATGCGGTGGTGCTGCCGGCGGAAGGCTGGCGTCGCGTGCGGGCCGCGAATCGCATCAGCTGCGGGCGGAACACGAGCGCGATCGACGTGATCAGCAACGCGGTGCCGAGGATATGCTGCAAGAGCGCTGTCGCGCGCGGCGAGTGGATGCCGTGATGCTGGAGCCACCACAGCGTGAGCGCCGCTGCCGGCACACTGCCGGCGGCGAGCCGGCCCGTGATGCGCCATTCGACCGACCCCTTCAGACCGTGCACGAGCGTGCCCGCCGATTTGGTCGCGGCCGCGTAGAGCAGGTCGGTGCCGACGGCCGTCGCCGGATGCACCCCGAACAGCAGCACGAGCAGCGGCGTCATCAGCGAGCCTCCGCCGACGCCGGTCAATCCGACCAGGAATCCGACTGCCAGGCCGGATACGGAGTACAGGAGATCGATATGGGGCAGAGCCATGTGCGATAGGGTGTGGCCGCGACAAAGCGGCGCGAAAGGACCGGAAAGCGGATCGAAAGCGGCGACGCGGTGGCGCTGCACACGCACGATCGACGCGCGAAAACAGCCATTGTCGCAAAAGTGGCGCCGGAACGCTCGATAAGGTCAGATAAGACCGGTCTGTCGATTTACGCCAGCCGTGCGCGGGCGGGCCGAAACCCACTACAAGATGGCGAGCGCACTGGCCCTGCCGCACGTTACTTTGGTGCGCGGGCGGCATGCGGCACGTCCAATGCATGCCGTACATGGGGCGGATTTTTTGCCCTTATTCGCCACAGGGACACTATGCGCATTTTCCAGTTGATCCTCGCGCCGAGGCTTTCTGGCGCCGAGATGCTCGTGAAGGGCATCGCGATCGACCATCAGCAAAGCGGACACAGCGTTTGCATCGCTTCCCTCTTGCCGGCGCACGGCGATTTCGCGCCGGCAGCAGGCGAGCTGGCGGCGAATCGTGTCACCTGTGTCTTTCCGCCCCGGCGCTACGAAAAGCTCGGCCGCCTGCTGTTTCTCTATCGCGCGATTCGCCGCTTCAAGCCCGACGTGATCTTCGCGCACGCCACGATTCCCGCCCTGTACGTGCGTGCGCTACCGGTACGCGTGCCGATCGTCTGGGTCATGCACTCGGGCGTCGACGATTTTCAGGACAACCGCCTGCAGCGTGCGGAGCGGCTTTTGTCGTTGCGCGCCAAGGCTGTGATCGGCGTATCGCAGAAGAACATCGATGAATATCGGCGCGCGATCGGCCGGCATCCGCCGCTCATCGTCGTGCCGAACGGCGTCGACGCGGAACGTTTTCGCCTTCGCGAATCGGTACGTGGGCCGCGCGGCGAGGCGGGTTCGGCCGGCGCGGCAACGGGCGGCGATGCCGCCAAGCGCATCGTTCAGATCGGCCGTTATATTGCCGAGAAGGGGCACCTCGAGACGGTACGCGCGTTCAAGCGGGTGCTCGATGTCGAGCCCGATGCGCGGCTCTTGCTGTGCGGTGTCGTGGACGATGTCGCCTACCATGCCAAGGTCTGCGCGCTCGTCGACGAGCTCGGGCTTGCTTCGCATGTCGAGGTCACGGGGCCGCAGACCAATGTCGCCGAGATTTTGGCTGCCTCGAGCGTCTTTGCGATGCCTTCGCGCTTCGAGGCGCACAGCATCGGTTTTCTCGAAGCGCTTGCGTCCGGTATTCCCGTCGTCGCCAATACGATCGATTCGTTTGCCTTCGCGCGTGGATGGCCCGGTGTGCAACTCGTCGAGACGAGCGATATCGACCGCTATGCCCAAGCCCTTGCAACCGCGCTCGGCGAGCCTCGCGCGCAGCGCTCGCTCGACGGTCTGACGCTCGAGGATACGGCCGAGCGCTATCTTGCCATCGCACGGCAGGTGATCGGATAGGCGGTTCCCATCCGGTGGCCCCTCCGGCCTTCGGCAGACGCCGTCCGAGGCCTATTGCAGGCGGTCCAGCCGCAGCGTCTCCGTGTACCGGCCCGGCAACGTGCCGAGCCGTTGTTCGGTTCCCAGCGCGTGCCCGTCGGCCTCGAAGTCGTAGCGCGCCAACGCGGGAGCGCCGCCCCAGTAGTGATACTCGTCGAGGTGGGCATCGGTTCGTTCGAAGAGAACGAGCCGCGAGCGTCCG
>NZ_DASXWY010000042.1:0-11953 GCF_036503415.1 Trinickia sp. | reverse complement strand
GATGAGCACGAGTGCAATGACAGAGCGCGGCATCGATACGTCGATGAAGGTCAACGGCCAGCGCCTGTGGGACAGCCTGATGACGATGGCGAAGATCGGCGCGACAGCGAAAGGCGGTGTATGCCGCCTTGCGCTGACCGATCTCGATCGGCAAGGGCGCGATCTGATCGTCAGTTGGGCGAAGGAAGCCGGCTGTACGGTCAGCGTCGATCAGATGGGCAATGTCTTCATGCGGCGCGCGGGCCGTCATCCCGACGCCGCCCCGGTCATGACGGGCTCGCATGCCGATTCGCAGCCCACCGGCGGCCGGTTCGACGGCATTTACGGCGTGCTCGGCGGGCTCGAGGTGATTCGCACGCTCAACGATCATCGCATCGAAACGGAGCATCCGGTCGAGGCCGTCATCTGGACCAATGAGGAAGGCTCGCGCTTTGCCCCGGCGATGGTGGCCTCAGGCGTATTCGCCGGCGTTTTTACGCTCGAGTACGGGCTCTCGCGCAAAGATATCGAGGGCAAAACGATTGGCGAGGAACTGCAGCGGATCGGCTATGCGGGCGACGTGCCCTGCGGCGGCAGGCCGATCCACGCGGCGTTCGAACTGCATATCGAGCAGGGCCCGATTCTCGAGGCCGAGGACAAGACGATCGGTGTCGTCACCGATGCGCAAGGGCAGCGGTGGTACGAAATCGTGCTGACCGGGCAGGAGGCACATGCGGGCCCTACGCCGATGCCGCGTCGCCGCGATGCGCTGCTCGGGGCCGCACGCGTCGTCGATCTGGTCAACCGGATCGGGCTGGCTCATGCACCGCTTGCCTGCGCAACGGTCGGCATGATGCAGGTTTATCCGAACTCGCGCAACGTCATTCCCGGGCGCGTCTTTTTCACTGTCGACTTTCGCCATCCCGACGATGCCGTACTCGCGCAAATGGACGCCGAGCTGCGCCAGGGCGTAGCCGACATCGCCAACCGTGTTGGTCTCGAAACCGCGCTCGACCAAATCTTTTATTACGCACCCGTTGCGTTCGATCGTGCCTGCGTCGAATCGGTTAGACGTGCCGCACAGCGCTTCGGCTATTCGCATCGCGACATGGTGTCGGGCGCCGGACACGACGCCTGCTATCTCGCACAGGTGGCCCCGACGTCGATGGTGTTCGTGCCCTGCGTCGACGGCATCAGCCATAACGAAATCGAGGATGCCACGCCCGAATGGATCGAGGCGGGAGCGAACGTGCTGTTGCACGCGATGCTCGAGCGCGCATGCGAGGCCGTCTGACGCACGCGGTTTGATCGGCTGCTGTTTCACGTCGTCCAGTCCTGTCGTCCCTCTTGCGAAGGAGCACGCATGACCATCAAGAAAACCGGCGATATTGCCGCCGGCCGGCTTGACTCGGCTCAGTTGGCTTGCGAGTTCGCCGATATCGCGCCACTCATGAACGCCACGGAGGCAGCAGTTGCGGCCAGCCGCTGCCACTATTGCTACGACGCACCCTGCGTGCATGCCTGTCCGACGCAAATCGACATCCCCGGATTCATTCGCAAGATCGGCAATGGGAACCTGAAGGGCGCGGCGCGCGATATTCTGTCGGCCAACCCGCTCGGCGGCATGTGCGCGCGGGTCTGCCCGACCGAGATTCTGTGCGAAGGCGCGTGCGTTCGAAACGATCAGGACAACGAACCGGTACGGATCGGCGCGTTGCAGCGGCATGCGACGGACTGGGCCATGGCCCGCGGCGAGCCGCTCTTTGCGCGCGCACCCGATACGGGGCGCCGCATCGCCGTGGTCGGTGCGGGACCGGCCGGGCTCGCCTGTGCGCATCGTCTTGCACTGTCGGGCCATCGCGTAACGATTTTCGATGCGCATGCGTTGCCAGGCGGGCTCAATGAATACGGCATTGCCGCCTATAAGACAGTCGACGACTTCGCGCAGCGCGAGGTGCAATGGCTGCTTTCGGTCGGCGGCATCGAATGGCGCTCCGGTGCAGCGCTTGGGCGTGACATCGACCTGGCGGAGTTGCGTCAGCAGCATGACGCGGTCTTTCTGGCAGTGGGGCTCGCGGGTGTCAAGGCGGTCGGTATCGAGGGCGAAGGGCTGGTCGGCGTCGAAGACGCCATCGCGTTCATCGCGCGGCTGCGCCAGGCAAAGGACAAATCGACCTTACCCGTCGGCCGTCGCGTGGTCGTCATCGGCGGCGGCAATACGGCTGTCGACGCCGCGGTGCAAAGCCGCAAGCTCGGTGCCGAGAGCGTGACGATGGTCTACCGGCGTGGGGTGGAGGCGATGAGTGCGACGTGGGCCGAGCGCGAATTCGCGCAAAAGCAAGGCGTAACGATCGTGCTGTGCGCGCGGCCGCTGCGCCTCATTGCGGACGGCGACGGACGCCATGTGACCGGCGTGGAATTCGAGCGCACCCGCGAAGACGAATCGCACCGCCTCATCGACACGGGCGAGCGTTTCGCCATCGAGGCCGACATGGTACTGAAGGCGATCGGACAGAAGCTTGTCGCTGACGGCATCGATCGCGAGATTCTCGCGCTCGATGGCGGGCGCATCGTCGTCGACGCCGAACGCCGTACCTCGCTTGCGCAGGTCTGGGCCGGCGGCGACTGCGCCGCACGTGAAGGGCTCGATCTGACGGTCCAGGCCGTGCAGGACGGCAAGCTTGCGGCCGACTCGATGGACCGGTATTTCGCCCGCACGGCCAAGCACGCGGCCTGACGCGCTCAGCCCGATTCTTTCCCAGCCTTCGCCCCACGGAGCCCGCCATGGCCGATCTTCGCTGCACCGTTGCAGGCATTTCATCGCCGAATCCGTTCTGGCTTGCTTCGGCTCCGCCAACCGACAAGGCCTACAACGTCAACCGCGCCTTCGAGGCGGGCTGGGGCGGTGTAGTCTGGAAGACGCTCGGTCTCGATCCGCATGTCGTCAACGTCAGCTCGCGCTACGGCGCTGTGCAATGGAACGGGCAGCGCATCGCGGGGCTCAACAATATCGAGTTGATCACCGATCGCCCGCTCGAGGTCAATCTGCGCGAAATCGAGCAGGTCAAGCGCGATTGGCCCGATCGCGCGCTGATCGTCTCGTTGATGGTGCCTTGCAACGAGCAGGACTGGAAATGGATTCTGCCGCGTGTCGAAGATACCGGCGCCGATGCCGTGGAACTCAATTTCGGGTGCCCGCATGGTATGAGCGAACGCGGCATGGGCTCCGCCGTCGGTCAGGTGCCCGAATACATCGAAATGGTCACGCGCTGGGTCAAGGAGGGTACGCGGCTGCCGTGCCTCGTGAAGCTCACGCCCAACATCACCGGCATCCGCCTCGGCTCGCGCGCCGCATTCAAGGGCGGTGCCGATGGCGTATCGCTGATCAACACGATCAATTCGATTGTCGCCGTCGATCTCGATCAGATGGCACCCATGCCGACCGTCGACGGCAAAGGCACGCACGGCGGCTATTGCGGCCCGGCCGTGAAGCCGATCGCGCTCAACATGGTGGCCGAAATCGCGCGCGACAGCGAGACGCCGGGTTTGCCGATTTCTGGCATCGGCGGTATCACGACATGGCGCGACGCGGCCGAGTTCATCGTGCTGGGCGCCGGCAGTGTGCAAGTCTGCACCGCCGCGATGCATTACGGCTTTCGGATCGTTTCGGATCTTGCCGATGGGCTCTCGAACTGGATGGATGAAAAGGGCTACGCGACGCTCGACGACATCCGCGGCCGTGCGGTGCCGAACGTGACGGATTGGAAGTACCTGAACATGAGCTACGACATCAAGGCGCGCATCGATCAGTCGCGCTGCATCCAATGCGGGCTCTGCCATATCGCCTGTGAAGACACCTCGCATCAGGCCATTACACGAGAAAAGGACGGCGTGCGCCATTTCGAGGTGATCGACGACCAGTGCGTCGGGTGCAATCTTTGCATGCACGTCTGCCCGGTCGATCAATGCATCACGATGGAGCGCGTCGACAGTGGCGCCTATTCCAATTGGACCGCGCATCCGAACAACCCGGCGCGCACGCAGGACGAGGCCGGCGTTCCTGCTCAAGCGGCCTGACGCGAGCCCGGACGCGCCGCATGAGACGGCGCGCCGGTCATTTGATAGTCGGTGCGTGTACATGACACGCAGGCGACGACGGGAGAACCCAATGAATCAGTCCGTAGGAAGCAGCGATGCCGTCATGCAGCCGGGCTTGGCTGCGAGCCCGCTCTACAACGACGACCTCGCGCCGACCGACCCGGCTCGCCGAACCTGGAAGTGGTATCACTTCGCGGCGCTATGGGTTGGCATGGTGATGAACATCGCCTCGTACATGCTGGCGGCCGGGTTGACCGATCAGGGCATGTCGCCGTGGCAAGCCGTGCTGACCGTACTGCTCGGCAACGTGATCGTCCTCGTGCCGATGCTGCTGATCGGCCATGCGGGTGCGAAGCACGGGATTCCCTACGCCGTGCTGGTGCGCGCCTCGTTCGGTACACAAGGCGCCAAACTGCCTGCGTTATTGCGTGCGATCGTCGCCTGCGGCTGGTATGGGATTCAGACCTGGCTCGGCGGCAGCGCGATCTATACGCTGCTCAACATCCTGACCGGCAACAGCTTGCAAGGCGCGCCGATCGCGGTGCTCGGCATTTCGGCAGGGCAGGCGGCCTGCTTTCTGTTTTTCTGGGGCATCCAGATCTACTTCATCGTCAACGGCACCGATTCGATCCGCTGGCTCGAAAGTTGGTCCGCGCCGATCAAGGTCGTGATGTGCGTAGCGCTCGTCTGGTGGGCGACGTCCAAAGCGGGCGGTGTCGGCTCGATGTTGTCGACGCCATCCCAGTTCGTGGCGGGCGGCAAGAAGGCCGGGCAATTCTGGGCGACGTTCTGGCCGAGCCTGACTGCGATGGTCGGGTTCTGGGCCACGCTGGCGCTGAACATTCCCGATTTCACACGCTTTGCGCGCACACAGCGCGACCAGATGGTGGGGCAGGCAATTGGCCTGCCGTTACCGATGGCTTTGCTCTCCGTCATCTCGGTGGTGGTGACCTCGGCCACGGTCGTCATCTACGGCAAGGCGATCTGGGACCCGATCGATCTGACGAGCCGCATGACCGGTATCGGCGTCGGGCTCGCGCTGATCATCCTCACGCTCGATACGATGTGCTGCAATCTCGCAGCCAACCTCGTCGGTCCGGCGTACGATTTCTCGAGTCTTTGGCCGCGAGCAGTGTCATATAAGACCGGTGGCCTGATCACCGCAACGATTGCAATCGTCATGATGCCTTGGAAGATTCTCGCGACCACGCAGGGCTACATTTTCACATGGCTGGTCGGATACTCGGCGCTGCTCGGTCCGGTGGCGGGCATCATGATGGTCGACTACTTTCTCGTGCGACGTACCCGGCTCGATCACGGCGAGCTGTTCGACGAGCATGGCGAATATTCGTACACGGGCGGATGGAATCCCGCGGCTGTCGCGGCGCTGCTGATCGGCGTGCTGCCCAACCTGCCTGGCTTTCTCAACACCGCATTTCCCGCGGCATTTCCGAATGTGCCCGATATGTTCAAGGAACTGTATACGTATGCGTGGTTCGTCGGGCTCGTGTTGGCCGCGCTCGTCTACGGCGTGTGGATGCGGCTCGGCGATCGGGCGAATCCACGCATCGCCCGGGCATAGCGGCACGAAGACATCAGCGTCAACTTCCATTGACGACATGGCATGGAACAGGAGACATCGAAATGGCAATCCTGATTCGCGGTGGCACCGTGGTCGACGCGAACGACACTTATCGGGCCGATGTGCTGTGCCACGACAGTGCGGCGGGCGGCACGATCGCGCAGATTGGGCTCGATCTCGATGTGCCGGCTGACGCGACCGTCATCGATGCGGGCGGGCAGTATGTGATGCCGGGCGGCATCGATCCGCACACGCATATGGAGTTGCCGTTCATGGGCACGCGGGCCAGCGACGACTTCTTCACGGGGACGGCAGCCGGTCTGGCGGGCGGCACGACGAGCATCATCGATTTCGTGATTCCGAATCCGCAGCAGCCCCTCCTGAGCGCGTTCGAGGACTGGCGCGGCTGGGCCGAGAAGGCCGCGGCCGATTACGGCTTTCACGTCGCGGTGACGTGGTGGGACGAATCGGTTCATCGGGACATGGGCACGCTCGTGCACGAGCATGGCGTCTCGAGTTTCAAGCACTTCATGGCCTACAAGAACGCGATCATGGCCGACGACGAAGTGCTCGTGAACAGTTTCATGCGCGCGCTCGAGCTCGGAGCGCTGCCGACGGTGCACGCGGAGAACGGCGAACTCGTGTTCCGGCTGCAGCGCGAATTGCTCGCTCGCGGCTTCACCGGACCGGAGGCCCATCCGCTTTCGCGTCCACCCGAGGTCGAGGGCGAGGCGGCCAACCGCGCGATACGGATCGCGCAGGTATTGGGCGTGCCGGTCTACATCGTGCACGTGTCGGCGAAGGATGCGCTCGATGCAATTATCCGCGCGCGCAGCGAGGGCCAGCGCGTGTTCGGCGAAGTGCTCGCGGGGCATCTCGTCATCGACGAATCGGTGTACCGGGATACCGAATGGGGACGTGCGGCCGCGCACGTCATGAGCCCGCCGTTTCGCACGCAGGCGCATCGCGATGCGCTCTGGCATGGATTGCAGGCCGGTCATCTGCAGACGACTGCGACCGATCATTGCGTGTTCTGTGCGTCGCAAAAGGCGATGGGGCGGGACGATTTCACAAAAATTCCGAACGGATGCGGCGGCGTGGAAGACCGCATGTCGGTGCTCTGGCATTACGGCGTCAACATGGGGCGCCTCACGCCGAATGAGTTCGTGCGTGTGACGTCGACGAACGCCGCGCAGATTTTCAATCTTTATCCGCGCAAAGGCGCGGTGGTGCAGGGCGCCGATGCCGATCTCGTGGTCTGGGACCCGCAGGGGAGCCGAACGATTTCAGTGGCCACGCACCATCAGAACGTCGATTTCAACGTATTCGAAGGGATCACGGTCGAAGGTGTGGCTACGTACACGATCGCGCGCGGCGAGCTGGCGTGGGCCGATGGCGATTTGCGGGCGCGGCGCGGGCAGGGCCGTTATCTGAAACGGCCGCCGAATCCCGCTTATTTCGACGCCATACGTGTGGCGAACCGGCTCAAGGAACCGGCACCGGTGGCGCGCTGAAGACTGACGCGTAGGCGGTGTTGCCGTGTGGACGTGCGTCAAACCTCGGATGCGGCGACGGAACACGCCGGGCGATCAAGCTCGGCTAACGCGCATCTCGCGCGCGATTGCCACGAAGCCGGCGATATATCCGATTTCCTCTTCTCCGCGGCGGATACCCAAATTGATGCTCTTGCCGATGCCGCGCTTGCCAAGCCGCACGGCTCGAATCGGGAAATCGGCGCCCTCTTCGTGAACGAGCCAGTCGGGCAGCACCGAAACGCCGCGCCCCGCGGCGACGAGTTGGAGCATAAGATCGGTCGCTTCCGCGGTTCTACGGTTCCTCGGCTTGCAATGAGCCGGGATGAGAAAGCGCGTATAGATGTCGAGCCGGTCTTCGCTGACGGGAACGGTGATCAGTTCTTCGTCGCGCAGGTCGCGAGGCTGAACGAAGGCACGCGCAGCCAACGGATGCGCTTCGTGCACGACCAGGACGAGCTCGTAGTCGATGACAGGCGTGAAGCGAATATCCGGTAAATCGATGGGATCGGGCGTAACGAGCAGGTCGATCTCATGGCCGGCAAGTGCCGCAACGCCGTCGAAGCGGAACGCTGTGCGCACGTCGAAGTCGACGTCCGGCCAGGCGGCAAGGTAACGGGGCGTGAGCCGCGATAGCCACTTTTGGCAGGGATGGCACTCCATGCCGACGCGCAGTGCGCCGCGCCGACCTTCGGCGAAATCCACCAACACGCGCTCGGCGTGATCGATTTGGGGCAACACGCGCTGCGCCAAAGCGAGCAGATACTCCCCGGCCTGAGAAAAGCGCAGCCCGCGCCCGCTCTTCGTCCAGATCTTGACGCCGTGCTGCTCTTCCATCTTTCGGATCGTGTGCGACAGCGCGGACTGTGTGACGTTGAGCCGTTCCGCGGCTGCGGTGACGCTGCCTAGCCGATCGACTTCCAGCAGGATAGCGAGCTGTTGGCGGTCTAGCATCCATGATCTCCATTCATTGTTCCATGAAAACATACCATTTCTGCTCATGGACGTGCGTTGCTATTCTGACCGAAATTCATGGCCGCGTGACCGCGTGCCGTCATATTGAAACGAGGAAGAAATAGTGAAGGCATGTTCCAGAGAGATCAGAGACGACGCTTCGACGGAAAACCTTGCTTGCATATTCGATCAAGTTGCCGATCGCAAGAAGTCGAACTCGATGAAATGGGCGATTGCCGAAAAGCTGCTTTCAGCAGATGAATTCGCTGCGGATCCGTTGCCCATGTGGGTTGCCGATATGGATTTCCGCGCGCCCCACCCCGTGATCGAGGCGCTTCACGAAGCGGTCGAGCACGGCATCTTCGGCTATCCGGGCGGCGCCACCGACAGCTATGTCGAGGCGGTGGTCGGCTGGCAGGCCAAGCGTTTCGGCTGGGACGTCCCCAAAGAATGGGTGGTGCAGACGTCCGGCATCATCACCACGCTGAAGACTGCGGTGCAGGCATTTTCGTCGCCGGGCGACACAGTGCTGATTCAGCCGCCGGTCTATGCGCATTTCCACAACGACGTCCTGATGAACGGACGCCATCTGGCTTTCGCGCCGCTCGAACGAACGGAAACGGGTTATCGCTTCAACGAAAAGACGTTCGAAGCGGCGATCCGGGATAACACGAAGCTCTTCATCCTTAGCCATCCCCATAATCCGACCGGTAATGTGTGGTCCGAGGGCGAGTTGCGCGCCATGGGGGAAATTTGCCTTCGGCATGGCGTGCTCGTCGTCTCCGACGAAATCCATCAGGACCTGATCGTCAACCCCGCGAAAAAGCACATTCCGTTTGCTTCGCTCGGCGAAACGTTCGCGCAGAACAGCATCACCTGCACGGCGCCCAGCAAGACCTTCAACCTGCCTGGTTTGCAAAGCGCGAACGTATTCGTTCCGAACCGGCGTCTGCGCGCCGAACTGCTCCGGCAGTACGACAGAAACATGTTCCCGCTCGTCAACACGTTGGGAATGGTCGCGGCGGAAGCAGCCTATACGCACGGCGAGCCGTGGCTCGAACAGATGTTGAGCTATCTGCGCGCGAACCACGCTCACTTTCGCAACGCCGTCAACGAGATGACGGCGAAGCTCAAGGTGCTGCCCGCGGATTCTCTCTATCTGGCCTGGATGGACTGCCGAGGGTTGGAAATGGACGCCGACGCGCTCGATAAATTCATGCTGACCAAGGCGAGGCTTTGGCTCGACAAGGGGCAGAAGTTCGGTAGGGAAGGGCACGGCTATATGCGCGTGAACCTCGGCTGCCCTCGCGCGACGGTCGACGAAGCGATTGTGCGGCTCGCGGCTGCGGTGACGGAAGGCTGAGGCGTAAGGCTGAGGCGTAAGGACCCGATCGATCGGAGGTTGACGTCGATAAGGCGCATGAGCGCTTTGTGCGTTGTTTTGTAGTACCCGCCTGTGGATGGATGAATCGAAACGTATTCGTCTGTCGTTCATGGGCTATTCATATAACGTTGGAGACAAAATCGTGAAGATCCGGAAAGCCATTCTTTTTGCAGCGCTCTCGATATCGGCGGCGTCTATGTCGTTCGGTGCTTTTGCGCAAGACCTGCTTGATGCCGTCAAGGCTCGGGGCACGTTGATGATCGGCATGGAGGGAACCTATCCTCCGTTCGACTATCGAGACTCGCAGGGAAGATTGCAGGGCTTCGACGTCGATGTCGCACGAGCGCTGGCCGCGAAGCTCGGCGTCAAACCGGACTTCTATACGGGGGAGTGGTCGGGGCTGATCGGCGGCCTGCAGGCCGGCAAGTTCGACGTGGTCGTGAATCAGGTGACCATCACGCAAAAGCGCCGCGAATCGCTGGACTTCAGTCCTCCGTACGCTTATTCAGCCGTCCAAGTCCTGGAAAGAAAGGACGACAAGACCGAGTATCAGAGTCTCGACGAACTGAAGGGTAAGCGCGTCGCCGTGACACTCGGTTCGAACTTTGCCGACCTGGCAAAGTCGGTTCCCGGCATCATCGTGCAGACGTACCCCGGAATGTCCGAAGCGCTCAGCGATCTCGTAGGCGGTCGAGCCGACGCGTATCTGAATGACCGCCTGTTCGTGCCGTATCTGATCAAGACTTCTCACGTGCCGATTCGTGGAGGCGGGCTCCTGAAGAATACCAGCGATGAAATCGGTATTCCGTTCAAAAAAGGAAATCCCAAGTTCTCGGCCGCGGTAAACGAGGCACTGACGACCATGAAGAACGACGGGACGCTCGCTGCGATTTCCAAGAAGTGGTTCGGCGTGGATGTCGCTCATCCGGTCGGTAATTGACGAATTGGCGCCTGGCCGGCCGCGGCTGTTTGCTGGAGTGTGAAGAGATGGATCGATTCGATTTGGTGGTCAACTCGGCCCCCGTGTTATTGATGGGTGCGCTTTTGACCGTGAAATTTGCGGTCGCGGCGATGGCATTCGGGCTCCTGGTCGGTGCGCTCACCGCGGTGTTGAGAATCAGCGGCAATCGCTATCTCGATCGGGTCGCGCAAGCCTACGTCAGTGTGATGCGCGGCACGCCGCTGCTTGTGCAGATGTTCGTCGTGTACTACGGGCTGCCCGATGTCGGCATATCGCTGTCGCCGACGACGGCGGGAATTCTGACACTGACGTTGAACGCGGGGGCCTACCTGTCCGAGAGCATGCGCGGTGCGATTCTGGGCATCCCGCGCGGCCAATGGAGCGCATCCCACAGTTTGGGGCTCACCTATTTCCAGACGTTGCGGTACGTCGTCGGCCCGCAGGCGCTGCGCCTTGCGGTGCCGTCCATGGGCAACACGCTCATCAGTCTGATCAAGGACACGTCGCTCGTTTCCGTGATCACGGTGACGGAGTTGCTGCGTTCCGCGCAGGAGGTCATTGCAACGACATTTCAGCCGTTGCCGTTGTACCTCGCGGCGGCCGCGCTGTATTGGGTGCTGAGTTCGCTGCTGGCGGGGGTCCAGAATCGCTTGGAAGGGCGCTTCGCCTTGCAGAGCCGTCACTAGATGCCAGCCGGCCCGCAAGCAACCTTAAGATCGGGTAACACGACATGATTGACATCGATAACGTTTCAAAGTGGTACGGCCAGCATCGCGTACTCGATAGCTGCACGACGCGAGTTCAAAAAGGCGAGGTCGTGGTCGTCTGCGGGCCTTCGGGATCGGGAAAGTCGACGCTCATCAAGACCATCAATGGGCTGGAGGTTTTCCAGCAAGGTTCGATCACCGTCGACGGCGTCAGCGTGGGACATTCGAAAGCGGATCTGACGTCACTGCGTACCCGGGTCGGAATGGTCTTTCAGCATTTCGAGCTGTTCCCGCATATGAGCATTTTGGAGAACCTCACATTGGCGCAGATGAAGGTGCTCCGGCGATCCCGCGAAGAAGCCGACGTGAAGGCGATGATGCTGCTCGATCGGGTGGGGCTCGAGTCGCACGCTCGAAAGTTTCCGGGGCAAATGTCGGGCGGACAGCAGCAGCGTGTCGCCATCGCCCGTGCATTGTCGATGGACCCCGCGGCGATTCTGTTCGACGAGCCGACGTCGGCCCTCGATCCGGAGATGATCAACGAGGTCCTGGACGTGATGATCGAGCTCGCACAAGACGGTATGACGATGGTCTGTGTGACGCATGAAATGGGTTTTGCGCGCAAGGTCGCCGATCGCGTGCTTTTCATGGATGCCGGCGTGATCGTCGAGGACTGTGTCAAGGACAGCTTCTTCGATACGCCTCGATCGGAGCGCGCTCGGGACTTTCTTGCGAAGGTCCTGCATTGATACTCTC
>NZ_DASXWY010000041.1:0-9273 GCF_036503415.1 Trinickia sp. | reverse complement strand
TGGCGCCGCTTTTTCGGCGATGAGCTCTTCGCCTTGGGCATCTGTCAACGTTGTCTTTTTGTTTTTGCTGATCGTCCTGCCAGGGGCGCGGGCTCGTGCCGAACGGCCGTTTCATCCGTTGCCGCAACGGTTGCGTCAGGCCCTTCGGCTCTTTTCCCTGCTCGGGCTCGCCTTTGCGATCTGGTCCATCGGCCTTTTTGCGTGGCAGGCAGGCTGGCATGACACGGTGTATGCGGTGACCGAGACCAACGGCTGGCTCGTCGTCGGGCCCGCACTGTATGCAGCCGTGCTCTGGATTTGCCGGCCGCGCCCGCTTTGGCGCACGAATGTCGCCGCACGGCGTTTTGCGATCGGACGCTATGCGATCGCACTCGATGCTGCTGCGCAGACCGCTGTCGTCTGGATCGAAAGCCGCAAGCTCGGTCAGTACGATATGCGAGAGCTTTCCGTGAAGTGGTCCCCAAGCGAAGCCGTCGAAACCGCTCATCCGCTCGTGAGCGAACCCGCGACCGCGCGTCGGGGGCCCGCTCCGGCGGCGCGCCTGCCGCAGGGGGGCGGGCAGGCACGCCGCTCGCACGTCGAATTGATATGGGATTCCCCCGCCGCGGCCGGGCACAACCGGCAGATCGTACTGCGTGCCGCGCTGGTCAAGCCAGGCGATCGCGCCGCCGCGCGTGCGCTCGATGCGGCACTCGAGCAAGCGAAGGCGTAGCGGCAAGGGGATGCACGGCTCGGCTTGAACTCGACACATGGCAAGAAGGGCATGATGAAGCACGTTCGAATCGGTGTGGCGCGGGCGTACGACCCGCCGGGAGACGACGACGGTTCTCGTTATCTCGTCGATCGGGTCTGGCCGCGCGGCATTAGGAAGGATGCCTTGCGCATCGAACAATGGCTTCGCGATGTCGCGCCGAGCAATGAGCTGAGACGATGGTTCGGCCACGACCCACAGCGTTGGGACGACTTCGTCGAACGCTACCGCGCCGAACTCGATGCCAATCGAGCGGCATGGGAGCCGCTGCTGGAAGCGGCGTCACAGGGCCCGATCACGCTCGTCTATGGCGCGCGCGATCCGGAGCATAATCAGGCCGTCGCGCTGCGCGACTATCTCGAGCGCAAGCTCTCGCACCGCCGATAACCGCGAACGACGCAGCCGTTCGATCGAGTTCGATGTCCTCCCGCTCCTCCTCTCGTCTGTCCGCATTGTTGACCGAAATCCGCGCGTGCCGCGCTTGCGAGTCGCATCTGCCGCTGGGCCCCCGGCCCGTTTTGCAGGTTGGCCGCGGCGCACGGGTGCTCGTCGTCGGTCAGGCCCCCGGCTCGCGCGTTCATGCCACGGGCATACCGTGGAATGACCGCAGCGGCGAGCGCCTGCGCGAGTGGATGGGCGTCGACCCCGCGCTTTTTTACGATGAGCGACGCATCGCGTTGCTTCCAATGGCGTATTGCTACCCGGGGCGCGGTGCCTCGGGCGATTTGCCGCCGCGTCGCGAATGAGCGGCACTTTGGCTCGACCGGGTGTTGGCAGAACTGCCGCATATCGAGCTGACACTGCTTGTCGGCACCTATGCGCAGCAGCATTTTCTACGGAGCGACCGGCGCGCGACGCTGACGGAAACCGTCGCGGCATGGCGCGACTACGGCCCGGCACGGCTGCCGCTGCCGCACCCGTCGCCGCGTAACCAAGGTTGGTTCAAGCATCATCCGTGGTTCGAGCGCGAGCTCGTGCCGGTGCTGCGCGAACGCGTGGCGCAGGCACTGGGAGGCGCGAGCTAATCGCCCCGTTTCGCGCTGTTTTGCCCCGTTTCGCCGCATCGCCGAAAACGTCCCATTAGCCGCATTGCGCGAGCAATCGACGCGCGCCTTTATTGGCGCCGATGACACCCGGAACAAACGAAGAAACGTCGCGCGCGGGTGCAACGCAGTGCCGCGCGCGGGACTATCATTGCACCCCTGACCGCCGCTTGTCTCGAAATGGGGGGCGACGACATCGAATTGAAGCGCAGTACGCGCGTATAGAGGGACCGTTCCATGACTTTCGGAGTGATCCGCATTCGCGGAGCTCGTCAGCACAATCTCAAAAATATCGATCTCGATTTGCGTACGGGGGAAATGACCGTTGTCACCGGACCCTCGGGATCGGGCAAGTCGAGCCTGGTGTTCGACACCCTTTACGCCGAGGGGCAGCGCCGCTACGTGGAAACGTTCAGCGCTTATGCACGCCAGTTTCTCGACCGTATGGATCGCCCGCAGGTCGACCGGGTAGACGGCGTGCCGCCGGCGATTGCCATCGACCAGACGAATCCGGTGCGCAGTTCGCGCTCGACCGTCGGCACGATGACCGAGCTCAACGATCACCTGAAGTTGCTGTATGCGCGCGCGGCACAACTTTTCGACAAGGTGACGGCGCAACCGGTGCGTCACGATACGCCCGAGACCATCTACGCCGAGCTGCTCGAGCGCACCGTCCAGGACAACCCGCGCGTAGTCGTCACGTTCCCCGTCGAGTTGCCCGAAAGCGCGAGTGCCGAAGAGATCGGCGAGTGGCTGTCCGCGAGCGGCTATACGCGTGTGCAGGCCGAGCGCGAGCAGCAAACGAGCGGCGGCGTGCGCAAGGTGCTCGATGTCGTGGCCGACCGGTTCCGTATTCATGGAACCGAGAAGGTACGTGTGGTCGAGGCGATCGAAGCGTCGCTCAAGCGTGGTGCAGGTCGAGTGAACGTCTATGTGCTGGCGGAAGGTGCGGGGCGCTCCGAGCAACCGGATCGTAGCGGGAAGGCGAGCGCGGCTGAGGATCTGGCGGCGCCGCTCATCTGGCGGTTTTCGACGGGACTGCACTGCCCGGACAGCGATTTGCGTTATGCGGATCCTCAACCCGGACTGTTCTCGTTCAACTCGGCCTACGGCGCGTGCGAGGTTTGCCGCGGCTTTGGCCGCGTCATCGGCGTGGATCTCGGGCTCGTCATTCCCGATGCGCGCAAGACGCTCGCGGGCGGAGCGATCAAACCGATGCAGACGCCGGCGTGGAAGGAGTGCCAGGACGACCTGATGCGTTACGCCGCACGCGCTCGCGTTCGCACGAACGTGCCGTGGTCGGAGCTCACCGAGGCCGAACGCGAGTGGGTCATCGAAGGCTCTCCGGATTGGGACGGCGCATGGCAGCGCCATTGGTACGGCGTGCGCCGGTTTTTCGGCTATCTGGAATCGAAAGCCTACAAGATGCACATCCGGGTGCTGCTGTCGAAATATCGCAGCTATACCCCCTGCGAGGCCTGCGGCGGCGCGCGGCTGAAGACCGAATCGCTGCTGTGGCGGCTCGGCGCCAAGGAAAACGCGGATGCGGTGCTTGCGACGGAGTTGCGGTTCATGCCGAACGGTACGGCATGGACGCCGGCGCAATTGCACGCGTTACCTGGACTGACCGTGCACGACGTGATGCTGTTGCCGATCTCTCGCATCCGCCAGTTCTTCGACACGCTGAGCTTGCCGAGCGCCTTGCTCGACGATGCGCTCAAGCTGCTGATCGCCGAAGTGCGTACGCGGCTGAAGTACCTCTGCGATGTGGGGCTCGGCTATCTGACGCTCGACCGGCAAAGCCGCACGCTTTCGGGCGGCGAGGTGCAGCGGATCAATTTGACGACGGCGCTCGGCACATCGCTCACGAAGACGCTGTTCGTTCTCGACGAGCCGAGCATCGGCCTGCATCCGCGCGATTTGAACCGTATCGTCGAAGCAATGCGGCGTTTGCGCGATGCCGGCAATACGCTCGTCGTCGTCGAGCACGATCCATCGGTGATGCTCGCGGCCGACCGACTCATCGACATGGGACCCGGGCCCGGTGAGCGTGGCGGCACGATCGTCTATGACGGCGCGCCTGACGACATCCGCACCGCGCCGACGCTGACCGGCGACTATCTCGGTTCGCGGCGGCACGTCGCCGATGCGACGCATTGGGCTGGGCGGCCCGTCGACGCATCGACGCCGCGGCTCGTGCTCGCAGGCGCGAGCGAGCACAACCTGCGCGACGTGACCGTGGAGATTCCGCTTGCACGGCTCGTTTGCGTAACGGGCGTCTCCGGTTCGGGCAAGTCGACGCTGATCCAGGACGTCCTTTATCCCGCACTTGCGCGCCAACTGGGCAAAGCCACGGAGACGCCGGGAGCGCACCGGGCGCTGAGCGGTGCCGAATGGATCGCCGATGCGGTGTTCGTCGATCAATCGCCGATCGGAAAGACCGCACGCTCCAATCCGGCGAGCTACGTCGGCGCCTTCGACGAGATCCGCAAGCTGTTCGCGAAGGCACCGCTCGCGCTGCAGCGCGGTTATACGGCCGGGACGTTCAGTTTTAATTCGGGCGATGGCCGATGCCCGACGTGCGGCGGCTCCGGTTTCGAGCACATCGAGATGCAGTTTCTCTCGGACGTCTATCTGCGATGCCCCGACTGCGACGGCCGCCGCTATCGGGCCGAGGTACTCGAGGTGAAGCTCGAGCGCGAGGCGCGTGCGCTGTCGATTGCCGATGTGCTCGAACTGACCGTGAGCGAGGCCGTTGCGTGGTTTGCGAACGATGCGGACGTCTTGCGCGTGCTGGAGCCGATAGTCGATGTCGGGCTCGAGTACGTGAAGCTGGGGCAGCCGGTGCCGACGCTCTCGGGCGGCGAGGCACAGCGGCTCAAGCTCGCCGGATTTCTGGCGGAGACCGCGGCCAAGCCAGGCGCCGGCTCAGTGCCGGGCGGGCGGCTTTTCATGTTCGACGAGCCCACCACCGGTCTGCATTTCGACGATATCGCCAAGCTCATGCGCGCATTCGGCAAATTGCTCGCGCGCGGGCATTCGCTGCTCGTCATCGAACACAATCTCGATGTCGTGCGCGCTGCGGACTGGATCGTCGATCTCGGCCCCGAGGGCGGTGACGGCGGCGGGCAGATCGTCGTGGCGGGCACCGTGGATGACGTGAAGGCATGCGCAGCGTCGCATACGGGGCAAGCGCTGCTCCAATACGATGAGGCGTTGAGCGAGATGGCGCACACATCGGCCGATGTCGAAGCCGGCGTGCCGCTTCAGGCCGCATTGACAGCGGCGCGGGCGAGGCAACCCGTCGCGGGCGAAGACGCCATTCGCATCGTCAACGCGCGCGAGCACAACCTCAAATCCCTCGACGTCGACATTCCGCACGGCAAGTTCAGTGTGGTGACGGGCGTGTCCGGCTCGGGCAAATCGACGCTGGCCTTCGACATCCTTTTTCACGAGGGGCAGCGTCGCTATCTGGAGTCGCTGAACGCCTATGCGCGCTCGATCGTTCAGCCCGCCGGCCGGCCCGAGGTGGATGCGGTGTATGGCATCCCGCCAACGGTTGCGATCGAGCAGCGCCTGTCTCGCGGGGGCCGCAAGAGCACGGTGGCAACGACCTCCGAAGTCTGGCACTTCTTGCGCCTGTTGTACGTCAAGCTCGGCGTGCAGCATTGCGTCCACGACGGTGCTGCCGTCACGCCGCAAAGCGTCGAATCGATCGCCGCGCAGCTGCTGCGCGACTATGCCGGCCAGCATGTCGGCTTGCTGGCGCCGCTAGTGGTGAATCGCAAGGGCGTTTATACCGATCTCGCCAAGTGGGCGAAGGCGCGCGGCCATACGCATCTGCGTGTGGACGGCCAGTTCGTTGCTGTCGACCCATGGCCGAGGCTCGAACGGTTTCGCGAACATACGATCGAGCTGCCGGTGGCGGACCTCGTGATTTCCGCCGACCGCGAGAGCGAGCTGCGCCGCGCGCTCGATCAGGCGCTGGAGCTTGGTAAAGGCGTCATGCATCTGCTGGCACCGCTCGACGGGCTTGCCGATACGCTGTCCCAGGGAGGCGAGCATGCGCATCTCGGCGAACTCGAGGTGCTGTCGGTCAAGCGGGCCTGTCCGGTCTGTGCAACGAGCTATCCCGAACTCGATCCGCGCATGTTTTCGTACAACAGCAAGCATGGCTGGTGTGAAACCTGCGTCGGAACCGGACTTGCGCTGACACGCGAGCAGCGTGCCGCGTTCGACGATACGGCATTTGCCGACGATGGCCGCGGCCGCGAGCAGAGCTTGCCGAGCGAAGAGCTCGAACCCGAGGACGTCGGCGATACGCCTTGCCCCGATTGCGGTGGCACACGTCTGAACGCGGTCGCGCGGGCCGTGACGTTCGATTCGCATTCGATCGTCGACATCGGCCGGTGGACCGTCACCGAGACGCGTCGCTGGATCGATTCGCTCGAGCTTGCGGGGCGCGATGCGCAGATCGCGCGCGACGTCGTCAGCGAGATCGCGAGCCGCCTGCAGTTTCTCGAAGAAGTGGGGCTCGGCTATCTGAGCCTCGATCGTGCGGCACCGAGCTTGTCGGGCGGCGAGGCGCAGCGCATTCGTCTTGCCGCGCAACTCGGCAGCAATCTGCAGGGCGTGTGCTACGTGCTCGACGAACCGACCATCGGGCTGCATCCGCGCGACAACCGGATCTTGCTCGATGCCTTGCGTCAGTTGGGCGACAAGGGCAACACGCTCGTCGTCGTCGAGCACGACGAAGACACCATCCGGCGAGCCGATCACATCATCGACATCGGTCCCGGCGCCGGCAAGCGCGGCGGCCGGCTCGTGGCCGAAGGCGGGGTGAGCGATCTCGCCTCGCACCCGGAATCGCTGACCGGGCAGTTCCTCGCGCATCCGATCGTTCATCCGCTGCAACCGCGCCGCCCCGTGCTTCCGTTACGTCGTGCGGGCAACGGCAAAACGAAAACGGGCACGGGCACGAAGGCGACGACGGCCGATCTCTCGTCACCCAGTTCCCCCGAACGTTGGCTGACCGTTCACGGCGCGCACCTTCACAACCTGCGCGATATCACGGTCGACATTCCGCTTGCGCGCCTCGTGGCCGTCACGGGCGTGTCCGGCTCGGGCAAATCGACACTGGCGCGCGATGTGTTGATGACGAATCTGCTCGACGCGGTCGGTCGCTCGGTGCTGTCATCGCCCGCGGTACGCCGCGCGCGACGTGCCGCGCCGAGCGCCGCCCCACGCCGACCGGGGCGTGCTGCGAGTGCAACGGACGCGCCCGCACGGATCGAAGTCGAACATCGCTGGCAGGGTTGTCGCGCGGTGACAGGCTTTGAAGCCATCGACCGCGTGCTCGAAGTCGATCAGACACCGATCGGAAAAACGCCGCGCTCGTGCCCCGCAACGTACATCGGCGTATGGGACACGATTCGCAAGCTCTTCGCCGATACGCTGGAGGCGCGCGCGCGTGGCTATGCGGCTTCGCGTTTTTCGTTCAATACCGGCGACGGGCGCTGTCCCGCATGCGAAGGGCAGGGCGTGCGAACGATCGGCATGAGCTTTTTGCCCGACGTCAAAGTACCCTGCGATGTCTGCCATGGACAACGCTTCAACCCCGAAACGCTTGCCGTGACGTGGCGCGGACGCAATATCGGCGAAGTGCTGACGATGGAGATCGATGAGGCGGTCGAGTTCTTTTCGGCCATGCCGAGCATCGCGCACCCGCTGCAACTGATGAAGGATGTCGGACTCGGCTATTTGACGCTGGGTCAGCCCTCGCCGACGTTATCCGGGGGCGAGGCGCAGCGCATCAAGCTCGTGACCGAGCTCGCCAAGGTGCGCGATGACGTGACGCGGCGCGGACAGAAGGCGCCGCATACGCTTTACGTGCTCGACGAGCCGACGGTCGGCCTGCATATGGCCGACGTTGCACGGCTCATTCGCGTGCTGCATCGGCTTGTCGATGCGGGGCATAGCGTCGTTGTCATCGAACACGATCTCGACGTGATCGCGGAGGCCGACTGGATCGTCGATCTAGGTCCGGAGGGCGGTGCAGGTGGCGGCACTGTCGTGGCCGCGACCGATCCGGAATCGCTCTCGCGCGTGAGCGAAAGTCATACGGGGGCGGCGCTCGCGCCGGTCCTTGCGCGTACGGGCGAGCGCGAGTCGAAGCCCGCGCACGTTGCCTAGGCGCCCAGGCTTCGGTCAGCCCTCTGATGCGAGCTTTGGCCGGGCGTCGGGCGCAATGTCGTCCCTGTCCGTCACGACGCGCAGCGGCTCGCGGGCTGCGGGCGCGCTCGTGACGCGGCCGATCCACACGAGCGCCAGCGCGGCGAGCGAGACGGAAAGCCAGCCGTTCGTGCCATAGCCGAGCACATGTCCGGCCGCATCGGTCGACAGCAACATGCCGCCGATCCATGCGCCAAAACCCGTGCCGAGCGCCTGCACCGCGCCGTTGGCGCTCAGGAAAGCGCCGCGCTCGGCCGCCTCCGGCACCGTGGTCAGGATGGCTTGCAGCGGCACCATGCGCCCCGAACTGATGACCATGAACAGCGCGAAGAACGGCACCATGACGGCGAACGATAACGCGGGCAAGTGCGTCATGCCGAGGACCGCCAAAAGTGCTAACGACCCGAAGATGCGAAACACGCGCCGATGGCCGAGGCGGTCCGACAGCCTGCCGACCGCGCGCGAGGTGAAGAACGTTGCCGCACCGCCTGCCATGTAGAGCCATGAGATGCGGCCGGGCGCCACGCCATGATTCGCCACGAGCACTGGCGAAATGAACGGGATGACGAGCATGTGCGCGAGCATCATCGTGAACGTGAGCGCAAACGCCTTGAGATGGCGCACACGCGAGAGCATGCGCCACAGGGCAGGCAGCGCATCGGCTATGGCCGGCGCCCCCGCGCGCAGATGCTCCACCAGCGAAGGCACGGTGAGCGCCGCCACGCAACCGATCGAAGCGCTCAATGCCGCGAGCAGCCAGAACGGTGCGGCCCAGCCGAAATGTGCGCCGAGCAGCACGCCCGCGGGCACACCCGCGATGGCGGCCAGCGAGAACGAGGTCATGATGACGCCCGTGGCGGCGCCGCGCCTTGCGACCGGGACGACATCGGCGACGATGGCCATGACCCCTGCACCTAGTACACCGCCCGTGATGCCCGCGAATGCGCGGCTCGCGAGCAGCAGCGTGTAGCTCGTCGTCAACGCGCAGATCAGATTCGAAAGCGCAAAGAGCACATAGGCGACGAGCAGCAGCCGGCGTCTGTCGAAACGATCGATATAAGTTGCGGCGAAGAGCCCCGACAGTCCCGAGCACCACGAGTAAGCCGATACGGCCGCCGCGAAGGCCGCGGGCGTGATGTGGAACGCGGACATGATCTGCGGGCCGAGCGGCATCATGACCATGAAGTCCATGATGATCGTGAATTGCACGAGCGCGAGCAGCCAGATCAGCCGGCGCTCGCGGGTGGG
>NZ_DASXWY010000040.1:0-4359 GCF_036503415.1 Trinickia sp. | reverse complement strand
GACGGTGCTGCAGGCACTGCAACAGGTGGCCGATGCGTTGCAGGCATTGCAAAGCGATGCCGAAACGCTCGATATGCGCGACGCGGCGTCGCGCGAAGCCGAGGCGAGCCTGCACGTCGCCTCGGCTCGCTACGCGGCCGGTGGGATCAGCCAGTTCGCGCTGATCGATGCTCAGCGTCAGGCGCTCGCGGCAGGTCTCGACCGAACGAAGGCTCAGGCGGATCGTCTTGCCGACACGGCGGCGCTTTACCAGTCATTGGGTGGCTCGCCGCTCGAGCAGCGCGAGGCGCACGACGCATCGTCATTGCCTGCTCAGAATTGATAATCGACAGCGAAGTCGACGACGCCTGAACCGCGGCGCTGGACGATCGGGCTGTTGGCGGCCGAGCCGACGAGTTGCTGATATGCGACGTTACCCGTCACGAGCCAATGTTTGTTCGCCATCCAGGTGGCGGCTACGCCGAACCCGACCGACTTGACGCCGGCCGAGGCGTGATACTGGCGCAGACCCGAGCGGGCCGATTCGTTGGCGTTGACGCCGAACCAGCTGTTCATATAGCGGGAGTCGGCAAACGTGACGGTCGGACCGGCAAACCAATTGAATTTTTCGGAACTTCCCGGCATCGGCATATAAGTGCCGAGATCGCCCACCCAACCGTTATCGCCGCCCATGGCGCGTCGCACGTCGGCGCGGACGACGAGCGGAAAGGTTTTTGACACGACATACTCGCCAAACAGGTGCATCGTGGGCGCCGGATTGATATTGTCCATACCGTGCAGATGGTCGAGATCGTCGGCTGCACGCCGGCCGAGATCGTAGGACAACGCAATGCCGGCACGCCAGTTCGGCCCCGTCACCACATTGGCACCCAGGCCTTCGCCCGTGGAAAAGAAGAAGCGATCGCGGTAGCGAATGTCGATGCTTGGCCCCGCGAGTATGTGGTAGCTGCTCGCCCCGTCATATCGCGGCTGAAAGCTGATCGACGGGCCGACGCGAATCCGCCAGGTAGGCAGTTGCGGCAGGAACATTTGTTCGAGCGTGATGCCGGACGAGTACTGCCACTGTGCGAGCGGTGACGGTGTTTGCGCGATGGCGGCAAGCGGGAGCATGGCAGCGCTCAGAAAGACGGCGAGGGCACCACGCGGTGCCGCTGTGGAGATCGACATGGTTCGTTCCTGGTTGCTTTGTTTATCGGATGCCGCGCTCGTACGACGTCAATCGTGCCAGAACCGGGAGCAATGTGCATGCCGAAGCGCACTGGGCGCCGGGCAGGTGCGTATTTTGCAGTGCCAGATGTTCGCGCGGTGTTGACGTACGACAAGGGAGCTGCTCGTGACCGACCCCAGCAAGGCCGATTCAAGCGAAGACGTCGTTCTTTGGCGAACGTTCCGGCCGGTGATGGCTCATCATCGCCGGGTGCTCGTCGTCGACGACTATCGCGACGCGGCCGAAGCGTTGCAACTTTTGCTCGATGCCGACGGTTTCGAATGCCGTGCAACGAGCGATCCGCTCGAGGCGTGTGCAATCGCGCGCGAATGGCAGCCGTTTGCCGCGCTGCTCGATATCGCGATGCCCGGGCTCGATGGGCTGGAGCTCGCGCGGCGGTTGCGCGCCGATCCAAGCACCGCGGACATGCTGCTGATCGCCTGTAGCGGCTATGCGTCGTCGCAGGACCGCGAACGCGCGCGCGATGCCGGCTTCGACGCCCACTGCGCCAAGCCGCTGACACCGCAGTTGATCCTGCGTGTGCTGGAATTCACGAGCGCATGAGCCCGCGCCGCCCTGCCGCGGCCTGTGCGCTGGCGCTCGCATTGGCGAGTGCGGCGGCGCACGCCCAGGATACCCAACGACTCAATCGCGGCAACGATCCGTTCCTTTCGATTTCGCAGGCGGTTGCCCATTGCCCCGAACCGCTCGGGCCGCTCGAAACGGAAAGCGAGTGGCGTGCCGAGAGCCACTGGCGTGTCGAACGCGGCAACAGCTGCTGGTGGGAGGGCCGGTGCCGGCTCTCGAACGGCTACCTCTATGACAAGGAAATCGCCGAGGCGGTCAAGCGGCGGCTCGCGAACATCGAATCCGCCACTCATTGGAAGGAAAAGACGACGCTGTGGTTGACCCTGCAACGCCGCTTCGTCTACGTGCAGGGGTGCGTTGGACCGGGGTTCGATAAAAAGACCTTCCTGTCCGAGCTCGCGAAGACGGCCGACGTCGAACGCGTCATCGACGACATGATGGACGATCCCGCCGGCAAGCCTCCTTACCGCACGCTTGCGCAGCCGGACGTGTTCCCGACGGATTCGAGCGAATGATGCGCGGCGCGCGGCCGCCCGCTTGGAGCGGCTACCGCGCGCGTCCGAACGCTTCGCGCAGCTTTCCCTTCGCGCTCTCGAGCACGCGCCGACGTGTCTTCGGCAAATTCCTGCCTGCGCGATTCAAATAGAAGTTCAGCATCGACATTGCGGATTGAAACGGTGTGCCGCGGCGTCGGCGGCTGGCGAGCGAGGAGCGTTTGAGCGACTGAGCGATCTCCTCGGCGCTGCCCGATTTGAAGATCCCCGACTCGAGATCGAGTGCGTCGCTCCTCTCCATGACGTGATGCGACCAGCGGTGGGGCGATTCGCGCGTTTTGCGGCTCGAGGCCTCGGCGTGGCGTTGCCGGGGTGGGTGACCGGAGCGGCGACGCGTCGACGAATGAGGTGTGGATGAATGAGCCATCGGTACGCCTTTCTGACAATCAGGTGGAATCGATTCACACGAGTTCGACTCCCACCCTCGATGCAACGTCCGTGCCGCCGCGCTCAGCCGGTTGCCCTCCCGCTGGCACGAGTGATGCGTGCGTGACGAAAGTGCGCGCCTTGCCCATAGCGACCGACCGCCGATGGCGCACCTGCCGGCGCGTCATCGATTTTCCTTCACACAACCGCGCAATCCCTGGAGAGGACCATGGCTCAACAACCGTTTCTGACCGACGTCAAAGAGATTCGCAAGCGAGCCCGAGAACACATTTCCGAGGGCGCCGTCACGGCCGGATACAAGGCTGACCGAGAGACTGTGCTCAAGCTGCTCAACGACGCACTAGCGACCGAGCTAGTCTGCACGCTGCGCTACCGGCGCCACTATTTCATGGCGAGAGGGATCCATTCGACAAGCGTTGCCGATGAATTCCTCCAACATGCGCAAGAGGAACTGGGCCACGCGGATCAGATCGCGGAGCGCATCGTGCAACTGGGCGGCGAGCCGAATTTCTCGCCGGAGGGGTTGCTCTCGCGCAGCCATGCCGAGTACGTCGAAGGGGGATCGCTCGTCGAGATGATCCGCGAAGACCTGGTGGCCGAGCGCGTCGCGATCGACAGCTACCGCGAAATTATCGATTACCTCGGAGAAAAGGACCCGACGTCGCGCCGCATCATGGAATCGATACTTGCCGTGGAAGAGGAACATGCCGACGATATGGCCGACCTGCTTGAAGGATTGCCCGCCGAATTGAAGAAATGAGTGAGGAAACGAGGGAAAAGTGACGCTGGCACCGGGCTTGCTCGCGAGAAGGGATGAGATGCCGGAATGAGAGACGTTCATCACCTGTTCGAGGAGTTCGACTCATGAGCAAGACGCTTCAAGGATGCAAGGTTGCAATGCTGGCGATGGACGGCTTCGAAGAAGCCGAATTGATCGAGCCGAAGCGCGCGCTCTCCGAAGCGGGGGCGCTCGTCCACGTCATTTCGAAGAAGCCTGGACAGCTTCAAGGCTTCCAGCACGTCGAGCGCGGTGCGATGGTGACCGTCGACGCGACGTTCGACCAGGTGCGGCCCGAAGACTACGACGCCGTCATCTTGCCGGGTGGAGTCGTCAACAGCGACGCGATACGGACGGTCCCGGAAGCGCAGGCGTTCGTGCGCGCGCTCGACGAGGCCCACAAACCGGTGGCGGTGATTTGTCACGGTGCCTGGTTGCCTATCTCTGCCGGTATCGTCAAGGGACATACGATGACGAGCTGGCCGAGCTTGCAGGACGACCTGCGCAATGCCGGCGCGACCTGGGTCGACGAGGAAGTGGTCGAGGACGACAACTTCATCACGAGCCGCAAGCCGGACGATATCCCCGCCTTCAATCGGAAGATCATCGAGCGACTGGCGCGGCACGGTGCGCGCGCCTCTTGATGGAGTGAATGAACGCTGCGCGCGGCGGCCGGCAGCCGGCATCGGGGACCACATGGAGAAGCATTGATGCGTATCGACTACCCCGACGAGGAACCCGTTTTCGACGGAGCGCAGATGGTGGTGCGCTTCGCTGCGGTGGTCGACGGCGTGGAACTCGCCTGCGCTGTGACGGCCGAAGCGCTCGAGGATCATTTCGGCGCC
>NZ_DASXWY010000039.1:0-160708 GCF_036503415.1 Trinickia sp. | reverse complement strand
GCCGCGGCACTGCTCCCCTAAAACAACCCAGGAGGCAAGCATGGGCGAGACTTTGACGGCACGACCGGCCACGGCGCGCAATGGCGTGTGGCGGGCAGTCGTTGCAACATCCATCGGCAACGCACTCGAGTGGTTCGATCTTGTCGTCTACGGATTCTTTGCCGTTCTGATCGCCCAGCTTTTCTTTCCCGCGGGCAACGAAACCGTCTCGCTGCTGCTCACGCTCGGAACGTTCGGCGTCTCGTTTTTCATGCGCCCGCTTGGCGCCGTCGTTATCGGCGCCTACGCGGACCGCGCGGGGCGCAAAGCCGCTCTTACGCTGTCGATCCTGCTCATGATGGTCGGTACCGCCATCATTGCCGTGCTGCCGACCTACGAGCGCATAGGCGTGGCGGCGCCGCTCATTCTGGTGCTCGCGCGGCTCATGCAGGGTTTTTCCGCCGGCGGGGAATTCGGCAGCGCCACGGCGTTTCTGGCCGAACACCAGCCCGAGCGGCGCGGATTCTTTGCGAGTTGGCAGGTGGCGAGCCAAGGTCTTACCACGGTGCTGGCCGCTGTTTTTGGTGCCGTGCTGACGGGCGCGCTCACGCACGAGCAACTGTCGACCTGGGGATGGCGCGTGCCGTTCATCTTCGGTCTGCTGCTGGGGCCGATTGCCTATTACATCCGCTCGAATGTCGACGAAACGCCGGAGTTCCTCGCGGCCGAGACGACGCGCACGCCGCTGGCCGATACGTTCGCCGCGCACAAGACGCGGCTGGCGGTGGCGATTGGTATTGTGGTGCTTGGCACGGTCTCGACGTACCTTGTGCTGTTTATGCCGACTTACGCAGTGAAGCAGTTGAAGCTCCCTTCGTCGATCTCGTTCGCCGCAATCGTGTTGACCGGCGCGATCCAGATGGTTTGCTCACCGCTCGTCGGGCATCTGTCCGACCGGTATGGGCGCACGGGCATCATGTCTGCTTCGGCGGCGCTCATGCTTTTGCTAGCGTATCCGGCCTTCGCGTGGCTCGTGGAGCGACCCACGACAGGCGTGCTGATCGCCGTGCAAATCGGCTTGGGACTCCTGATGACCGGGTATTTTGCGGCGCTGCCAGGGCTGCTGTCCGAGCTCTTTCCCGTGGCGACCCGCACGACCGGCATGTCGCTCGCCTATAACATCGCGGTCACGATCTTCGGTGGCTTCGGCCCGTTCATCATTGCGTGGTTGATCCGGGCAACGGGCGACAAGGTCGCGCCGAGCTTTTATCTCATGTTCGCGGCGGCGGTGAGCTTTGCGGCGCTGATTGCGGCGCGGCGGGTGCTTGGCTTGCGGTGAATGGAAGGCGACCCTGCCATCAGGGGCCGTGTACCAGAAAAAACGCGCGGCTCAGATGAGCCGCGCGTTCTCGATGTTAACGATGCTGCCGAGTGTCAGACTTCCGCCCCGGCGTTCGGATCATTCGGATCGTGGCGCGGACGCGTTTCCTTGAGCAGGTCTTCGCGCTTCACGCCGAGCCACATCGCCAGCGCGGCCGCGACGAATACCGACGAGTAGATGCCGAACAGAATGCCGATCGTGAGCGCCAGCGCGAAATAATGCAGCGTCGGCCCCCCGAACAGGAACATCGACAGCACCATCATCTGCGTGCAACCGTGCGTGATGATCGTGCGCGACATCGTGCTCGTGATGGCGTGATTGATGACCCCCATGACGCTCATCTTCCGTTCGCGACGGAACGTCTCGCGAATCCGGTCGAAGATCACGACGGACTCGTTGACCGAATAGCCGAGCACCGCGAGCACCGCGGCCAGCACGGATAACGAGAACTCCCATTGGAAGAAGGCGAAGAAGCCGAGAATGATGACGACGTCGTGCAGGTTCGCGACGATACCGGCCACCGCGTACTTCCATTCGAAGCGGAACGACAGGTAGATCATGATGCCCGCCACGACGCAGGCGAGCGCAAGCAGGCCGTTCGTGGCGAGCTCCTTGCCGACCTGTGGCCCGACGAACTCGACGCGTTGCAATTGAGCGGCCGCGTCGTGCTGCTTGAGAGCAGCCATGACCAGCGTGCTTTGCTGCGACGACGTCAGCCCGGCCTTCAGCGGCAAGCGGATCATGACGTCGCGCGAAGTCCCGAACGTCTGCACCTGCGCGTCGGCGTAGCCGAGCGTGCCGAGCGTCTCGCGCACGGGCTCGAGCTGCACCGCCTGCGGATACTGCACTTCGATCACGGTGCCGCCCGTGAACTCCACCGACAAATGCAGTCCACGGTGTAGCAAAAAGAACACCGCGGCGAAGAACGTGAGGAACGAAATCGCGTTGAAGATCAACGCGCGCTGCATGAACGGAATGTCTTTATGGATGCGGAAAAATTCCATGTTCTTCTCTCCGGAGCCTAGGTCGGCCCGTTAGCGGGGCGAGCCCGGTTTGCGCGGCGCGCTGGCGCCTTCGCGCGCGCGGTTGCGCAGTACAGGCTTGCTTTCGCGTGCCCCCTTGCCCTTGGCCGGCGTGCGTGCCTCCGGCGAGGCGAGGGCAGCGCTCGCCTGCGCGGTGTCGGTCTCGGCATCGGCGCCGGTGTAGGGCGCGCCGGCGCCCGCGGGACGCCAGACCTGGCCGATCGCGAGCGACTTCAGCTTCTTCTTGCCGCCGTACCAGAAATTGACGAGACCGCGCGAGAAGAACACGGCCGAGAACATCGACGTCAGAATGCCGATGCAGTGCACGACGGCGAAGCCGCGCACGGGGCCGGAGCCGAACGCGAGCAGCGCGAGGCCGGCGATGAGCGTCGTCACGTTCGAATCGATGATGGTGGCCCACGCATGCGCATAGCCGTTCTGAATCGCGAGCTGCGGCGGCGCGCCGTTGCGCAGCTCTTCGCGCACGCGCTCGTTGATGAGCACGTTCGAGTCGATCGCCATGCCCAGCGCAAGCGCGATAGCCGCGATACCCGGCAGCGTCAGCGTGGCTTGCAGCATCGAGAGGACGGCAACGAGCAGCAGCAGGTTCACCGACAGGCCGATGACGGAAACGACGCCGAAGAGCAGGTAGTACGCGACCATGAAGACCGTGATCGCCGCGAAGCCGTAGACGACCGAATCGAAGCCCTTCTTGATGTTGTCGGCGCCGAGGCTCGGGCCGATCGTGCGTTCTTCGATGATGTCCATCGGCGCGGCGAGCGAGCCGGCGCGCAGCAGCAGCGCGAGGTCGGCCGCGGCCTGCGGCGTCGGCTGGCCCGTGATCTGGAACCGGTCGCCGAGCTCGGATTGGATCGTCGCGACCGTCAGCACCTGGCCCTTGCCTTTTTCGAACAGCACCATCGCCATCGGCTTGCCGATGTTGTCGCGCGAGACGCTTGCTACCGCGCGGCCCGCCGTCGAGTTCAGGCGGATACTGACCGAGGGGCGCTGATGTTCGTCGAAGCCGGCCGAGGCGTCGATGATGCTGTCGCCCGTGAAAATGACCTGCTTGCGCAGCAGCACCGGAACCTGATTGCCTTCGGTGAACAGCTCGTCGCCGGCCGGGACCGCTTCGCCCGGTTGCGGATGCGTGTTGACGGGATCGGCGAGGCGCGCTTCGAGCGTTGCCGTGCGGCCGATGATCTCCTTCGCCTTGGCGGTGTCCTGCACGCCGGGCAGCTCGACGACGATGCGGTCCGCGCCTTGCTGCTGGATCACCGGTTCCGCCACGCCGAGTTCGTTCACGCGGTTATGCAGGGTCGTGATGTTCTGCTTGACGGCCGCTTCCTCGACGCTGCGCTGCTGAGCCGGCGAGAACGTGCCGACGAGCTCGGTGCCGCCGTCCGCGGCCGGCCGCGAGTTCCATTGCAGCTCGGGGATCGAGCGCGTGAGCTGCGTGCGCGCCGTGTCGGCCACGCTTGCCTCGGCGAAGCGGATGACGACCGATTGACCGACGCGATTCACGCCGCCGTCGCGGATATTCGACTCGCGCAAATTGGTGCGCGCATCCGAGGCATCGGCATCGAGGCGCTTGCTCAGCGCGCCGGCCATGTCGATCTGCATGAGGAAGTGCACGCCGCCGCGCAAATCGAGGCCGAGATACATCGGCAACGCGTGCAGCGCGGTCAGCCAGCGCGGCGAGGCGCTTTGCAGATTGAGCGCGACGATGAATTGCGGATCGGACTGATCGGGGTTCAATGCTTTTTGCAGCGCGTCTTTCACATGCAACTGCGTGTCCGTGTCCTTGACGCGCACGCGGATATTCGCATTGGTCGCGCCGTTATCGAACGTGACGTCGTCGGGCTTGATTCCGTTCGCGGCGAGCGCGGCTTCGACTTGCGAGAGCGTGGACGAATCGAGTTTGACGGTTGCCTTGCCGCTCAGCACCTGCACCGCGGGCGCTTCGCCGTAGAAGTTGGGCAATGTGTACAGAAGGCCGATGGCAAGCGCCACGGCCATCACGACATATTTCCAAAGGGGGTAACGATTCATGGGATGGGCCGAACGGAAATGGGCGTAAAGGCGCGGTAGGAAGCGGCGTCGAGGCTCGGCGACGAGCGCGCGGCGCCCGATGAGCCGCGCGTTTCGCCTGTGCTGCGGCGCGTCAGAGCGACTTGATCGTGCCTTTCGGGAGAATCGTGGTGACGGCGGCCTTCTGGACGACGATTTCGGTGCCCTCGGCGATTTCGACGCCGACATAGGCGTCGCTCACCTTCGTCACTTTGCCGACGACACCGCCCGTGGTCACGACTTCGTCGCCCTTGGCCATCGCCGAGAGCATGCTGCGGTGCTCTTTCTGGCGCTTCATCTGCGGGCGGATCATGATGAAATAGAGCACCGCGAACATGAGGATGAGCGGCAAAAAGCTCATCAGGCTGGACTCGGCGCCGCCGGTTCCGCCTTGCGCGAATGCGTTGGAAATCAAGGACACGTTTAATTCTCCGTAAGTACGATCGGAACGATCTGAGAGATCGAAAAAAAGGCCGCGTATTTTACCACCGCCGCTCGAGGCGACGGCGGAGCAGCGCGGGATTGGGACCGGCAGCCCGCGCCGCTAGTCGACGCCCCTTGCGCGCTCCTCGGCGAATCGCATCCGAAAAGCGTCGAAAGTTCTAGTTTCGATGGCTTCGCGCATTTCGCGCATCAGTTCCAGGTAGTAATGCAGATTGTGGATCGTATTGAGCTGGGCGCCCAGAATTTCCCCTACCCGGTGTAGATGATGCAAATAGCCGCGCGTGAAGTTCCGGCAGGTATAACACGCGCACGATTCGTCGAGCGGGCGAAGCGAATTCTTGTGCGTCGCGTTGCGAATCTTGATGTCGCCGAAGCGCGTGAAGAGCCAGCCGTTGCGCGCGTTGCGCGTGGGCATGACGCAATCGAACATGTCGATCCCCGACGCTACGCCCGCCACGAGGTCCTCGGGCGTGCCGACGCCCATCAGATAATGCGGTTTGTCGGCGGGCAGACGCGGGCCGACGTGCTCGAGCACGCGCATCATCTCTTCCTTGGGCTCGCCGACGGACAGTCCGCCCACCGCAAAGCCGTGAAAATCGATCTCGGCCAGCCCCGCGAGCGATTCGTCGCGCAAATCCTCGTACATGCCGCCTTGCACGATGCCGAATAGCGCATTCGGGTTGCCGAGGCGCGCGAATTCATCGATCGAACGTTTTGCCCAGCGCAGCGACATGCGCATCGACGCCGCGGCGTCGGCGTGCGACGTCGGTACGCCGTCCGTGGCGTAAGGCGTGCACTCGTCGAACTGCATGACGATGTCCGAATTCAAGACCTTCTGAATCTGCATCGACACTTCGGGCGACAGAAAGAGCTTGTCGCCGTTGATCGGTGAGGCGAACGTGACGCCGTCTTCCGTGATCTTGCGCAGCTCGCCGAGCGAAAAGACCTGGAAGCCGCCCGAATCGGTCAGGATCGGGCGCCGCCAGCCCATGAAGGCGTGCAGGCCGCCGTGCGCCGCAATCGTCTCGAGGCCCGGACGCAGCCAAAGGTGAAACGTATTGCCGAGCACGATTCGCGCTTCGATTTCCTCGAGTTCGCGCGGGGCGATCGCCTTGACGGTCCCGTAGGTGCCCACGGGCATGAAGATCGGCGTCTCGACCACGCCGTGATTCAGGGTCAGGCGCCCCCGCCGGGCCTGCCCGTCGGTGGCGAGCAGTTCGAACGCGAGCCCGCCGGGTGGCGCCTCGCCGGGCGGATGTTCGTGGGTGAGACCTTCGGTCATGCATGACTCCGGAAAAAGGCTGCGCGCGCCGTTTTCGAGCGGCGCGCCGGTGCATCAGTCATCGCGGCGTGTGAGCAGCATCGCATCGCCATAGCTGAAGAACCGGTAGCGGGATGCGATCGCGTGCCGGTAGGCCGTGCGGATCGTCTCGACGCCGGCGAACGCGGATACGAGCATCAGCAGCGTCGACTTCGGCAAATGGAAATTGGTCACGAGCCGATCCACGATGCGAAAACGGTAGCCGGGCGTGATGAAAATATCGGTTTCGGCCGAGGTTGCCGCGAGCGGCCGGCCCGCCGCTTCGGCGTCGCGCGCGGCCGCTTCGAGCGCACGCATCGACGTCGTGCCTACGGCCACGATACGGCCGCCGCGCGCGCGCGTCTCGGCGATCGCGTCGACGAGCGTGTCCGGCAATTGGTACCACTCGCTGTGCATCTTGTGCTCGGCGATGTTCTCCACGCGCACGGGCTGGAACGTGCCGGCGCCCACGTGCAGCGTCAGCGTCGCGCGCCTGACGCCGCGCGCGTCGAGCCGGGCGAGCACGTCGTCGTCGAAATGTAGTCCGGCCGTCGGCGCGGCGACGGCACCCGGACGTTGCGCAAAGACGGTCTGGTAGCGGGTCTCGTCGGTCGCGTCCGGATCGTGCTCGATGTAAGGCGGCAGCGGCAGGCGGCCGTGGCGCTCGATCAGATCGAGACAGCTCTCGGGAAAATGCAGCGTGTAAAACGGTTCGACACGCTCGCCGACCGTGACGTCGAACGCATCGGCTAGCCGCAGGATCGTGCCCGGCGCGGGGCTTTTGCTTGCGCGGATCTGCGCGAGGGCCGAGCGCTCGCCCGTTACGCGCTCGATCAGCACCTCGATTCTTCCCCCGCTGGCCTTTTGCCCGAAAAACCGCGCCTTGAGCACTTTCGTATCGTTGAAGACGAGCAGATCGCCCGCCGAGAGGCACTCGGGCAACTCGAGGAAGCGGCGATCGACGAGGCGCGCCGGGGTGGCCGCGGTATCCACCTCGAGCAGACGGCTCGCGCTGCGTTCAGGCAGCGCCTGCTGTGCGATGAGTTCGGGCGGCAGATTGAAATCGAAATCGGAAAGCGTGAACATGCTGCGTTGGTCGGCCTGAAGCGGCGCGGCCCGACAGACGTGCGAGCCGCTATGATCGCGAAACATCGCGAACGCGGTTTTACATGCGATAAAGCCGATATTGTACTTGCGAAGAGGACCGATGCCCTTGCCACGCCCGCACCTGCCCGATCCGTCGGACGACGTTCCCGCGGCCGAACCCGTCGTGGAGAGCCCGCGCAAGGCCCCGAAGGCGGCCAAGGTGGCCAAGGTGGCCAAGGTGGCCAAGGTGGCCAAGTCCGCCGACAAGCTTGCCAAGCTCGGCCTCACGCGCGACATCGATCTCGTCTTGCACCTGCCGATGCGCTACGAGGACGAAACGTCGCTCACGCCGATCGGCGAACTGCTGCCCGGGGAGACGGCGCAGACCGAAGGCGTCGTGTTCGACAACGAGATCGCTTACCGTCCGCGGCGGCAGTTGCTCGTGAAGCTGCGGGACGACGCGGGCGAGGAGCTGATTCTGCGCTTTCTGAACTTTTACGGCTCGCAGGTCAAGCAGATGGCCGTCGGCGAGCGCCTGCGGGTGCGCGGCGATGTGCGCGGCGGCTTTTTCGGGCTCGAGATGGTGCACCCGAGCGTGCGTCCCGTCGACACCGATACGCCGCTGCCGCAGGCGCTGACACCCGTTTATCCGAGCACGGCCGGCGTCTCGCAGGCCTACCTGCGCAAGGCCATCGACAACGCGGTGGCACGCACGCCCTTGCCGGAATTGCTGCCCGAGCCGCTTGCGCAAGCCTACGTGCGCCGGCTCGGCTTGCCGCCCCTCGCTCAGGCCGTGCGCACGCTTCATCATCCGAGCGCGGACGCCGACGAAGCGGCATTGATCGACGGTACGGACCCTGCGTGGACGCGGATCAAATTCGACGAACTCCTCGCTCAGCAGCTCTCGCTCAAACGAGCTCACGAAGAGCGGCGTCGCCGCACGGCCCCGCCGATGCCTGCTGCCTCGAACGGCGCGCAAGCCGCCGCGCAGACACTCAGTGCCCGCCTGCGGGCAGCGCTGCCGTTCGCGCTGACCGGTGCGCAAGAGCGCGTCGTCGCCGAGATTTCGGCCGACCTGACCGCCCCGCACCCGATGCAGCGGCTCTTGCAGGGCGATGTCGGCAGCGGGAAGACCGTCGTCGCGGCGCTGGCGGCCGCGCAGGCGATCGACGCCGGCTATCAGGCGGCGATGATGGCGCCCACCGAAATCCTCGCCGAGCAGCACGCCCGCAAGCTGCGCGGCTGGCTCGAGCCGCTCGGCGTGGCAGTGGCGTGGCTCGCGGGCAGCCTGAAGACGAAGGAGAAACGGGCGGCGCTCGAGGCCGCGGCCAGCGGTACGGCGCAACTCGTCATCGGCACGCACGCGATGATCCAGGAGACCGTGGAATTCGCGCGGCTCGGGCTCGTGATCGTCGACGAGCAGCACCGCTTCGGCGTCGCCCAACGGCTTGCGCTTCGGGCGAAGGCGCATCGGGCCGCGGACGGGGCCAGCGATTTCCAGCCGCATCAGCTCATGATGTCGGCGACGCCGATCCCGCGCACGCTGGCGATGACCTACTACGCCGATCTCGACGTGTCGACGATCGACGAGCTGCCGCCAGGGCGCACGCCGATCGTCACCAAGCTCGTTTCCGACACGCGCCGCGACGAGGTGGTCGCCCGGGTGCGCGAAGCGGCGCTGACCGGGCGGCAGGTCTATTGGGTGTGTCCGCTCATCGAGGAAAGCGAGACGCTGCAGCTGCAAACGGCGGTCGAAACGTTCGAGAAACTGGCGGCGGCGCTGCCGGAGTTGCGCGTCGGCCTCGTGCACGGCAGGCTGCCGCCCATGGAAAAGGCGGCCGTGATGGAGGCATTCGCCGGCAACGAGGTCCAATTGCTCGTGGCGACCACCGTGATCGAAGTGGGTGTCGATGTGCCCAACGCGTCGTTGATGGTGATCGAGCACGCTGAGCGGTTCGGCCTCGCTCAACTGCACCAATTGCGCGGGCGGGTGGGGCGCGGCAGCACCGCCTCGGTCTGCGTGCTGCTCTATGGCGGGCCGCTTTCGCTGACGGCGCGCGCGCGTCTGAAGACGATGCGCGAGACGACGGACGGTTTCGAGATCGCGCGCCGGGACCTCGAAATCCGGGGGCCGGGGGAATTTCTCGGCGCGCGGCAGTCCGGCGCCGCGATGCTGCGCTTTGCCGATCTGCAAAACGACGCGTGGCTGATCGAGCCTGCCCGTGAAGCCGCGGCGCGGCTCGTCGCCGAGTACCCCGATGTCGTGGCGGCGCATCTGGCGCGCTGGCTCGGCGGGCGCGAGCAGTACCTGAAGGCCTGAACGAAGGCAGGGCGAATGGAGCTCGGCTCGAAACTGGGGCTTATACGGTTGGCGAATTCGCGCGACGGGTGTATAACTTAAACCTATCAACTCCCAAGTTTTGATTGTCCCCCAATGACGCTCACTGAACTGAAATACATCGTGGCGGTAGCCCGCGAGCGACACTTCGGGCGCGCTGCCGAGGCGTGCTTCGTCAGTCAGCCGACGCTGTCCGTCGCGATCAAAAAGCTCGAGGACGAGCTCAACGTGCAGATTTTCGAGCGCGGAACGAGCGAAGTCAGCGTAACGCCGATCGGCGAGCAGATCGTGACCCAGGCGCAACGGGTGCTCGAGCAGACGCTCGCGATCAAGGAAATCGCCAAACAGGGGAAGGACCCGCTCGTGGGGCCGCTGCGGCTCGGTGTCATCTATACGATCGGGCCGTATCTGCTGCCGACGCTCGTCAAGCAGATGATCAAGCGTGTGCCGCAGATGCCGCTGATGCTGCAGGAGAACTACACGCTCAAGCTCATCGAACTGCTCAAGCAAGGCGAGATCGACGTGGCGATCATGGCGCTGCCGTTTCCCGAAACGGGCCTCATGGTACGGCCGCTTTACGACGAGCCGTTCGTCGTCGCGCTCCCGTCCGGCCACGCATGGGAGTCGCGCAAGAAGATCGACGCCGACGACCTCAAGCAGGAAACGATGCTGTTGCTCGGCAACGGACACTGTTTTCGCGACCATGTCCTGGGCGTTTGTCCCGAGCTGATGCGATTCTCGCAGACGGCCGACGGCATCCAGAAGACGTTCGAAGGCTCCTCGCTCGAGACGATCCGCCATATGGTGGCCAGCGGAGTCGGCATTACCGTATTGCCGCGTATGTCGGTGCCCGAGGTGAAGGTGCACGCAGGCGGGCCCGATGCCGGTCTACTCAGCTATGTTCCCTTTGACGAACCCGTGCCCGATCGCCGCGTCGTGCTGGCGTGGCGCAAGAGCTTCACGCGCATGCCGGCCATCGATGCGATCAGCGAAGCGATTGCCGCCTGCGACTTGCCCGGCGTCGACAAGCTCGATCTGCCGGCCGTGGTGAACTGAGTGCCGAAGATGTCCGCTTGGACATGACGGGGCGGCCGCTGCCGCCTCGTTTTTTTAGCCCCTATCGAATAGATTGAATCGATTAATTTGCTGTTGTCGATAGCTATCTATATGCTCGGCTCCATGGATCGCAGCGATTTGCCGCTGACTCCCTCTCGACCCAAGGAACCGCTATGTCCGACAGCAAGCTCACCACAGCCGCAGGCGCCCCCGTCGCCGACAACCAGAACTCGATGACAGCGGGGCCACGCGGCCCCATCGCATTGCAGGACGTCTGGCTGCTCGAAAAGCTCGCGCATTTCGACCGCGAGGTGATTCCCGAGCGGCGTGTTCACGCAAAAGGCTCCGGCGCATTCGGCACGTTCACGGTGACGCATGACATCACGCGCTATACGAAGGCGGCCGTGTTTTCGGAACTTGGCAAGCAAACGCCGTTGTTCATCCGGTTCTCGACCGTGGCGGGCGAGCGCGGTGCCGCCGATGCCGAGCGCGACGTGCGGGGCTTTTCGATCAAGTTCTACACCGACGAGGGCAATTGGGACGTCGTCGGCAATAACACGCCGGTCTTTTTCATCCGCGATCCGCTCAAGTTTCCCGATTTCATCCACTCGCAAAAACGCGACCCGTACACGAACCTGCGCAGCAACATCGCGGCGTGGGATTTCTGGTCGCGCCATCCCGAATCGCTGCACCAGGTCACGATTTTGATGAGCGACCGCGGGATTCCGAAGAACTACCGGCAGCAGCACGGATTCGGCTCGCATACGTTTTCGTTCATCAACGCCGCGGGCGAGCGGTTCTGGGTCAAGTTCCATTTCAAGTCCGCGCAGGGCGTCGAAAACCTGACGAACGAGCAAGCCGCCGCCGTCATCGCGGGCGATCGCGAGAGCGCGCAGCGCGATCTCGTCTCGAGCATCGATCGCGGCGAGTTTCCGAAGTGGCACTTCCGCGTGCAGGTCATGCCCGAGGCCGATGCCGCGCGATACGGCATCAATCCTTTCGACATCACCAAAGTGTGGCCGCACAAGGACTATCCGCTCATCGATGTCGGGACGATCGAGCTCAACCGCAATGCCGCGAACTACTTTTCCGACGTCGAGCAGGCGGCATTCACACCGGCCAACGTGGTGCCCGGCATCGGGTTTTCTCCGGACCGCCTGCTGCAGGGGCGTCTTTTCTCGTACGGCGATGCGCAGCGCTACCGGCTCGGGGTCAATCATCATCAGATTCCCGTCAATGCGCCGAAGTGCCCGGTACACGCGTTTCATCGTGACGGCGCAATGCGCACCGACGGCAATCTCGGCGGCACGCCGAACTACGAACCGAGCCGCTTCGGCGAGTTCGCGCAGGATCGCAGCGCCCTCGAGCCGCCGCTCGCGGCCGGCGCGATCGATCGTTACGATCACCGCGAGGACGACGACTACTACAGCCAGCCGGGCGCGCTCTTTCGTCTGTTCGACGAGGGCCAGCGCGCGCGACTGTTCGATACGATCGCGGGGCACATCGACGGCGTGCCCGAGGACATCGTCGCACGCCAGCTCGAGCATTTCTCGCGTGCCGACCCGGCCTACGGCGCGGGCGTGGCCGATGCGATCGAGCGCCGGCGCGCGGCCCGGGCGAAGTAAGGACAGCGAGCGATGACGAATGCGGCGCCCCCAAGGTGGCGCCGCAACGTTCGAGTGGGCTACACTGGCGCTCGCCCGATGCGGGAAGCATGAGCGCCTTCGGTTGGCGCAGGACATCTGCCGTCTCGCACCGTTCGCATCTCTTTTGCAAGGAACCGCCATGGCAAAGAAAAACACCGCATCGCAAATCGACATCGGCATCACCGACAAAGACCGCAAGAAAATCGCCGAGGGGCTTTCGCGCCTGCTCGCCGATACCTACACGCTCTATCTGAAGACGCACAACTTCCATTGGAACGTGACGGGGCCGATGTTCAATACGCTGCACCTCATGTTCGAGACGCAGTACACCGAACTCGCGCTGGCAGTCGATGCGATCGCCGAGCGGATTCGTGCGCTGGGCGTGCCCGCACCGGGGAGCTACAAGGAATTCGCGAAGCTGTCGTCGATTCCCGAGGCCGATGGCGTGCCGAGCGCGGAAGAGATGATTCGCCAACTGGTCGAAGGGCAGGAAGCGGTGGTGCGTACCGCACGCGCGATTTTTCCGACGACGGATGCGGCGCACGACGAACCCACGGCCGATTTGCTGACCCAGCGTATGCAGACGCACGAGAAAACCGCCTGGATGTTGCGCGCCATGCTCGCCTGAGGCCACGTCGGTGGCACCCGCCGGCCACCGCACCTCACCGCACATAAAAAGGGGACGCCGCTGTTTGGGCGTCCCTTTTGCATTCGGCTGCCGGTTTTCAGTCTTAAAATAGCGGCATCCCGGTTTCAGTCAGTTCCGCCCACGCGATGTCCGCACCGATGTTTGCCCGCTTTCCGCTTTATCTGCGCTTGATCCGCATGGACAAGCCGATCGGCAGTCTGCTGCTGCTCTGGCCGACATTGAACGCGCTCTGGATCGCCTCGGGCGGACATCCCGCGCCGTCGCTGATCGTCATCTTCGCATTGGGCACCGTGCTCATGCGCTCGGCCGGGTGCGCGATCAACGACTACGCCGACCGCGATTTCGATCGCTACGTGAAGCGCACCGAGAACCGGCCGCTGACTTCGGGCAAGATCCAGGCGTGGGAAGCACTGGCGATTGCGGCCGTGCTGTCGGTCGTTTCTTTCTTGCTGATCCTGCCGCTCAATGGACTGACGAAAGCGTTGTCGGTCGTCGCGCTGTTCGTGGCGGGCTCGTATCCATTCATGAAGCGCTTTTTCGCGATCCCGCAGGCCTATCTGGGCATCGCGTTCGGTTTCGGCATTCCGATGGCGTTCGCCGCCATTCAGGACCGTGTCCCGATGCTCGCCTGGATCATGCTGCTGGCCAACGTGTTCTGGGCCGTGGCTTACGACACCGAGTACGCCATGGTCGATCGCGATGACGATCTGAAGATCGGCATTCGCACTTCAGCGATCACGTTCGGCCGCTTCGATGTCGCCGCCGTCATGCTGTGTTATGCCGCCGTGTTCGGCATCTATGCGGCGATCGGCGCGGCGCTCGGTTTCGGCTGGCCGTTTTGGTTAGGCTGGGCGGTCGCGCTCGGCTGCGCCGCCTATCACTACACGCTCATCCGCGAGCGCGAGCGCATGGCCTGTTTCGCGGCGTTTCTCCACAATAACTGGCTTGGCGGCGCACTTTTCGCGGGCGTCGCCGCGCATTACGTCATCGCCGGCCTATAGCGCGGCGATCGTCCCGCCGTTGAGGCGGGACTCGCGAACCACCACTTTCTTGCGGATCGCATCGATTCGGCCGCAGCTCACTGCTTCTCACTGCTTGCCGAGTTCGTCGCCCATTTCCTTGGCGCGCGCGTCTGCGGCGAGTACGCCCTTGACGATCGCAGCCTTGACGCCTTGCGCCTCGAACGAGGCGAGGGCCGCAGCCGTCGTGCCGCCTTTCGACGTAACGCGCTCGCGCAGCACGCCGGCGGGCTCGTCCGATTGCACCGCGAGCTGTGCCGCGCCCGCGAACGTCGCGAGCGCGAGCGCGCGGCCTTCTTCGTCGCCGAGCCCCAATTGGCGCGCGGCCTCTTGCAAAGCCTCGATGAAATAGAAGACGTAGGCGGGACCGCTGCCCGAGATGGCCGTGACCGCATCGATTTTCGCTTCGTCGTCAAACCAGACCGTGTTGCCGACCGCACCCAGCACATCGGACGCGAGCGAGCGCCCCGCGGCATCGACGCCCGGCAGCGCGACGAGGCCGGTGACGCCCATGCCGATCAATGCCGGCGTATTGGGCATCGCACGTACGATGCGCGTGTAGCCGTCGAGCCAACGCGCGATGTCGGACCCGCGAATCCCGGCTGCGATGCTGACGACGAGCTGCGTCGCCAACTGGGGCGCCAAGGCGGCCGCGACGCTTTTCATCACTTGCGGTTTGACGGCGAGCACGATGGCGTCATAGTCGCGCAATGCGGTGTCGGCTGTCGCGCCGGTCTTGACGCCGAACTGCGCGTGAATGCGCGCGCGCGCGTCTTCGTTGGGGTCGATGGCATAGAGGTCCGAGGCTGCGGTGCCCCGTTTGACGAGGCCGCCGATCAATGCCGCGGCCATGTTGCCGCCGCCGATGAATGCGATTTTCATGGTGGATGGTTCGTGCTGAAGGAGAAGTCAGTGAGCGTAGTCGCGGGCACCGAAGACGGCCGTGCCGATCCGCACGAGCGTCGCGCCTTCGAGCACGGCCGCTTCGAGATCGGCCGACATACCCATCGAGAGCGTATCGAGTGCGAGACCTTCCGCGCGTAGATCGTCGAACAGCGCGCGCAGGACGCGGTGCGGCACGCGTTGCGCATCGGGATCGGCCGCCGGTTCGGGAATCGACATCAGGCCGCGTAGCGTCAGCCGCGGTAACGCGGCGATCTCATGCGCGAGTGCCGGTGCGTCGGCGGCCGATACGCCGCTTTTCGATGCTTCGCCGCTCACGTTGACTTGCAGGCAGACGTTGAGTGCAGGCAGCGTGTCGGGGCGCTGCTCGGAAAGCCGTTGCGCGATCTTGAGACGGTCGACTGAATGGACCCAGTCGAAATGCTCGGCGACGGGGCGCGTCTTGTTCGATTGCAGCGGGCCGATGAAATGCCATTCAAGATCGGCGCGCAGCTCGGCGAGCGCCTCGATTTTGCCGATGGCCTCCTGCACGTAGTTCTCGCCGAACGCGCGTTGGCCTGCTGCAAATGCGGTGCGCACGTCCTGGGCAGAAAACGTCTTCGAAACGGCTAGCAGCCGGACCGATGCGCTGTCGCGGCCGGCCGCTTGTGCGGCTTGCACGATGCGGCGATGGACGGCGTCGAGATTGCGGGCGATGTCGGACATGGCGATGCGAAGCGAAAAGCGGTGGGCAGCGACTGGGGGATTATACGGCGCGCCTGCCAGCCGACCGCCTCAGGCTCACCAGACCGCCTGACTCGTGATCGCAAACTGCTTCGATGTCGTATCGGCCGCCAGCGCTCCCGCACCCGACGCACCGTACGCCGTCCGTTCGATATGATCGACGAGCGGCAACCCGACGTCTTCGAGCCAATCCGAAAGCCCCAACTCGCGAGGCGTGTCGATGCGCAGGAACATCCCCGCGTTGGACGCGAGCCAATGACTGATGAGGGCTTTGGCCCGGCACGAATCCGTCGACTCGGGCGCGACCACGGGCCCGATGACATGCCCATCGCCGAAGCGCCGAAACAACGCAAACCCGATCAGCTCTCCGTCCCGATCGAGCGCGATCCCGCTCGCGATATCGAGCAGCGCAGGCAACAGCTCCCGTCGATCGAGTCCGCTGGCACGCGAAGCGAGTTCGACGAGCCGGGGTGTGTCGTTGGCGCCGACCGGTCTCAACCGTTCGCCGGGCGGCAGCGACACGAGCGGAGGATGAAACGCCGCCCCTTGGTGCTGATGGATTCGCCCCAGCCGCCGAAAGCCGAGCTGCTCGACGAGCGGCAAAGCGGCGTCGCTTGCGTGGAGCAACAGCGTGCGCGGCTCCAGCGCGTGCATCCAATGCGTGATCATCGCGCGGCCGATGCCGTGGCGCTCATGATCGGGCGCCACGATCAGCATCCCGATCGTGGCCGCAGCGCCGCCGAACTGCCAGGCGAATGCCGAACCGACCAGCGTTCCGGCTTCATCGACCGCCACGATCCCCTTGCCGGTGTGCGCGGCGAACCGCCAGTCCTCCGGGCGGTGACGCCAGCGTACCGACCGGGACAACGCGTGACCGGCGCTGAGATCGTCGTCCGCAAACTCGCGCAGACTGATGCCGCTATTGGGGATTCGATCGAGCACGTCGGCCTCCTGTTCTGTGTGCGCATACATCGGATATTCACTGTCACAGTGTGCCCCACGGCTGACTAGGACGATCTTCCTGTCGTCGCCTCATTGCAGTGTCGAAATGTGATGCACTGCAAAACGCACCGTACGACGCTCGATAACGCATCGAATCTGCTGATGGCGAGATTTTGTCGGCGAAATATGCGGTGGCGCTCGCACTACGATGTGTGTCATCGAAACCGTTCGAAGACTTCATATCATGGATCAGTTCGAGCCTTCCTCCGTCGCCATACGCAGCGGTCACTTCATTGGCGGCGAGTGGATCGATCAGCGCACCGCTCAAAGGGACGTTGTGCGCCCTTCCGATGGCGCCGCATATGCCTCGGTACCGATCGCGGATGCCCAGACCGTGGATCGCGCCGTCGACAATGCGTCGCGCGCGTATCGCGAGAGCGGCTGGCCGCGCATGGCGCCGCGCGAGCGCGCACGCGTGCTGCGCCGCTTCGCCGAGCTGATTGCGGCAGACGCCGGCACACTTGCGCCGCTCGAGGCGATCGGCTCCACACGGCCCATCCGGGAGGCCTACACCTGGGATGTCCCGTTCACCTCCGAAGGCATCCGTTTTTATGCCGAGTTCGCCGATAAGGTGGGGGGTGAACTCGTGGCCACCGACCACGATCATCTGGGCATGACGATCGCCGAACCGTATGGTGTCGTGGCGGCCATCGCGCCGTGGAATTTCCCGCTCGTGATGGCATCCTGGAAGATCGGGCCGGCGCTCGCGGCGGGCAATGCGGTCGTCGTCAAGCCCTCCGAGATGACGCCTTTCTCGGTGCTGCGTCTGGCCGAACTCGCCATCGAGGCCGGCATACCGGCGGGCATATTCAACGTCGTGCAAGGCGACGGCGCGACGACGGGCGATGCGCTCGTGCGGCATCCGGGCATCGCCAAGGTCACGTTCACGGGGTCTACCCGCGCGGGTGCCCAGATCATGGCGGCCTGCGCCGAGTCCGGCACGAAGCCGCTCACGCTGGAGCTTGGCGGCAAGAGCCCCCAGTTGGTTTTCGCCGACGCGCCGAAGATCGACGAAGTCGCGCACCGAATCGCGCGGGCCATTTCGAGCAATGCGGGGCAGGTCTGCGTGGCGGGTTCACGTCTGCTCGTCCAGCGCGCCGTGGCCGAGGAACTGGTGGAGCGCATCGGCCAGGCATTCGCGGCGCTGCGTGCCGGCGCAACGTGGGCCGCGGGCACGACGCTGCCACCGATCGTTTCGGAGGCGCAAGCCGCGCGCATCGAGGCCATCGTCGAGCGCAGCGCAGCGCAAGGCGCCGTCGTGCGATGCGGCGGCCGGCGCGCGGATGCGGCCGTGCCCGGCGCGTTCTACCTGCCGACGATCCTCACCGATGTCACACCGCAAACGGAAGCCGTGCGCGCGGAAATCTTCGGCCCGGTGCTCACCGTGCAGACGTTCGAGACGGAAGAGGAGGCGCTCGCGCTCGCCTCGCATCCCGACTACGGGCTGGCGGCCGGCGTTCACACGGCGGATATCGGCCGCGCGTTGCGCCTCGTGCGCGCACTGGAGGCGGGCACGGTGTGGGTCAACCGTTACGGCCGTACGAACGACTTCGCGATGCCGACGGGCGGATACAAGCGCTCGGGTATCGGCAAGGATCTTGGCCGGCTCGGCTACGAAGCCCACCTTCGTTTCAAGAGTGTCCTCATCGATACCCGGAGCTGACGATGCCGCCGTAAATCCGCACGAATCGGCGCGCAGCCACCCCAGCATGATCTGCTGTCGCAGCGGTCCCGAACGAGTGATTTGTATCGTCGAGCCGCCCCTAATCGACGACACGGCTTATTTTGGACTGCTTTAATTTTCGTATAGACGCTTTCTATCTGTCTTTCGCCACTGAGCCCAAAACGGGTTCATTAGACAAACAAAAGGATTGTCATCATGATCGACTTCGAGCCTAAGTACATCACCTTCGACTGCTACGGCACCCTGACGAAATTCCGCATGGCGGATATGGCACGCGAGATGTATGGTGATCGTCTGAAGGGCGCGGAACTGGAAAAGTTCGTCGCGTTCTTCGCCGCCTATCGCCTCGACGAAGTGCTCGGCGCGTGGAAACCCTATCGCGACGTCGTCGTCAACTCGGTGCGCCGCACGTGTGAGCGTATGAGGGTTGAATTCAACGAAGCCGAAGCGGAAAAGTTCTATCTCGCCGTGCCGACCTGGGGCCCGCATCCGGATGTACCGGAAGGCCTCTCGCGCCTTGCGAAAAAATACAAGCTCGTGATTTTGTCGAACGCCTCGGACGATCAGATTCAGAGCAACGTCGACAAGCTCGGCGCGCCGTTCCATCGGGTCTTCACCGCGCAGCAGGCGCAGTCGTACAAGCCGCGCATGCGGGGCTTCGAATACATGTTCGACCAACTGGACTGCAACCCGCAGGACGTGCTGCACGTTTCGTCGAGCCTGCGCTACGACCTGATGACGGCGCACGATCTCGGCATCAAGCACAAGGCGTTCATCAATCGCGGCCATGAGCCGGGCACGCCGTACTACGAGTACACCGAGGTCAAGACGATCGGCGAACTCGCGGCGCAGCTTGGCCTGTGAGCGATCACTGGTCGCGCTCGCGTTCTTTCACCCGGCTTAGCCCCGAGGTTGCACGATGAAGCTCGATTCCTACTGGCTCGATACCGCGCCTGCGGGTGTCTATGCAAGCGAGGGGCCGGCGCAGGGAAGTTTCGACGTCGCGGTCATCGGCGGCGGCTTCACCGGGCTTTCCGCGGCGCTCGCGTTCGGTCGTCGCGGCGCGAGCGTCGCGGTGCTCGATGCGGGGCGCATGGGAGGCGGTGCATCGGGGCGCAACGGCGGTCAATGCAACACGGGCGTGGCGCAGGATTACGCCGCACTGCGCCAGCAACTGGGCGTGGAGCGTGCGCAGGGCTGCTACCGCGCTTATGCGGCGGCCGTCGATACGGTGGAGCGGCTGATTCGCGAGGAGCGGATCGAGTGCGATTACCTGGCTTCGGGCAAGCTGAAGCTCGCATCGAAGCCGCATCATCTCGAACACTTGCAGCGCACGGCCGAGCTGATTCATCGCGAGGTCGATCCCGACGTCGAGATCATCGGCCGCGACCGGATTTGCAGCGAAGTCGATTCGGACAGCTTCTTCGGCGGCCTTCTGCAAAAACGCGGCGGGCAGATGCATATGGGCAAGTTCGCCGTCGGGCTCGCGAATGCGGCGGCACGCCATGGCGCGCAGCTCTTCGAGCATGCGGCCGTGACGTCGATCGAGAAGGATGGCACCGGATATCGCGTGGAATCGTCGCGGGGCACCCTGCGGGCCCAGCAGGTGCTGATCGCGACGGGCCCGTCGCGGCACGGTCCTTTTTCGTGGTACCGGCGGCGGCTGGCACCGGTCGGCTCGTTCATCGTCGTGACGGAGCCGCTGCCCGAAGCGGCGCTCGCGCGCCTCTTCCCGAAGAGGCGGTCATACACGACGAGCCGCCTCATGCACAACTATTTTCGGGTGACCTCCGACTCGCGCCTGCTCTTCGGCGGCCGGGCACGCTTCACGGCATCGGAGCAGCCATCCGACGAGAAGAGCGGCCGCATTTTGCGCGCGAATCTCACGCAGCTCTTTCCGAGCCTCGCAGGGGCGCGGATCGACTACTGCTGGGGCGGACTCGTCGATATCACGGCCGACCGTCTGCCGCGTGCCGGACAGCATGGCGGCATATGGTTTTCGATGGGCTACAGCGGACACGGCACGCAGATGTCGACGCATATGGGACAGGTGATGGCCGAGGTGATGAGCGGTAATCCGGCCGCCAATCCGTGGCGCGATTTCGACTGGCCCGCGATTCCCGGGCATACGGGCAAGCCTTGGTTTTTGCCGCTCGTCGGCGCGTACTACCAGATCAAAGACGTTTTTTATTGACGCTGTATCGAGCAATTGACCAAAACGGCCGTTCCCCCACAAGACCACCTCACGCGGAGAGATTCATGAGCATCGATAAATCGCCCGAAGACGTAGCCGGCAGCGGCGTACGACTGGAAGAACTGACACGGCGCGGCGCCGCGCGGCGCGACATTCTGCGCGCGATGATGGCGAGCGGCATGATGTCGATGACGGGCGCGGGGCTGCTCGCCATGAGCGGCCAGGCCCTCGCACAGGGCAAGCCGAAGCAGGGCGGCAAGATTCGCGTGGCGACGCAATCGTCGTCCGCCACCGATACGCTCGATCCGGCCAAGGGAGCGGTTTCGACCGATTATGTGCGGGCCAACATGCTGTACAACGGCCTGACCGAGTACGACTCGCATCTCGGCGCACAGATGGCGCTTGCGCAATCGATCGATACGAAAGATGCCACGGTCTGGGTCATCAAGCTGCGCAACGGCGTGCAGTTCCACGACGGCAAGGCGCTCGCGCCCGCCGATGTCGTCTGGTCGCTGACACGTCACAAGGACCCGGCTACCGCTTCGAAGGCGAAGACGCTCGCCGACCAGTTCAAGGACGTCAAGGCGACGGGGCCGAACGAGGTGACGATCACGTTGCAAGGGGCGAACGCCGACCTGCCCGTGATCCTCGCCGATTCGCATTTCATGATCGTCAAGGATGGGACGAGCGACTTCAAGACGGCCGTGGGCACGGGCCCGTTCAAGCTCAAGGATTTCTCGCCCGGCGTACGTACGGTCGTGGTGCGCAACGAGCACTACTGGAAGCCGGGACTGCCGCATCTCGACGAGATCGAGCTCGTGGGTATCGGCGACGAGCCGGCGCGCGTGAACGCGCTGCTGTCGGGCGACGTGCAACTCATCAATCAGGTCGATCCGCGCTCGGCCGCGCGCATCAAGGGGACGTCGGGTTTCGCCGTGCAGGAGACGAAAACGGGCGGCTACACGGACCTCATCATGCGTGACGAAGGCGGTATCACGGGCAATGCCGATTTCCGCCGCGGCTTGATGTACCTGCTCGATCGCGAACAGATTCGCAATACGGTGCTGCTCGGCTATGGCTCGATCGGCAACGATCAACCGATCGATCCGACCAACAAGTACTACTTCGCGGGGTTGCCGCAGCGGACGTTCGATCCGCAAAAGGCGAAGTTCTATTTCCAAAAGGCAAAGCTCGGCAACGCGCCGGTGCAGGTCTACGCCTCGCCGGCCGCGGATGGCTCCGTCGAAATGGCCATGCTGTTGCAACAAGTCGCGCCGCAGGCCGGCCTGAATCTGAAAGTGGTGCGTACGCCTTCGGATGGCTACTGGTCGAATCACTGGATGAAGCATCCGCTGACGTTCGGCAACATCAACGCGCGTCCGAGCGCCGATGTGATCTTCACGCAGTTCTTCAAGTCGGACGCTCCGTGGAACGAGGCCAACTGGAAGAACCCGCAGTTCGACCAGATGCTGGTCGCGGCCCGCGGCGAGCCGGACGAGGCCAAGCGCAAGAAGATTTACGGCGATATGCAGGTGCTCGTGCATGACGATGGCGGTGTCGGCATTCCGATGTTCCTGAGCTCGATCGATGCGCATTCGACGAAGCTCAAGGGGCTCGGCTCGATTCCGATTGCCGGCCTGATGGGTTTCAAGTTTGCCGAGAACGTATGGCTGGATACCTGATCCACCTGCGCGGCACCGCGCGCGGCTCGAAACGGCAGCAGGTTTCGGCACCGCGCGCGGCGGCCGCGCAACTCTTAACCGGAGATGTCGTCCGATGAAAGTTCACGCGCAACGACTCATTGCGGCTCGGCTCGGTCTCGCGCTGATCACGTTGCTGATCGTATCGGCCATCGTGTTCGGCCTGACCGGGCTCTTGCCCGGCGATGCGGCCCAGCAGGCGCTCGGTCAAGCGGCGACGCCCGAGCAGGTGGCCGCCTTGCGTCATCAATTCGGCCTCGATCAGCCCGCGCTGCAGCGCTACTTCGAGTGGCTCGCGCACGTCGTGACGGGCAACTTCGGCACGTCGCTCTCCAACAGCATGCCCGTGAGTCAACTCATTGCGACGCGCTTGCCCAACTCGCTCATGCTCGCCGGATTGACCACGCTGGTGTCGGTTCCCGTCGCGCTCTTGATCGGCATTCTGTCCGCCATGTTTCGCGGCTCGCTGCTCGATCGCACGCTCAACGTGTTGACGTTGTCGACGGTCGCCGTTCCCGAGTTTCTGATCGCGACGATAGCCGTGCTGATCTTCGCGGTGAAGCTGCGCTGGCTGCCCGCGCTGTCGTATCTGTCGGAGGTGACGTCGTTCGGTGCGCTCGTGCGCATCTATGCGATGCCCGTGACGACGCTGTGCTGCGTCATCGTCGCGCAGATGGCCCGCATGACGCGCGCGGCGGTGCTCGACCAGTTGAACGCACCGTATGTCGAGATGGCGAGATTGAAGGGCGCGTCCCCCGCACGCATCGTTTTGCGTCATGTCCTCCCGAACACGATCGGACCGATTGCCAATGCCATCGCGTTGAGTTTGTCGTATCTGTTCGGCGGTGTCGTGATCGTCGAGTCGATCTTCAACTATCCGGGGCTCGCGAGCCTGATGGTGGATGCCGTGACGAACCGCGATATGCCGCTCGTGCAAGGCTGCGTCATGGTGTTCTGCTCCGCCTATCTCGTGCTCGTGCTGATCGCCGATATGTGTCAAATCATCTCCAACCCGAGGCTGCGTCAACGATGAACCGACCCGCCACATCCCACGGCACCACCGTGCTGTACTCGGCGCCCGGCGAAGAGGCGAAGCCTTGCGCCGATGCGCTCCAGGACGTGCCCATCGAAGCATTGGCCGTCAAGCGCAGCGTTTTACGCCGTTTCGCGAGCCGCTTCTCGGTGCTCGGCCTGATCGGGCTGACGATCATCGTATTCTGGCTCGGCGTGGCGTTCATCGGGCCGCTCGTCGCGCCGTACAAGGGCGGTGCGGTCACGTCGACGGAAATCTTCGGCGCATGCAGCTCTGCGCATCTGCTCGGCACCGATTATCTCGGCCGCGACATGCTGAGCCGCGTGCTCTACGGCACGCAATATACCGTGGGGCTCGCGCTTGCATCGGCGGTGCTCGCCAGCTGTATCGGCACGTTCATCGGCCTCGTCGCGGCCGTGTCGGGCAGGTGGGTCGACGAAATCTTGAGCCGTCTGTTCGACGCACTGATTTCGATTCCCAGCAAGGTGCTCGCCCTCGTCATCATCGCCGCGTTCGGTTCGTCGGTGCCGATGCTGATCATGGTCGCCGCGCTCGCCTATATTCCCGGCGCGTTCCGCATCTCGCGCTCATTGGCGGTCAACCTGATGACGCTCGAATACGTGCAGGTCGCCAGGGCGCGCGGCGAGCGGCTGCTCTATATCGCCCGCGTCGAGGTACTGCCCAACATGATCCATCCGATGCTCGCGGATTTCGGCCTGCGTTTCGTGTTCATCGTGCTGCTGTTGAGCGGTCTGAGCTTCCTCGGCCTCGGCGTGCAGCCGCCCGATGCCGACTGGGGGTCGCTCGTGCGCGAGAACATCGGCGGTCTGTCGGAAGGCGCACCCGCCGTGCTGATGCCGGCGGTCGCGATCGCGACGCTGACGGTCGGGGTGAACCTGCTGATCGACAGCTTGCGGCGCCACGGCGCGCGCGCTAACGGAGGTGGCCGATGAGCATGATCGAGGTGAGGGGGCTGCGCGTCGTTGCGGGCATCGCGCCCGAGACGGTCGTCGAGATCGTGAAGGGCGTCGATTTCACCGTCGAAAAGGGCGAAGTGCTGGCGCTCATCGGCGAGTCGGGCTCCGGCAAGACGACGATTGCACTGTCGCTGCTCGGCCATGCGCGCGGCGGGTGTTCGATCGCTGGTGGCTCGGTGAGGATCGGCGGCGTCGACGTGCTGTCGCTCGACGAGAAAGGGCGGCGCGCGTTGCGTGCACGCGCGGTCGCTTATGTCGCACAAAGCGCGTCGGCGGGGTTCAATCCAGCCCGCACGATCATGGATCAGGTGATCGAGCCGGCGCTGCTGCATAAGCTGATGACACCGGCCGCGGCTCGCGCGAAGGCCATCGAACTGTTCCGCTCGCTCGCATTGCCTGGGCCGGAGACGATCGGTTCGCGCTATCCGCACCAGGTATCGGGTGGACAACTGCAGCGCCTGATGGCGGCCATGGCGTTGATCACGGACCCGGCCGTCGTCGTCTTCGACGAGCCGACGACCGCGCTCGACGTCACGACGCAAATCGAAGTGCTTGCCGCGTTCAAGAAGGTCATCCGCGAACTGGGCACGACGGCCGTCTATGTCTCGCACGATCTGGCCGTCGTGGCGCAGATGGCGGACCGCATCGTCGTCCTCAACGGCGGTAAAGTGCGCGAAAACGGCGTGACGGCCCAAGTGCTCGATGCGCCGGCCGACGAATACACGCGCCAGTTGCTGGCCGCCACGCGCCATCCCGACCCCGACCCCGTCGTAGCCGCGCCGGAAGCGAGCGTGCCGTTGCTCGAAATTCGCCATTTGAGCGCGGGCTACGGGCGCGTCGGTTCGAACGGACTGCCCGCGGTGCGGGTGCTCGACGACGTGAGCCTGAAGATCGCACGCGGCAGCGCGCTCGGTGTCATCGGAGAATCGGGTTCGGGCAAGACCACGCTCGCGCGCGTGGTTGCCGGGCTCGTGGACCGCGCAAGCGGCGACGTGCTGCTGGACGGCAAATCGTTGCCCGCGAAGCTGTCCGAGCGCACGCTCGAGCAGTATCGGCGCGTGCAGATCGTGTTCCAGAACGCCGATACGGCGCTGAACCCGAGCCGCACCGTGGCCGATATCCTTGCTCGGCCGATGTGCTTTTATCACGGGCTGCGCGGCGCGGCGGCGACCAAGCGCATGCTCGAACTGCTCGACCTCGTGAAGCTGCCGGCCTCGGTGGCGAAACGCCAGCCCGGCGGCCTGTCGGGCGGACAAAAGCAGCGCGTGAACCTGGCCCGTGCGCTCGCCGCCGATCCGGAACTGATCCTCTGCGACGAAGTGACATCGGCACTCGACACGGTGGTCGGTGCGGCGATCCTCGAGCTGCTCGGCGAATTGCGGCGCGAGCTCGGCGTCTCGTACATGTTCATCAGCCACGACATCTCGACGGTGCGGGCGATCTGCGACGAAGTGGTCGTGCTCTATGCGGGGCAGTGCGTCGAAGCGGGCCAGCGCGACGCGTTGAGCGCACCCCCTTATCACCCTTACACGGGTTTGCTCGTCGACTCGGTGCCCGCGCTGCGTCCGGGCTGGCTCGATACGCGCCGCGCCATGACGTCAGGCGCGCTGCCCGCCATGGGGGCGCCCAGCGATTCGGGCCAGCTTTGCAGTTTCCGTTCGCGCTGTACGGCCCGTATCGACGGGAAGTGCAACGTCACACCGCCTTCGATGACGAAGCTTCCCTCGGGCGTCGAAATCCGATGCCACCATTCGGCGGCGGATCTGGTCCGCATGCAGACAGCCGAAGCAGTGGCGCCATGAGTTCGCGCTTCGTGAGGGTCGCCGAAACCGGACGCAAGACGTTCGATCTGATCGTGGACGGTGTTCCCACGCAGGCGGCCGAGGGCGACACGCTGATGGTTGCCTTGCTGACGACGCACGACACATTGCGCGATTCTGAATTTGGCGACGGACGCCGCGCGGGTTTCTGCCTGATGGGCGCATGCCAGGACTGCTGGGTGTGGACAGCGGAGGGCGAGCGCCTACGCGCCTGTACGACCCCGGCCGCGCCGGGTATGTCGATCGTCACGCGCGCGGCGCTCGTCGGGGAAGGCGTATGGCCGCGCGTCCGGATGTGAAAGCGATGAAGGTCGTCGTGGTCGGTGCAGGTCCCGCGGGCGTACGCGCGGCACAAGCGCTCGTCGAAGCCGGATTGCGCCCCGTCGTAATCGATGAGGGCCGCAAGGACGGCGGCCAGATCTATCGACGGCAGCCCGACGGGTTTTCCCGCTCGTACGAGACGCTCTATGGCACCGAAGCGGCGAGGGCGGCCGCGCTGCACAGCGACTTCCAGGCGATGCGCGCATCCATCGACTATCGCCCCGACACGCTGGTCTGGAACATCGAGGCGAAGGCGGTCCATGTCGTCAGCGGCACGCGCTACGAGGAGATCGCGTTCGACGCGTTGATCGTTTGCAGCGGCGCGACGGACAGGTTGATGCCCGTACCCGGGTGGCATTTCGCGGGGACCTTCAGCCTGGGCGGCGCGCAGGTCGCGTTGAAATCGCAAGGCTGCGCGATCGGTGCGCGCACGGTGATGATGGGTACCGGGCCATTGCTGTACCTGGTGGCCGCGCAATATGTGAAAGCCGGCGCGACGGTGAGCGCCGTACTGGATACGTCGACCTTTGCGCAGCGCCTGCGCGCGTTGCCGCAATTGCTCGCAATCCCTTCGACACTGCGCAAGGGCATGGCGCTCATGCGCGTGCTGAAGAAGGCGGGCGTTCGCGTTCATCGCGGCGTCACGCCCGTGGAAATCGACGGTTCGCCCGAGCATGGCGTGGCGGGCGTGCGCGTGACGCTCGCCGATGCAACGACCCTCGAAGTGCCCTGCGACGCGGTCGCGCTTGGCTATCACTTGCGCTCGGAAACGCAGCTTGCCGACCTTGCGGGCTGCGACTTCGATTTCGACGATGCGACGCACACGTGGCTTCCGCGCATCGACGAGGATGGCCGCAGCAGCATCGCCGGCGTCTATCTCGCCGGCGACGGCGTGCGTGTTCGCGGCGCGGACGCCGCCGAACGCGCGGGCCGGCTCGCCGCGTTGGCGGCCCTGAGCGACGCCGGAATCCAGCGCGAAGGTGCCGCGCGCCTGCGCGCCGAACTCGGACGTTTCACGCGCTTCGCAGCCGGCTTACGCAGCGCCTTTCCGTGGCCCGCGCGTTTCGCGGCCGCGCTGCCCGACGAGACGATCGTCTGCCGTTGCGAGGCGATCACGGCCGGTGAGTTGCGCCGCGTCGTGCGCGAGATGGGCGCGACGGAAGCGAACCGCGCGAAGGCGTTCTCCCGCGTCGGCATGGGGCGTTGTCAAGGCCGCTTTTGCGCGCACGCGGGCGCCGAAGTCATCGCTGCCGAAGCGCATGTTCCGCTCGAAGCGGTGGGGCGGCTGCGCGCTCAGGCGCCGGTCAAGCCGTTGCCGATGGCGATTGCGCCGGCGTGCCACGCTGAAAGGACCCTGGAACACGCGGGTCGATGCACGCAGGAGTTCAGCGAATGAGCAACCGAGCCGACGTGATCGTCATCGGCGGCGGAATCGTCGGGACGTCGGCGGCGTTCTTTTTGCGCCGCAGGCGTCGCTCGGTGACGTTGCTCGAACGTGGGCTCACGGGCCAGCAGGCGAGCGGCGTGAATTTCGGCGGGATCCGTCGCCAGGGCCGGGTGCTTGCGCAACTGCCGATGGCCAATCGCGCGCTCGAAACGTGGCGACGCTCGCGGGAATTGCTCGGCGACGACGTCGAATTCCTCCCGTCGGGGCATACGCGCGTTTGCTACCACGCGCACGACGCCGAGTATTTTCATCGCTATGCGTTGGAGGCGCGTGCATACGGTCTCGATCTCGAGGTGCTCGAAGGCGCGGCGATGTTCCGGCGGTTCCCGTATTTGAGCAGGGAGGTGCTGGCCGCCTCCATTTCGCCGCTCGATGGGCATGCGAATCCCCGTCTTGCCGCGCCCGCATTCGCGCGGGCGGCGGCCCGGCTCGGCGCGAGCATCGTCGAGAACACGGAGATCGTGCGTGTCGACAAAGAAGCGGGTGGTTTTCGCGTGGAGAGCGCCCGTGGCGATATCTACCGCTCGCAGCAGCTTTTGATTTGTGCCGGCGCATGGGCGAACGCACTGTCGACGCAATTCGGCGAGCCCGTTCCGCTTGTGGTGCGCGGTCCGCAGATGGCGGTCACGGAGCCGGTGCCTTACGTCTTCGGCTCGTCGATGGGCGTCTATACGTCGATCAAGGAAGAGAGCGTCTATTTCCGGCAGATTCCGCGCGGCAACATCATATTGGGCGGCGGTCCGCCGGGGCCGGCCGACGTGGCGACGCGCCGTGCCGGCGTGCTGCCGATCAACACGGTCCGCCAGCTCGCACAGTTTCGACGGCTCGTTCCCGCCATGACACCGCTGAACGTCATTCGCGTCTGGAGCGGTGTCGAGAGCTACCTGCCCGATGCGGAGCCGATCATCGGCGCCAGTTCCACGACAGACGGTCTTTTCTATGGATTTGGCTTCAGCGGATCCGGTTTTCAGATCGGTCCCGGCGTGGGAGAGACGCTGGCGGAACTGCTCGACACCGGCCGCACCGAGATCGCGCTCGAACCGTTTTCCGTTGCTCGCTTCGCGCGCAGGGCATCCGATGCGCCGCTGGCGAGCGCCGACGTCTTTTCGCCGAGCGAGGCCTGATCATGCAGATCGTCGATGCACCCGACAGCGCACTTCGCGATGTGCTGGCCTACATGGAAGCGAATTTCGACAAGTCCGTGCGCCTCGCCGAATTGGCCGAAATGTCGGCGCTCAGCGTTTCTCGCTTCGCAACCGTGTTTCGCCAGCGGATCGGACTGTCACCGTACAAGTACCTGTGCCGGGTGCGCGTGCGACGCGCGCAATCGCTGTTGCTCGCGGGCGTGCCGGGCGCCGTGGTGGCCGCGGAAGTCGGGTTTTTCGATCAGAGCCACTTGGCGCGCCATTTCAAACGCTTTTGCGGCGTCACGCCCACCGAATTCCTGCAGCAGGCGAGGGCGCGCGACGCTCTCGCGACGGGCAGCACGCGCTTTGCCTGATGCGCCGACAGGCGGACCGCAGCCGCCTGTGGACACACCGTTGATCATGCGTCACGAACTTACGCGGCAGCACGGCTACCCAGTTCACTCGATGCCTTGAGCGCGGCTCGCACCTCGGATTGCGCGAGGACATCGTCGAGCGTCTTTCCGAGGCGCTCGAACATCAGATCGAATTCGCTTTCCGTGTAGGACAACGCGGGTGCGAACCCCAGGACGCCGTCGCCGAACGCACGGAAAACGAGGCCATTCGCGTACGCGGCCGTGGCGATGCGCTCGGGCAGCGTGAGCGATGGATCGAAGCGCTGTTTGGTCGTTTTATCCGCGACGAGTTCGAGCGCGCCGAGCAAGCCGCGATGCCGTGCGTCGCCGACGAGCGGATGCGCGAGCAGCGCGTCGAGTCCCTGCGCGAAGCGGGGGCCGCGCGCGATGCCGTTGGCGAGCAATCCGCCTTCATGATAAAGACGCAGCACTTCGAGCCCGATCGCGGCGCTCACGGGGTGTGCCGAATAGGTATGACCATGGCCGATCGCCGCCGTGGGGTCGCCGTCGGCAATGCCTTGATAGACGGCATCCGACATCAGCACGGCGCCCATCGGCGCGTAGCCCGCCGTGAGCCCCTTCGCCACGGTCATGAGGTCGGGCTCGACTTGTTCGGCCTCGCAGGCGAAGAGCGGTCCGGTGCGGCCGAAACCCGTGATGACTTCGTCGGCGACGAACAGAATGTCCAGTTTGCGGCACGCTTCGCGCATCGCTCGCAGCCAGCCGGCGGGTGGCACGATCACGCCGCCCGAACCCTGGATCGGTTCGCAGAAGAACGCGGCGACATGCTGTGCGCCGAGTTCGGCGACTTTGGCCTCGAGCGCGGCCACCGAGGCAGCGATGATGGCGGCATCGTCGGCGTGTTCGCTACGGTACGGATACGGCGACGGGATATGGTGCTGCGTCGCAAGCGGCAGATCGAAGTGGCGATGGAAAACGGGTAGTGCGGTCAGCCCGGCACCGATCGCCGACGAGCCGTGATAGCCGCGCTCGAGCGCGATGACGTGCTTTTTCGTGGGGCGCCCGGTGGCGTTGTAGTAGTGCGTAATGAAGCGCAGCGCCGAATCGACGGCATCCGACCCTCCAAGTGTGAAGTACACATGCTGCAACGACGCGGGCGACAATTCGACGAGTTTCGCGGCAAGCTCGATGGCCGGCTCCGAGCCGAAATGGAAGTACCCCGTGGCATAGGGCAGTCGCGCCATTTGCCGGGCGGCCACCTCGACGATGCTTTGATGCCCATAGCCGGTGTTGACGCACCACAGACCGGAGAACGCATCGAGCAGTTCATGGCCGTTTGCGTCGCGCAGAAAGACGCCCTGCGCGGACTCGAGTACGGTCACGCCGCGCGCTTCATGCGCGCGATAGCTGACGACGGGGTGGATCAGGTGTTTGCGATCGGCTTCGACGAGCGAGGAATTCGACATGATTCGGTATCCGGTAGCGTGGAGCGGTTGGTGATTCCATGCTACCGGGCAACGACCCTCGGCCGATTCGCCAAATAAATCGCGAAATAGTGCGATCGTGGCGTTTCGGGGCCGTGCCGCAGCATATTCTGCTGGACCGGATCGGTCATGTTCGAGGCGCCGCGCCCGCCGCGCCGTCTTACGCAGCCAGCATATGCTCGACGAGTTCGATCCAATGCGCGACGGGTACCGATGTGCCGCTTTGCAGATGCGTGATGCACCCGATGTTCGCCGATACGATCATTTGGGGCTCGAGTACCCGGAGGGTGTCGATCTTGCGATCGCGCAACGTATAAGCGAGCGACGGCTGAGTGATCGAATAAGTGCCTGCCGAGCCGCAACATAGATGACTGTCGGCGGGCACTCGCACTTCGAGGCCGAGCGACGTCAGCAGCCGTTCGACCATGCCCCGGATTTGCTGCCCGTGCTGCAGCGTGCAAGGCGGATGGAACGCAACGGTATGCACGCCGCGGCGGCGCGCCAGCGCCGTGAGTTCCGGTTCGAAGCCCTGCAGCCATTGCGCGATGTCGCAAGAGAGTTCGGCGACGCGGCGCGCCTTGTCCGCGTAGACCGGATCGTCGCGCAGCAAGTGCCCGTACTCCTTGATCGTCGCGCCGCAGCCCGAGGCATCGATGACGATCGCCTCGATACCCGTTTCGATATACGGCCACCATGCGTCGATGTTGCGGCGCATATCGTCGAGTGCTTCCTCGCGGTAGCTCAGATGCAAGCGAATCGCGCCGCAGCAGCCGGCCTCCGGCGCCACGATCGCCTCGACGCCGAGCGCATCGAGTACGCGCGCGGCCGCAATGTTGATGTTCGGCAACATCGCCGGCTGAACACACCCGGCGAGCAGCAGCACCTTGCGTTCGTGCGGCACCGCCCGTTTGGCGGGCCACTGAAGCAGACGCTGGCGCGGCGGCACCTTGTCGCGCAGCTTGCGCGGCAGAAACGGCCGCACGTGCTGGCCGAGCCGCATGAGCGGCGTGAATACGGCGGTGTTGGGCAAGAGACTCGCCAGCAGCCGCCGTATCAACCGCTGGCGAAGCGGGCGCGGCACGGTCGCATCCACATGTGGCCGGCCGATTTCCACGAGCCGCCCGTACTGCACCCCCGAAGGGCAGGTCGTCTCGCAGCTGCGGCAGGTCAGGCAGCGGTCCAGATGCAGCTGCGTACTGCGCGTGACGGGCGCGCCCTCGAACATCTGCTTCATCAGATAGATGCGGCCGCGGGGGCCGTCGAGTTCGTCGCCCAGCAGTTGGTACGTCGGGCAGGTGGCCGTGCAAAAGCCGCAATGAACGCATTTGCGCAGAATCGCATCGGCCTCTTCGCCGTCCGGCGTATTGCGAATGAAGTCCGCCAGTTGTGTCTGCATCGCGTCGCTCAGTCGATCGGGGTCTTGGGATGGCTCAGAAGTCCGCGTAGAGGCGGCCGCGATTGAAGATGCGTGCCGGATCGAAGGCGGCTTTCAGGCCTCGATGGATCCTCATGATCGGCGCCGGCAGTGGCGTGAAGACCCCGGCGCTGCGATCGAACTCGCGGCCTGCGCGAAAAATGGTGGCGTGACCGCCGGCCTGCTTGGCGCTGATACGTACCGTTTGCGCATCGGTATCCGTTATCCACCAACGCTGAGAGCCACCCCACTCCATCAGCTGCGCGCCCGGCAGCTGCAGCGGTTCGGTGACGGACGGCAACGCGAGCCGCCAGAGTGCCGAGCGCGGCGGAATCGTCGCGAAGAACGGATCGGTCTGCTCGCGCAAGCCGGCCCAGAAGCGCTCGGCTTCGACGGCATCCACGACTTCCCCGCCGATCGTATTGCGGGCTGTCTTCACGCCGTTCTCGGCGCCCGAGAGGCGTACCGCGAGCGTGCCGTTGCGCCAGGCGCTCGCCGTGATCGGCAACGGGCGGCCGCACCACTCGTTGAGCTTGCGTACCGCATCGGTGCCGTTCATGTCGAACTTGAGCGTCGTTTCGGCCACCGGCAACGGCAGGACTTTGATCGACACATCGAGCATCAGGCCGAGCGTGCCGAGCGAGCCCGCCATCAGTCTCGAGACATCGTACCCCGCAACGTTCTTGACCACTTGACCGCCGAAACGCAGCGTTTCGCCGCGGCCGTCCATCATCGTGACGCCGAGTACGAAGTCGCGCGGCGCACCGGCCGAGCTGCGGCGCGGACCCGCGATACCCGCCGCGATGCAGCCGCCCAGCGTGGCCGAGCGGCCGAAGTGGGGCGGCTCGAACGCGAGCATCTGGTTGTGTTCGGCGAGCGCCGCTTCGACCTCCGTCAACGGCGTGCCGCAGCGCGCCGTCATGACGAGCTCCGCAGGGTCGTACGAAACGATGCCGCGATACGCGCGGGTGTCGAGAATCTCGCCGTTGAGCGCCTGGCCGTACCAGTCTTTCGTGCCCGAGCCGCGGATGCGCAAGGGGCGCTCTTCAGCCGTGGCTGCGCGGATACGCTCGGCCCAGTAGCCGAGGATCTCGTCGTCTTGCATGGCTTCCCGCTTTATGGTGTCGTTCATCCGGTTGCCGCTTTTGCCTCAGGGCTTCATTCTACCGGCCGACCCGGGGCAGGCAAGCCACGGGTTTATACGCGTGGCGGTGCGCCGCGGCGAGGGCTAAAAGCGCGGCAGCTCCGGATGAGGCAAAAGGCCGCCGCGCACATGCATCTTTCCGTACTCGGCGCAGCGCGCGCGCGTCGGAATGCCCTTGGTCGGGTTCAGCAGCCCGTCCGGATCGAACGCGCGCTTGACTGCGAAGAACGCATCGCATTCGGCCGGCGAAAACTGGACGCACATCGAATTGATTTTTTCGATGCCTACGCCGTGTTCGCCCGTCACGGTGCCGCCCAGCTCCACGCAGGCCTCGAGAATCTCGGCGCCGAACGCCTCCGCGCGATGCAGTTGGTCGGGATCGTTGCCGTCGAACAGAATGAGCGGATGCATGTTGCCGTCCCCGGCGTGAAAGACATTGATGCAGCGCAGACCGTAAGTGCTTTCCATCTTCTCGATGCGCGCGAGCAGCGGTCCGATGCTGCGGCGCGGCACCGTGCCGTCCATGCAGTAGTAATCGGGCGCAAGCCTGCCCGCGGCCGGAAAGGCGTTCTTGCGGCCGGACCAGAATTTGAGGCGCTCGGCCTCGGTGCGGGAGATCTGCAACCGGGTGGCGCCGTGTTCGCGCAGCACGGCGGTCACTCGTGCGATTTCTTCGGCGACTTCCTCGGGCGTGCCGTCCGACTCGCAAAGCAGGATGGCCGCGGCATCGCGATCGTAGCCGGCGCCGACGAACGCCTCCACCGCGCACGTCGCGGGATTGTCCATCATCTCGAGCCCGGCCGGAATGATCCCCGCCGCGATGATGGCCGCCACCGCGTTGCCGCCTTTGACGACATCGTCGAAGCTCGCCATGACGACTTGCGCCGTCGGCGGCTTCGGGATCAGCTTGACGGTCACTTCCGTGACGATCGCGAACATGCCTTCGCTGCCGATCATGACGGCAAGCAGATCGAGCCCGGGCGTATCGGGCGCGAGCGAACCGAATTCGACGATTTCGCCTTCCAGCGTGACGGCGCGCACGCGCAAGACGTTATGCACGGTCAGTCCGTACTTCAGACAATGCACGCCGCCCGAGTTTTCCGACACGTTGCCGCCGATCGTGCAGGCGATCTGGGAAGACGGATCGGGCGCGTAGTAAAGCCCATAGGGCGCGGCCGCTTCGGAGACGGCGAGGTTGCGCACGCCGGGCTGGACGGTGGCGGTGCGCGCATACGAGTCGACATCGATGATTCTCGTGAAGCGCGCGAGCGAAACGACGATGCCGTTCGAGATCGGCGTGGCGCCGCCCGACAGTCCGGTGCCCGCGCCGCGCGGTACGATCGGCACGCCAAGGCGCTTGCATATCTGCACGATACGCAGCACCTGCGCCTCGGTTTCCGGCAGAGCTACCGCGAGCGGCAGTTGCCGATAGGCGCTGAGCCCGTCGCATTCATATGGGGCGGTCTCTTCATCACGATAAAGCAGACAGCGCGCGGGCAGCGTGGCCATCAGCGCCTGGACCACTTCGCGCTGGCGCTCTTCGCGCAGCGCCGCTGACATCGCCGGATCGGTTTGGGCTGCGGTTGCCATCGGTTTCCTCGCCTGTCTCAGGCCGTGTACGTGAAGATCTTGCCCGGATTCATCAGATTGCGCGGATCGAGCGCATGCTTGAGCGCGCGCATCACATCGACGGCATCGCTGCCATGCTCGTCGATGAGGAAATCCATTTTGTGCAGACCGATGCCATGCTCGCCCGTGCAGGTTCCACCCATGCGCAGCGCGCGCTCGACGATACGCCGGTTCAGGCGTTCGGCTTCGCTGAATTCCTCGGGCCGGGCCGGGTCGATCAGGATCGCGACGTGGAAGTTGCCATCGCCGACGTGTCCTACGATGGGGCAGGGCAGCGGCGAGCCGCGTAGATCGTCTTCCGTTTCGACCACGCATTCGGCCAGCCGCGAGATCGGCACACAGACATCGGTCGTGACGGCGCGACAGCCCGGCTTGAGTTGCAGCATCGCGAAATAGGCGTTGTGGCGTGCGTTCCAGAGCCGGCTGCGTTCCTCGGGGCGCGTGGCCCAGGCGAAACCGCTGCCCGCATGTTCGGCGGCGAGCGCCTGTACCGTCTCGGCTTGCTCCTTGACGCTCGCCTCGGTGCCGTGGAACTCGAAAAAGAGCGTCGGCGATTCGGCAAGTGTCAGATTCGAGTGACGGTTGATCGCGCGGATCGCGAGCATATCGACGAATTCCACGCGAGCGACGGGCACGCCGAGTTGAATCGTTTCGATGACGGTGCGCACGGCCTCGCCCATCGACGGAAAGGCGCAGACGGCGGCCGAAACGGCTTCCGGCTGCGGATAAAGCCGAACCGTGATTTCGGTGATGACGCCGAGCGTGCCCTCCGAGCCCACGAAGAGCCGGGTCAGATCGTAGCCGGCCGACGATTTGCGCGCCCGCGTGCCCGTCTTGATGACGCGACCGTCTGCGAGCACCGCCGTGAGGCCGAGCACGTTTTCTCGCATCGTCCCATAGCGCACGGCGTTGGTGCCCGAGGCCCGCGTGGCCGACATGCCGCCGATGCTCGCATCCGCGCCAGGATCGATCGGAAAGAAGAGCCCCGTGTCGCGCAACGCTTCGTTGAGCGCCTTGCGCGACACGCCGGCCTCGACGGTGGCCGTCAGATCTTCCGCATCGATCGACAGGACGCGATTCATGCCGGAAAGATCGATCGATACACCGCCTTCCACCGCAAGCAGATGCCCTTCCAACGACGAGCCGTTGCCATACGGAATGACGGGCACGCCGTAGCGCGCGCAGAGCTCGATCGTCGTGCGCACGTCCTCGGTGGATTCGGCGAAGACCACCGCATCGGGCGGTTGAGGATCGAACGGCGACTCGTCGCGGCCGTGGTGTGCGCGTACCGCCTCGGCCGTTGAAACACGTTGACCGAAAGCGCTCGCGAGCGCGGCGAACAGTTCGGGAGCAAACGGCCGGCGCGGGCGCGGCGCAGCGGCGCCAGGACGTCCTTCTTGGGGATGCAGCGGATGAACGTCGGCGGGAGGACGGTCCATATCATCTCCGATATCGTTTTTGGCCATTCTACGCCGCCGCGGCACAGGCACGTGCCGAGGTGACCGGTGGAGCGTGCCGTTCAGCCGGCTCCTATAATGAGGCCGTTTCGGCCGCCGCCAGGGCGGCGAGCCGACGAGCAGCGACTACGAAGGAGACCTCGATGGGACACCGCTTGAGCAAGATCGCCACGCGCACCGGCGATGACGGCACGACTGGCCTCGGCGACGGCAGCCGCATACGCAAGGACGATGCACGAATCCAGGCGATCGGCGACGTCGACGAGTTGAATTCGCAGCTCGGCGTGCTGCTGGCCGAGCCGTTGCCCGAGGACTTGCGCGAGGTACTGACGGCCGTGCAGCACGACCTGTTCGATCTCGGCGGCGAGCTTTGCATTCCGGGCCATACGATGATCGGCGACGAACATCTGGCCCGTGTCGACGGCTGGCTCGCGCACTACAACGCCGCGTTGCCGCCGCTCACCGAATTCATTCTGCCGGGGGGCACCCGCGCGGCGGCGCTCGCGCATGTGTGCCGGACGGTCTGCCGCCGCGCGGAGCGCTCGATCGTAGCGCTCGGCGCAACGGTGACGCTGGAAGCCGCGCCCCGCCGATATGTCAATCGCCTCTCCGATCTGTTGTTCGTGCTCGCCCGGGTGCTGAACCGCGCCGGCGGTACGGGCGATGTCTTGTGGCAACGTCAGCGCCCCGAAAAATAGCCCACGCAGTCTCGCCGATCCACCCGGTCAGCGGGCGCTCGCAGCATGCTGCGGTGCGACAAAGTGTCGTATGTCGGATACACTCTCGTAAGATGTATTCTTGATCCATGTTTAGAAGGAGCCCTCCCGACATGACGACCCCCCTCACCGCAGACCAGATCGCACGCGTCAAGGCGACCGCGCCCGTATTCGCCGAGCACGGCGCAACGATCACCAAGCATTTTTACCGCCGGATGTTCGCGAACCGCCCTGAGCTGCGCAATCTGTTCAACCAGACGCACCAGGCGAGCGGCACGCAGGCTCATACGCTCGCCCATGCGGTCTACGCCTATGCCGCGAATATCGACAATCTCGGTGCGCTGGGTTCGGCCGTCGGCCGGATCGCGAACAAGCATGCGAGCCTCAATATCCGCCCCGAGCACTATCCGATCGTCGGTGAAAACCTGCTCGCGTCGGTCGTCGAAGTATTGGGCGATGCGGTCGACGAGCAAACGCTCGAGGCGTGGCGCGCCGCCTATGCGCAACTGGCGGGAATCATGATCGGCGCCGAGGCGAAGCTCTACGGCGCCGCGCCCTGGAGCGGCTATCGCCCGTTCGTCGTCTCGCGCAAGGAAGTCGAGAGCGACGAGATCACCTCGTTCTACCTGACGCCCGCTGACGGCGGCGCTGCGTGCGGGTTCGTGCCGGGCCAGTTCGTCTCGGTCAAACGCTATGTCGGCGACCTCGGTGTCGACCAGCCGCGGCAGTACAGCCTCTCCGATGCGCCGCACGGCAAATGGCTGCGCATTTCGGTCAAGCGTGAAGCGGGGCGGGAAGACGTGCCGGCCGGGCGCCTTTCGACATTACTGCATGAGGGTGTCGAGGTCGGCTCGATCGTCGAAGTCACGGCGCCGATGGGCGAGTTCCGCCTCGATCTCGAAAAAACGACGCCGGTCGTGCTGGTCTCGGGCGGTGTCGGCGTGACCCCGATGATGTCGATGATCTCCACGCTCGTGGCCGCCGCGAGCCCGCGCCGCATCGCGTTCGTGCACGCCTGCCGCAACGGTCGCGTGCATGCGTTCAAGAGCTGGCTTGCACAGACGATGGCGACACATGCGAACGTTTCGCGGGCAGTGTTTTACGAAGAAGTGTCGGAGACCGACCGCGAAGGTGTCGATTACGACCTCACGGGCCGCATCGATTTCTCGCGCATCGCCCATCGAGCGATTCTGCCCGATGCGGACTACTACCTGTGCGGGCCGGTTCCGTTCATGCAGCAGCAGCGCGAAGCGCTGATTGCGCTCGGTGTGGACGCGGCACGCATTCACACCGAGGTGTTCGGCTCCGGCGCGATCTGAACCGGAGGCCGGAACCGCATTGGCGCATCGATGCTTCAGTTGCCGCCGCCGCGGACGATGCGCCGCTGCTTGACGCTCTCCGCCAACCCCTCCAGCACGCCGACGCTTTCGTCCCAGCCGATGCATGCATCGGTGATGCTTTGGCCGTAGGTCAGCGTACAACCCTCCTGCAGATCCTGGCGCCCCGCGACCAGATGCGATTCGACCATCACGCCGACGATGCGCTCGTCGCCGCCCGCGATCTGCCTTCCGATCTCGGCGCACACGGGAATCTGGTTCTCGTGCTTTTTCGAGCTGTTGGCGTGACTCGCATCGATCATGAGCCGCGCCGCGAGGCCTGCTTTGCCGATGGCGGAGCACGCCGCATCGACGCTTTGCGCATCGTAGTTCGGGGTGGTGCCGCCGCGCAGAATCACATGGCAGTCCTCGTTGCCTGCCGTCGAAACGATGGCCGAGTGGCCGCCCTTCGTCACCGAGAGGAAGTGGTGCGGTTGCGAGGCCGCCTTGATCGCATCCACCGCGATCTTGACGTTGCCGTCCGTGCCGTTCTTGAAACCGACCGGGCACGAGAGCCCCGACGCGAGCTCGCGATGGACTTGCGACTCGGTCGTGCGTGCGCCGATCGCGCCCCAGGAGACGAGGTCCGCGATGTATTGCGGGCTGATCATATCGAGGTATTCAGTCCCCGCGGGCATGCCGAGTTCGTTGATGCCGACGAGCAATTCGCGCGCGGCGCGCAGGCCGTCGTTGATCTTGAAGCTGTTATCGAGGTAGGGGTCGTTGATGAGCCCCTTCCAGCCGACCGTCGTCCGCGGCTTTTCGAAGTAGACGCGCATGACCACCTCGAGCTCGCTCGCGAAGCGCTTGCGCTCGTGCACGAGCCGGCGCGCGTAGTCGAGCGCGGCCGCGGGATCGTGGATCGAGCAAGGCCCGACGATGACGATCAGACGATCGTCCATGCCGTGCAGGATGCGATGCATCGCCGTGCGCGCGCCGTAGATCAGATCGGCGACCGGCTCTGTGCACGGAAATTCGCGAATCAAGTGAGCGGGCGGCGTGAGCTCTTTGAGTTCGCGAATGCGGACATCGTCGGTATTGTGCGGGGCCATGCTGTATTTCTCCTTGTCGATTCGGTGTGGGGCGCACCTCTCGTTCCGTTCGGCGTGGTTCCGCGTGGTTCCGGATACGACGGACGAACAGTGAAGGTGCAGGGCTGGCGGGTCGCGGCGAAAAAAAAACCGCCGGACTCGCCGGCGGTTTTTCGGGAATTCAGGTTCGCGTCACGCGCTAACACCCCTCTCGATCCGCCGGCGGACTGAGATGCCAAAAGAAGTAAAAGTAAAACTTCGGGCTCATGAGTGGGGAAAGCGCGTTGGAAACGGGTATCCGGGCTTTATACGCTCTGCCGGCACGGCTGACAAGCCGTCGGAGGGGAAAAAAGCGAAAAATCCACGCGGGGCGACCGAACAACGGATATTTTTCGCGCGCCCGCGCGGATTCGAAGCCGGTTCAAAGCGTGCCGCCCACCGTCATCTTCTCGATGCGCAGCGTCGGCTGGCCGACGCCGACGGGCACGCTCTGTCCTTCCTTGCCGCACACGCCGACACCGGTATCGAGCGACATGTCGTTGCCGATCATCGTCACGTACTTAAGCGATTCGGGACCGCTGCCGATCAGCGTCGCCCCCTTCACAGGGTAGGTGACCTTGCCGTTTTCGATCATGTACGCCTCGGAGGCCGAGAACACGAACTTGCCGTTCGTGATGTCGACTTGCCCGCCGCCGAAGTTCACGGCGTAAAGCCCGTTCTTGACCGATGCGATGATTTCGGCCGGGTCTTTGTCGCCGTTGAGCATGTAGGTGTTCGTCATGCGCGGCATCGGCAGCGCCGCGTACGATTCGCGCCGCGCGTTGCCCGTCACCGGCATTTTCATGAGCCGCGCGTTGAGCGAATCCTGGATATAACCCTTGAGCACGCCGTCTTCGATCAGCGTCGTGCATTGCGTGGCGTTACCCTCGTCGTCGATGTTGAGCGAGCCGCGCCGGTTCGGTAGCGTGCCGTCGTCGACGACCGTGACGCCCTTGGCCGCCACGCGCTCGCCGATGCGTCCGGCGAACGCGGACGACCCCTTGCGGTTGAAGTCTCCCTCGAGCCCGTGGCCGATGGCTTCGTGCAGCAGTACGCCCGGCCAGCCCGGCCCGAGCACGACGGTCATGGTGCCTGCCGGCGCCGGCCGCGCATCGAGATTGACCAGCGCCGCATTGACGGCATCGTCGACATAGCTCGAGAGCACGTCGTCGGAGAAATAGCCGTAGTCGAAGCGGCCGCCGCCGCCGCCCGAGCCGATCTCGCGCCGGCCGTTTTGCTCCGCGATCACGGTGACCGAGACGCGCACCAGCGGCCGCACGTCCGCGGCGAGCACGCCATCGCTGCGCGCGACGAGCACGATGTCGTACTCGCCTGCGAGCCCCGCCATGACTTGCGTGATGCGCGGATCGCGCCCGCGCGCCATCTTTTCGACACGCTCGAGCAGCTTGACCTTCGCCGTGGCGTCGAGCGAGGCGAGCGGGTCGGCGGGCAGATAGAGATCGCGGCCCGCGATGCCCTTCAGGACACTCGCCGCCTGGATCTTTTGCTTGCCGCCGCCTGCCTTGGCGATCGAGCGCGTGGCCTCGGCGGCCTGACGCAACGCTTCGGGCGAGAGGTCGTCGGAGTAGGCGAATGCCGTACGGTCGCCCGCGACGGCGCGCACGCCGACGCCCTGGTCGATGCTGAAACTCCCCGACTTCACGATGCCTTCCTCGAGGCTCCATGCTTCGCTGCGCGTGGCCTGGAAGTAGAGGTCCGCATAGTCGACGCGGTGCGTGAAGATATCGGCGAGCGTACGTGTGAGCAGCGCCTCGTCGAGACCGTAGGGGGCCAACAAGACTTCCTTCGCGGTCGCGAGATTGCGAATGCCGGGTTCGATGATATTCATGCGGATAGTTCGAGAAAGGAGGCTGTGAATGTCGGAATGGCTGGCCGGGTTCGAACGATGGGTCGGTCGGGCATGGCGGCTAGGAGAGGACGCGGTGGCGCCACGCGGGGAGGCTGCGCCGCACTTCGTCGATGCGCGCGCCGTCGATTTCGCCCGCGACGATGCCGGCGCCTTCGTCGGTGCGCACGTCGACGATCTCGCCCCATGGATCGATCAGCATGCTGTGGCCCCAGGTGCGGCGGCCGTTTTCATGCGTGCCGCCTTGCGCCGCGGCGAGCACGTAGCACTGATTTTCGACGGCGCGTGCGCGCAGCAGCGTCTCCCAATGCGCGCGCCCCGTCGTATAGGTGAACGCAGACGGCACGACGATGAGCGCCATATCGCCCATGCGCCGGTAAAGCTCGGGAAAGCGCAAATCGTAGCAGACCGAGAGCCCCACGCGTCCGAACGGCGCTTCGAACGTGCGTACGTCGCGGCCCGGGCGGATCGTGCGTGCTTCGTCGAACGATTCGGCGCCCTTTTCGAAGTTGAAAAGGTGGATCTTGTCGTAGCGCGCGGCCTCGTTGCCCTCGGGATCGAACACGAGCGTCGTGTTCAGCACGCGCTCGGCGTCGGGCGCCGGATCCGTGACGGCGAGCGGAAGCGTGCCGCCGATGATCCAGATACCGTGCCGGCGTGCCGCATCGGCCAGAAACCGCTGGATCGGCCCATCGCCGTAAGGCTCGCGCACGGCCAGCTTGTCGGCGTCGCGAAAGCCCATGAAGCAGAAGTACTCGGGCAGCAGGACGAGCCGCGCACCGTTGTCGGCCGCCTCGGCGATGAGACGGCCGGCGTCGTGCAGATTGCGCTCGCGCTCGGGCGTGCTGACCATCTGGACGGCTGCGACGCGAAAAGGCGCCGGGAATGCGTGTGGATCGCTCATGGGGGTCCGGTGGGCCTGGCGCACGGCGTGCGTCACTTGCCTGTCGATTCCGTTGCTTCGGCTGGAGCAGCCATCTTACCCCGATCGCCCGTGAGCCGCTCGACGTGCGGTTGCGACCATGACCCCGTTATTGCGTAGTGCGTGGCAAACGCGTGGGCGATCGACTGCGAGAGGGCGAGATTGGCGAAGAAGGCGCCGAGCCCCAGCAACGGATTGACGATCGTCGCCGCGATCACGGCCGAGCCCGCATTGACCGTCGGGGTCACCTGCACACGCAGGTCCTGCGTTTCCTTCGCGAGATCGACCGTGCCCGAGAGGTCCGCTCGCGCCGGCGCCGTGACGAGATGGAAGTCGTCCGTTCGACCGATGCCGTCGGCGATGCGGCCTGTGCCCGTCACGCGCTCGAACGGCAGCCCTTCGCCGATGACGTCCCTGAAGTTGAGCGTGACGACGCGCGCGAGGCTTTGCAGGCTCAGCACGCCAAGCAGTTTCGCGACGCCGGGGTCGACCTTGAGGATCTGCCCATGATGGAGATCGAGCGCCATCTGGCCGCGCAGCGTCGGATAGTCGATGGCCGTCGGACCGCCGCGCCAGCCCACCTTGCCCGACAACGTGCCGGCCCCGCCCTTCACCGTGCGCGGCAGGCCGAACTGATCGAGTAGCGCACCGGCGTTGGCGATGTCGAGCTTGAAATCGATCGCCGTGCGGCGCGGCGAATTCCGATCGATGTCGTCGCCGAGCCGGCGCAGTGTGCGCCAATTCGCGGTCGCCGACAGGTGCGCGGCCGGATTCGCGAGATCGAGCTTGTCGAGTTGCCAGACGGGCACGCCGTCTTCATCGGTATTGTGCGCCTGGATGGCGAGCCGGCCGAAGCCGCGCCCGCGCACGCTGAGTTCGTCGACGACGAGATCGATCGCCGGCATCCGTTCTGTTGTCGACGAAGATATCTGCCGCACGAGATCGTTGCCCACCGTGACGGGAACGGCCGCCTTCGAGAGGCGCGCCGTCAGCAGCCCGTTGGGGTTGGCCGGCGTGCCGGGTTGCCACGACAGCGTGCCCGTCACCTGATCCGATGCGAGTTGCGCCCGCCAGTCCTCGTCGGAGCCCGTGCCATCGAAGGCGACGTGGGTCCACTCGCGCTCGAGCAGCTTGAGGGTGTCCACATGCGCCGTCAGGCGAGTCGGCATGAACTGGCTCGCGAGGCCGCCGGCCGCCTTCGGCGATGCGGTTCGTGCCGAAGGCGGCGTTTGGATCGGCCTGGCGGCGGCGCGCAGCTCGGCAGCGATTGCGCGCCAGCCATCGCCGTCGAGCGACGCAAGCTCGGCCGTCGTACTGACGCCTTGGGCCGGCATGCGCGCGGCCGTACCGATGCCGATTGCGCCGCGCACCACCTCCAACGCCTGCGGATCGCCCGGTTCGCGGGCACCGCGCCGCAGCAGGTAAGTCGCGCTCGCGGGTCCCAACTGCAGCTCGGCGCGGGCCAACGCCCCGGTCTGCACGTCGGCGTCGGTTTTCGCCGCGTCGACCGAGAGCGAAAACGGCATCGGCGTGCCGAGCGGCTTGTCGAACGGCGCCGGGAAGTCGAGCCCGAGTCCGCTCAGGTCGGAACGGGCTTCGATCTGCGGTAGACCACTCCTCGTGCCGCGCACCGAGATCGTATAAGGCGCTGTGCCATGTAGGTGGCCGAGCAGTGTTCCGGCGGGACCCTCTATGCCGAGTTCGCGGGCGCTGTCGGCGGCGATGCGTCCCGCGATATCGAATGTATAGGCGCCCTTGGCGTCGAGCGCGCCGTTTGCACGTATCTCTCCGCCGAGCCAGCGTCCCGCCACGCGTTCGACGGCGAGCGTGTGCCCGGTGAAACGCACCCGCCCGGTCAGCGCATCGAGCGGTGGCCATTGTTCGCGTGCGAGGCTGTTCCCCTCGAGCCCGACCGTGCCGTCCACGCTTACGTGAGGCTCGGGTCCGCGCGGTACGGTGAGCGTGAGCGCGAGCGTCGCCGGGCCCGTCCCACGCAGCTTTTGCGTCGCATGATCAGTCAGGCTGGCGGCCGCGCTTTCGTTCAGATAGTCGAGGAAATCGGCGAGAGGCCCGTGCGCTTTGCCCTCGATGACGAGGTCCGAGCCGTGGTTGCCGAGATCGTCGATGCGTCCGGTCACCCGGTCCAGCGTGACGCGCTTGTAGCGCGCCCGACCGATATCGAAACGCAGCACGTTTTCGGCGAGCGAAAAGACGCCATCGATGCCGTCGAGCGCCGGCCAGACATCGGGCGCGCCGTTGGCGAGCGTCTTGGCGGGGAACGGCGAGGGATCGAACCGCGCGCCCGTGAACGGCGCAACGATGCGGAAGATGCCGGCTTTCGGATCGCGCGAGTAGGGGAACTGATCGAGCCCGCCATGGACCTCGATGGTCGCGTTGCGGGCGATGCCGTCTTGCAATCCATGTCCGAGGTAATGGCGCAAATGTTCGCCGATGCTCGTCGGCAAATAACGCGGGATGGAAGGGACTTTGGCGCGTTCGATTTTCGCGGAGAGATCGAGGGTGCCGCGCCCATGGCCCGGATTGGTGTAACTCGCGACGACGCTGCCGGCCGCATCGGCGTTTTCGACGCTGAGTTCGGGAACGGTGATCGCGAAGGCCTTGTGCGGCTGGCCGGGCGCAGCGGTGACGGTCCATTGGCCGCGGCCGCGCACCCGATCGAACGCGAGGCGCGGATCGTCGAATTCGCCGGGCAGCGTGAGCGTCGTATCGGCGGTGTCGACGGTGACGCTGCCATGGGCTTCGTCGGCATCGATCGAGCCCCAGAGGTTTTCGACGCCGGGCAGGCCCGCACGCGGATGCCCGGCCGGCGAAAGCCCCGGTGGCGGCTCCTGCGCCGCGAAGCTGATCCCTTCGAGGTCGCCCTTGAACCGGTAGCGCACGATCGGGGCGGTGCCGGAGACGCGCTGCTCGCTGGCAGCCAGCGCGTTGTCGGGGCGCGCGCGCTCCACTTCGATCACGTAGTTGGCGACGAGTCCGCGCGGGTCGAACCGTACGAGTTCGTCGCGAAAACGCTCCGGCACAGGCAGCGCGCGAGTGAATTCCGCAAGCACGCCCAGATCGACGCGATCGCCCGCCACGCTCATCAACTGACCGTGCTCCACATCGGGCACGCGATAGCGGCCCGTGAGCGTGGCGAGCGAGAGCGTGCGCGAGACCGGCGTGCCATCGGCGAGCGGCGGCTGTCCGAGTTCCGCATGCAGATTCGACAAGCGCAGGCGGTAGTCGCGCTGCGGCTCGATATCGGCGGCCCACTCGAATTGGGCGACGGGCAGGTCGAGCCGTGGCTGCGCGGGCCGAACCTGCAAGACGACATCGGCGCCTTGCAGCCGTCCGCGCGCCGAACGCAGTGCGCCGCCCGAAAAGTTCGCCCAGATTTCGTTGTCGATGCGCCCGCCATGGAGCTTCATCGGAATCTTCAGGTAACGCGCGAGCGCGGGCAGCTCGACGGGTCCCGTCGACAAATAGGCCTGTCCATTCCAATTCGCGGGCTTGCCGACTTCCGCCAGCGGCAGATGACGAAAACGCGCGCGAAAATCGAGCGCTCCCTTGAGCACGGTGCCTTCGGGCGGAGCCTGCAACGCTACGCGGTGTTCGAAGGCTCCGTTGAAGATGGCCGCCCGGATGTGGCGCAGGGCAAGCTCGGGGGCTTTACGCTGGTTGTCGCGCCAGCGCAGCGTGCCGTCGCGCAGCACGATGGCGCGCTGCGTGAGCACCCAATTCGAAAACGTGGTGTCGCTGCCGGTGTGAGTGGTCGGCACCTGCACGCCCGCGACGGTGATGGAGCCGTCTGTCGCGCGCGTCACGAGCACATCGGGGTGCTCGACGACGAGGCTCGCCAGCGCGGGCCTGCCCCGCATGAGCGAACTCCACGAGAGGGAGGCGCGGGCATCGGGCACCGAAAGCGCGATGTTGCCGTCGCGGTCGCGGATCGTGAGCCCGGTCACATCGAGGCCCGGCTCCAGTCCATTCCAGTGAGCGGCAAGTTTTTCGATGCGCAGCTCGGCGTGCAGCCGCGCGGAAATGAACGCCTCGATCCGCGGCCGAAAATCGTCGATGCGCGGCAAGACGACATAACGCAGTCCGATGAACGCCGCGCCGAGCGCGAAGTAGACGACGAGGGCGAATGCCAGGGTGGCTTTGAAAACCCGGCGCAGAAGCGGGGGATCGTGGCGCGTGCGTCCGGCAACGGCTTTTTCGACGGATTCCTTGCTGTCGGACATGCTGCGGCAGATCGGGGGTATGGTAGTTTGGCGTTTCGGACGTCGAATGTAACACAGCGCAGGCGCGGGGCGAGGCGCGCAAAGCCCGTGCCGCGTGGGCTGCCGGCGCGATAAACGCCGGCGCGCTCCTCACCCATCCATGTCGTGCGCAACAAGCGAGCCACATCGTTCATGACTGCAACCGCACTGCTGAGTTCCGCCTATTCGTCTTTTACCGCACGCGCGATCGCCGCGCGGCCCGAGCTGAACGGGCTCATTGCAGACTGGGCGCGCGCGCCGATCACGCGCGAGCACATCGACGCCCGATTGAATGCGCTCGCCGCGCTGGAGCGGCAGGCCCGCGGTAGCGCCGAGACCGGGCCGCTGGACGAGGATGCCCTGCGCCGCGTGCTGCGACGGTTGCGCGTGGAGGTGTTCTGCGCGGTCATGGAGCGCGATCTGGCCGGTCTTGCGGATGTCGACGAGGTAACCGGCACGATGACCGATCTTGCCGAGGCCGCCGTCCAGCATGCGCTCGCCACGCTCGAAGCCGAACTCGAAGCGCTCTACGGCGAGCCGCGCGGGCCGAGCGGCGAGCGGCTCGTGCTGGGCGTGGTCGGCATGGGCAAGCTGGGCGGGCGGGAGCTGAACGTATCGTCGGATATCGATCTCATCTTCGTCTACGAGGACGATGGCGAGACCGCGGGCGCGGCGCGGCCGCCCATCTCGACGCAGGAGTTTTTCACGCGCCTCGGCAGGCGGCTCATCGGTGCGCTGGCCGAGCCGACGGCGGATGGATACGTCTTTCGCGTCGACATGCGATTGCGGCCCAACGGCGACGCCGGACCGCTCGCGTGCAGCCTCGGTATGCTGGAAGAGTATTTCTACGTGCAGGGCCGCGAATGGGAGCGTTATGCGTGGATCAAAGGGCGGCTCGTCTCGGAAGGCGCGAGCGCTGCCGCGAAGCGTCTGGCCGCGCAGCTCGACGCGCTCGTCAAGCCATTCGTTTACCGACGCTACCTCGATTACGGAGTGATCAGCGCGATTCGCGCTTTGCATCGCCAGATCGGCGAGGAAGCGAGGCGCCGTGCCTCGATGCGTCCCGACAAGGCGGACGACATCAAGCTCGGTCGCGGCGGTATCCGCGAAATCGAGTTCAGCGCACAGGTGTTCCAACTGATCCGCGGCGGCCAGGATGCCTGCTTCCGCGTCAGGCCGACGCTCGCCGTGCTGCGCTGCGCGGCGGACCGCGGTCTGATCCCGGCCGCCGTGTGCGAGGAGCTCACGCAGGCCTACCGCTTTTTGCGTGTGCTCGAACACCGCCTTCAATACCGGCACGACGCTCAAACGCATGCCGTGCCCGTCGATGCCGACGAGCGGGCGCGCCTCGCGGCCTCGATGGGTTTCGCGGATTACGCGAGCCTCGCGGCCAAGGTGGACGAGTACCGCGAGCTCGTCGAAACGCAGTTCGATCAGATCTTCGCGGACAAGGTGCGCGACACCGGCGGCGAAGCGGCCGAAGCGCGGGCGGCAAGTATCTGGAGCAGTGCGCTCGACGACGATGCGGCCGCGCCGTCGTTGGCCGCGCGCCTCGAGGCGCTGGGCTTTGCCGACGCCGAAGACCTCCTCGCCCGGCTCGTCGGCATCCGTCGTTCGATGCGCTATCAGGGGCTGCCGGAGCGCAGCCGCGAACGGTTCGATACGATTGCGCGGCGGGCTCTCGAGGCGACAGCGGCGTGGGAGCCCGCCGACAAACGCAGCACGACGCTCGCGCGGCTTTTCGACTTGCTCGAGGCCGTGGGCCGGCGCGGCGCTTATCTCGCGCTGCTCAACGAGTATCCGGCCGCGCTCGATCGCGTACTCGCCGTGCTGGCCGCATCGCGTTGGGCGGCCGGCTACCTGACGCGCCATCCGCAGTTGCTCGACGAACTGCTCGACGACGAAGCGATCGCGAGCCCGTTCGATTGGACCGGGTTCAAGGCTTCGCTGCGCACCCGGCTGGCCGCGGCGGATGGCGTCGAGCATCAGATGGACCTTCTGCGGCACGCCCACCAAGCGGAGGTGTTCCGCATCTTGCTGATCGATCTGGCCGGCAAGCTCAGCGTCGAGCAGGTCAGCGACCGGCTGTCGGAGCTCGCCGATTCGGTGCTCGACGTGACGATCGAAGCGGTGTGGCGCCAACTGCCCAAACGTCACCGCGAATCGCCGCGGTTTGCCGTGATCGCTTACGGCAAGCTCGGCGGCAAGGAACTCGGCTATGCCTCGGATCTCGATCTGATCTTTCTGTATGACGACCCGGACGAAGCGGCCGCCGAAATCTATGCCACTTTTACGCGGCGTCTCATCACGTGGCTCACGACGGCGACGGGAGCCGGCACGTTGTTCGACGTCGATTTGCGGTTGCGGCCGAACGGCGAATCGGGCTTGCTGATCACCGATCTCGATGCGTTCCGGCGTTACCAATTGCGCGAGGGCGATGCAGCCAATACGGCGTGGGTTTGGGAGCACCAGGCCTTGACGCGCGCACGGTTTTGCGCGGGCGATGCGCAGATCGGGACCGAGTTCGAGGCGATCCGCAAACAGGTGCTCACGATGCCGCGCGAGGCGGGGCCGCTTGCGACGGAAATCGTCGCGATGCGCGAGCGCGTCGCAGCCGGCCATCCGAACCGCAGCGACCTCTTCGATCTCAAGCACGATCGAGGCGGCATGGTCGATATCGAATTCATCGTCCAATACTGGGTCTTGCTGCACGCCGCGCGCGACCCCGAGCTCATTCTCAATACCGGCAACATCGCGCTGCTGCGCGAAGTAGCACGCTATGGGCTCATGCAGCCGGAAGAGGCGGAGACCGTAGGCGGCGCTTACCGCGCTTATCGCAAACTGCAGCACCGCTTGCGGCTCGATGGCATGGAGAAGGCGCGTGTACCGGCCGCGCAAATCGCCGCCGAACGCGATGCCGTGCTGCGGTTGTGGCAGCGGGTGTTTGGGTGAGGGCTTGCACCGGCGCCAGCGGGCGGAGCCGCGGGCCGCGAGCCGGCGGTCCCTAAGCCGCGAGCATCTCCTTGGCGTGGCGGCGCGTGGTGGCCGTGATTTCGAGGCCGCCCAGCATGCGCGCCACTTCCTCTATCCGGCTCGTACGGTCGAGCTGCGTCACGGTGGACATCGTGCCGCCGTCCGCCGTACCGGCTTTGGCGACCTGGAAGTGGTGATCCCCGCGCGCCGCGACCTGCGGCAAATGCGTCACGCAGAGCACCTGCCGATCGCGGCCCAGTTGATGCAGCAGCCGGCCGACGACTTCCGCCACGCCGCCGCCGATGCCCGTATCGACTTCGTCGAAAATCAGTGTCGGCGTCGGGCTCGCGGCGCTGGCGATCACCGCCAATGCCAGGCTGATACGCGCGAGTTCGCCGCCCGAGGCGACTTTGGCGAGCGGCCTGGGCGGCACCCCTGCGTGGCCTGCCACGCGAAATTCGATCTGTTCGAGACCGTGCGCACCGCCTTCGGCGAGCGGGACGAGCGCGACTTCGAAGCTGCCGCCGGCCATGGATAGCTCCTGCATGCCCGCCGTGACCGCGGCGCTCAACGCTTTCGCCGCCTTCGCACGTGCTTTCGAGAGCTGCTTCGCCTCGCGCAGGTAGGCTTCATGCGCCGTGGCGACGGCCGCTGTCAGCATATCGAGATCCGCCGCGGCGTCGAGCGCGGCCAATTGCGCGCGGCGTGCCTCGTGCTCGGCCGGCAGCGTTTCCGGTTGCAACCGGAACTTGCGGGCGAGCGAGTGCAGCGCATCGAGCCGGGCTTCGACCTGCGCGAGCCGATCCGGATCGAGCTCAAGCTTTTGCGCATAGTGGGTCAGCGAATAAACGGCCTCGCGCAATTGAATTTCGGCGGGCTCGAGCGAGGCGAGCGTGTCGCCGAGCGCCGGATCGATATCGGCCAGATCGCGCAGTTTCGAGACGATCGAGCCGAGCCGGCCGAGCATGGCATTGTCCGCCTCCGACAGCGCATCGACGGCGCCGCGCACGCCTTCGATCAGATTTGCGGAGTGCGCGAGCCGACGGTGCTCGGCGGAGATTTCTTCCCATTCCCCGGCTTGCGGTGAGAGCTTGTCGAGCTCGGCAAGCTGCCATGCGAGGCGCTCGCGCTCGAGCTGCAGCTCGCGATCGCGCGTTCGAGCGAGCTCGAGCGCATGTTGCGCATCGCGCCAGCTTCGGTGCGCGCTTGCCACCGTGGCGGCAGACGCCGTGAGGCCCGCATGGGTATCGAAAAGCGTGCGTTGCGCATCGGGGCGCATCAATAACTGATGGGCATGCTGCCCGTGGATATCGACGAGCCGTTCGCCGAGCTCGCGTAATTGCGCGAGCGTGGCGGGCGTGCCGTTGATGAACGCGCGTGAACGCCCGTTGGCATCGACGACGCGTCGCAGCATGACCGCGCCGCCCGCTGCGTCGGGCTCGGGCCGCGCGAGCGCCTGGTCGTCGAGCCAGCGTTCGACCTCCGCCGTGGCGCTGAACTCCGCCGTGATATCGGCGCGGCTCGTGCCGGTGCGCACGACGTCGGCGTCCGCGCGTGCGCCCAGCGTCAATGCGAGTGCGTCGATGAGGATCGATTTGCCGGCGCCGGTTTCACCCGAAAAAACAGTAAAGCCGCGGTCGAATTCCAGGTCGAGCGCGGCGACGATGACGAAGTCGCGTATCGAGAGGTGGCGGAGCATGGGAATGGTGAGGTTGACGTCGTGTTCTCGTATGGGTTGCCGACGGCTGAGGCCGCTCGGGCGCCGTGGTCCGTCGGCGCGCCTCGTCTAGAGCGGCCCGGTCGCGTTGTCCGGTTCCTCGCCGCCGGACGGATGCTCGTTCCAATGGAGCTTTTGCCGCAGCGTCGCGTAATAGCTATAGCCGACGGGATGCAGAAACGGCACGGTGTGACGCGAGCGCCGCACTTCGATCGTGTCGTTGAGCTCGAGCGCGGTAAACGATTGCATGTCGAAATTCACGTTGACGTCGCGTCCACCGATGATCTGGATGCCGAGCTTGCATTCGTCCGGCACGACGATCGGGCGATTCGACAGCGCGTGCGGAGCGATCGGCACGAGCACGAGACCGCGCAGCTGCGGATGAAGAATGGGGCCCTGCGAGGACAGCGCATACGCGGTCGAACCCGTCGGTGTGGCGACGATGAGGCCATCCGAGCGCTGGTTGTACATGAAGCGCCCGTCGACGAGCACGCGCAGCTCCGCCATGCCGGAAAAACCGCTGCGGTTGACCACCACATCGTTGAACGCGAGCGCGTGATAGATCGGCTCGCCCGCGCGCATGATGCGCGCTTCGAGCAGCGTGCGCTCCTCGCGCTCGAAGCTGCCCGCGAGCATCTGCGGCACGCGCTGCTGCATCTCGGAGACGGGGATATCGGTGATGAACCCGAGCCGCCCCTGATTGACGCCGATGAGGGGCGTACGATAGGGCGCAAGCTGGCGGCCGATGCCGAGCATCGTGCCGTCGCCGCCCAGCACCACCGCGACATCGGCCCGCGCGCCGATTTCGGCCGGCGTGAGGGACGGATAGCCGCCGATGCCGATATCGCGCGCGGTCTCGGCTTCGAATACCACTTCGAAGCCCCGCTGCGCGATGCAAGCGGCGAGCGCCGCCAGCGGCTCGCCGATGCCGGGCGTGTTGCTGCGCCCGACGAGCGCAACGGTCTTGAACTGGGTGCCAATATTCATGCCGGCATTACACCATAGCTGGGGTCCTAAAAGAACCGTTGTTCCACCCGGTCCCGCAATATTGATTTGTCGCTAGAATGATGACGTGCCGATGAAGGGCGGGCCGCGCGCCGGGACCCGCCGTGCGGCAACCCGAACGCCCCCAGGCGGCCCGGGGACCATCGGCGATTGGCTAAAATTTTGCGTCATGCTAGAACCACGCGCACAAACCTTGTTGAAAACCCTGATCGAACGCTATATCGCGGAAGGTCAGCCGGTCGGCTCGCGCACGTTGTCGCGCTATTCCGGGCTCGAATTGAGTCCGGCGACGATCCGCAACGTGATGTCGGACCTCGAGGAGATGGGGCTCGTGGCCAGTCCGCATACGTCGGCGGGCCGGATCCCGACGCCGCGCGGCTACCGTTTGTTCGTCGATACGATGCTGACGGTCGAATCCGTCGCGGACGAGGAAGCCGTCACACGGGCCGTCAAACGGACGCTGCAGCCCGGCGAGCCGCAAAAAGTCGTCGCGGCGGCGGCCAGCGTGCTGTCGAACCTGTCGCAATTTGCCGGCGTCGTGCTGACGCCGCGTCGCAGCCACGTGTTCAAGCAGGTCGAATTCATGCGGCTGTCCGACAAGCGCATTTTGCTGATCATCGTGACGCCCGAGGGCGATGTCCAAAACCGCATCATGGCGACGCGGCGCGAATATTCCCCCTCGCAACTCACTGAAGCGTCGAATTACATCAATGCGCACTTTGCGGGGCTCTCGTTCGACGAGGTCCGCCGGCGGCTGCGCGAGGAAATCGACGAACTGCGCGGCGACATGACGGCGCTCATGCACGCGGCGGTGACCGCGAGCACGGACGAATCCGACACCGGCGAAACGGTGCTGATCTCGGGCGAGCGCAATCTGCTCGAAGTGGCGGACCTTTCGTCCGACATGGCGCGGCTGCGCAAGCTTTTCGACGTATTCGACCAAAAGACGAGCCTCCTGCAATTGCTGGATGTGTCGAGTCATGCGCAGGGCGTCCAGATATTCATCGGTGGCGAATCGAATCTCGTCCCGATCGAGCAAATGAGCGTCGTGACGGCGCCTTACGAGGTCAATGGGACGATCGTCGGCACGCTCGGTGTCATCGGGCCGACGCGCATGGCCTACAGCCGTGTGATCCCGATCGTCGACATCACCGCGCGATTGCTGTCGACCGCGCTCAGTCAGCACTAGACTTTGGCGCGGCGTCGGCACCGGTAGGTCGCCGGCGGGCCATGGGCGAATGATGCACGGTGCGGGCAAAGCCCCGCCATTGGCCGGATGGCCGAATGTCGGGCAGCACGGGCGGCTCGCTATAATGCCCTTCACGTGAACCGAGCTTGTGCCGCGCCGCTCAAGCCTTGCTACGATTGCCCATGCGCTTCGATCTCGAGCTGCCGTCGCAGCCTGCCACGTCTCATCGCGTCGCCGTGCTGCTGATCAATCTCGGCACGCCCGATGCCCCGACGCCACGCGCGGTGCGCCGGTATCTCGCGCAATTCCTGTCGGATCCGCGCGTCGTGGAAATCCCGGCGCTCGTCTGGCAGCCGGTGTTACGCGCATTGATCCTGCCGTTCCGGGGCCGCTCGTCGGCCCGAAAGTACGCGTCCGTCTGGATGCAGGAAGGCTCGCCGCTGCGCGTCCACACCGAAAAGCAGGTCGAAACGCTGCGTACGCTGCTGCATGCGAACGACTATCCAGTGATCGTCGAGTATGCGATGCGCTACGGCACGCCGGGCATCGGTGCGATGCTCAACCAGTTGAAGCTGGCGGGCGCCGAGCGCGTGTTGTTGATGCCGATGTATCCGCAATATTCGTCGTCGACCACGGCGACCGCGTTCGACGCCGCATTCGCGGCGCTCGGGCGCATGCGCAATCAGCTCGAAATCCGCACCGTGCGGCACTATGCGGATCATCCGGCCTATATCGGCGCGCTGGCCGAGCAGGTGCGGGCGTACTGGGCTGTCCATGGCACCCCGAATTTCGCCTCGGGCGACAAACTGATTCTCAGTTTCCACGGCGTGCCCAAGCGGACGCTCGATCTGGGCGATCCCTACCATGGCCAATGCCAGCAGACGGCGGCAATGCTGACGACGGCGCTCGGATTGACGGCCACCGAATGCCTCGTCACGTTCCAGTCGCGGTTCGGCCGCGCGCAGTGGCTGCAGCCCTACACCGCGCCGACCCTGCGCGAACTCGGGGCGGCCGGCGTGCGCCGGGCCGATGTCTTCTGTCCGGGCTTTACGGCCGATTGCCTGGAAACGATCGAGGAAATCGGGATCGAGGTCCGCGACGAATTTCTGCATGCCGGCGGCAAGGAATTTCATCGCATTCCATGCCTGAACGCCGCACCGGCCTGGATTGCCGCGCTGGGCGAAATCGTCGCGCAGCAGCTTCAAGGCTGGCCGGCGCAGGCGCCAGCCGCGGCCGGCGCGCTCGCATGACCACGCGGCGCTTCCAAAGCGCACCGGCGTGCGCGCACTTGCGGGCGGCGGGCAGGATCGTTGCGCGCAAGCGTACGGACGCGGTGCGCGCCCCGAGCCCATTTCAGCGATTGCCATGAACTTCAAGATTTCGACGGAACCGGGTGCGCGCCTGCGCATCGACAAATGGCTCTGGGCCGCGCGCTTTTTCAAGACGCGGTCCGTGGCGGCTGACGCAGTGGACAAGGGCCGCGTGCGAATTGGCGGCGCGACCGTGAAGCCAGCCAAGGAAGTCCGGGTGGGCGATCTGGTCGTGATAGAAATCGACCGGCTCAGCTGGGAAGTCCGCGTGGTGGGTGTATGCGAGGTGCGCGGGCCGGCCGCTGTGGCACAGACGCTTTACGAGGAAACGCCGGAAAGCCGCGCGAAGCGCGCGGCCGAGGAGCAACGGCGCCGTACCTATCGCGAGCCGGCAGCCACGCTGCACGGGCGGCCGACGAAGCGCGACAGGCGCGTCATCGACAAACTTTCAGGTGGGGATTGAAAAGTTGCTCGAAAGTGGCATGGACGGCACCATATTCCGTCGTTCTGTCGGTGACGGCGCCGGAGATGCAGATGGTCGTGGTCCCCGCGACGAGTACCAGCGCGACCACCGCAATTGCAAAGGTCAGTTTCACGGTACTCCCCCAATGGAGATGAGCGGGCACGGACACGAAAAGCGGTTTGAAACGATGCTGCCGGGCGCCATGCAGTGCTCGCGGGTCGCGGGCCTTGCACGGAAAAACACCTAGACGAAAACCAGTGTAGGGCAAACCAGAATGGTGCTCAATGCGGTTTCGGTACTGGCGCCGTAACCAGTGTTACCGTTCGTTTCCCATGCACGGGACCGGTGCGAAAAAGCCGCGTTTGCCTCTTGAAACGCCATATGGCGCCCCCATTTGCGCCGGGATGCGTGAGCGTGGAGTTGCTTTTCCGCAACAAACAGCGCTCCGGCGGCGCGGTGACACACACCCGAGCGAGCCGGCGCGCGAAATGCACGCTCTGAACGACTTCACCTTTAGGACGATTTCGCGACATGGAACACCCGCAAGACAACCCCGCTGATCAGAACCCCGCTTCGGCAGGCGATACGGCGCAACCCATGGCTGAGAGCGTCGCCACGCAAGCGGCACCCGCTGCCGAGGAATCGCAGGCGCAGGCCGCCAACCAGCAGGCTGCCAATCAGGCCGAGACGGCACTCGCCGAGGCTCAGGCCAAGCTCGTTGAACTCGAGGAGAGCTTCCTGCGCGCCAAGGCCGAGACCGAAAACGTACGCCGCCGCGCGGCCGAAGACATCTCGAAGGCGCGCAAATTCGCGATCGAGGCTTTTGCCGAGCACCTGCTTCCCGTGGTCGACAGTCTCGAGGCCGCGCTGTCGGACTCGTCGGGCGACATCGCGAAGCTGCGTGAAGGCGTCGAATTGACGCTGCGCCAGTTGACGGCCGCCATGGAAAAAGGACGTGTCGTGGCACTGAACCCTGTCGGCGAGAAATTCGATCCGCACCAGCACCAGGCCATCTCGATGGTGCCGGCCGATCAGGAGCCCAATACCGTCGTATCGGTGTTGCAAAAGGGTTATGTCATCGCCGACCGCGTACTGCGGCCGGCCCTCGTGACGGTGGCCCAGCCCAAGTAACCGCGCCGGGCGCCCGGGCGCAACGCAAAAAACCAATGACCGCATTGGCCCCGGGGCCTTGAAAACGATGCGCGAGCACTCATGTTGAGTGCAGTTATGAATCGAGCAGGAGCGGCTCCCCGGTAGGCGCCGCTGCTACGGACTGAAAGTCAGGAGATTAGGAAAAATGGGCAAAATCATCGGCATCGACCTCGGCACCACGAATTCGTGCGTGGCGCTGATGGAAGGCAATCAGGTCAAGGTGATCGAAAATTCGGAAGGCGCCCGGACGACGCCGTCGATCATCGCGTACATGGAGGATGGGGAAATCCTCGTCGGCGCGCCGGCCAAGCGTCAGTCGGTGACGAACCCGAGGAAAACGCTCTTTGCGGTCAAGCGCCTGATCGGCCGCCGCTTCGAGGAAAAGGAAGTGCAAAAGGACATCGGCCTGATGCCCTACGAGATCGTCAAGGCCGACAACGGCGACGCCTGGGTGAAAGTGGGCGACAACAAGCTCGCGCCGCCGCAAATCTCCGCCGAAGTCCTGCGCAAGATGAAGAAGACCGCCGAAGACTACCTCGGCGAGCCGGTCACCGAAGCCGTGATCACCGTGCCGGCGTACTTCAACGACAGCCAGCGTCAGGCCACGAAGGACGCGGGCCGGATCGCCGGTCTCGAAGTCAAGCGGATCATCAACGAGCCGACGGCGGCCGCGCTCGCGTTCGGTCTCGACAAGGCCGAGAAGGGCGATCGCAAGATCGCGGTCTATGACCTCGGTGGCGGTACGTTCGACATTTCGATCATCGAAATCGCGGACGTCGACGGCGAGATGCAGTTCGAAGTGCTGTCGACGAACGGCGATACGTTCCTTGGCGGTGAGGATTTCGACCAGCGCATCATCGATTACATCATCGGCGAGTTCAAGAAAGAGCAGGGTGTCGACCTCTCGAAGGACGTGCTCGCGCTGCAGCGTTTGAAGGAAGCGGCCGAGAAGGCGAAGATCGAGCTGTCGTCGAGCCAGCAGACCGAAATCAATCTGCCGTACGTCACCGCGGATGCCTCGGGGCCGAAGCACTTGAACCTCAAGATCACGCGTGCGAAGCTCGAAGCGCTCGTCGAGGATCTGATCCAGCGTACGATCGAGCCGTGCCGCATCGCCATCAAGGATGCGGGCGTGAAGGTGAGCGATATCGACGACGTGATTCTCGTCGGCGGTATGACGCGCATGCCGAAGGTTCAGGAAACGGTCAAGGAGTTCTTCGGCAAGGAGCCGCGCCGCGACGTGAACCCGGACGAGGCGGTGGCCGTGGGCGCCGCGATCCAGGGGCAGGTGCTGTCCGGCGACCGCAAGGACGTGCTTCTGCTCGACGTGACGCCGCTGTCGCTCGGCATTGAAACGCTGGGCGGCGTCATGACGAAGATGATCAGCAAGAACACCACGATTCCGACGAAGCACCAGCAGGTGTATTCGACGGCGGACGACAACCAGTCGGCCGTGACGATCAAGGTGTTTCAGGGCGAGCGCGAAATGGCGGCCGGCAACAAGCTGCTCGGCGAGTTCAACCTGGAGGGCATTCCGCCCGCACCGCGTGGCGTGCCGCAGATCGAGGTGACGTTCGACATCGACGCGAACGGTATCTTGCACGTCGGCGCGCGCGACAAGGGTACGGGCAAGGAAAACAAGATCACGATCAAGGCGAACTCGGGCCTGTCCGAAGCCGAGATCGAAAAGATGGTGAAGGATGCCGAAGCCAATGCCGAGGAAGATCACCGTCTGCGTGAGCTGGCCGATGCCCGCAACCAGGGTGACGCGCTCGTGCACAGCACCCGCAAGGCGCTGACCGAGTACGGCGAGAAGCTCGACGCCGGCGAGAAGGAGAGCATCGAATCGGCGCTGAAGGAGCTCGAGGAAACGTTGAAGAGCGGCTCGAGCGACAAGGCGGCGATCGAAGCGAAGATCGAAGCCGTGGCCAAGGTCTCGCAAAAGCTCGGCGAGAAGATGTATGCCGACATGCAGGCGCAAGGCGCCGCGGGTGCGGCCACCGGTGCCGGCAACGGTGCGAGCGCAGGCCAGGCGTCGAGCAAACCCGCGGAAGACGACGTGGTCGACGCGGACTTCAAGGAAGTGAAGAAGGACTAAGCGAAGGCTTAGCCGAAACGGCGGCCGGTACCCTTCGGGGGGCCGGCCGGTGACGCGCCTGGCGAACCTTCGGGTTCTCCGGGCACATTTGCTTTATGGGCGGCGTGCTTGTGACGGCTGCGAAGCGGTAGCCGGCGAGGGGCATGTCCGAACGAGTCGGAAGACTCCACAGCATGTGAAAGGAGCGGTCGTGCGCGCTGCGCGGCCGGTGGTGAGCCGATGGCGAAACGGGATTACTACGAGGTTCTGGGCGTTGCGAAAAACGCGAGCGACGACGAGATCAAGAAGGCGTATCGCAAGCTCGCGATGAAGTATCACCCGGACCGCAATCCAGACAACAAGAATGCGGAAGAGCACTTCAAGGAGGCGAAAGAGGCCTACGAAATGCTCTCCGATTCGCAAAAGCGTGCGGCGTACGACCAGTACGGTCACGCAGGCGTCGATCCGAACATGGCGGGCGCCGGTGCGCACGGCTTTGGCGGCTTCGCCGATGCGTTCGGCGACATCTTTGGCGACATCTTCGGTCAGGCGGCCGGCGGTGGCGGCCGTCGCGCGGGCCCGCAGGTCTATCGCGGCGCCGATCTGCGTTACAGCATGGAAGTCACGCTGGAGCAGGCGGCGCACGGTTGCGAGACACAGATCCGCGTACCGACGTGGGTGGGCTGCGAGGTCTGCCACGGTTCCGGGGCGAAACCCGGCACGAAGCCCGAAACCTGCCCGACCTGTCATGGAGCGGGCGCGGTGCGCATGTCGCAGGGCTTTTTCAGCATCCAGCAGACTTGCCCGAAGTGCCACGGCAGCGGGACCTACGTCCCCGATCCCTGCACGAACTGCCACGGCGCCGGCAAGGTGAAGGAAACGAAGACGCTCGAAGTGAAGATTCCGGCGGGGATCGACGACGGCATGCGTATTCGCTCGTCGGGCAACGGCGAGCCGGGTGTCAACGGCGGTCCGCCGGGCGACTTGTACGTCGAGATCCATATCAAGCCGCATTCGGTCTTCGAGCGCGAAGGCGACGATCTGCACTGCCAGATGCCGATCCCGTTCACGACGGCGGCGCTGGGCGGCGAGATCGAAGTGCCTACGCTTGCAGGCCGCGCGAGCTTCACGGTGCCCGAGGGGACGCAATCGGGCCGGACGTTCCGGTTGCGCGGCAAGGGCATCAAAGGCCTGCGTTCGAGCGTGGCTGGGGATCTATACGTCCATGTGCAGGTGGAAACGCCCGTGAAGCTGACCGACACGCAGCGCGAACTGCTCAAGCAGTTCGAGAAATCGCTCGTGGAGGGCGGGCCGCGCCATAGTCCCCAGAGCAAAAGCTGGTTCGACAAGGTAAAAAGCTTTTTCGATTGACCTCGAGCGAGAGGCGCCGGGCAGTCCGTTGCTGCGGGTATGAACGATGAATGTTGACGAACGCGGCACGGTATTCGCGCTGCTCGACGATTGCGACGCGAGCGCGGCGCGCCGTTCGAGCCGTTTGTACACGCGCTTCGTGCGCGAGCACGTAGCGCGTGAGGCTTCAAAGCTCGACGAAGTGTGCGCTGCCGCCGCGGCCGATGTGCGCGGCGGGCTTCATGCGCTCGTTCTCGGCGATTACGAATTCGGGCGCGACCTGCATCTCGCGCGAACCCATTCGACGCAGCGCGGCTCAGGCTCGCTGCGTTTTTTATTGTTCGAGCGATGCGAGAAGCTCACGCGCGACGAAGTCGACGCTTGGCTTGCCGAGCGCGATCGCCTGGATGGCGCCGCGTTCTCGCAAGATACCGGCATCGACCCATCGGTGGCGGGTACGGCCCATGTTGCGGAAAGCGTGACGCCCGACGAATTCGATGCGGCGATTGCCGCCGTTCACGAGGCATTGCGCGCGGGCGAGTCCTACCAGATCAACTACACCTATCGACTGAAGTTCGATGTGTTCGGCTCGCCGCTCGGGCTGTACCGGCGGCTACGCGCCAGACAGCCCGTACATTTCGGCGCACTCATCGCGCTGCCGGCGGATCGGTGGATCGTTTCGTGCTCGCCGGAACTCTTCATCGAAAAGACCGGCGCGCGGTTGCGCACGCGCCCGATGAAAGGAACGACGGCGCGGGGCCGCACGCCCGAGCAGGATGCACGCGCCGAAGCGTTCCTGCGCAGCGATCCGAAAAACCGCGCCGAGAACCTGATGATCGTCGACTTGCTGCGCAACGACGTCTCGCGTGTGGCGAAGATCGGCTCGGTGCAGGTGCCGGCGTTGTTCTCGATCGAACCGTATCCGTCGATTTGGGCGATGACGTCGACGATCGAGGCCGATCTGATCGACGGCGCCTCTTTTGCCGACATCATGCGGGCGCTTTTCCCCTGCGGCTCGATCACGGGTGCGCCCAAACACCGGACGATGGAACTCATCGACGAGATCGAGACCACGCCGCGGGGGCTTTATACCGGAACGATCGGTTGGTACGACGCCCCTTCCGATAGCACTCCGGACGCGCCGCATCCGTGCGGCGACTTCTGCCTGTCCGTGACGATCCGCACTTTGACACTCGACGCGCCGGACGAAGCAACGGGGTTGCGCGCCGGAACGATGGGCGTGGGCGGCGGGATCGTGCTCGACAGCGTCGCGGCCGACGAACTGGCGGAGTGCCGGCTGAAGGCGAAATTCCTGACCGGCGCCGATCCGGGCTTCGAGCTGTTCGAAACGATGCGGGCTTCGCGCGAGGCGGGCGTGGCGCATCTCGACCGCCATCTCGCACGTCTTGCAGCCAGCGCGGCCGAGCTCGGTTTTGCTTTCGAGGAGTCGGCACTGCGCGAGCAGATCGCCGAGCGTTGCGCGCATTTGAGCGCCGGCGGCGAACATCGTTTCCGGCTTGCGTTATCGAAGGAGGGGCGGGCCGTCATCGTGACTGCGCCGCTCGTTCCGGTCGTGACGCTCGGCGGACCGGCAAAAGGCGATGAGGCGGAGGGGTCGTTCGTTGGCGTGCTGCTGGCTCCCGAGCACGGATTTGCGCCGATGCGCTCGAACGACTGGCTGTTACGGCACAAGACGACGCGTCGCGCCGAATACGATCGCGGCTGGCGCGAGGCCGAAGCGAATGGTGCGTTCGACACGCTCTTTTTCAACGAGCGCGGCGAGTTGACCGAGGGCGGCCGCTCGAACGTCTTCGTCAAGCTCGAGGGCCGCTGGTGGACGCCGCCCCTTTCCGCGGGTGTGCTGCCCGGGGTGATGCGCGCGGTACTGCTCGACGATCGCGCGTTTGGCGCCGCGGAGCGGGAGCTGACCTTGCGCGAGCTTCACGCCGCCGAAGCGTTGCTGATATGCAATGCCTTGCGTGGCGCGCTGCCCGCGCGGATCGTACCGGTACAGCAGAACGAAGCCGGGCCTCGGTGAGGCTCAAAACTCGTGTTCGGGGCTCGGGAACGTCCCATCCTTGACGGCCTTCACATAGGCCTCGATCCCTGCCGCGATGCTCGGCGCGCCGGCCATGAAGTCCTTGACGAAGCGCGGCCGCTTGCCCGGATAGATACCGAGCATGTCGTGAAGGACGAGCACCTGCCCCGAGCAGTCGAGCCCCGCGCCGATGCCGATCGTCGGAATCCGCAATTCGTTCGTCACGCCCGAGGCCACCGCGGAGGGAATGGCTTCCAGCACGATCAACTGCGCGCCGGCATCCTGAACCGCTCGGGCATCGCTCACGAGCTGCGCGGCAGCGGCGTCGGTCTTTCCCTGTACCTTGAAACCGCCGAACGCATGCACCGATTGCGGCGTGAGCCCCACATGCGCGCAGACGGGCACGGATCGTTCGACGAGATAGCGCACCGTATCGGCGAGCCATTCGCCGCCTTCGAGCTTCACCATCTGCGCGCCGGCGCGCATGATTTTGACCGAACTGGCAAACGCCTCGGCCGGCGTACCGTAGCTGCCGAAAGGCAGATCGGCCACCACGAGCGCGCGCGGATCGACGCGTGCGACGCAGCTCGTGTGGTAGGCGATGTCCTCGAGCGTGACGGGCAGCGTCGTCGTATGTCCTTGCAGTACATTGCCGAGCGAATCGCCGATCAAGAGCACATCGACGCCCGAGCGATCGAGCAGGGACGCGAAGCTCGCGTCATAGCAGGTCAGCATCGCGATTTTTTCGCCCGCGTCGCGCATCGCCTGGAGCTTCGGCACGGTCACCTTGGGCCGGCTGGTTTCCTGCAGGTAGGTCATCGGATGTCCCGTTCCCGGAAAGAGAGTGGAAAGCGCCCGGCCAGATCGTGGCCGGGCTGCTCACTGTGCTTTGACGAAGCTCGCCTTGCGGCCGCGCATCGTTTCGATGCGCTCGACGACGAGTTCGAGATCCGCTGCCGACTCGAGCGGATTCAAATGCTCGGTATTGACGGTCAACACCGGGCAGGCATCGAAGTGATAGAAGAATTGGTCGTAAGCTTCGGCAAGTTTGCGTAAATATGCCTCGGACATCGGCGCTTCCTCGGGCCGGGCGCGCTTTTGAACGCGCTGCAGGAGCGTCGCGGGGCTCGCTTGAAGATAGACGACGAGATCGGGTACGGGCGCTACGGCGTCGAGATGGCCTGCCAGCTTTCGATAAAGACGCCACTCCTCGTCATCGAGCGTGATGCGGGCGAAGATATCGTTCTTTTGCGCGATGTAGTCCGCGACGAGCGACGCGCCGTTGGCGAGCGCTTCGGCTGCTTCACGCGCTTCGTCGATGCGCTGCAGTGCGAAGTGCAACTGCGTAGGCAGCGCATAGCGCGCCATATCGCCATAAAACCGCGCGAGAAAGGGATTCTCGTTGGCGCGTTCGAAAAGAGGCCGCATCGACCAGCGCTCGACGAGTCGTTCCGCGAGCGAGGTCTTGCCTGCTCCGATGGGCCCCTCGATCGCGAGGTAGCGGCACGGCGCGCGGCGATCCGGCGCCTCGACGGTGATGGCGGGATGGGTCATCGGCAATCGCTGTCGGTGGAAGGAGGCGCCTCGCGCTTGATACCAAGCTTGTCGAGTAACGCACAGCGGCAGGTTTGAACCTTCTCGATGCGCTGATCGGCGACCGCGGCAACGAGCGCCTTCGCGGGACCGACACCGGGAATCGCAAGCTCGGGGTCGATTTCGAGGAGCGGTACCAGCACGAACGCGCGTTTGGCGGCGCGCGGGTGGGGAATCGTCAAATCGGTATCGTCGATGCGCTCTTCGCCGTATAGCACGATATCGAGATCGAGCGTGCGCGGAGCGTTGTGAAACGGGCGCTCCCGCCCGAACTGGTGCTCGATGCGGTGGCACAGCGCGAGTAGGGCATGGGGACTGAGCGTCGTCTCGACTTTGACGACGAGATTGTAGTAGTCGTCGCCTTCGGCATCGATCGGTCCAGTCCGATACAGGCTCGACTTGGCGAGCACGGTGATGGTGTGCTGTTGGGCAAGGCAGACGACCGCATCCTTCAAGGACTGCCGGGCATCGCCGAGATTTGCACCGAGGCCGAGATAAGCAACCGTCATCACATGGCTTCCTACGACTCCACGACTTGACCACTCCGGACGCGCACAGCCGCGCCCGTCACTCCTCGCGCACGTCGTGCGTGGCGGGACTGACCGCATCGCTCGACGATTCCGCTTCGCCCGTCTTGGCGCGGCTGCGGCCGCCGCGGCGCCGGCGCTTGCGCGGTGCCCGCTCCCGGCCGCCTTCCGAAAGCAGCGCTTCGCGCGCCGCCGAATCGCCTTCGATGAAGGCCGTCCACCATTGGCCGATCGACGGATCGAGTTCGCCCGACTCGCAGCGCAGCAGGAGGAAATCATACCCCGCTCTAAATCTTTGGTGTTCGATGAGCTTGAGCGCGCTGCGCCCCGAGCGTTTTTCCAGGCGCGCCTGCAATCCCCAGATCTCGCGCATGTCGGCCGAGTAGCGCTTGTGGATGGCGAGCTTCTCGGTTTGCTTGTCGAGCACATCGTCCATGGCGCGATGCAGCGCGGGGACGGGATATTCGCCGTCGCGCTCGAATTGCTGTGCGCGCTGTTGCATGTCGTGCCAGAGCAGCGTGGCGAATAAAAAGCCGGGTGAAACCGGTTTGCCGGCGCGCACGCGTGCGTCCGTATTGTTCAGGGCGAGCGTGACGAACGATTCGCCGTGCGGCTGCTCGAGCACGACATCGAGCAAAGGCAGCAGCCCGTGGTGAAGTCCTTCCTTGCGCAACTGCTGGAGGCACGCGAGCGCGTGGCCCGACAGCAGCAGTTTCAGCATTTCGTCGAACAGCCGGGCGGCCGGGACGTTGTGGATGAGATCCGCGAGCGCCGTGATCGGTGCGCGGGTGGCATCGTCGATCTCGAAGCCGAGCTTCGCGGCAAAGCGCACGACGCGCAGCATCCGGACAGGATCCTCGCGATAGCGCGTCGCCGGATCGCCGATCATCCGCAGCATGCGCGCCCGGACATCGGCCATCCCGTTGTGATAGTCGAGCACCGTTTGCGTCGCCGGATCGTAGTACATCGCGTTGATCGTGAAATCGCGCCGCGTCGCATCCTCGTGCTGCTCGCCCCAGACGTTGTCGCGCAGTACGCGTCCGCTGGCATCGACGGCGTGCGTACGCCGATCGAGTTCGTCGCGTCGAGACCGTCTGCCCGGCGCGCCGCCCGCGGGCGCCGCTTGCGGCGCGTCCTGCGGTGTGTCGACGAGCGCCCGGAACGTCGAGACTTCGATGATTTCCTGTCCGAACTGGACATGAACGATCTGAAAGCGCCGCCCGATCAGCCGCGCGCGGCGAAAAAGCTTCTGGACTTCTTCGGGCGTCGCGTCCGTCGCGACATCGAAATCTTTCGGCGCAATGCCAAGCAGCAGATCGCGGACGGCTCCGCCGACGATGAATGCGCGGTAGCCGGCCTGCTGCAGCGTATCGGTGACGCGAACCGCGTTGCGCGAGATCAGCGTCGGATCGATGCCGTGAATGTCCGAGGACAGAATGACGGGAACGTCGGGCTCGGGCGGCGCACTCTTGCCGCCTGCGCGCGCAGGCTTGCGGCGCGGTTTCGCGGGACGTGATTCGTTCTCGTCGAGCGGCGGCGAATCCTGGTGCGACCGAGCGGCCTCGGGTGCGTCGACGGGCGCGGGCGAGTCGTGGCCCAGCAGTTTGCGGATGAGTTTCTTGATCACGACGGTTCAAAAAGATCGAGGATGCGCCAGCCTTTCGCTTCGGCGTGCGCGCGCAGCGTTGCGTCGGGATTGGTCGCGATCGGATCGGTGACTTTCTCCAGCAGCGGAATATCGTTATGCGAATCGCTGTAAAAGTAGCTGCGCTCGAACCCGGCAAGCGTTTTGCCGAGCGACGCCAGCCATGACTCCACGCGCACGATCTTCCCTTCGCGGTAGCTCGGCGTGCCGGCGCCTCGGCCTGTGAACGCCGACCCGGGCTGGCCGTCGACGGTTTCGACTTCGCAGGCGATCAGCATTTCGACGCCGAACGCGTCGGCGATCGGCCGCGTGATGAATTCGTTCGTCGCCGTGACGATGCAGCAGAGGTCGCCCTTGTCCTGATGGCTGCGCACGAGTTCGAGCGCGACCGGAACCAGTGCGGGCCGGATGACTTCGTGCATGAACTGCTCGTGCCAGGCCGCCAGTTGCTCGCGCGAATACTTGGCAAGCGGCGTGAGCATCGCTTCGAGGTACGCATGGATGTCGAGCTGGCCAGCCTTGTAGTCGGCGTAGAAGCGATCGACGTCATGCATGAAGCGCTCGGAGTCGACAATGCCCAGCTTGACCATGAAGCGGCCCCATTCGTGGTCGCTGTCGGTCGGGATGAGCGTGTGGTCGAGGTCGAAAAGTGCGAGATGGGTCATGAGGGCGCATTTTACTTGAACCGGCGCGGGCCAGTGGCCTGAGCGCCGGGCGGCGCATCCGCCGATCGTTCGGACGGGCTCGCGTCCACGTCCTGCGCGCCCTGCCAGGCGGCCGGCTGAGCGAGCATGGTGCGCAACAGCGGCAGCGTGACGGCGCGCTTTTGCTCGAGCGAGAAGCGGTCGAGCGCATCGAGCAATGCCATCAGACTCGGCATGTCGCGGCGAAAGTGCGTGAGCAGATAGCTCGGGACGTCCTCGGCTAGCGCAATGCCTCGCTCCCTGGCCGCTTGCCTGAGCACGGCGGCTTTGCGGTCGTCCGGCAGGGGAGCGAGGTGAAAGACCAGCCCCCAGCCGAGCCGGGTACGCAGATCCTCGCGCACGGCCAGCGCGATCGGCGCGGCATTGCCGGTGGCGACGAGCGCCGCCGACGGCTGCGCGCGCACCTCGTTGAAGAGGTTGAACAGGGCGACTTGTTGCGCGCTCGAGAGCTTATCGCAGTCGTCGATCGCATAGATCGGCACGCGCGCGTCGAACGAGAATGCCGCGAGCGCGCTTTGCGGGCCGACGAAGCGGGCGCGTTGGGGCCCCGTGCTATGCACGAGCGCTGCCAGCAGATGGCTGCGCCCGCTGCCCGGCTCGCCCCAGATGTAGAGCGTGCGGTCGGCCACCGGGCCGGCCGCGAGCGCGCCGTCGAGCTCGGCGAGCCGCGTGACGAGCTCCGCGTTGGTCCCGGCGAAAAAATTGTCGAATGTCGAGGGCGGCGGCGTGCCCAGATCGAGCGTCAGTTGGCGCAGCACGGTCACGGTCAGTTCTTGTAAAGCCCGCTTGCCAGGTAGCCGCGGCGCACTTCGCGCAGCGCAGTCGAGAGGATGGCACTGACGGGCAGGGCGAGCAGCACCCCGAAAAAGCCGAACAACTGGCCGAATGCGAGCAGCGCGAAGATCACGGCGAGCGGATGCAGGCCGATGCGCTCGCCGACGAGCCGCGGCGTCAGAATGAAGCTTTCGAGAATCTGGCCGATGCCGTAGACGACGGCCACCGCCGCGAAGCCGTACCAGTCGCCGAACTGCAGCAGCGCGGCGAGCAGCGCGAGGATGAGCCCTGTCGCGAAGCCCACGTAGGGAATGAAGACGGCAAGGCCGGTGAATACGCCGACCGGCAGCGCGATTTCGAAGCGGGCGACGCTGAGCGCGGCGGCGTAATAGATGGCGAGGATGCCCATCACGAGCAACTGGCCGCGCAGATATTGCGAAAGCGTGCCGTCCATCTCGATGACGAGCTCGGTGGTTTTCGCGAGCCAGCGCCGCGGCACGAACGAGGCGACGCGCGCAAGCATCATGTTCCAGTCGTACAGCAGGTAAAAGAGCACGAGCGGCACCATGACGAGGTCGCCCACCACCGTGATCATCACGTTGCTGCTGGTGCGCACCGATTTCCAGACCGCCAGCGCGACGGCCTGCGCGCTGCCTTCGATCTGACCTGTCAGCATGTCGCGCAGGCTCGAGAAATCGAAGACGTCGCCAAAGCCGAGGAACGCGAGTTTCGGCTGAGCCCAATCGTGCAGCCGCGCGATGAGCCCCGGGATCTGCTGTTGCAGTTGCGGGCCTTCGCGCCGCACGACGGCGAACACGAGCAGCACCAGCAGCGTCACGAGCAGCGCGAAAAACAGCATCATCACGAGCGCGGCGAGCCCGCGCGGCACGCGCTTGCGCACGAGCCATCCCACTCCGGGTTGCAGGATGTAGGCGAGGATCGCGCCGAGCAAAAACGGGGTGAGCACGGGGCGCAGCAGCCACAGGAGCATGCCGAGGCCGAGTGCGACGGCACCCCAGAAAAGGGCCTGGCGCTGATAAGGCGTGAGAAGCGGAGAGTTCTGCGACAAAAGCGTTTCCTGGTGGGTCGGCGAGCGGTTCGGGACGGCCTGCCGACGAGTAGCACGGAATCGAAGCCGACATCAGTTAAAATCGCATTTTACCGACCTTCTCGCACTCCCCCATGAATCAACCGAAATCGGCTCCGGATGGGCAGCATCCGGCTCAGGGTCTGTCGTACCGCGATGCGGGCGTCGATATCGACGCGGGCGACGCGCTCGTCGACGCAATCAAGCCGTTTGCGAAGAGGACGCTGCGCGACGGCGTGCTGGGCGGCATCGGCGGTTTCGGCGCGCTTTTCGAGGTGCCGAAGAAATACCGCGAGCCCGTGCTCGTATCCGGCACGGACGGCGTCGGAACGAAGCTCAAGCTCGCGTTTCATCTGAACAAGCACGACACGGTCGGTCAGGATCTCGTCGCGATGAGCGTCAACGACATCCTCGTGCAAGGCGCCGAGCCGCTTTTCTTCCTCGATTACTTCGCCTGCGGCAAGCTCGATGTGGGCACCGCGGCCACGGTCGTGAAGGGTATCGCCCAGGGCTGCGAGCTTGCGGGCTGTGCGCTGATCGGCGGCGAGACTGCTGAAATGCCGGGCATGTACCCCGATGGCGAATACGATCTGGCCGGTTTTGCGGTCGGCGCGGTCGAAAAGAGCAAGATCATCGACGGCAGCACGATCGCCGCGGGCGACGTGGTGCTCGGGCTCGCGTCGAGCGGGATTCATTCCAACGGGTTTTCGCTCGTGCGCAAGATCATCGAGCGCGCCAACCCTGATCTTTCGGCGGATTTTCATGGCCGCTCGCTGGCCGACACGTTGATGGCGCCCACGCGCATCTACGTCAAGCCGCTGCTCGCGTTGATGCAGAACATCGCGGTCAAAGGCATGGCGCACATCACGGGCGGCGGTCTCGTCGAGAACATTCCGCGCGTGCTCGGCGAGCACCTGACGGCTGAACTTCGCAACGGCGCGTGGCCGATGCCGCCGCTCTTTTCGTGGTTGCAGCAGCACGGGGGCGTGGCCGATGCGGAAATGCATCGCGTCTTCAATTGCGGGATCGGCATGGCCGTCATCGTGGCGGCGGCGGACGCCGACGAGGCGATCCGACAGCTCGGCGCAGCCGGCGAAGCCGTCTGGAAAATCGGCGTCGTGCGTGCGCGGGCCGAAGGCGAAGCGCAGACGATCGTCGTGTAAAGGGCTCGCAAGCGCCGTCGTTCGCGTTCGCGCGACGGGCGGGCCGCATCGAAAAAGCCGCTCGGCCTATGCTCGAGCGGTTTTTTTTCGCTCAGCGCGTATCGAGCGCGCGTTCTATCGCTTCGACGGCGTCGTGCGTGGCCGAGTCCGCGCAGCAATCGATGACGATGCGCTCCGTCATCGCGCGCAGCCAGGTCAGTTGCCGTTTGCACAACTGCCGTGTCGCAAAGATCGCTTTGTCGCGCATCGTGACCGAATCGATCGTTCCATCGAGGTATTCCCAGGCCTGCCGGTAGCCGACGCAGCGCATCGAAGGCATCGACGGATCGAGATCTCCGCGCGCGCGCAACGCGGCCACTTCATCGATGAATCCGGCCGCCAGCATCGCATCGAAGCGCCGCGCGATGCGCGCATGGAGCGCGCCGCGGTCCGACGGCTCCAGCGCGATCGGCACGAACCGGTACGGCGACGCTTCGCGGCTTCCCGCCGCCGAGGCGAGCAGTGTCGACATCGGCTGTCCCGCAACGAGATAGATCTCCAGTGCGCGCTGAATCCGCTGCGCATCGTTCGGCGCGAGCCTTGCGGCCGTGACGGGGTCGACCGCGGCAAGCCGGGCATGCAAAGCCGGCCAGCCCGCGCGGGCAGCCTGCGCTTCGAGCTCTGCCCGGATGTCCGCGTCGGCGGCGGGCAGGTCGTCGAGGCCGTGCGCCAGCGCCCGGTAATAGAGCATCGTGCCGCCGACGAAGAGCGGAATGTGGCCGCGCGAGCGAATCTCGTCGATCAGCCGCAATGCGTCGGCGCGAAATTCGGCGGCCGAATAACTGGCGGTAGGCTCGACGATGTCGATCAGATGATGGGGTACCGCCGCGCGTTCGGCCGGTGTCGGTTTGGCGGTGCCGATATCGAGCGTGCGATAGACCAGCGCGGAATCCACGCTGACGATCTCGATCGGCAGCCGCTCGGCGCAAGCGAGCGCGGCGGCGGTCTTGCCCGATGCCGTCGGGCCGAGCAGGCAGGCAATGGCAGGCCGATTCATGCCGTCTCGCTCACTGCCCGCGCATGAAGAGGCGATCGAGATCGGCGAGCGAAAGCTGGTACCAGGTGGGGCGCCCGTGATTGCATTGGTCGGCGCGTTCGGTCGCCTCCATCTGGCGCAACAGCGCGTTCATCTCGTCGAGCGTCAGGCGCCGGTTCGCACGCACCGCGTGATGGCAGGCGAGCGTGCCAAGCAGCTCGTGCTGCCGCTCAGTCAGTACGCGCGAGCCGCCGTAGGCCTGCAGGTCGGCGAGCACGGCACGCGCAAGGGCCGGCAAATCCGCGTCTTTCAGCAGCGCCGGTACCGCGCGAATGGCGAGTGTGGTGGGGGAGAGCGCCGCGAGGTCGAAGCCGAGCGCATCGAGCGTCTCGCGTTCTTCCTCGACCGTGCCGATTTCGACGGCGTCCGCGGGCATCGAGATCGGCAACAGGAGCGGCTGCACCGCGATCGCACGCTCGGTGAGCGCGCGCTTGAATTGCTCGTAAAGGATGCGCTCGTGAGCTGCATGCATGTCGACGATCACGAGGCCACGCGCATTCTGCGCGAGCACATAGATGCCGTGGATCTGGCCCAGCGCATAGCCGAGCGGATGGTCGTCGTCCGTTCCGGGTGCGCCGGCATGCGTGGTATAGAGCGGCTCGGCACTGTCGCGGGCTTCGAGCATGCCGCCGACGGCGTGCGTGGCCCCATCGGCGCCGCCGGCTTCGATGTCCTTGCGCCCGAACAACGCATCGTAGAGGGCCAACGGCTGCGCGACCGGCAGCCTGCCCTGCGTCATGCGCGCATCGCGCATCCAGGTCGTGCCCGAGCGGACCGTGGCCGATGGCGTCGCGCCAACCGGTGCCGATGGCGCGAGTCCGCCGGAGCCCGGCCAATTCGACCCCTGCTGCGGCTCGGCCGCGAGGTGAGTGGCGTGTCCGCCGGCCGTGGTTTCCGGCGAGGCGCCCGCTTCCCGCGCCAGCGCTCGCTGCAGCGCGTGAAAGACGAACTGGTGCACGGCGCGGGAATCGCGAAAGCGCACCTCGATCTTCGAGGGATGCACGTTCACATCGACCGCTTCGGGCGGCAGATCGAGAAAGAGCACATAAGACGGATAGCGATCGCCATGCAGCACGTCCTCGTAGGCTGCGCGCACGGCGTGCGTGAGCAGCTTGTCGCGCACGAAGCGGCCGTTGACGAAAAAGTACTGCTGATCGGCGCGGCCGCGGCTTGCGGTCGGCAGTCCGGCGCAGCCGTAGAGCGCGAGCGGTCCGGCCTGCTCGTCGAGCGGCAGGTGCGCGAGCGCGAAGCCTTCGCCGAGAATCTTCGCGACACGCTGGGCCGGCTCGCTCGCGTTCCAGTGTTCGAGCGCGCGCCCGTTGTGAAGCACCGAAATCGCCACGTCGGGGCGCGCGAGGGCCGCGCGACGGATCATTTCGATGCAGTGGCCGAGTTCGGTCTGCTCGCTTTTCAGGAACTTCCGGCGCGCCGGCGTGTTGAAGTAAAGCTCGCGGATTTCGATGGTGGTGCCAACGGCGCCGGCCGCGGGCGACAATGCGCCCGTTTGAGCGTCGATACGCGTGGCGTGCGGTGCGTCCGCGGTGCGGCTCGTAATGAACGTTTCGGCGACCGAGGCGATCGAAGCGAGCGCCTCGCCGCGAAAACCGAGCGTCGCCACGGCTTCGAGTTCGGCGAGCGATCGAATCTTACTCGTCGCATGACGCATCAACGCGAGCGGCAATTCGGCCGCCGGAATGCCGCAGCCGTCGTCGGCGATCGAAATCCGCTTTACGCCGCCCGCGTCCAGCACGATGCGCAGCGTTTTCGCACCGGCATCGAGCGCATTCTCCAGCAGCTCTTTGACGACGGAGGCCGGCCGCTCGACCACTTCACCGGCCGCAATCTGGCTGATCAACTGGTCGGGCAGCGGGGCGATCGCGCGCAGGGAGCGGGCGGGCGTGCTGTCGGCGCGCGTGGGCGGTTCGGGGAATTCGGACATGCCGCGATTATAGCGATTGGCGCCATGCCGGTCCGGGCGGCGCATCCGGGCGATGCGCTGTTTCGATGATGGGCGCGGCACTTTCGGTATCATGGCGCGAGCGCTTTGCCGCCTGCGCTGTCGCGCGCGGAATTTTTCTCAAAGGGATGCATTTGGATACGCTGCTTCATTTCGTCGGCCTGGTGCTGCACATCGACGCGTTTCTTGGCGACTTCGTCAATCAATACGGCGCGTGGGTGTACGCCGTGCTGTTTTTCATCGTCTTCTGCGAGACCGGGCTCGTGATCCTGCCGTTCCTGCCGGGCGACTCGCTGCTTTTCATCGGCGGGGCGTTTTGCGCGACGGGCGAGATGAACCTCACCTGGCTCATCCTGCTGCTACTGACGGCGGCCGTCGGAGGCAATAGTCTGAACTACGCGATCGGCCGTGCGATCGGGCCGGCCGTGTTCAATACGCGTATTCGCTATCTCGAGCGCTTTCTCGATCGCGCGGCGCTGCAAAAGACGCACGATTTCTACGAGCGGCATGGCGGCAAGACAATCGTGCTGGCGCGCTTCGTGCCTGTCGTACGCACGTTTGCGCCGTTCGTCGCCGGCGTGTCCGGTATGAGCGTTTCTCGCTTTCAGTTCTTCAACGTGGCGGGCGCCTTGAGCTGGGTACTGCTGCTCGTGCTCGCCGGGTACTTCTTCGGCAATATCCCGTTTATCCGCCAGTACCTGAATATCATCGTGCTCGTGGGGATCGGCGCCGCGATCGTGCCGCTTGCACTCGCGGCGCTTTGGAAGGTGTGGCGCAAGAAGACCGCAGGCCCGGTCGTGCACAAGCAAAGCGGACGTCCTTGAGCGGCGTCGATGCGGGCAAGGCCGTGTGACGGTTCGTCAACGAGAGCCAAGAGCTAAAGCAAAAAGGCGTCGCACGCCTTGCCGACCATGACCATCGATACCGGCCACGCCGCCGCGGCGCATCTTCAGGACCCGAGCCATTACGCGAGCCCCGAAGCCGCGCCGCCGCGTTCCCTGCGGCTCGCCAAAGACGCGCTCGCGGGCGTGTCGATCGCCGGTCTGCTACTGCCCGAAGCCGTTGCTTATGCGGGCCTCGCCAATCTGCCTCCGCAGGCGGGCGTGGTCGCGCTGCTCGTTGGGCTGCTCGTCTATGCCGCGCTCGGCAGCAGCCGGTTCGCGATCGTCTCGGCGACGTCGTCGTCGGCCGCCGTACTCGCAGCGACGGTGAGTGCCGTGCCGGGCGCCCGTCTCGCAGCTGCCGCCGCGCTCGTCGCGGCCGCGGGCGGCCTTTTCCTGCTGGCTGGCGTCGCGCGCTTGGGCGGCGTGTCGGATTTCATCGCCAAGCCGGTGCTGCGCGGATTCGCCTTCGGCCTCGCGTTGACCATCACCCTGAAGCAGATTTCCAGCATCGTCGGCGTGAAGTCGCGATTCCCGGATGCGCCTCGCATCGCCTACGACCTCCTGGTTCAGGCGCCGCAATGGAATCTGCATAGCGTCGGCGTCGGAGCCGTTGCGCTCGCCATTCTCTTCGCGCTCGGTCGCCGCGCGCGGATCCCGGCCACACTCGTCGTCATCGTGCTCGGCATCGGGGCCGGCTACTGGATCGACTGGCATCGCTGGGGTATTCCGATCGTCGGCGATATCGATTTGCGCAACGTGCATTTCGGGCTGCCCGCCTTTCAGCGCACCGAATGGCTCGAAACGGTGGAGCTCGCCTTTGCGCTGATGCTGATTCTTTACGCGGAGTCCTATGGCTCGATCCGCACGTTTGCACTCAAGCATGGCGATAGCGTTTCGGCGAACCGCGACCTGCTTGCGCTCGGGGCGGCGAATGTCGCGTCGGGTCTGCTGCAGGGTATGCCGGTCGGTGCAGGCTACTCCGCCACCTCGGCAAACGAGGCGGCGGGGGCGCAAACGCGTCTGGCCGGGCTCGCCGCGGTATGCGTGATCGCGCTCATCGTGTCGTTCCTGTTGCCGCAGCTCGCGCGCACGCCCGAGCCGGTGCTCGCCGCCATCGTGATCTACGCGGTGAGCCATTCGATCGATCCTGCCGTGTTCCGGCCTTATTGGGTCTGGCAGCGGGATCGTTTGCTCGCGATGGCCGCGCTGGCGGCCGTGCTCGTGTTCGGCGTGTTGCACGGGCTGCTCGCGGCGATCGCGGTGAGCCTGTTCCTGACGTTGCGCAGCTTGTCGATGCCGGTGGTGAGCGTGCTGGGCCGCCTGCGCGGGAGCCATGACTTCGTCGATATTGCCGCGCACGCCGACGCGCGACCGATCGATGGCATCGTGATCGTGCGCCCGGAAGTGCCGCTTTTCTTCGCCAACGTCGAACGTGTGCTCAGCGAGACGCGCGCTCGTGTCGGGGCCTACGTGCCGACGCCGCATACTGTGATGTTGAGCCTGGAGGAGTCGCCCGACGTCGACAGCACCTCGATCGAGGCCTTGCGCATCTTTGCCGCCGAGTTGCGCTCGCGCGCTCAGACGCTCGTGTTGGCTCGTTTGAAACCCAGGGCATTGGCGGCGCTCGGGCGCGCCGTCGATGAAACGCTGCCCGCGCAAGCATTGCGCGAGCTCAGCGTCGATGAATGCGTGCAATCGGTACTCGACGGGCTCGGCGCACCCGCGAACGGCAACCCGTCCGCGAGCGGCGACTGAGCGCCGATCAAGGCAGCGAGATCGTCAGATTGGCCGATTCGGCCTCAGGCTTGACGAGCTGCGAGTAAGGCGCAAGCGTATGGAGCGTGGAATCGCGCAAATACGTATGGAGTCCGAAATACGCACCGAGCGCGACGAGCGCGAATACGGCGCCGATGGTCCACAGCGGCACCTCATGCTTGAGCCGGTGCGCGATCTGATCGGGCAGCGGCCAGTGCGGCGCGAACGACGCGCGCTTGCCCTTCATGTGGGCAATTTCGTCGCCGAGCCGGGCGCTCAGGTAGGCGAGCTTTTCCGGCCCTTCGAGCAAATATTTGCCTTGAAAGCCGAGCAGCAGACACATGTGGAATACTTCGAGCGACTGTAGGCGGGCGACGCCCTGCGCGCGGCACGCTTCGAGGTGATCGAAGAACTTTTCGCCCGCGAGCTGCTCGCCGAAGAGCACGAGCTGCAAAGGACGACGCTCCCAATCCGCACGAATCTTGAATGAAGAGGCGAGCACCGCTTCGTCGATCGCCGCGCAAAACGCGAATTTGGCCGCGTAGACATCGTCGGCGGGTGCATTGAGCTTTTTCGCGCCGCGCTCGAAATCCGCGAGAAACGACTGCACGCGCGAGCTGAACTCTGTCGCGTCGCCTGGCTCGCGCCCTTGCTTGAGCAGAAACAGCATGAAAAAGCCGTCATAGAGCAAATCGCGCAGCGAGCGCGCCTGGGCGCCGGTCTCGGTGCTCGACGCGGACGTCGCCGGCGGTGCGCTGCCGCCGAAAAGGGAAGGGACTTCGGTCACGATGTCACCGCAATGAGTTCGAGTTTGAGATCGTTGATGCCCGACGGCGTATAGATCATCGCCGACTGTGCCTGCAGCATGCGCTCGTATAGCGTGCCCCGCGCGTCCAGCGAGAAGTAGCATGCACCGGGGCGTACCGGCACGGCGGGCGGCACTTGCGGCGTGTAGACGAGCTTCACGCCGGGCATCGCGGAGAGCACGAGCTTATCGACGTCGTCAGGCGCGCCGACCTTGAAGCGCGCGGGGACGGCCTCGACGAGTTCGACAGGTGCCATGTCCGCCGAGACGGCGATGAAGAAGGTGGTCTTCTCGTCGATCTTGCCCGAATCGAGCCGGCCGATATGAAACGAAGGGCGGACCTCTTCGAGCGCGATCGCGAAATGGCGCGTCGAAATCACGGTCTCGAGCAAGTCGCGCACGATGGTGTCGAGCGTCTCGAACGCGGGCCCCGGATCGTCATGTCGATACGCGGGCAGATCGGTGAGCGAATAGCGTTTGGAAAACGTCATCAATTGACCGGCAAGTCGCAGCAGCTCCTGAAAGAGCCGCTCCGGGTGCAGCGATGCGTGCTGCAGCAAGTGCACGAGCGATGCAACCGCCGCATTCGCGGTATGCAGCAGCCAGAACGAGGCGATGTCGCCCGAGCGGAACTCGATGATGTTCTTCGTCGGCTCGCGATGAAACCCGTAAAGCGCGCTCACCTTCGCTTGCAGTGCATCGATGAGCTGACGCAAGCACTGGTGCAGCACGGGCGATGCTTCGATGGCAAGCGTCGGCGGCACGAAGGTCTCGTCGAGCTCGAAGCCCGAAGCCGCCGTGCGCTTCACGCGCGCGATCGGCACCGCGATCAGTTGAGCGCGCGGTTCGTTGTGGCCGATCAGTTTGACGCGCGTCTTGAGGAACGTGAGATTGGCCGTGGCCGCATCGGTGAACTGGTCGGCTACCGGCAACTGCTTGCTCGCGTAGCGCGACCCGAAGCCGCCGTTCGTTTCGCCGGAATCGTGGTTGCCCGTGTCGCGCAACGGATGCAGCGCGAGATAGAAGACGAACTCGCTGACGCCGTCGGGCAGCGTATCGAGCGAGATCGATTCGGGCAACTCGTCTGCCTGCGGGGCCGTATAAAGCGTGCCGTCCGGGAAGATGAGCGAGAGCTCCGCGATTCGCAACGACTTGTTGTTGAGCGAATCGGGATCGAAGCGCACCGAGCGTACGCCCCAGTTGTACGGTTGAATGGCGCGTATCGATTCGAAAACGCGCGCCTCGTGATAAGCGTCCTGTTGCTGGAAATGCTGAGGCCTGAGAAAAAGGCCTTCTCCCCAAAGCAATTTCGCCGAATAACTCATCTCGAATCCGCAAGGAAAGTCAAAACGCCGCGCATGCGGTCATAAAAGGTGCATTCAACATGCATTGACTGCTCATTGGTGCGTGCCTTCATCCGCAAGACACCGCTGACAGCATATTCAACGCAGGCATAGGCAGACCCGGATCGGGCGGAATGACCGTGCCGTTCGCGACGGTCATCGCACAACTGTGAAGGCCGATCATTATGCCGGATTTCTCCGATTTCACCGGATCGAAGGCGAATTTCCATCGCCGCATGGCGGGATCGCGAAAGAGCGCGACGATACCGAACGCCTGCGCTTCACGCGAAACCTTCTCCACCATTTGATAGCGCTGGCCCGGAATCAGCGTCACCTCGCGCACGCCGAGCAAATCCGCGCCCAAGGCGCTTTTTTCTTTCGCGGGGTCGGTAAAGGCGTCGAAGCCGGCCTGCTGGAATGAAGTCGGATCCTTGAGTACGTATAGCCGCACGACCACGGCAAGCGGATGCCTGTCGTTGGCCGCATTCAGGTTGGGCGCGGCGGCGAGCGTCAGCGAAATGTCGCGCGGCGGTTTCTGCGAGTCGGGCACGGCGGGCTTGCCGAGGCCGGCCACCTGGAGCGCGGCCGACGCTGCGGCGCCGAGCATGGGCACACCGGCGGCGCACCCCGAGAGTGACAAGGCGACCGCAAGCGGTGCCATGGCGTGTCTGAAATATGGCCTCATCGAACTAATCCGGCCGATGCCGGTGCTCCATCCAAAGTGTGGGAAAAGCAGCCGGAACGGCGCCTGCAATCCTTTAAAACTAGAAAACGGACAAGTTTGTATAGTGGCTAATACGCCGCCCCGTCCGGCAAATTTTGCTTAATGCGGAATCAACTCAAAATAGACTCGGAAAATGTTTCCTCCCCGCCCGTGTCCGTTCCTTATTCAAAGAATTCCTACTCGACCTATATCACACGATAGAAGTTGAATTATGGAAATTTGGCCGGTACTATACGCGCGCACTCGCCGCAAAGCAAAGCTGTGGTTTCCGGGCGAATTAAATAAACCGCTAGGCGGTACCAACAAATCATGAAACAGCGACTTTCTATAAAACTTTCCGCGGCGGTGCTCGTATGCGCCGCTATCGCTGGCTGCGCGACACAGCAATCGGCTCAGCAAACCACACCCGAGGCATTCAACAAGGCGCTGGCCGATGCCGACACCGTCGCAAAAGGCGGTGACAAGGACAAAGCGATCGCGCTGTATCAACAGTTGACCAAGGCGGACCCGACACGCGAAGAGCCGTGGTCGCGCATCGCTCAAATCCAGTTCGATCAAAACCACTACGGTCAGGCGATCGTCGCCGCGCAAGAAGCCTTGCAGCGCGATTCGACCGATCGCGCGGCCAAGAGCGTACTGGCCGTGAGCGGCCTGCGCATTGCCACGCAGTCGCTCGGCGAATTGAGGCAGGACGCCGCGCTTGCGGGCGACGCGAAGAGCGACGCTCAGACGCTCGCTCACGAACTGCGCGACACGCTCGGGCAGGCAACGCTCTTCCCGGAAGAAGTCGTGCAGAAAAAGCCCGTGGCGAAGCGCCGCCGCATCGCGCGTCATCCGGCGCCGGCCGCGAAAGAAGCCGGGGCGGATGGGGCGAACGCGGCAACGACGGCGTCCAAGCCCGACGAACCCGCCGCCGCAAAGCCGGCCGGCAGCGGCGCAGATCCTTTCAGCGCGCTTCGCTGAACGGTCCGTTTGAACCAACGTTTCGGGGAGCCGTCGATGGCGAAGAAAGAAAGTATTCAAAAGCGCTTGCAAAAAGTGCGTCCGCCGCGCGTGCAACTGACCTATGAGGTCGAGCGCGGCGATGCGATCGAGGTGAAGGAGTTGCCGTTCGTCGTCGGTGTCGTTGCCGATCTGGCCGGGCAATCGGAAGTCGAGCAGCCGAAGCTGCGCGAGCGCAAGTTCGTCAATATCGATCGCGACAATTTTGACGATGTCATGAAAGGCCTGGAGCCGCGCGCGGCTTTTCAGGTCAAGAATCGATTGACCGACGCGGGTGGTTCGTTTGCGGTCGACCTGCGTTTTCGCTCGATGGCCGACTTCAGCCCGGACGAGGTCGTCAACCAGATCGAGCCGCTGCAACGCCTGCTCGACGCACGCTCGAAGCTTGCCGATCTGCGCAACAAGCTCGCCGGCAACGACAAGCTGGAAACCTTGTTGAGCGAAGTGCTCGCCAACACGCAGCAGCTGCAGACGTTGACGGGCACGGCGCGCGAGAGTGACAACGACGCGGACCAGGACAAGCAGGGCGAGTGAGCCCGAGCGGGGGTGATATGAATCAGCAAACGGCCATGGCGAGCACGGCGCTCGCGGAAACGAGCACGGCAACGTCGTTGCTCGACGAGATCGTCGAAAAAAGCAAAGTCGCGAAATCCGATTCGGAGCATGCGCGGGCAAAAGACCTCATCAGCGAGCTCGCGCACCAGGTGCTCGAAGGCACCGTCGTCGTATCGGACAATCTGTCCGCTACGCTCGACGCGCGCATTGCGGAGCTCGATCGCCTGCTCTCCGTTCAGTTGAGCGAAGTGATGCATGCGCCGGAGTTTCAGCGCATGGAAAGCACCTGGCGCGGACTCGAATACCTGTGCAAGGAGAGCAACACCGGTTCGACGATCAAGATCAAGGCGCTCCATGCGGCCAAGCGCGAGATCGTGCGCGACTTCAAGAACGCGTCGGAATTCGATCAGAGCGCGCTGTTCAAGAAGGTCTACGAGGAAGAGTTCGGCACGTTCGGCGGCGCACCGTTCGGCGCGCTGGTCGGCGACTTCGAGATCACGCGTCAGCCGGAGGACATGTACTTCATCGAGCAGATGTCGCATGTCGCCGCCGCCGCCCACGCGCCTTTCATCACCTCGGCGTCGCCCGAGATCATCGGCCTCGAATCGTTTGCCGATCTCGGCAAGCCGCGCGATCTCGGCAAAGTCTTCGATACCGTCGAATACGCGAAGTGGAAGTCGTTCCGCGAGTCCGAAGACTCGCGCTACGTCGGCCTGACGCTGCCGCGGTACCTGGGGCGCCTGCCGTTCAATCCGAAGGACGGCCTCGTTGCGGACTCGTTCAACTTCGTCGAGGACGTGGACGGCACCGATCACAACAAGTACCTCTGGTGCAACGCCGCGTGGGCCTTCGCCGCACGGCTCACGGCCGCGTTCGACGATTTCGGCTGGTGCGCCGCGATTCGCGGCGTGGAAGGCGGCGGACTCGTCGAAGATCTGCCCACGCACACGTTCAAGACGGACGACGGCGAGATCGCGCTGAAGTGTCCGACCGAAATCGCGATCACCGATCGGCGCGAAAAGGAGCTGAGCGATCTCGGGTTCATTCCGCTCGTGCATTGCAAGAATTCGGATTACGCGGCGTTCTTCGCGGCGCAGTCGGTACAACGGCCGAAAAAGTACAACACGGACAGCGCAAACGCGAATGCCGTGCTGTCCGCCCAACTGCAATACATTTTCTCGGTCTCGCGCATCGCTCACTACCTGAAGGCGATGATGCGCGACAAGATCGGCAGCTTTGCCTCGGCGCAAAACGTCGAGACGTTCCTGAACCGCTGGATCTCGCAATACGTCCTGCTCGACGACAACGCAACGCAAGAGCAAAAGGCGCAGTTTCCGTTACGCGAAGCGTCGATCCAGGTGGCCGAGATTCCCGGCAAGCCGGGCTCGTATCGCTCGGTCGCGTTCCTGCGTCCGCATTTTCAGCTCGACGAGCTGTCGATTTCGCTGCGGCTCGTCGCGGACCTGCCCAAGCCGGCAGGCGCCTGACACCTAAATCCAATTTCAATTTAACGGGCCGGGGCCGCTGCCCGGCTCGCTTTTAAACCGCCACTTCGGGAGTCGAGAAGCCATGAAAGATATGTTTTTGAAGTTCGGCAACCCTGCCATCCAAGGCGAATCCGCCGACAAGGACCACACCGGCTGGATCGAGTTGAATTCGTGGGCGCATTCGATCGTCCAGCCGCGCTCGGCAACGGCGTCGACGGCAGGCGGCCATACGGCCGAGCGCTGCGAGCATGCCGACATGACGTTCACGAAAGACATCGATGTCGTCAGTCCGCTGCTTTATCAGCACGCTTCGGGCGGCACGACGTTCGATGAAGTCACGATCGACTTCATGCGTGCGGACGGCGAGGGCAAGCGCGTCAAATACCTCGAAATCAAGCTCAAGTACGTGATCATTTCGAGCATTGCGCCGAGCGTGGTGGGCGAAGGCCTGCCGAGCGAGACGTTCTCGCTCAAGTATGCCGCCGTCCAGTGGAAGTACACGCAGCAGAAGGTGGGCGGCAACCAGGGCGGCAATGCGCAGGGCGCCTGGAGCCTCACGAAGAACGACAAGACCTACGCGGTCTGATGTTGCGAAGCGGGCGGCATGCCGGTGTCCGCACCGGTATCCGCCCGTGCCGTTCCGAGGGTAGAGCGAGGCGCGCACGTACCGATGAAGCGATTCGAACCGAGCTTGCTCGACAAGCTTTTCGACGACGATCCGCATTCGCCGGCACCGGCCGCGATGCGGCAGATGTCGCTCGACGAGCTCAAGAGCCGCGTGGCGCGCGATGTCGAGGCACTGCTCAACACGCGTATCGTGTTCACCGAAGGACAGCTCGAGAAACTCGTCGAATGCCAGCGTTCGGTCTTGACTTACGGGTTGAACGACTTCGCGGGACTGAGTCTCGCAAGCCACGCCGATCGCGGGTTCATTTGCACATCGATTCGTAACGCCATCGCGCGGCACGAGCAGCGATTGCGCGAAGTGACGGTTTCGTTGGAGTTGAACGCGCAATCGACCAATGCGCTTTACTTCGCGATCCGGGCGAAGCTCGTCGTCCACCCGGCCGAAGAGCCGGTCAGCTTCGATGCCATGCTGCAGGCGTCCACGCTGCAATACTCCGTCACCCGCTCGCGGCGCAGCACCGATGCGTCGCGCAGCCGCGTGTACGAGTGATTAGAGGCAGGCCAAGAAACGGAGCGAAGCGCCCGCGCTCGGGGAATATAGATGGAAGCGTTGCTGCCTTATTACGAGCGGGAGCTGGCATTTTTGCGGCAGTATTCGCGCGAGTTCGCGGATCGCTACCCGAAGATCGCGGCCAGGCTTGCCATCAGCGGCGAGCAAAGCGATGACCCGCATGTCGAGCGGATGATCGATTCGTTTGCGCTGCTCGGCGCGCGAATCAACAAGAAGCTCGACGACGAATATCCGGAGTTTGCCGAGGCACTTTTCGAAGTGCTCTATCCGCACTACCTGCGTCCGTTTCCGTCTTGCTCCATTGCTCAGTTCGGCGCGAGCGCCGCGACCGCGCTGCGCGCGCCGGTCGTGATTCCGCGCGCGCCGGTCGTGATTCCACGCGGGACGTTGCTCGAGAGCCGCGAGGTTCGGGGCGTGCGCTGCCAGTTCCGTACCGCATTCGACGTCACGCTGGCGCCGGTCGCCATCACGCGGGCACGCTATCGACCGCTCGCCGCGTTGCCCCCCAATGCCCCGGTGTTGCCGGGCAATGTCTCGGGGGTGCTGTCCTTCACGTTCGAGAGTACGTCGCCCGATATGGGCTTGCATGCGTCGGGACTCGCGACGTTGCGCGCCTATCTTCACGCCGAGCAGTCGTTTACCGCGGCATTGGCCGATTGCATTTTCATTCGGGCTACGGCGGCCTACGTCGAGGTGGGCGATTCGAGCGAGCCGGAAGGGGCGGCCGAGCCGGGGGCCTGGAGGCGGCTCGAGGGCATGCCGATCGAGCAGACCGGCTTCGCCGACGATCAGGCGCTGATCGATTACCCGGCGAGATCGCACCCAGCCTACCGTTTGCTGACCGAGTATTTCGCGTTTCCCGAGAAATTCGATTTCATCGATTTTGGCCTGGCGGAGATGCTTCGGACCAGTGGGCCATGCCGCCGGCTGACGCTGCATGTGGCGATCAGGCAGACGCGCGGGGAAACGCAGGCGCCGCGACTCGTCGAAACGCTGTCGGCGCACCATCTGCGTCTCTTTGCGACGCCCGTCGTCAATCTCTTCGCGCGACGCGGCGAGCCGATTCGCATCAGCCACGAGGCTGTCTCGTATCCCGTCATCGCCGACGCCCGCCACGCGCACGCTTACGAGGTCTATTCGATCGATGCCGTTCATGTGGTGAAGGAGTGCGTCGGCGAACAGTCTGTCGAGGAGTTCCGGCCGTTTTACGCGCTGCATCACGACGAGCCGTCTCAACTCGGCCGATATTGGTTTGCGCGTCGCAATGCGCGGGTTGCGCAGATGAGCCCGGGCTACGAAACCGAGCTGTCCGTCGTCGATGCGCATTTTTCGCCCGCGCGCGCCATGACGAGCACGGTGAGCCTCGCGCTCACCTGCACGAATCGCGATTTGCCCGCGCGGCTCGCGATCGGCCTCGAAGGCGGCGATTTGTTCGCCGACCGAACGATTTTCGACGGGCCCGTCTCGATGCTGTGCCGCCCCACGCCGAGCGTGCGAATCGAGCGTGGCGCGTCGATGCATTGGCGGTTGATTTCGCATCTCGCCTTGTCGGAGGTCTCCCTTTTACGCGAGGATCTATCGACGCTGAAGGAGCTGCTCGTCCTCTACGATCTTCGGCGCACCCCGGCTTCGATCCGTCACATCGAAGGCATCGTCGCGCTCGAAGCGCGGCCTGCTGTCGTATGGCTGCCCGGCAAGCCGTTCGCGACGTTCGTGCGCGGTAACGAAGTGCGCCTCACCGTCGACGAAACGCATTTCGTCGGCACGAGCCTCGCGTCGTTCATTCGCGCGCTCGATATGTTTTTCGGACTCTACGTCAGTCTGAACAGCTTCGTACAACTGGTTGCCGTGTCCAAGCGCACGGGCGAGGAGATCATGCGATGCAAGCCGCGCAGCGCCGATTCGATGCTGGCGTAGTGGAGCGGCTCCTCGACGAGCCGTACCGCTTTCAATTTTTCCAGGCCGTGCGCGTGCTCGAGGTGTGGTTCGCGCAGCAGGTGTCGCGCCGCGCCGGCGAACGCGTCGCCGGACGTATCGGATTCCGCAGCACGTTGTCGTTGACGTTCGCGCCGAGCGAGCTCGAGCGCGCAGTTTCCTACGATCACGCGGGCGCTGCGCTCGCGAACCCCGAGGAGCGCCGCGCGGCGATGGCGGACCAATCGCTCGCGCGGATCGAACTGACGCCGTCGTTCTTCGGCATGTTGGGTGGCCAGGGCGCGCTGCCGCTGCATTACACCGAGCAGCTCGCCGCTCGCGAACAGTTGCAGCGCGACCGGGCCGCGCGCGAGTTTTTCGATGTGTTTTCCGATCGGGCGACGGCGCTTTTTTACGAGGCGTGGAAAAAGTATCGCCTGCCGTTTCATTACGAGCTCGATCGGAACGAACGCTATCTCCCGCTGCTGCTGGCGCTTGCGGGACTGACCCATGTGCCGACGCGCGCCGCGCTGCAGCGCGGTCCCGGCGCGCTCGTCGACGAAGCGTTGGCCGGCTTCGCGCTGCCGATCCGGCATCGGCCGATGTCCGCCGCCTATTTGGCGCGTGCATTGTCGGAATACTTTCGCGTGCCCGTGCAGGTCGAGCAGTTCATCGGCAAGTGGTACGAGGTGCCGGCCGAACGTCTTTCGCGGCTCGGCCTGGCCAACGCAAAGCTCGGCGCCACCGCGCTCGCGGGAGAGCGCGTCTGGCAACGCGATATGCGCGCGCGGCTCGTCGTCGGCCCGCTCAATAAAAAGGACTACGAAGCATTTCTGCCGGGCGCTGCGTCGGCCATCGCGCTCGAGCGCATGCTTTCGATTGCGGCCGGCGACATGCTCGAGTACGAGGTATGGCTCGTCCTGGCGCGCGAAGAGGTCGGCACGAGCCAGCTCGGCGCAGGCGCGCGGCTGGGCTGGGATGCCTTTCTTTGCACGCGCGAAGCGGTGTGCGATCGCGACGACGCACGCTACGAACTGAACCTCATCCATTCATTCCCAGACACAGGAACTGTCGACTCATGAGCACGCCTCTGAAGACCCTCATTGCCAAGCTCGACGCACTGTGCCTCGATGCGGCCACGCGTGCCGCGAGCCTGTGCCTCGCCCGCGGTCACTATGAGGTCGACCTCGAACATTTGTTTCTCGCTCTGCTCGACGATACCTCGAGCGATCTCGGGATCGTGCTGCGCACGAACAGGCTGAGCGCCGACACATTGCGCCGCGACCTCGAGCGCGAGCTCGGGCGCCTGAAAACCGGCAACACGCGCACACCGGTGTTTTCGCCGCATCTGATCGCGCTTTTCGAGCAGGCGTGGTTGATTGCGTCGCTCGATTCGCATGCGGCGCGCATCCGCTCGGGGCACCTGCTGCTCGCGCTGCTCGGTGCACCCGATCTGGCGCAGTTTGCACAGCGGATGTCGGCCGTTTTCGCCGAGGTGCCCATCGAAGCGCTGAAGCACAAATTCGACGAGATCACGGCGGGATCGCACGAGGCTGAGGCGGTGCCGGTGCGCGCGAGCCGAGGCACGGATGGCTCGGGCGAGGCGGACGGCGCGATACCCGGTCTAGCCGTGCCCGGGGCATCGAAGACGCCCGCGCTCGATACCTATACGACGAATCTCACGCAACGTGCGCGGGAAGGCAAGATCGATCCCGTCATCGGGCGCGAAGCCGAGATCCGGCAGACCATCGACATCCTGATGCGGCGCCGTCAGAACAACCCCATCCTGACCGGGGAGGCCGGCGTGGGCAAGACGGCGGTCGTCGAGGGGCTCGCACTGCGCATCGCGGCCGACGACGTGCCCGAGCCGCTGAAAGGCGTGGCGCTGCATGTGCTGGACATGGGGTTGCTGCAGGCCGGCGCCAGTGTCAAAGGCGAGTTCGAAAATCGTTTGAAAAACGTCATCGACGAAGTGAAGAAGAGCGTCGTGCCGATCGTTCTTTTTATTGACGAAGCCCACACGATCATCGGCGCGGGCGGACAAGCGGGGCAAAACGATGCGGCGAATTTGCTGAAGCCCGCGCTCGCGCGCGGAGAGCTTCGCACGGTCGCCGCCACGACCTGGAGCGAGTATCGCAAGTACTTCGAGAAGGACGTCGCGCTTGCGCGGCGTTTTCAGGTGGTGAAGATCGACGAGCCCGGCGAGGCTTTGGCGGCCGCCATGGTGCGCGGGTTGGCGCCGCGCATGGAAGCGCACTTCAATGTGCGCATTCTCGATGAGGCCATCACCGAGGCCGTGCGTCTTTCGCACCGGTATATCACGGCGCGTCAATTGCCCGACAAGGCCATCGGCGTGCTCGATACCGCCTGCGCAAAGGTCGCGCTCGCGCACGGTTCGACACCCGCCGCGATCGACGATGCGCGCAAACGGATCGAGCGTATCGATGCGGAGATCGCTTCGCTCGAACGCGAGGTCGCAGGCGGTTCGGCTGGAGCCGGGCATGAAGAGCGGCTTGCCGAGCTGCGCGCTGCGCGTGCGACCGACGTCGAAACGCTTGCGGCCGACGAAGCGCGTTATGAGCAGGAGCGCGCGCTCGTGACGCGTATCGGCGAGTTGCGTGCGGCGCTCGAGACGGCGAGCGCCGACGAGGCCGATGCCGCCCGCGCGGCGCTCGCCGAGCAGATGTCGTCGTTGCAGGCGATCCAGCAATCGAGGCCCATGGTGCCGTTGCAGGTCGACGGCCATGTCGTCGCGGAGATCGTCGCTTCGTGGACGGGCATTCCGCTCGGACGCATGGTGAAGGACGAGCTTCGCACCGTGCTCGGTCTGAAGGATCTGCTCGCCGCGCGCGTCATCGGACAGGACCATGCGCTAGAAGCGATTGCGCAGCGCGTGCGCACAGCCAGCGCGAATCTGGAAGACCCGAATAAGCCGCGCGGCGTATTTCTGTTCGTCGGACCTTCGGGCGTGGGCAAGACCGAGACGGCGCTGGCGCTCGCCGATATTCTTTACGGTGGCGAGCGCAAGCTCATCACCATCAATATGAGCGAGTATCAGGAGGCGCATAGCGTATCGGGGCTCAAAGGGTCGCCGCCCGGATACGTCGGCTATGGCGAGGGCGGCGTACTGACGGAAGCGGTGCGGCGCAATCCCTATTCCGTGGTACTGCTCGACGAGATCGAAAAGGCGCATCCCGATGTGCTCGAGATGTTCTTTCAGGTGTTCGACAAGGGAACGCTCGACGATGCCGAAGGGCGCGAAATCGACTTCCGGCATGCGCTGATCATCCTGACGTCGAACGTCGGATCTTCGGCCGTGATGCAGGCGTGCCTGAACAAGCAGGCCGAAGAGTTGCCCGATGCCGACGCGCTCTCGGAGATGTTGCGCCCGCAACTTTACAAAACGTTCAAGCCGGCCTTTCTCGGACGCGTCAAGGTGATTCCATATTACCCCATTTCCGATGACGTTCTCGCCGAAATCATCGAACTGAAGCTCGGGCGTATTCGCGATCGGATTGCCGCCAATCACCGCGCACAGTTTTCGTGGGACGAGTCGCTCGTCGATGCGGTGCTGGCGCGTTGCACCGAAGTCGACTCGGGCGCGCGCAACGTCGACCATATTCTGAACGGTACGCTGCTGCCCGAATTGGCGCAGCAGGTACTGGGACGGGTGGCGCAAGGGGACCGGATGGAGAGGATCGCCGTGCGTGCCGGCGAGGACGGCGAATTCGAATACAAGGTGGCATGAGATGGCAATCGATCTTGCACCGCTTTTGGCGCCGTTGGACGGCGCATCGACATGCGGCGAGGATATGTTGTTTTCGAACGATTTTGACGAAATTCAGCATGCGCGCCGTTTCGACGATCCATCGCTCGACCAGGGCGAGTGGGTGACCGAGATCAAGGAGGCCAACTGGAGCCTCGTGATCGAACGGTGCACCGAGCTGCTGAGCAAGCGGACGAAAGATCTGCGCGTGGCCGCGTGGCTGACCGAGGCGCTTGCGATCAAGCAAGGGATATCGGGTTTGACGCAGGGCTACACGTTGCTGAGCGGGCTTTGCGCTCAGTACTGGGACAAGGTGCATCCGCTGGCCGAAGGGGAGGACACCGAGTACCGGCTCGGCAACGTGACCTGGCTCGTGGCTCGCACTGCGCAACTGCTGCGCGAAATGCCGTTGACGCAGACATCGAGCGCCGGCTTTACCGCCATCGATTGGGAGGTCGCATCGAATGTCGCGCAGGCGATCAAGCGCGACCCCGATCACGCCGACGACATTGCGCGCGGCAAACCCTCCTTCGAGCAGATCGATGCGGCGAAGCGCGCGACGCCGGTGCCGTTTTATCGCGCATTGTTGGCCGATCTGAAGGCGTTCGAGGCGGCGATGCTCGCGCTCGAACAAGAACTCGAGACACGTGCGCAAGAGGCGGCCCCGAGCTTTCGGCAAGTCAAGGATTCCTACGCTTTCGTCCACGGGCTGGCGGAGCGATTCGCGCGCGACGTTGGCGTGAGCGTCGAAGTGCCTTCGGGCAGCCCCGCTCAGTCGCCATCGGCACCGAGCGTCGAGCGCGCCGAGCCGACATTCAAGACGCCGCTTTCGCAAGGAACGCCAATGGTTTCGACGCCGCAAGCCCGGCATTCGGGCGTGATTCAAAACCGTGCCGATGCGGTGGCGCAATTGCGTGCCGTTGCCCAGTTCTTACGGGCAACGGAGCCGCATAGCCCGGCGGCCTATTTGGCGGACAAGGCCGCGGAATGGGCCGATATGCCGCTGCATCAATGGTTGGCTGCCGTGGTGAAAGACGACGGATCGCTCGCGCATTTGCGCGAGCTGCTCGGGGTGAAGCCGGACGCGCAATGAGCCTTCGCGCCGGATGCGGTATGCATCGATACGTGGCCCGACTTACTTCCCGACACGAAACTCGATTCGCCGATTACGCGCGCGTCCATCGCTGGTATCGTTCGACGCAATCGGTTGATCGGGCCCGACGCCCATCGTCGTCATCGATTGCGGCGCGATACCCTTCGTCACGAGATAGCCTTTGACCGCGTCCGCCCGGGCCTGACTCAATGTGATATTCGAGGCGCGATTGCCCGAGTTGTCCGTGTGCCCGATGATTTCCACCGTTTTGCCGGACAGCCTGGCGAGCGCCGCGGCCATCTGATCGAGGATCGAACGCCCCTGCGGCGTCAGCATCGCGCTTCCGGTCTCGAACTCGATCGTGCGGTTCGCCAGCGTGCTATCGAGCACACCTTGCTCCGAAGCGCTGACGCGCAAGCCGTTCTTGATCGTGTACGTGGGATTGAGCGCATTGGCCATATCGCTGGCGATCTGCTGGCGCTGCGCCTCGTTGCCGACCTCGCCCTTGACGTCGATCTGCGTCCCATCGATCTTCAACTGCCCTTTGCTGATCTGCTTCAACTGCGGACCGATGAGCTTTTGGACATTGGCAGCCCAGTTCGGCGGCGTATCGACATTGCCCACCTCGATCTGATCGACGACGTTTGCGGCGCCGTACGTGTCGCGCAGGCGCTGCAGCACGGCCGCGCGCGTCGATTCGTCGGGTACCTTGCCGCTGGCGACGACTTGTCCCGGTGTCGCGTTGACCGGCGGCGGAACGCGTGTCGCGGTGTTGGCCGCGCCAGGCTGCTGCCCAGCCTGCGCGGCCTGGCCGGACGGCTGCGTCGGCGCTATCGGAGTCGAGCGGATGCCGATACCGCTGTTGTCGACCGGAGAAACATTGACGGGCCCCGCTGTATCGGCGAATGCGGCGCCGGCTGTCAAACCGGCCGCCCCGGCGAATGCGGTAACGGCCGCTATGCGCGTCAGCACGCGAGGAAGCATTGCAACCATCGTCTTACGCCCCGATGAATGCTTCTCTGAACGTATCGATGGCGATACGCAGCGAGAGCTGAGGTTGCTCCAGATAGCTGACGAGCTTGCTGATGCCCGGTTCGTTTTGTGCGTGTTCGTCGACCCATTCGGGATCGTCAATATCGATGTTATGTGTCGCATAAGCCTGCGGATCGATGACGCTATGAAGCGTTTTTGCGGATGCGCCGTTGAAGCCGATGACGAGACGCTCGCGTTCGGCAATGGTACCGATGAACACCGCGACCTCGAAATCGGCTTGCGAGAGAAACGGTGCGACGAGTTCAAGCCAGAACGCCGCAACCAGGCTTCGGTAGAACGTGTCGTTCGGCAACGGCAAGGTGAGTCCGCGCTCGAGATGCCGGGATTTGCTTTGCATCACGGGCTTGAGGAGCGAGCCGAGTGCGTGCATCGCGCCGCGCAGTCGTACCGGATGGCCGCTGGCGAGCAACATCTGCTCGAGCCCGGCCAAGGTTTGATGCTCGACGAAATCCGAAAACGTGCCGTCGTGCGAATTCGATTGTCCGGCGTCGATCGAGACCTGGGTGTCGCCCAATGCCTGCAGCGCGGCGCTCGGCTCGGTGCACTCGTAAAGCTCTCGCATCTGAGCCGCGGCGCGCGACCAGAGCCGCGCGAATGCGAGCGGACTGCGCGCGAGGAAGGCGAGCGGGCGCTCGACCTCGAGGGCGGTTGCCGCGACCAGCGGAAAGCGCCGCGACGAGACATCGTGGCTCGCCACCATGTGACCGGCGATGGCAAGCTTGCTTTGCGAACCGAGGAACGCGAAGTTCATCGGCGGGGCGTTCTCGTAGACGATCTTCCAACGCGGATCTTCGGCAAGCAGCTCCATCGCTTGCGCAATCCAGCGGTCCAGCGTTTGCAGGAGCTGCGCATTGTTCGTGCTTTTGACGAAATCGCCGCGCGAGGGAATTTTGCCGAAATAGGCCAATTGCGCCTGGACCGATTGCGTCATTGCGCGGCTCCCGGGTTCGTGGCCGCGGTAGGGGGGGCGGCCGGATTGGTCGATACGGTGCGTGGCGAGTCGATGCCCGGCGTCGCACCGGAAGTGGCAGCGCCCGAAGCGGCGGCCGTCGTCACGCCCGAAGCGAGTGCCGTTGCCGGCGTCGAGCCGCTTGCGGCCGCGGCATTCGCACGGGCTGCCGCGACGTCGACGACGCTCGCAGGCAGCCGTGTACCGCGCAAGCTCTGTTGCTGGGGCGCATCGCCGCTGCCGGCTTGCGGTTGCGACGTACTGACGATGCGCATGCTGAAGGCGACGGTCACATCGCCTTGCGTCCACGACAGGTCGAACGTGCCATCGGCATTGCGCTTGCGTTGTGCCGAATTGATCAGCTTCTCGAGCCCGTAGCGCCCGGGTTCGTTGACGAGCTGAATCGTGCGGCCATCGAACGTCGTCGCCGTGAGCGTGGCACCGGCAGCGCCCTGCGGGTTGGGCCATACGAAGTTGGCCCACTGTGCGGGCGTATTGCGGTAACGCAGTTGCTGGCCGTCGATCGTCAGCGTGTATTCGGTCGTCTTTGCACCGGGCTGAGGCAGGATCTGGAAGACGGTTTGCGGCTCCGCCGTCGCTTGCGCCCCGCCTGCCGCCGCGCCCGAAAGCGGAGCGACCCAGCGTGCGAACCCGCTCGAGAAGTCGGGCGTGAATGCGACGCCCATGCCGCCCCACGTGCGCGGGCTCAGCGTATCGCCGCGCCTGACCGCGAGCGGCCCCAGCGTGGTCCCGACAAACTTCGAAACGGCGCCGTCCGGGCCGAACACCTGCGCGATTTCGCCGGCACCGGCCTCGACCTTCGCATTGGCCATGAACGGATACTTGTTCGCAAGCGATGTCTGGAACGGCTGGAGCACCTGTGCGTTCCACACCTTGTTCACTTCGTCCCCGGCGGGCCCGATCACGACGGCGAACGCCTGCATCAGTGGCCGCACGAGTAGCGGACGCAGCGCCTTGCGTTGATCGTCGGTCAGACCGGTGAGCATCTGCTCGTCGACGAACTTCAGCGAATCGGCAAGCTCCGAGCCGTTGCCTTCGAGCGTTTGCTGCATCAGCTCGCGCGCGCCGGGGCCGGGGTCGCCCTGATTCTTGAGCAGATTGAAGCGTGTGCGCACCTTCGAGAGCGTCTCCATGTAGCCTCGAAGCAAGGAGTTGTCTCCCTGCTTGGCGACGATGCGCGCAAGGCCGGTGAATGCCGTGCCCACCGGGCCCATCGTCGCCGGCGCGAGCGCGCCCGGATCGATGTCGATGCCGGCGTTTTGCGCCGCCTGCTCGCGTGACGAGAACATCCGCTTGAACCAGCCGCTCACGCCCTTTTGCGCACGCTGCAGCGTAGTGGAAGCGAGTGCAGGATTGTCCCAGGCGGTCTGGTCGTACGCCGTCTCGAAGATTTTGCGGATCGGCGAATCTTGGGGGTCGCCGAGACGGTTCATGGATGCGACGGCCTGATCGAAGCTGCCGAAGTCCTGAATGGCGATACCCTGCATGAAGCGCTGCCAGTGCTGCGCATAGTCGGTCTTGTACATGCCGACCAGCGCTTTCTGGATTTGTTCGGGGCTGCCCTCGAGCGTGAGGTCGTCCTGCGACGCGGTGTTGAGCACCCAGTCCTTGGCCTGCAGCTCTTTCGTGGCGGCATCGCGAATGGCGGGCTGCACGTACTGGAACCAGGCATCGCGCGTGAACGTGCCCGGAATCGCATAACTGCCGGCGACGAGATTGGCGTTGTTGTCGCCGACGATGCGCGCCACCGTCATCGGCGCGAACCGTGTCGAAGCGCGCGCCTTGATTTCCTCGTACACGCGCTGACGCGCCGGCATGCCGCGCACGACGTGGCGCAGATTCTCGCGCGTCTGATCGACGAGCGAAAGATTGGCGTCGATCATCGGCCAGTCGTCGTCGGATACACGCGAGAGATAGAACGTGATCATGCGTTCGGCACTCCTGATCATGTCGCCGCGCGGCATGTTGCCGCGATTCGTCTCGAGCCAACCCCGCCAGAAACGCGCGAGCTGATCGGTCAGATGAGCCGCCTCGACATGGCGCTTGTCCGACAGCATCAGGTAGGTCTTGAGTGCGTTATAGGCATCTTCGACGTTGGTCGGTGAGGCATCGCTGTAAAGCCCGCCTTGCGCACTTTGCTGACTCAGCGCCGACGTGCCGCTGCGCGCGGAAACGGTCACGGCGCCCGATTCGGGGGGGCGCGTGAGCGGTGTCAGCTGATCGGGATGCGCATTGACGTCGCGCAGGAACGATGCAAGGTTCTGCGAGACCGGATCGAGCATCAATTGCCTTGCGCCGCGGTAGTACTCGGCGAGCAAGCGCTGCTCGATGCGATCGCCCTGATACAGGCCGAGCGAGACGGAGAGCGGCCGATCGCGGCGGAACTGTTCGAGTTGATCGATGCGGTCTTCGAGAATGTCCATTGCCTGCAGGCGCGATTGCAGGTCGTTGTGGCCTTGCTGAATGCGAACGACGTTGTCGAGATCGGCTTGCACGTTTGCGACGAGCTGCTGATTGCCGATCGTGGACCACGTCCAGCCGCCGAGCGCCAGTGCCAGTACAGCGACGAACGTGAAGAACGTGCCGTAGCGCAGCCGTGTCTTGGCTGGGCTCGCGAACTGTCGCACGGTCTGACGATCGGCGAAGATCACCTTCGAGAACAGATCGCGCAGGAAAAAGCCGTTTTGCGAGGAGGGCGCCTGCGGCGCGGGAAGATTGTCGGTCGCCAGGCCGAAGCGCGTGCCGATGCGAAGCGCCGCGGCGCTGTTCGTCTGCCCCTCTTGCAGTGCGCTCGTGAAATAAAAGCCGCGCAGGATCGGCTTGTATTGGAATGGATTGTTCTCGAACAGCGTCGCGAGGAACATGCGCAGCGCCGGCTTGATGGCGAGGAATTCGAGCGGGAAGCTCAGTTGCCCGGGCGACAGCTTGTTGCCTCGATTGATCGACATCTGAGCGATGCTGATTTCCTTCAAGCCCTCGTAGAGTTCCTCGAAATGCTCGTCGAACAGCGCGACGACGTCCCGTCTTTCGTCGGGTTCATAGGGCAGCGTGGCGCCCCAGACGCGTTCATATTCATGGCGCTCGCCCCCGCCGAAGAATTCGGCGAAGCCCGTGATCAGGTCGGCCTTCGTGAACATGACATAGACCGGGGCGAAGACCTCGAGCTTCTCCGTCAATTCCTGCACGCGCTGACGCAAGCTGCGGGCGAGGTTGATCGTGGCATCGGGACGGCTCGACGTCAGCTCCGCGATGCTCGCCGTGACGATGATCCCGTTGATGGGCGCCTTGGGCCGATAGCGTTTGAGCAAACCGAGAAAGCCGAGCCATTCCGTGCGGTCTTCCTCGTGCACCGAATAGCGGCCGGCTGTGTCGAGCAGGATACCTTCGGTCGTGAAGAACCAATCGCAATTGCGCGTGCCGCCGATCCCGTGAATCACCGCGTCGTTCTTGTCGGCGAACGGAAACTGGAGCCCTGAGTTCAGCACGGCGCTGCTCTTGCCCGCGGCAGGATTGCCGATCACGATGTACCACGGCAGCTCGTAAAGCGCGGAGCCGCCCGATATCTGTCCGATCTTCGATGTCTTGATCGTGCGTACCGCATCGACGAGCCGCGTGCGCAGAACGTCGAGCTCCGCTTGCTTGGCAGGCTGCTGGACCGCGGCGGCCTTGTCGGCTTGGGCCTGTTGTTCGAGCATTTCGCCAAGCTTGCTGTTGGCACGCCGGGCGGCCAGGCGCCGCCAAAGCCAGACGACGAGCACGATGAGCACGAGCGCGGCGAACGCCGCGCCGGGCCACGCGAGCGGAATGTCGAACCAGAGCGCGCCTCCGAAGAGGATGACCGCGACGACGAGCAGGCCGAAAACGGTCATCGTGCGTTTATGGGTGAGCGCATTGAGCAGGCGTTGCATAAGACGTTCTTCTATATGAATGGCGCGACGACAGCGCGGCAAAAGCAGCTTTTGATTCGATTACCGGGTGGAAACGGAAAGGGCGGCGGCGCGACGCAGAACAAATCCGGGCTTGTGGTATTCGACGTGCCCCAGATCCATCAATTTCCATCGTCCGCCCCAGGTCAAGCCGATCTGTTCGGCCGTTTGCCCGTACAGCTGATAACCACGCATGGCCCACGGATCTTTTTCCGAAATGACGAGCTTGCCGTCTCGCAAAAAGGCGTTATCGGCGGCAAGGCCGTATTGGTGATAGCTCTGATATGCGGCAGCATTTGTGACACCCCCCAGCTGCGCCAGCCGGTTTTGTCGATCCGGACTTCGGTAACCTTCGAGCAAAGCCATTTCATAGCCGTATTGCTCGCGCATGATTTTGTACACGAGCAACAGCCGCGTTCTAAAGTCCGCATCCAGCAAACTCCAATCGCGACTCGCGTCGCGTAATGCTGGACGGACCTGTTCGACTTCTTGCGTCGCGAAAACCTCCGGCGGCAACGGCGGCGGTGGAACGAGCTGTTCGCCATGCAGCAAAGCGGCGATTTTCTCGTCGGGCGCCCGCGTTTCGCCGTCATACTGAAATAACAGCTTGCCGCGCAGTGCAATTGCAAGCAGTGGAGGCGCGGCAAGGATACCTGTCGTAATGAAAATCATCAAGCGACGTCGAATCAGTATTTTTTTCGTATTTCCGATCGTCGATTGCGAAATTTTTACTGATTTCCTTATGCCATCACGTGCCTGTGTCATACGCAGCGAGGCGCGACGTCCTACACGCCGCTGTATATGAAGCGCGGCATTGATAAGCGCGGTACGCGCCTGTGGCAATAGCAGTACGGCTGCCAGCGTGACGGCGAGAGCAAAATAGGCGGTAAGCGCAACGGCAATCAAGTTCGGCCCCGTAGCTGGGAAATAAATTGTCTTTTGTAATGCTTGATCTTAGAATCTGGCCTGCTGCAAGGCAGGCCGGATTGCATTATCGCGGCGAATTAAACCCAAATTCAATGAGACAGTGAATGAGTGCGCCGGACAGTCCCAGTTCCAAAGCGCGGCCGAGCCTGCTTTCCGAGACGGCCAAGAGCGCCGCTGATAACGATTCGCGGATTCTCGCGAATCTGGAAGGCCGTGTCGCTGCGCAGCCGAATTCGACGCGCCGCTCCAACAAGCTCTGGCTTGTCGTCGTCGCCGCCGCGCTGGGCCTGAGTGCATTCGGCGCCTGGCAGTGGCAACGCGCGTCACGGGATGATGGTCAGACGAGCCCGCGCGTGGCGTCGGCGCTCGACGGTGTTCAAAAGACGGCGGCGGCACCGGCGGCGAGCGCGGCGGCTGCGAGGGTCATAGCCGACGCATCCGGCACCGCGGGCGACACGCTCCAGACGGCGGCATCGGCTCCGCAGCCGGCCGTCATCTTGGCCGATACTGCCGCTAACGATCGCCCGGCCTCCGCGCCTGCCGGTGCGCTTGCCTCGGCGGCGAGCGCTGCACCCGCCGCGACGGCGGCAATCGGTGCGAGTGCGTCCGATAGCGAGCGTCTTTCCCGCGCCTTGAGCGACGGTGCGTCGGCATCGGGCAGTGCGGCCGCGCCGGCGGCGCACGCGAAGAGCGCCGTCGCGGCGCGTGAGGCGACGAATACGACGAAGACCGCGAAGACGACCTCGGCGTCGCACACCGTTCGCGAGGCCGATAAGAAGCATCAGGCACAACGCGTCGCCTCGGCGCATCCGCGCAAGGATGCGAATGCCGGCGCGAAAAAGACTGATCAGGACGTCGATCTGCTGGCCGCGATCGTGGCGCGTACGAAGCCCTACGATGCCAATCACGGCAAGACGTCGGCGAAGACGGCTGCTGCGCAGAAGACGCAAACCGCGACGAGCGGCGCGCCGGGATTGGCCGGGCGCGTTGCCGAATGTTCGACGCGCGGTTTGATCGAAGGCCAGTTTTGCCGGTGGCACGTCTGCGCCGATCACTGGGGCAAGGATCCGGCGTGCCCATCGAGCACCTTTCAATCCGCCGGCTCGAGCAACTAGAGCCTGTAATTAGCGTGAACAGGCCCTAGCGCTTGGCGAGAACCGGCGCGGCGTCGATGCGATGACAGGGCGAGCTTCTTTTGGTAGCTTTGCCGCATGCGCGACGACAAAGTCCTTCCTGAATGGCTGCTCGTGACACCCGAGCCCCCGGCCGACGGGCGCTTCGACCCATTCCTCGCACGTATCGAGCATGCGTTGGCAGGTGGCGTAGCGCTTATCCAACTGCGCTCGAAGCACGCGAGCGCCGAGTCGTTCGACGAATTGGCCGGCGAAGTCCTCGCGATTTGCCGCCGTCATGGCGCGCGGCTCATCCTGAACGGACCTGCCGAAACGACGAAGATACGCGCCGACGGTATCCACTTGAATAGCGAACGATTGCTGCGCTCGACGCGGCGCGCAACATCCGGCTCGCAGTGGGTCAGCGCCGCCTGTCACACACGAGCGCAATTGCGCCACGCGCAGGCCATTGGGGTCGATTTCGTGACGCTTTCTCCCGTGCTGCCGACATCGTCTCACCCCGGCGCGCCGACGCTCGGCTGGCGGCGCTTCGCCGAACTCGTCGCGAGCGTGCAATTGCCGGTCTATGCGCTGGGCGGCATGACACGCGCCGATTGCCGGCTGGCCCGAGCGTTCGGCGCACAAGGTATCGCCGGCATTTCGGCGTTCTGGTAGCACCGCTTTCCCTCCCATGGCGTTCGAGCGTTTCGAGGCACGTGCGTTGCATCCGTGAGCGGAGCCTTGTGCTTGATCGCAGTTGCGATCGCTTTTCACATCGATCCAAGGGAGTTCGCCATGGCACGCCAAACGCTGGAAGACTTGTTCATTCACGATCTTTCCGATATTTACAGCGCGGAAAAGCAATTGACACGTGCGCTCGGTAAGCTGGCGCGTGCCGCGACCAACGAGCAGTTGTCGCAGGCATTCGAGACGCATCTGCAAGAAACGCACGGCCAGGTCGAGCGCATCGACAAGGTCGTGGAGATGTGCGGTATTCGTTTGAAGCGCATGAAATGCGCCGCGATGGAGGGGCTCATCGAAGAAGGGCAGGAGCTGGTCGAGGAACTCGAGAAGGGGCCCATCCTCGATGCGGGCCTGATCGGCGCCGCTCAGAAAGTGGAGCACTACGAGATCGCCGCGTACGGCACGCTTTGCGCCCTCGGCAAACAGCTTGGCCGGGAGGATGCGGTGAAACTGCTGCATCAAACGCTGGAAGAAGAGAAGGCGACCGATCAGAAGCTCTCGCAGTTTGCCGAAAAGATCGGTAATCCCCAGGCGAAAAAGGGCTGATGGCGTGCGCTTCGCGAGTTGAATGCGTGCCGCGCGAGACGCATCGCGCGGCACGCTTTACAGAGTCCTACCTCTTTCCGACGGAGCAAGAAGATGAATACACCCGCACTCGAATCGGCCGGTCGCATCGGTAAGTCCGCCATCGGTTCGTTCAGCGATATGGCGGATCGCACCCTCGACGGCCTGCAGCGTATGACCCAGCTCAATGTGCAGACAGTCAAGACGACGCTAGCGGAACAAAAGGAAATCGCCGATGAAGTGCTGTCGACGCGATCGCTCGACTGGGTTCTGGCATTGCCGTCCGCGCAGAGTCAGGCGGCATTGAAAAAGGCGCTGGCCTACTGGGGCCACGCAAGCAATATCGCAATCGAGACGGTGGCCGATAGCGTCGGATGCAGCTGGTCCAGTCTCCACGACTACTCGCGGTGGGCCGCCTCCTTGCTCGAGGATGCGTCGGAACTCGCGCGCACGGGCGCTTATACGTCCGCTTCGACGAGCCTCGTCGTGACGGATCCGAATGCCCAACTGCCGGCTACCGTCGAATCGACCTCGGGGGCGAGCGGGAAAACCGGCGGCAAGGGGCGTTCGGTCAACCTCGTCGATAGCGAAGGAAAAAGCGTATCCTCGACGAAGCAGTAGCGCTACCGCAGCATCGCGTCCCGCGGCATGGACGACGTTGCTTGCCGAAAAAGGACTTGAAAAAAGGAACGCTTCGCGATGAACACGAGATGCGCCCTGGACGGCGAATGTAAAACCTTGCTGCGCGAGGCCATGCGCCGTTTCTCGCCGAGCGAGCGTTCCTCTTTGATCCGGCACGTCGCGGCATCGGGCGCGACGGCCGGCGCGCTGTCGGCCCTCACGGCCGGAAGGCGGGCGCGCATCGACGGTACGACCGTCTACGCGCCGATCAATGCGGTGACGCATTCCTTATGGCCCGATGCAGCCCCACGCGCGACATGCTTCAGTGTCCGCCATACCCTGCTGGGATTGGCCATCCACCAGTGCGCCGCCATGTTCTGGGGCGTATTGTTCGAAGCGCTCGTTCCAAGGTCGCCACGCAAACGCGTGGGCACGACGCTGGCAGTGGCCGCGGCGACGGCCGCGACTGCCTATGCCGTGGACTATCACTGCGTGCCGAAGCGGCTCACGCCGGGCTTCGAGTCGCATCTGTCGCCGCGCTCGATGGTGTGGGTCTACACGGCCATCGCCGGCGGCTTCGCGTTCGCGGCCTTGCTCCGGCGGCAATCGCGCTGAGTGTGTCGTCGCGCGTTCGACGACTGTCGGGATAGATGCCTTTTACGCATGGCGACGAAGGCCTCATCGTCCCCGAGGCTGATATATTGTCGCGCAAACACATCTCGAACGAACTGGAGGTTGTCATGCGGCCCTTCGTCGAACCTTTTTTCGATTCGGCCACGTCCACATTCAGCTATGTCGTTCACTCGGGCGATGGGACCGATTGCGCGATCGTCGATTCGGTTCTCGACTACGATCCGAAATCGGGTCGCACGTCACGCGCATCGGCCGATCGCATCATCGGCTTCGTGCGCGAGCACGGCTTGCGCGTCCAGTGGCTGCTCGAAACCCATGCCCATGCCGACCATCTATCGGCGGCGCAGTACCTCAAAGCGGAGCTGGGCGGCAAAATCGCGATCGGGGAGGCCATTCAGGTCGTTCAACGCACGTTCAAGGGCATCTTCAACCTGGGGATGGACGTGCCGGCGGACGGTACGCAGTTCGACTACCTTTTCGGCGCGGACGAGACGTTCGCAATCGGCGCGCTGACGGCGCGTGCGATGCATGTGCCGGGGCATACGCCGGCCGATATCGCATACCAGATAGGCGACGCGGTTTTCGTCGGCGATACGCTTTTCATGCCGGATGTCGGTTCGGCCCGTTGCGATTTTCCAGGTGGCAACCCGCACACGCTTTATCGGTCCGTGCGCCGGCTCTTGTCGTTGCCGCCCGAGACGCGTCTGTTCATGTGCCATGACTACCCGCCCGATTCGCGCGAACCGTGCTGCCAAACCACGGTGGCCGAAGAGCGCAATGCCAACGTTCATCTGCACGACGGCATTACGGAGGAAGCATTCGTCGAGATGCGCACGCGCCGCGACAGCACGCTCGGTATGCCCACGTTGATTCTGCCGTCTGTCCAGGTCAACATCCGGGCGGGCGCCATGCCCGCGCCGGAATCGAACGGTGTTCGGTATCTGAAGATTCCGCTCGATGCGCTGTGAGCGCCGGGCGACTCAGGCCACCGATGCTCGATCGCGCGCGCCTTGCTGCTCCGGCTCGGGGATCGCTTCGATGCGGCCCATGACGAACACGAACGAGACGATGCCGATGGCGAGGATCACGCCCGCGATCATGAACGCATTGGTGAACGAGTTCGTCGACCCGACGATGTAGCCGGTGACGATGGGCGCGGCCACGCCCATCAGGTTATTGACGAAGTTCATGATGCCGCCGATGGTGCCCACACCGCCTTTCGGTGCGATCAGCGAGGGCAGCGACCAGCCGACAGGCGCGGCGGAGGCGAGGCCGCCGAGCGCGATCGAGATCCAGAAGATGGCCCAGCCGGGGTTCGTTGTCTGCGTTGCGCCCAGCACGGCGAGGCCAAACAGCATGCCGACCACGAGCACGCCCTTGCGTACGCGCGTTTCGTCGTGGCCGCGGCGAATCAGATGATCAATGAGCCAGCCGCCCACGACGAGGTCCGCCACGGTCGCGACCGCCCACGGAATCGCCGCATATTCGGCCGACGTCAGAATGTTCATGTGCATCGTATGCACGAGATAGCCGGGCAGCCAAGTCAGAAACAAGTAGAACGAATAGCCATAGGCGGCAAAGCCGATCGTGAGCCCCCAGACTTTCGACTTCTTCAGCAAGTAGCCGAGCATGCCGAACACGCTCGCGCTCGCCGTACCTTCCGGCGTCGCGCCGCCTTGGCGGATGTAGTCGAGCTCCGCCGCATTGACCTTGCGGTCCTGGCTAGGATCGCGATAGATCAGAAAGAAGGCGAGGAAGTACGCGAGGCTCAGCAACGCCGTGATGCCGAAGCCCCAGCGCCAGCCCATGCGAACGACGACGAAGGCGACGAGCGGCACGCCGATCACATTGGAGAACTTGGCGGCCGCATCGAAGATTGCCGTGGCGAGCCCGCGTTCGCTGCGCGGGAACCAGTAGCCGGTCGCTTTCGAACTGACGGGAAAGCCGGGTGCCTCGGCGACGCCCAGCATGGCGCGCGCGGCGAAAATGCCGCCGAAACCGCCTGCGAAAGCCGTCACGGCGGAGGCCAGTCCCCACAGAAACGCACCCCAGCGGCCGACGCGCGTGACGCCGAAGCGGTCCAGCAGGATGCCAGCCGGCACCTGCAACAACGCGTACGGCCAGAAGAATGCGCTGAAAAGCAGGCCCATCTCCGCCGGGGTGAGATTGAACGCCTCCTTCAACTGAGGGGCCGCGACCGACAAATTGATGCGGTCGAAATAGTTGATGAGTACGCCGATGCCGAGCAGCACGCCGATTACCCAGCGCCGCTTGGTCATTTGATTGCTTGCCGTTGTGGTCACTTCCTGTCTCCCGAAAACTCCGGGGCGGTCCCCGAATTCGATTGCTGTGGTGTCGGTCTGCGGTGTGCTCACGCACTCGCAGCCGAGTGGTTTCTACGAGATAGCGCTATCTTTCGCGTGACAAAAATATCGGCTGCGTGGCTTGATCGCCGCACCAGAGGGCGGCGCGCTCGACGATAGCCGCGAGAGGCGCTGTGGCGGCGAGCGTCAGCGTGGGATGTTCGTCGATCGGTTGCTCGAGATCGGCAAACTGGCTGTTCACGAGCGAGGTCGGCATGAAGTGGTCGGCTCGCGACGCAATGCGTGCGAGCGCCTGCTGTCTCGGGATGTCGAGGAACACGAAGCCCAGCGAGGGGACGGCCGTGCGCAGCCGTTCGCGATAGCGGCGCTTGAGCGCCGAGCAGGCGAGCACCGGTCGCCCGCCGAGCGCCGCGACCCGCAGCAGTTCCGCCGCCAGGCTGTCGAGCCAGCCCGCGCGATCCGCATCGGTGAGGGCGACGCCGCGCGACATTTTGTCGACGTTCGCGGCCGGGTGAAACGCGTCGCCTTCGATATAGTGGCCGCCGATACGCTCGGCGAGTGCCTTGGCGACACTCGTCTTGCCGCAGCCTGCCACGCCCATGACGACGATGGCTGAAATCGCCGGATTCATTGATCTGCACTCCCGCTGCTTGAGATAGCGCTGTCTTTCGCGCGCTAAAAAAATCGGCCTTTCACTGGGCCGTGGAGCTACGTCTGGAGGAATTCGCGCGGATCAGCATCAGCGTTTCGTCGCCTTGCTTTTAGCGTTGTCCAGACGATAAGACAGCGCTATCCTAGCCGAACGATGACAACTTCGACACCCAGGAAAACCCGGGCCACGGGCAGGCCGACCCTCGAGGAGGTGGCGCGTCGCGCCGGGGTCAGCACCATCACCGCGTCGCGTGCACTGCGTGGGCTGGCTTCGGTCGGGCCTGAATACGTGACGCGCGTGCAGGCGGCTGCGCGCGAACTCAACTACGTGGCCAATTCCGCGGCGCGGGCGCTCGCGTCCGCCCGTAGCCACGATGTGACCGTACTGATTCCGTCGCTATCGAACAATGTCTTCACCGATGCGCTCGAAGCGATCCATGCGGTATTGCGGCCGCGCGGCTTCGAGATGCTGATCGGCAACTCGCATTATTCGCGCGACGCGGAAGAGGACTTGTTGCGGCACTACCTCGCGTCGCCGCCGAGCGGGATGATCGTGACCGGGTTCGATCGCACGGAGACGGCCCGGCGGCTCATCGCCGATAGCGGCGTGCCGTGCGTCCACATGATGGAGCTTGCGTCGGCGAACGGAATTCATTGTGTCGGCTTCTCGCAAACGAAAGCCGGTGAGGCGGTGGCGGAGCATCTGATTGCCCGCGGTTGCAAACGCAATGCGTTCGTCGCCGCCCAACTCGATCTGCGGATGATGCAGCGTGGCGAAGGCTTTCGAAGCGTGCTGCAGCGGCGCGGGATCTACGACGCCGACCTTGAAGTCATGACGCCGGCGCCCTCGTCGGTCAGGCTCGGTGGGGAGCTGTTTTTGCAGTTGATGAAGCGGCGGCCGGACGTCGACGGAATTTTCTTCGGCAACGACGACCTCGCACAAGGTGCGCTATACGAGGCCTGCCGCCATGGCGTGCGCGTCCCGGAGCAGGTGGCGATAGTCGGCTTCAACGATCTTGCCGGCTCGGCGGACTCCGTGCCGCGACTGACGACGGTGCGCACCCCGCGCGCTGAAATGGGCCGCATCGCCGCGCAATTGCTGCTGGCCCTCATCGATAACGAGCGCGTTGCCCGGCCGGCTGTCGATCTCGGTTTCGAACTCATCGTGCGCGAGAGCGCTTGAGCGACGTGCGGCCACGTGCGGCGATAAGGCCTGGCGATCGTCCGCACGCCATTGACGTCGTCAGCTTCGGCAGGCGGCAGCCACGGCTGTAACGGTCCGGGGCCGTTCCGAACGCAGCAGCAGAAGCGGAAAAGCGATGCAGCCGAGCGTGGCTACCCCGGCAACGAAAAGAGCCAGGGCGAGCACGGTGGCAGGCAGTGCCGCGATTGCATAAATGGCCAGCGAGCCCGCCGTCAGATGCATGGCGCCCATCAGCCCCGATGCCGCGCCGGCATTCGAAGGAAAGCTCGTCACGCCGCCGGCGAAGGACAACGGAACCAGAAAGCCGTTGGCGAGCGTGATGACGGAAATGGCGAGAATCATCGGCAACGGCGTGCTCACGCCATCCACACCGAGACCGATGAGTGCGAGCGCGCCCAGCGCGAACAGCAGATAGCCGACGCCGAGGAGCCGGTTCAGCGCATAGCGCCTGGCGAAATGCCGCGAAACGAGGTTGCCTGCGATATAGGTGAGCGAAAGGCTGATGTAGCAATGGCTGATGGCCTTGGCGTCGAGTCCCATGGACTCGAGCAGGACGGGCGAAGCAGCCAGGTAGCCCAGGTAGCCGGCGTAGCCCACGCAAAGATTCACGGTATAGGACCAGAAGCGCGGTTGGGCGAGCAGCATCGGGTAGCTTTCGAACGTGCGCCATACCGAGCGTTGGCGGCTCGACTTCGGCACAGTCTCGGGGATGTACATCGCGAGCAGTGCAAGCGCCGCGAGGCCGAGCGCCGCCGTGAAGAAAAACGGCGCTCGCCACGAGATATACGTCGTCAGATAGCCGCCGACCAGCGGGGAGAGGGCCGGCGAAGCGCCCACGATCGGCATGATCGTGGTGAAGGTGTGCGCGGCGGTCTTCGCATCGAAGATGTCGCTGACGATGGCACGGCCGATGACCATGCCCGCGCCGGCTCCGAGCGCCTGTGCGATGCGCGCGACACCGAAGGTCGCGACATCGGGCGCCAATGCGCAGGCGATCGATGCAACCGTGTAGAGCAACATACCGCCCATGACGAGACGGCGGCGTCCGAATGCGTCCGAGAGCGGCCCATACACGGCCTGTGCGATGGCAAGGCCGATGACATAGATGCTGAACGTGTGCTGCAGTGCTGCGATGGGCGTGCCGAATTCATGGGCGGCGAGCGGCATGCCCGGTAGATTGATGTCGGAGGCGATGAGGCCGCTGGCGCTGAGCAGGACGAGTGTCGTGAGCAGTACGCCGGATGCGATGGCGGGTCTTGGGCGTTCCATGGAAGTCACTCTCGATGAAGGTACGTCATCAGGTGGCCGCTGCGCTTGCGCGGCCGGATTGGACCGATGAGCGCACCGAGCAACGACAGGTTATCGAGACGAAAGCTTAGAGCGGCGGATATAATGCCGTCCAAGACTTAATTCGTCACAGTTGATGCCATTACAGTCTTAAGTGAGGTTCGAGATGGAACTGCAGCAGCTACGCTATTTCGTGGCCGTCGCCGAGACCGAGCATGTCGCGCGGGCCGCGGAGCGGTTGCATATTTCGCAATCGCCGTTGAGCCGGCAGATCCGACAGCTCGAGGAGGACTTGGGTTTGCAGCTGTTCGAGCGGATCAAGCAACGCGTTCGATTGACGCCGGCGGGCCGCGCGTTTCTCGACGAGGCGCGCGATCTGCTCGCGCAGGCGAGCCGGCTGGAGGAACGCGCCCGGCAGGTGGGCAAGGGCGAAATGTGTTCCCTGTCGATCGGCTATTGCGAAGGCATCGTGCACAACGGGCGATTGCCCGCGGCGTTGCGGCGCTTTCGCGCGCAGTATCCGGGCGTCGGTCTCAAACTTGCCGCGATGCGCTCGGCCGAGCAGGCGGAGGCACTCGAGCGCGCCTCGATCGATATCGCGCTTGCCTATAACGTGCCCGCGCAGGCGGCCGCGTTCGGCACCCGGCTGCTTTCGCGCGAGCCTTTCGTGTTGGCTTTGGCAGACGATCATCCGTTGGCTGCGCGGCCAGAGTTGCTGCCGGCCGACCTGGACGGCATGCCGTGGATCGCGCTTCCCAAGGCGCTGAACCCCGCGGCGCGCGAGCGGTTCCTTGCGGCATGCGCAGCGAGCGGCTTCCAGCCCGACATCCAATTCGAGGTGGCCCATGTCTCCACGACGCTCGGGCTCGTCAGTGCGGGGCTTGGCGCGGCGATCATGCAGGCGAGCATGCGGCGGATGAACCCGCCGGGCGTCGTTTTCAAATCGATCGAATGGCTGCCGCTTGCGGTCGAGATTCACGCGATGTGGCGCGCCAAGGCCCAAACCGTTGGGGCTCGGCGGTTTCTGGAGGTCCTGCAGGAGTTGGATGGCATCGATGAGGATGTCAAAGCCGGCAGGGCGGCCTTCAGCGAGGCGTGAGCGAGCCGCCCGGCGCACGCCCGGTTTGGCGGTGGGCGATTGTTCGAGTTTGGCGAGCGGTTAATTCGCCGCCGCCCGCTTTATCGGATCAGGGGGCGGGCTTAACTTGACGGTGTTTTCTGTCCGTATCGCAGTGTCGAACCAGGGACTCGGCGTCGGACATCCTTCATCGATTACGAACCGTAAAGGAAAGCACCATGAGCAAGCTGTCGGGCAAAGTAGCGATCGTCACCGGCGCATCGAAAGGCATTGGCGCGGGTATTGCCAAGGCGCTCGCTTCCGAAGGCGCCGCCGTTGTCGTCAATTACGCAAGCAGCCGCGCCGGCGCAGAAGCTGTCGTCGATGCGATCGTATCGAAGGGCGGCAAAGCCGTCGCGGTGGGCGCGGATGTATCCAAGGCTGCCGAGGCACAGGCCATCGTCGATGCGGCGATCTCGCAATTCGGCCGCCTCGATATTCTCGTCAATAATTCCGGTATCTATGAATTCGCTCCGCTCGAGGCTATCACCGAAGAGCATTTCCATAAGCAATTCAACGTCAACGTGCTTGGACTTCTGCTGACGACACAAGCCGCGGCCAAGCATCTCGGCGAGGGCGGCAGTATCATCAATGTCAGTTCCGTCGTCACGCGCATCGTTCCGCCGGCCACTGCGGTCTACAGCGGAACGAAGGGGGCGGTCGATGCGATCACCGGTGTACTCGCGCGCGAACTGGGGCCGCGGAACATTCGCGTCAATTCGATCAATCCGGGTGTCGTCGCGACGGAAGGCACGCACAGTGCGGGTGTCATCGGCTCCGACATGGAAGCTCAGGCGATCAGCCAGACTCCGCTTGGACGCACGGGGCAGCCTGACGATATCGGCGCTGTCGCGGTGTTTCTCGCGTCCGACGATTCGCGCTGGATGACGGGCGAGCAGCTCGTGGCTGCTGGCGGTTTGCGGTAGAAGCGCTGCGCGCATTTGCCGCAGTAAAAGATTTTTTAATGCGCGCATCAAATTAATTTTGTGGGCTGAAATGCCGAATTAGGATGGAATATAGTGCACCGCTAAAAAAATTTAGCCGTAAAAATGCTTACGAGGGTGCACTATGCTTGATCGGTTTCAACTGGAGGCCTTTGCGACGGTAGCGGAATACGGCAGTTTCGAGCAGGCGGCCAATGCGCTTCACATTACCCGCGGCGCCGTATCGCAGCGTATCAAGGCGCTGGAGGAAGCGCTCTCCACCGTGCTGCTGGTGCGCGAGCGGCCCGCACTACCCACCGCCGCGGGCGAAGTCGTGCTGCGGCACGTGAAGGCATTGCGCCTGCTCGAGCATGATGTATACGTCAGCCTCAAACTCCGCACTTCAGGTCACGAACGCACGCCGATCGCGATTGCCGTTAATTCGGATTCCCTCGCAACGTGGTTCGACAGATGCTCTGAAGCGTTGCTTCAACAACTGCCCGTGGCGCTCGAAATCAACGTCGACGATCAGGATCACACGCGGCATATGCTGACGCGAGGGGATGTCACGGGTTGCATTTCCACTGAAAGCCGGCCTTCGCAAGGTTTCAACGCGATTTCACTGGGCTCGATGATGTACCGGTGCGCTGCCACGCCAGCGTTCGCGCAACGGTATTTTCCACGCGGGTTGACCTCACATGACGCTAAATCGGCGCCGGCAGTGCTCTTCAATCGCAAGGATTCGCTTCACGACACGTTCCTGAAATCGATGTTCGGTGTCGAGCTGAAACAGTTTCCTCGCCACTATTTCCCATCGCCTTCCGCGCTGTTGAATGCAATCCGGAGCGGCAATGGATATGGCCTCGTTCCGGCCCAGCAGGCGGAAGAACTGTTTGCCTCGGGCCAACTCGTCGATCTCGCGCCGCAGGAAGGACTTTGCATTCCGCTCTTTTGGCATCACTGGCAGCAAGAGCCGCCTCTGGCGCGGCAAGTAACGGAGTTCGTGGTGGAATTCGCGCGCGCAGAGCTCGGTCAGACGGGGCGGCAATGCGCGGCCGCCGGCGATGCGAAGGAAGTCGGCGCCGTGACGATCTAGGCGTTGCGCAGCTCGCGTCGCCGATCGACCTCTAGTGCGAGGACCGACGCGAGTATTCCCGCACTCAGGAATAACATTTCGACATGCCCGCTGACAATGCCTATCCACTTCGTGGCATAAAGCGCGCTCGAGACCGCGAAGCCCGCAAGCAGAGACCGCTGAGCGGCGAATCCCGACACTTCGATCTTCAGCAACTGGTATGCGAATAGCGGCGCAATGCTGGCGATGTATACGATGTTCAAGTCGACCATTGTTTCGACGATCGCTTGTCCCCGCGTCGCTATCACACCCCCTAGCAGCACGACGGCGATCGATACTCGAAGCCTGGCATGCGAACGTGGAGCGGCCGAAAGCGCGAGGACGGCGTCGGTCATGGCGCGAACGATCGCGGCACCGGAGCCAAGGGCCGCGGCGAGCAGCGTCATCAGCATCGCTGCGCCTGCGCCGTGTCCCAGGCGATCCGACATATGGGCGAGAAGCAGCGGAATCGCTTCTTTCGCGTTGTCCGCGTGCGCGATGAGACCTGCGTGCACGGCGGAAAGGACCGCAGCCGCGGGCAACGCACCTACGATCATTAGCACGACGGCGGCGAGCGCACACCCGAGCCGCGCACCGGCGCGATGAGATGCCGCGATGATGAATTGCTGGTAGTCGGCGCCCGTCAGGACGAGAAAGACGACCGCGATCGTCATGGTTGCGACCTGTGCGCTGCCGACTCGAGGTAAGTCGACGGCGAAGCGCGGGAGCGCATGCAGATATGTGTCGATTCCGCGCAGGTCGATGACGGCCACGAGCAGCACGATGCTGCTCGCCAGCAGGCACAACGAAAATACCTTCGATGCCAATCCGAGGCGCAGGTGCGCCGCGATGACGATTAGCGTCAGCACGATTGGCAAGGACAGTGGGCGGGAGACGCCCGCCAGCGCGAGCGTCGTTGCGGCACCCTGGATTTGCGCGGCGAGGACGCCCGTCATCCAGATCATCGAGAGCAAGGCGACATACCGCTTGACGGCGGGGCCATAGGATCGTCCGAAGACATCCCATAGCGGCATGCCCAACTGCCAGACGCGGCCGGCCAGCACCGCGAGAAGCAGCATGCCTAGTGCGGTGAGCCATGGATAGAGGCAGCCTGCCATGCCATACGACACCGCGAGCTCGCCCGAGCCGAACAGGAAGCCGATGCCATAGCTCGCCGAAACCAGCAATGCCGCAACTTGCAGCGGCCCCAGACGTTCATCGCGCATTGTCTGGCCCCGCATTGTTCAAGCGGCGCACAACGGCGCCGCGTCCCCACAAATACGCCGTGCATACGATGCTTCGCGAACGGTAGCTCGGCAACTGCGAAACGGCCTTCCACGCAGCGGGCAGCCGGTAATACGGCACTGAGGGCATCAGATGGTGCGTGAGATGATAACCGTTGTTGTGCGGGTGAACGAGCCAGCGCCAGCGGCGACGAACAACGATGTCCCGCGTAAACGAGTAGATACCCCCCGGATGCAGGCCATAGTGATCGCACATTTCGCGCAGCACCGTGATGGCGTGAAAGCCCGTCGCTTTGGCTAGATACCATGACACGACGAATACCTCGGCGTACCGCGCTCCGGCGATCGACGCGAGCGAGCCCCATACCGCTATCCACCATGCCAACAACATGAGGCGCCGCATTACGCTGACATGGTGATCGATCACGTGACCGAATAAGGAGGCGAGCCAGCTTCTCCAGGAAAAGAGCAGCCGGCAGTAGGTTCCCCACCAATCGGGAAAGCGCTCCATGCCGGGCCCAATGTAATCGGGATCGTACGCTGGCATGCCCAGCATCGCGTGGTGACGGGCATGCGTAGCGCGGTAGCGTTCCAGGTCGATCAACAACGCCGGCGCAAGGAAGACCCTGGCCACGAAGTCGTTGCATCGGGGCGCGCGATAGAGATTTCGATGCCCCCCTTCATGTAGCAGATTACCGAGCGCGCGTTGTCGGTTCGCAATCACCAGGAACGCGGGCAACGCTACGGCCGCGCCGAAGCGGAAAAGGGCTGACGTCGCGAGGAGAATCAGTGCCCAGTCGAATGCGATGTCGAACGCAGGCCGCGCCGGGTCGATATCGCCCCGAGCCATCGCGTTCAAGTCGCGTTCCGCGAACTCTTTGTGAACCAGCGTGACATCCGCCGATACGAAAGCCGGGCCTACCGTCTGAGAAGTCATCGCAACGCCGTTGAGCAGAAAGAATGCATCGAAGGCCGCGGCGCGATCGAGTCGTGCCGGCATGACCTGCAGCGCGGCATTCTATCTGGGCGTTCCTGGCGCAAACCCTGGTTTAGAAATTTTCGCGGGCCGACAGTCTGGCTGATCGCGGCCAGCCGTCGCGCCATGCCGACAACGCTCGGCAAGGGGGCGGCCCTACGCGTCAGTCGTCGGCCGCAAGGCTGGGGGGAAATGAAGGAGGGGTGTTCAGGGAACGCAGCACTTCCAGCGCTTTTACAGCCCGATCCACCGGAACGAAGAGATGATCGTGATAGTAGGCCGATACGGCATTGCAGGGTATTCCGGCGCGTGCCAGCGCTGTGCAAATCGCGGCGAGAAAGCCCACGGCGGCGAGATCCGAGTGGATCTCAAGCGTGATCAATCGCGATTCGAAGGACCAGGACAAACCGAGCGATTCGGCTAACGTCTTTTCGACGATCGCGGTGAGGCCTTCGGCCTCGCGGAACTGACAGATCGCCTCGACTCCATCGGGCAGGCGATGATCCTGGAAAGCGCAAAAGACATAATGCGGCGACGTCAGCATGGGGGCCATGTCGCGCAGCAGGACCGCGAGATTACGCTCTGGGCTCACCTGAACTTCCTCGCTTCGGATGACTGGCGGCGCAATACTATCACGCGTGTCCGGCCTGCCGCAGCAGACCGGCAGCGACACAATCCGCTTGCATGAGCAACTCGTTCGACCAGCGGCCGCTGCTCGCATCCCTGTCCTGAGGGCAGACGGCCAACTGCTCCACGATGGCCGGTACGTGTAGCGAGCGCAGCACATGGCGCATGGCGGCCAGGGTGGCCATGCCGCCGCGGGGGCTGCCCGAGGCCGCAACCAGTGCGGCCGGCTTACCTGCGACGAGAGCGCTATCGAGGTGATCGAGAAGATTCTTCAGCCCTGCACTGAAACTGCCGTGATATTCGGGGCTTCCGATTGCCAGCGCGCTGGCGGAGTCGACCGCTTGGCGCCATGCGCGCACACCGGCAGCCCCGCCGTTGCCGAGTCCATAAATCGGCAGATCGAACGTGCCGACGCACACGCGCTGTGTCAAGTGACCGGACTGCTGGAATCGCGCTTCGAGCAGACGCAACGCTTGACTCGTCTGCCCTTGCGGGCGCGGGCTGCCGCAAACGAGGAGAATCATGATCCAGGTCGAGCCCGTCGCAGTCTCGCAACAGCCCTTTGGGGGCTGCAGAATCCTTCGGTCAACATCCGCAGTCCTCCAAGACGGGAAGCACAACCACGGAGTGATCGCGGCCGGCGGCGTGCCGGAGTTGAGGCAGGGTATGGCGCAGCCGTTCCTCGGAGACGGGGTGGGTGATGACGACCAGATCCGTCAGCGAGCCTTGCGCAGCGTCTTGAAGCAGCGAATGCGCCGAGATGCCCGCCGTTGCCAGCACGCGGCTCACTTCGGCTAGCGTACCCGCGCGGTCGTCGAGGCGCAGCCGAATGTAAAACGCATCCATGGATTCCGGCCTACCCTCGGCTATCGCGTCCGTAGGCGCGGCATCGCGAAAGCCCATGTTGTAGGCCCCGGTGGCGGAGTTGGACTCGCTGCCATTGGCCAACTCCAGCAGATCGGCGAGCACGGCGCTCGACGTCTCTTTGCCGCCTGCGCCCGATCCATACAGGAAGGCCGACCCGAGCAGGTCGCCCTGTAACGCGATGCCATTCATCGAGCTACCCACCATGGCCAGCATCGAGCGGTTCGGCACCAGAGTAGGCTGCACGCCGATTACCAGGCCGCCGCCGACACGCTTTGCCTGTGCGATGAGCTTCACTTGATGCCCCAGTCGCTTCGCGAATTCGATGTCTTCGCGCTCGATGTCCGAGATTCCCTTGAAACGGACCTGCTCGAAGTCGATGGGTACGCCAAACGCCAGGGACGCAAGCAGCGTGATCTTGTGCGCCGCATCTTCTCCGTTGATGTCGAGCGTGGGATCGGCTTCCGCATAACCTCGGCGTTGCGCTTCGGCTAGTGCCGTGGAGAAATCGGCACCGTGTTCGCTCATTTGCGAGAGCACGTAATTGGACGTGCCGTTGAGGATGCCTACCACGGACGCAATTCGGTTTGCCGCCGCCGCCTCGCGAAGCGTCTTGATGATGGGTATCGAAACCGCTACAGCGCCTTCAAACAGTACCCGTCGCCCGGCGCGCGCGGCGCAGGCCATGATCTGAGCGCCGTCGCGGGCCAGCAGCGCCTTGTTGGCAGTGATGACATGTTTGCCCTGCTCGAGCGCGCGCAACACCAGCTCACGTCCGAGGGGCACGTTGCCGGTCAATTCGATCACCACGTCCAGTTGCGGGTCGTCGACGAGAGCGTGCGGATCGTTGCCGATCTGACAGCCCACCGGTGCGCGGCCGTGCGCCCGCGATGGCGTGCGGGTGGCGATACGGACGAGCTCGATGGGCACGCGCGCCTTGGCAAGAATGAGATCCTGGTTGGCCAGGAAGCTTTCAATGGTGGCGGCCGCAACATTGCCGAAGCCGAGAATGCCTACTTTCATGTACTTCCTCGAGGATGACGGTTGGGAGGTATCCGTTGCTGTCCGGCGGCCGATTCCGGACCCGCGCGGGTCAGGCGAGCCAGTTGATGCTCGAAGTCGAGGCCCAGGCTGAATCCGAGACCCGGCAGTGGACGATCGAACCAGCGAGCGTGGCGACTGACGAAGTCCGGCGCTTGCAGCACGGCGCCCAGTGCATGGTTCACTGCCTCATGGAACGCGCGATCGGCGTGCCGCATCATGAAGCCGTAGTGCTCGCTGCCGAGGCGCGCCTCGGTGAACGTGAGTCCGCCCTGAGGAGAGCGCAGAACGAGACCGGCCAGGATGACCTCGTCCGCCACGATACCGTCGATCTCGCCGTCTTCCAGAAACGCGGAGAATGCTTCGCCGATGCTCGGGTGGCCAACGAAGTGCGGCGTGCATCCGGCTACGCTTGCATCGAGCAATGCGCGATGGCTGGTCGAACCGGTGATACCCGTGATACGAATCGTGCGCTGGCTCGAGACCGAACGCTCGGCCTTCAGCGCGATGCGGTGCGCGGTATGGAAGATGGGACGGCTGAACGCGACGTGGCGTTGGCGCTCTTCGGTAATCGTGGTGGAGCCGCACTCGATGTCGATATCTCCGCTGATCAGGCGATCAGTCCGCGTAGCCGACGTGACCTCGACGGGCAGCATGCGCAACGTTGTGCCCAACCGGGCGGCAAGCGCGCCGGTCACCTCGGTGGCCAGTGCCACGGAATAACCGATCGGCCATTGCTGCGGAGTCGCATACGAAAACGGCGGGGTATGCCGCTGAAAGCCGATGCGGATCTCGCCGCGCAGGCGCAAGCGCTCCAGCGTTGGGAGGGAGCACATATCGTCATTCCTCGTCGAGAAGTCGGCGTAGCAAGGCGAGGGCGGCCGCTGGCCGCGCGCACAGTTCAAGGTGCCCGCCGGGGAGCCGGTGAAGCGTGAATTGTCCCGTGATCGCTGCCTGCCAGCGCAGCATGTCCTGCGCGCGCACCAGCTTGTCCGATTCCCAAACGAGGCCGTCCACCGTCAGAGGTAGCGGTCCCGGAAGCGGGTGCGCGAATTCGCGCCGCATCCATGCGATGTCGGCGTCCAATGTCGCACTCAGGATGGCCTGCATCTCCGGATCGTCCAATGTGGCTGGCAACGGCTCGCCGAGCTCCGCATACCAGGCGCAAAGGTCGCCCCGACGCCAGGTCGGGATCGCCGCCGGCAGGCCGGGCGCTTGAGCGGAAACGATCAACCGGCAACGTCGGCCGTGGCGCCGCCAGAGCGCGGCCGCCACCCACCACGCGACGGTGCCGCCCATGCTATGCCCGAAGAGAATAAGATCCCGATGTCCGGTGCGATCGAGGGCGGACGCGATTTCCTCCGAGAGAGCCGGCAAGGAATCGTCGAGCGGCTCCGCATAGCGGTCTTCCCGTCCCTTCAACTGCACGCGGGCGAAATCCGCGTGAAGTTCGGCTTCGACCGGCCAACCCGCGAAGGTCGATGCGCCGGCGCCGGCGTGATGGAAGCAGACAAGGAGGCGTGATCGTCCGCTATCGTGTGCATTCGCGCTCACACGCACGAGTGGGCGATCCCGCATGCCGTTATGCACTTGCGTCGGCCCATAGCGCCGGCGCGCCCAAGCCGGCAGCGATCTCGTCGGGCTGCAAGCGATGCAGCTCGCTGCGGTAAGCGTCGGCCAGTGCCTTATATTCTCTCGCGGTCTCGCGCAGCCCTTCGATCTCACTGGCACCGAGCGTCATCAGTACGCGAGCCGGATTCCCCGAAATCAGGCTGTTGTCCGCAAACCGGGGACCGGCGCCCAGTTGCGAACCCGCGGTGACGAGACTGCATGAACCGACCTGCGACCCGTTCAGCAAAATCGCACCGATGCCAATCACTGAGTGTGCTCCGACGTGGCAGCCGTGCAGCATCACGCCATGTCCGATCGTCACGTTTTCTTCGAGGGTGAGCGCATAGCCCGGGTCGGCATGGAGCATCGCATGCTCCTGGATATTGCTGTTCGCGCCGATGGCGATGCGGGCCTTGTCGCCACGGATAGTGACGCCCGGCCAGATGCTCGCACCTGGACCGATGTGGACATCGCCGATGATGATAGCGTCTTCGAACACATAGGCATCGGGATGGATTTGAGGCCGCAGCCCCTGAAATGCAAAGAGCTTCATTTCTTTCGATGTTCGAGCAGTCGGGACAGCAGGCGCAGGCTGTCGAGCACTTGGGTTTTGTCCAGGCCGAAGTCGACGAGGCACGCCACCTCGTCGACGCCAATACGGCGGAAGGCTTCGAGCCGTGTTTGCACTTCTTGCAGATCGCCGATCAATGAACTCGTGTCGACGTAACGCGAGAAGACCATCTCGATGAAGTCGTCGCGATCGTTGCCCAGGCTCCGAAGCGTGCGCACCTTCTCGCTGGCATCGGCCTGATCGGCGCTCTGATGCTGCGAAACGAACGACTTCAGGTACTCGGTCAACGCGGGGCGGACTCGCTCGATGGCGCGAGGCGCATCCGTATCGACGTAGGTGTGCAGCATCAACGAAACGATGCCCGCGTCCGGGTCCCATCCCGCGGCGCGACGGGCCGCACGATAGATGCCGATGCGGCGCTCCAGATCTTTGGGGCCGAAATTGATCAGCGCAGTCAGCACGTTGAAGCCGCTGCGGCCAGCGAACTCCCACGCTTGCTCTCGCTGCGATGTGGTGAGCCAAATCGGCAACTCCGGCTGGATCGGCCGTGGATAAGTGACTATCGCATGAGACTGGCCGAATGCATCGAGGCGCTCGATGGATTGACCTCGCCATGCCGTGCGTAGCAGCTCTCGATAGTCGTTCAGGATATCGAATTTGTTTTGGAAGTTTTCAGGCTTGAGCACGAAATCTCGCACGTGCCAACCGGGCGCGATTGCGATGTCGACGCGCCCGTTCGACAGCTGGTCGACGACAGCCCACTCCTCTGCCACGCGTAGCGGATCATGCAGCGGCAGGTTGATGCTGCCGGCGCGCAGGCGCACGCGATGTGTCACCGTAGCCAGTGCCGCCGCGAGCAGCGCGGGATTCGGATAGGCCCCGCCGACCTCGGTGAAATGCCGCTCCGGGGTCCAGATCGCATGGAAGCCCGCTTCGTCCGCGTAGCGGGCCACATCCAGTAGCAGCTCGTAAGGCTCGAGTCCGCGCGTGAGTCCGGAAAAGAAAATAATGCCGAGCTCGGGCAGGGCTGCGTGCGCGGGGGCCTCGATCTCGCCGCTGGCCGAAACGGCCCCCACGCGCTCGAGCCTGGCGGTCAGGCGAGCCACTTGATCGCGGGACAGCGAAGCGGATTCAGACACTGGCCGGCTCCTCGAGCAATTGGCGGGCTATCTCGCGCGAGATAGCGGCGATAGAGCTGTGCTCATAGAAGCGTCGCAAGGGAATTTCCACTTGGAACGTTTCCCGGAGCCGATTGACCAGTTGGATAGCCAACAAGGAGTTGCCGCCGAGCTCGAAGAAGCTCGGTGCCGTACTGAGTTCCGTGCCGCCGAGGAACGTCCGATAGATGTCGGCGACCGGTCCTTCCACGGGGTTGGACTCACCGGCGTCGACCATTTGATTGGCAGACGGCTCGCCGTTTGCATCGGCGCCAACGGTTGTGGCGGAACTCGCCTCGGAGGCCAGGGCGCAAGACCGGCTGACCGGCTCCGGTTCGATCGACGGGGCTGGGCGGCGTGGCTGGAAACCGATCACGGGGGGCACCCAATGGGTGTCGCGTGCAAACGGATAGACCGGCAGGGAGATCTTGCGCCGGCCATCGATATGGGCGTCGATGTCGACTTCCGGCGCGAGCGTCCAGCCTAGCGCGACCGCCTCCAGGAAATGCGTGTATTCATGATCCACGCTGGCCATCGCGGGCACGATCACGGCTTCTTGGGCCGCGCTTTCTCGCAGGTTGCCGCGAAGCAGATTGCCCATCGCATGGCCGTGGCCGATTTCGATGAAATGACGCACGCCGAGATCGGCGAGCGTACCGACCGACGCTGCGAACTGAACCGTGCGAACTAGATGGTCGGACCAATACGAGGGGTTGCGGTACTCGTATTCGGTCAGCAGTCGGCCGGTAACGTTGGAGACGATGGGCGTGCGCGCCGTGCCGAAGTCCACGTCGCGCAGATGATCGCGGAACATCCGCGCAGCGGGTGCCATCATGGGCGAGTGAAATGCATGCGACGTTTTGAGCCGCTGATAGGCGAGACCACATGCCTGCGCCGTCGCCTCGGCCTCCTCGACGGTCTCGATCGACCCCGACAGCACGTATTGTCGCGGCGAATTGTGCGCCGCCAGCGCGAGTAGACCAGCATCGAGCATCGACTGGAACGGTTCCGGGTGTTCGACGCTGAGCATCGCGCCAGCGTGGCAAGCTGCCATGAGGCGCGCGCGCGTCGCTACGATGGCGCCGGCTGTTTCCAGATCGAAGACGCCGCTGACCGAGGCGGCGACCACTTCGCCCAGACTGTGCCCCATGAGGTAGCCGGGCCGCACACCGCTATCGATCAAGGTTTGCGCGAGTGCGTACTCGACAGCAAAGATGAGCGGCTGGGCCACGTCGGTAGGCAGCAGGTCAGCGTCGGACGTGGCCTGCCACAGGCAGGCTCGCAGGCACGTTTCGCCGGCCGGATCGAGCGCATGCACGGCGTGCTCCAGATGCTCCCGATACGCGGGCCACTCCGCAGCCAGGCCCCTGCCCATGCCGAGCCGTTGCGTACCCTGTCCTCCGAACACGAACGCCAACGAAGGCGGCCTGGAATGGCGGCTACGCGGGAAGTCGTGCGAGCGCAATCGCGCGGCCGCCTCCGGCGCGTGTCGAGCGACCACGGCAGCTCGCACGGGCAGTTGCGTGCGAGCCAGCCGGAGCGTATACGCCGCGTCTGCCAGCGGTGTCTCGGGCGCTGCCTCGAACTGATCGGCAAGGAGCGAGGCCATACGCTCGAGTGCCTCGTCCGATCGGGCGGAGAACGTCAACAACTGCGCACGGGCGGCGGTAGTCGGCGCAATGCGTGGCACATTGGGCGCGCTGCGCAGCACGAGGTGGGAGTTGGTTCCGCCCATGCCGAAGGCGCTCACCGCCGCGTAGCGGGGCCGGCTCATGTCGAGTTCGATCTGACGGTCCGCAATAAAAAAGCGCGATCCGTCCAGTCCCAGTTGCGGATTCACGCGCTGCAGATTCAGAGTCGCGGGCACGATGCCGTTCTTGAGCACGAGGGCAGTCTTGATGAGACCGATAATTCCTGCCGCAATGTTGAAATGGCCAAAATGGCCTTTCAGCGAGCCGATCGCGCATGGTTTGCCCTCGGTCCCGTAAGCTTGGCGAACAGCCTCGAGTTCGATGGGGTCGCCTAGCAAAGTCCCAGTGCCGTGCGCCTCGATGAACTGCATGTCGCCCGGCGATACGCCCGCCACCGCCAGTGCTTCGGCTAGCACTTCGCTCTGGCCGCTCACGCTGGGCGCAGTGAATCCCACCTTTTTCGACCCGTCGTTATTGATAGCCGATCCGGCGATTACGGCCACGATGTCGTCGCCGTCTTCGACGGCGTCGCGCACGCGCTTCAACAAAATGAGGCCGAGGCCATTGGTAAAGACGGTGCCGCGAGCGTCGGCATCGAATGGACGGCAAACGCCATCGGGCGAAAGCACGCCGTCGGCCTGGTACTTGTAGCCGGCCTGCTGAGGCAGGCGGATGTGGACCGCGCCCGCGATCGCCAGGTCGCATTCGCCCAGCAAGAGGCTCTGCACAGCGCTGTGGACCGCCACCAGGCCGGTCGAGCAGGAGGTCTGGACGTTGACGCTCGGGCCTTGCAGATTCAGCTGGTATGAGATCCGATTTGCCAGAAAATCCTTGTCGTTGCCGTGGCGGACCAGCATTTCGCCCAGCGCGTCGACGAGTTCCGGCTGCTCCAGCACGCCGAACAGGTAAGAACTGAAGCTCGAGCCCGCAAATACGCCAATGCGCCGTCCGCCACGGGCGGGATCGATGTTGCCGCGGTTGAGCAGCGTCACCGCGGCTTCCAGCATCATCCGTTGCTGCACATCGACCACGTCGGCCTCGCGAGCGCTCATGTCGAAGTAGGCGGCATCGAACTTGTCGACGTTCTCCAAAATTGCGGCGCGCTTGACGTAGTCTGGGTGCGATCGCAACGCTGGCGGCACGCCGGCGTCGGCGAGTTGATCGTCGCTCAGATCCTGAATCGTGCAGTGATTTTCCAGCAGGAGTTCCCAGAGCTTGTCGACATTGTCGGCACCGGGAACACGGCATTCCATCGCTACGATGGCGATGGCGTTGTCGTCATATTCGCAGTCAGTGAGGGTCATGGTTCAAGCCTGAGCGTCCGGGTTCTGACGCTCGCTCCAGTGAGATTGCGTTGGTCGGTGGCTGCGACGTCGCGCGTCCAGGATGCGCGTGCGCACGCCGTGCGATGCGGTGGGCGCTCGTGGCGCCGCGGCCGTACCGGAGCCCGCGTCGCCAGCCAGCATCGCGGCTTGCGAGGCGAGTGTGACGTGCTCGAAGAGCCGCACGATCGGAAGCCGAATCCGGAACGTCTCCTCGATGCGGGCGTGCAATTCGACGATCGTCAACGATGTGCCGCCCGACTCGAAGAAGTTGCGATGCGGATCGACCGAGTCGGATCGCAGCACGGCTCTCCATAGCGACTCGAGCCGCTCCGTCGCCGTCGCGCCGCCCAAGCGAAGCGACGCCGCCGTCGGCAGGGTCGCCGGAGGGCTTGCCGCGGCGAGACGGGACAACTCGGTTCTGTCGAGTTTGCCGTTGGGCAATCGGGGCAACGCGGGGAGCGTCAGGATCCGCGAGGGCACCATCGCGGCTGGCAGGAGTCGGCGAATATGCACCGACAGCGGCGCGCCGATGTCCCGCGCAGCCTCGATGACAGCCACGAGGCTACGTTGGTAGCCTGCCCCCGTCGCGCAGACAAAGACGTCGCGAACGCCCGCAAACGAGGCGATTGCGGACTTCACTTCCAGCAGTTCGATGCGCACGCCATTGATCTTGACTTGATCGTCGAGACGGCCGCGGATTTCGATTTCACCACTGGCGCTGCGCAGGCCGAGATCGCCAGTGCGATAGACGCTGCGGGTCGGGCCATCCGGTGGCTGAAAGGCCACGAACGGCGCGCGCAGGCCCGCCTCATCTAGATACCCGTGCGAACGCCAGCGCGTCTCGATGCAGATTTCGCCCACGACGCCCTCGGCGCAGGGGCGCAACTGCTCATCGAGGATATGCGTTGTCGATCCGGGAATCGGATGGCCCACGGGCTGAACGCCATCGAGCGGTTGTGAAGGCACGCGTTTGAAATGCTTTGCGAGCGTGGTTTCCGTGGGGCCGTAGAGGTTGATCACTTCGCACGATGGAAAGCGCGCTTGCCATCGCCGCGCGAGTACGCCCTCCAGCGGTTCGCCGGCAAAGAACGCCAGCCGCATCGTGGCGATGGCCGGGCGCGCGGGCGCGCTGTTGATCCAGTGATTGGCGACCGATGGTACGACGTGCATGGCGGTGATGGCGTGCGCCTCGAGAAAATCGAAGAGATCGCGCGCGCCGAGATGGCGATAGTCGGGAACGCATAAAGTTGCGCCGCTGGCTAGCGGCGTAAAGGCGTCTCGTAGCCAGACATCGAATGACAGGTTGGTCAGATGTGCGAAGCGGTCGTGCGGGCCGATGCCGAACTCGCGGCTTTGCCACTGCACGAAGTGAGACATACCCTGGTGACTGCCCAGGATCGCCTTGGGGCGCCCGGTCGATCCCGAGGTGAACGCGATGTAGGCGTGGTCGATGTCGACGGGCGCGAAGCGGGCCGGTGACGCCTGGGCCAGTTCGACTTGCGTCGTCGCGCCGCAGCGCAGCGTTGCGGCAGGCGGGACGCTGCGGAACATCAGGTGTTGGCGTTCCTCCGGCAAGCCGTCGTCCACGTTCATCAGCACGCAGCCAAGCGACCAGACGGCTAAAGCCGCCACGATGGTCTCGACGCTCCGATGACCCACGACGGCGACGACGCTGCCGGGCGCGACGATCTGAGCCAAGCGCAAGCGCATCGCTTCGATCCGTTGCGCCAGCTCGGCGTAACGGACGGCCTGCCCGAGTTCCTCGATGGCGACCCGATCGGCGTATCGTGCGCAGCTCCGGCGTACCAGTTCGTGCACCGCAGGCCCTCCTGACAGGTCGGACGTATGCTGACCGGGATCACGGTTCATGGACTGGTTCATGGCTCAGTGGACGACGCGCTGGAACGTCGCCAGCACGATCGCCGCCAGCATGAACAACGAACCGAAGGTCTTGTTCAGCATTGCGATGTGCTTCTCTGTTTTCAGATAGACGAGTGCTTTCGAGGCAAGGCCCGTATAGCCGGCCATCACCACGAGGTCGGTGAACGCGAAGGTCAGGGCGATAGCGATGTACTGCGATGTCAGCGGGGCGTTCGAGTCGATGAACTGCGGAATGACCGCCAGCATGAAGAGGTAACCCTTCGGGTTCACCGAGTTCAGTGCGATGCCTTTGCCGATGAGCTTGAGGACGCCGATCTTGGCCGTGTCGGAGCGCGAAACATGGATCGGCGCGCCCTTGGCGCGCCACTGGCCGAATCCGAGGTGAAAGAGGTAGGCTACGCCAGCCCACTTGATGATATTAAACGTTATCGGCGAGGCCTGAATCACCGCACCGAGTCCAACCACTACCGCGAAAAATACCGACCAGAGGCCGAGTACCAGACCGACGACGCCGAAGTATCCACGCTTGAATCCATAATTCAGTCCGTTGGTCATTGAAAACACGGAACCCGAACCCGGGGATAGCGAGAAGATCCAGGAGGCGAGAAAACAGGTAATCCAGGTATCGATTTTCATGGTGGCAGTTTTCGAGAAATAGGCGAGCGCTGATGCCGTCGAACGCCACATGCGTGACGAACCGTCGCGGGGGCGTGCGCGCGCGTTTCAACGCTTATGGAAAGGAGTTTCTGACGCTGGCCTCTGTTCGGATCGCAAAAGCCAGTTCGCGGACTTGTCCGAGTGGTCCGGCAACTCAGACGACAATGCTATCAATGGCGGAATGCAATGAAGCGAAAATCAAACACTTTCGTTGTCGATGAATTTTTTTAAACATGCAGCTTCGAATGGTCGATCCGCAATTTTGCGTGCTGGCCAATTCGGCTCTTTCGGGCGTTGTCGTGACGAAGGCACCCGGAGCGGGTGTCGTCGATCGGATAGGGAGGCTCACGCGGCCAGCCGGACGCCGCTGGGACGTACCGGCCGGCCTGACGATATCCGTGGCGTTGCGGTGTTTGTCGTTTCCGACGATTCGCAGGGGATGATGGGCAAGCAGCTCATGGCTGCGGGCCGACGGCGGTAGGCGGTAGGCGCGGTTTGGCCCCGGTTGAATTGGGCGCTAACGGGAGCGGGGCCTGTATGCCAACGCTGCGGTTCGTTGTTACCGCATCTGTTTGCTTCGGTGCCTACGTTTCCGTCGGGTCGGGTGTCGTCGCCTCGTCGGCCGGTGATTCCGGTGGTTTGCGCCCGAAGGCCGCGCGTAGATCTCGCGGTGCTGGCCGGCTCAGTGGCGGGCGATCTGTGCGCGGTACGGCCGTCGAGGTGGGTTCCAAACTTGGAGCCGTGGAATTGAATTGGCGCGTGTGTGCATGCTGGGCGCCCGAGGCGAACGGGCTGCGCTTGGGAAGACCGCCTACCGTGCCGGATGCTTCTGGGGCTGCAGTAGGTTCGCCTTCCTTGGCGTCGCTGGTCTGCTCCGCGTTGTCGACATTGCCGTTGTCGCTGGCGGGCGGCGGACCTCCAACCGGAGGAGTGGACATGGACATGATCGATACCCTCGCTGATGTTTCGGTAGGCGCATCGTCACATTCTTCGTGATTCCCTTACCCCGCAGCTGCGAAGCAGGGGCAGCCGCTGCGAAAACGCTGGTGGGAGGCTGCCGTGCTTACTCGCCGTCCCTGACGACAGACTGGGTCGGACTCGGAGCGCAGTCGGCGCCGTCCTCTATAATGGCGCAAATTCATAAGACAAAAGAGGGCCGCGTCATGCCAGCCAGTTGCGTTTTTGCGCTTAACGCAAGCTGCGCCAATTCCTCCTGGCGCAAGAGACGAACGTGATTCCGGGCACGAACATCAAGTACTAAGGAACGGTGGAGGTGCGATGAGGCGATTGCTGAGCGCGCTGCTGGCCGTCGTGCTAACGCTGCCGGTGTTTCTCGCTCTAACGCGAATCGATGCTATCCCCGGGTGGCTATACAGTGAACGGGGCTACGCTGTACTCGATCCGCTGTTTCGCATGTTCGGCGCGGTGGGAGTCGAGGGCCACGAGGATGTCGTTGCTGGCGTTTTGTTGGTTGCCAGCTTCGTTGTCGCCGCGTTGATCGTATGGGGAGGCTCGGTCGTGTGGCGAATCGCTCGCCGTTCGAGTCAGTAGCCGGGGCCGGACGTTTGGCGGTTGCCGATGGCTCAGATGCGGAAAGGGCCGCGCAACGCGCAGCCCTTTGATTTTCTTGGTAGGCCGTACTGGATTCGAACCAGTGACCAACGGATTAAAAGTCCGCTGCTCTACCAGCTGAGCTAACGACCCGAAAGACGAAAAATTATAGAGGGGGGAGGGAGGATCGTCAAGCTTGGGCTCGCGCCGTCTTGCCGTGCCGCCCGACCCGCCTCCTTACTTGATCTGCCCCAGCTTGGTCTGCGCCGATTGCGCGACTTCCGAGCCGGCATACTGCGACACGATCTGCTGCAACGTCTTTCGGGCCTGCGCCTTCTGACCTTGTTCCAGCTGATTGTTCGCGATTGCCAGCAACGCCTCGGGCGCGCGCGGATGCTGCGGGTAGTTCTTGACGATGTTTTGCCAGACCGCGGTCGAACCTTTGTAGTCCCGCTGCGCATAAAGCGCATTGCCGAGCCAGTACTGCGCCGTCGGCTGATAGGGGCTTTGCGGGTACTTCGCGATGAAATCGCGAAACGATGCCGCGGCCGTCTTGAAGTCGCCCGCCCGGAATTCTTGCGACGCCTTGTTGAAAGCATCCGTTTCGCCCGGCTCCACCGTGCCCTGCACACCATCGACAGTCTGCTGCTGCGGCTCGAACTTCTTGAGCCGACCGTCGAGATCGGTGTAGTAATCCTTTTGCTGCTTTTGCAGGGTGGTCAGCTGGTTGGCCATGTCCTCGTTTTGCCCGCGCAACGTCGCGACCTGCTGATTGAGCTGATCGATGCGATTGGACTGGTCGAGGAGCGCCCGCTGGGCCGCCGACAACTGGCTCGAGAGATTATCGGTCTTGCTGCGCAAGTCGAGAATCGCCTGACGAGCCTGGTCGTCGTCGAATATGCCGGCGTGAGCAGGCAGCGCGACAAGCGCCGAGGCAGCCATGCCGACGGCTGCGACGCCGCGCAGCCAGGAAAAACGGTGCTTCATATACGTCGCCTGTTACGGTTATTGATAGAGGATGTCCGCGCGGCGGTTTTGCGCCCACGACGCCTCGTCATGACCGCTAGCCAAGGGCTTTTCCTTGCCCAGGCTCACGGCTTCCATTTGCGAATCGGGCACGCCGAGCGTGCGCAGCGCGCTGCGCACGGCTTCGGCACGCTTTTGACCCAGCGCGAGGTTGTATTCGCTCGTGCCGCGCTCGTCAGTGTTGCCCTGAATCAGAATGTGGCGGTCCGGGTGGCTCTTCATGTATTGCGCATGGGCCTGCAGCAGCGATTGATATTCGTCCTTGACCGAATAGCTGTCGAAGTCGAAGTACACGCTACGTTTGGCGAGCGGGCTGTTCGGATTGTTGAGCTCGTCGACGGTGACGGGCGCCACTGCGTTCGGATTCGGCTGTTGACCGACCGTGCCATTGGCTCCCTTGTCATTGAGCTTCACACCCGAATGGCAGGCTGCCAACGCGCCCACGAGCAACGCTGCAAACACCATACGAAGTTTCGACATCATTTCTTACTCTCCTTGTGTGTCATTGCATAAACGGACCCCAGGACGGCTCGCGTACGCTGCCGCCCGGAACGGACAGGATTTGCCGCGTCCGACCGTCCGTCGAAACTGCGGCCAGCACGCCACGGCCGTTCACCTGAGTGGCGTAAAGGATGTACTGACCGTTCGCCGCGAAGCTCGGCGATTCGTCATGTGTCGTATCGGTAAGCGCCGTTGCCACGCCGCTTTGCAAATCCTGCACGTAGAGCTTGAATGCACCGCCGACGCGCGAAATATACGCGAGTTGCTTGCCGTCCGGACTCACACGCGGGCTTGTGTTGTAACTACCCGTAAAAGTCACGCGCTGCGCCGCGCCCGCTTGCTCGCCTTGCGCGGGCATCCGGTAGATCTGCGGCTGGCCGCCTCGGTCGCTCGTGAAGTAGATCCATTGCCCATCGGGCGAGTAGGCCGGTTCGGTATCGATCGAGCCGCTCTGCGAAAGGCGCCGCAAGCCGCTGCCGTCCGCGTTGACTGCGAAGATCTGCGTGTTGCCGGTTCGCGAGAGCGCGACCGCCAGCGTGCGGCCGTCCGGCGACCACGCGGGCGCACTGTTGTTGCCCTTCTGGTCCGAGATGATGACGCGCCTGCCCGTCGGCAAATCGTGGACATACACGATCGGCTTGCGCTTTTCGAACGATACGTAGGCCACCTTCGTGCCGTCAGGCGACCACGCCGGCGAGATGATCGGTTCAGGGCTCGACAGCGCGACATGCACGTCTTGACCGTCGGAATCCGAGACCTGCAACAAGTAGCGGTTGCCGCTCTTGACGACATAGGAAAGCCGCGTCGCAAAGACGCCGCGCGTGCCGAGCAGCTTCTGATAGATGTAATCGGCGATCTTGTGCGCAGTCATGCGCAGACCGCTTTCCGGGGTGGTCAGCGACAGGCCGCCGAGGTTTTGCTGCTTGGCCGTGTCGTACAGCTTGAAACGCACTTCATACGTGCCGTTCGCGGCGCGCGTCACGCTGCCCGCGACGAACGCATCGGCGCCTTTTGCCTTCCAACCGCCAAGATCGACCGAATCGGTCTCGGAGACGGGGGCGCTGCCCGCATCGATATTCGTGAACTTGCCGCTGCGTTTCAGATCCTCGCGCACGATCGCGCTGATCTGCTGCGGTGCGCTGGTTTCATTCGCGAAATTCGCCGTTGCGATCGGAAGTTGCGCCGAACCGGTGCCCGTCACGACGACGGTCAGCTCCGCGTTCGCGGCACCACATGCAGCGATCAGGCACGACGCCACCCATGTCTTCAAGCCTAGCTTCGTCATCAAACTCATGCGAGAAATCCCAAAAAACAAGTTGTCACAACTGCAAAGAGACCGTCGAGTGCATCTTTCGTTCCCGCTTCCGGTCCATCGCACCGACTTTGCCACCCCGCGGCGTTCGTTATTGCGGTGGCCTTACCTTGATGGAAAAGCTCGCCGGCGCCTGCCCATTGGTATCGAGCGGCATTGGATCGGACTCCCGTACCGCACGCAGTGCGGCGTCGTCGAATGCCGGGTTGCCGCTGCTGTGCTGGATCGTTGCCGACAGCAGGGTGCCCGTCGGCGCGCAACGCACGGCGATCAGCGTTTCGAGCGAGTTGTCCGGCGGCCAATGAACGTTCGGCGCCACGCGCCTGCGCACTTTGTCCGCGTATCCGGGCGAGGCGGCCGTGCCGCCCGAGCCCGTTCCGGTGCCGCCCTTGGCGAGCCCGTTGCCGCTCGAGCTTTCACCGGCGAGGCCTTGCAACTGCGCGAGCCGCGCGCGGCGCTCCTGGTCGAGCTGCTGTTTTTGTTTCGCCTGCTGCTGCGCCAGGGCCTTGGCCTTCGCCGCTTTCTCGGCCTCCGCCTTCTTTTGCGCGTCGAGCTGCTGCTGCTTGAGTTCCTCTTCCTTCTGTTGCTTTTGTTGCTCCTGCTTTTGCTGCTCGGCCAATTGCTGCTGGCGAAGCTTCTCCGCCTGCTGCTTTTTGAGTTTGTCGGCCGCGGCCTTTTGCGCGGCCAGCTCGGCCTGCTGCTGGAGCTCGCGCTGCCGTTTCGCCTGTGCCTCTTGCTCGGCGAGTTGCCGCTGACGTTCCTGCTGCTCGAGCAACGCCGCTCGCGCGGCGGCTTCCTGCTGCTGGCGTTTTTTCTGCTGCAGCGCGATGTCGGCCTGCTCGTCCGGGACCGGCGGAGCAGGCGGCGCTACACGCACGGGCGGGGCCGGCGGGGGCGGCGTCTGCTGCTGCGGAATATCGGTCCACAACTCGGCTTCAGCCCCCGCAGGCGTGCTGTTTTGCCAATGAATGCCGTGATAGAGGAACAACCCGAGCAACACGTGCATCAAGAGCGCGAGCGTGAATGCGCGCGTCGTCCCGCGTTCGCGGGGCGGTTGCGGGGGGAAAGAATCCGACTTGCCGGGTTTCATTGCGATTTAACGAGCAGCCCAACGCGCTTGACGCCGCGCGCCTTCAAATCCGACATGACCTGCATCACGGCTTCGTACTTGACCGTCTTGTCAGCGGCAATGACCACCGGCTGATCGGGGTGCGAGGTTTCGCGCTCGGTCACGAAGCCGGTCAGCTCCGCACGGGTCATCTGTTCCTGTTGCGTCGCGCCCGCGTCGTCCTTGTAACGAACGCTCATCTTGCCGTCCGCGCCGATATTCACCACGACGGGCGGTGTTTGTTGTTGCGGTGCGGCACCGCCCACCGTGGGCAGATTGACGATCGACGGTGCGACGAGCGGCGCCGTGACCATGAAGATCACGAGCAGCACGAGCATCACGTCGATGTAAGGGACGACGTTGATGTCAGACATCGCGCGGCGGGAGCGGCTGCCGCGCATGGACGAACGATTGGTCGAGCCGGCCATCGCGTGCTCCTTAATGCGCCTGGCGCTGCAAGATATTCGAGAATTCTTCGATGAACGTTTCGAAGCGGATCGCGAGGCGATCGATGTCGTGCGCGTAACGGTTGTATGCCACCACGGCCGGGATAGCGGCGAAAAGGCCGATCGCCGTCGCCGTCAGCGCCTCGGCGATCCCCGGCGCGACGTTTGCGAGCGTTGCCTGTTGCACGTTCGCGAGACCGCGGAAGGCGTTCATGATCCCCCATACGGTACCGAACAAGCCGATATATGGGCTCACCGAGCCGACCGATGCCAAGAACGCGAGATTGGCTTCGAGTGCGTCCATTTCACGCTGAAACGCTGCGCGCATGGCACGCCTCGCGCCATCCAGGATTGCGCCGGGATCGTTCAGGCGCTTTTCCTTGCCTTTCAAGAATTCACGCATGCCCGATTCGAAAATTCTCTCGAGCGCGCCGATCGTATGGCGGTTGTTTGCCGCGCTCTGATAGAGCGCTTGCAGATCGCCGCCCGACCAGAAGTCGCGTTCGAACTGTTCAGTTTGCGCGCGGGCGCGCCGAATGGCAAACCACTTGCGGAAGATAAACGTCCAGGACATCAGGGACAGCAGCAGCAAGAGCCCCATGACGGCCTGCGCGAGGACGCTCGCGTTGAGGACAAGAGAAATAATCGACAGATCTTGTGCGTTGTTCATAGATATTTTGCTTTTGCATCCGAAGGGCGGCCGTCACGGGCGGTAAGCCGCCGAAGCGGTCCCAGTCGGCAACCTGAAAGCTCGGCGGCACGCGCAGCCGGGCTCCAATGGGTAACGATGCGGACAATACAAGGCCACTGACGAACTCTCAACGGTGTTCATGCATCGGCCGTTGACATTCCGGCGTGCACGACGCCGGGGCCTCGCCGCAGCGCGGCGAGCACGTCGGGTGGAATGGGCGCGGGTTTGAACGTGGCGCGCTCGACGCAGGCGACGCGAATCTCGCCGGTGGCAAGCAGGCGATCGTCGCACCACGCGTGTTGCACGAAATCGACACTCGCGCGACCAAGCCGCTCGATGTGGCTCTCGATCGTCAGCAGATCGTCCAGACGCGCGGGCGCTCGATAGTCGAGCGCCGTGCCGCGTACGACGAAGACGATCCCGATCTCCCGGTCGAGGCGGCCTTGTTCGATGCCGCACGCGCGGAGCCATTCGGTTCTCGCGCGCTCGAAGAACTTAAGGTAGTTCGCGTAAAAGACGATGCCGCCCGCATCCGTATCTTCGTAATACACGCGCAGCGGCCATAAAAAGCCGCGGCCCGTTGCTGGGCGACTGCTAGGCATATTCATGGGCGCATTTTACCGGAACCCGTACGACCATCTCGAAATTACATGTCGAGCGCGGGACGCAGGGCACCGGATACGGTCGTCCGGCCATGCCTACGCGCTCGGAGCGCGGGCGTTGCCGAGCGGTTTCAGCCACGATGGATCGACAAGCCCGCGAACGATTGCGCCACCGGCATCAGCTCGATCGTATTGACGTTCATGTGGGCGGGCAGCGTGGCGATCCAGTAGATCGAATCGGCGATGTCTTGCGGCGAAAGCGGCGTTACACCGCGGTAGAGGCCGGCTGCCTTGGTGTCGTCTCCCTTGAAACGCACGTTCGAAAACTCCGTGCCGCCGCAGAGCCCCGGCTCCACGCAGGTGACGCGTACGGCCGTACCCGAGAGGTCGGCGCGCAGATTCAGGCTGAACTGATGCACGAAAGCCTTCGTTGCCCCGTAGACGTTGCCGCCCGAATACGGGTAGCTGCCCGCCGTCGAGCCGAGGTTGAATATATGGCCGCGATTGCGCTCGACCATTCCTGGCAGCAGAGCATGCGTGACGGCGGCGAGGCCGGTGCAGTTCGTCTCGATCATCCGGGACCAATCGTCGAGATCGGCCCGCTGTGCGGGTTCCAGTCCAAGGGCGAGCCCCGCATTGTTGACGAGCACGTCCACGGACGCGAACGCCTCGGGCAGCCGCCCCGGCAACGCTTGTACGGCGGCGCGGTCGCACACGTCGAGCTCGAGCGGCAAAAGTGCCGGTCCAAGCTCCTCGGCGAGCGCCTCCAGGCGATCGAGGCGGCGAGCGGTGGCGATCACGCGGTGGCCGCCATTGACGAAACTGCGAGCGATGGCGGCGCCGAAGCCGGCGGATGCGCCCGTGACTAAAACGATCATTGCTGCTCCTGGCTGGTCGAACCCGGCAGGCCTCATGGCCTTGCCGGCATAAGCAAGAACTACCGAAGGCGAAAAACGGAACGGGCCGATGATACCCGCCGTATCCCGGTCGCGGTATGAAGGCTTCCAATTCTTTCGAAATGCTTTCGGTGGAGTGGCGGGCGCGCGCCGAGGGCTCCGGGTACCTTTCGCGGGCGGGTTGGCGCGGTAAGCGGTACGCGCAAGCCCGCCGCGATGCGGCCGTGCTGGCACTGTGGCCGGCCAATTGCCTATTGGTTGCGCTGCCAGTACACTAACGCGCTCAGCCCTTGCGTAACTGGCGATAACACCCTCCGGGGTCAAGGTGGAGCGACCCACCGTGAAGCGCAAGGTGCCGTTTTGCCGTTCGCCTGGGCAGCCGAAAACCGCGCGCGTTCGCTTGCGCAGCGGCGGTTGCCCCGCGGGTGCAACGGAGCTTCGACCATTCGAATTTTCCGCCACGCCAGTGCCGGCCCCTCCGCCATCCAGTGCAAGCGTACGTTCGTATGCATTCCGCGCATTTCGGCCAACCTGTAAACCTTCAACGGAATCCGTATGTTTGACAGAGCCCAAAGCACCATTGCCGCCATCGATCCCGAGATCTGGCAAGCGATCGAACAGGAAAACCGCCGTCAGGAAGAACACATCGAACTGATCGCATCGGAAAACTACACGAGCCCGGCCGTGATGGCCGCCCAGGGCTCGCAGCTCACCAACAAATACGCCGAGGGCTATCCGGGCAAGCGCTATTACGGTGGCTGCGAATACGTCGACATCGTCGAGCGGCTGGCCATCGAGCGCGTGAAGGCGATCTTCGGCGCCGAGGCCGCGAACGTGCAGCCGAACTCCGGCTCGCAGGCGAATCAGGGTGTCTTTTTCGCGATGCTCAAGCCGGGCGATACGATCATGGGCATGAGCCTCGCCGAAGGCGGTCACCTGACGCATGGCTCGCCGGTCAACATGTCCGGCAAATGGTTCAATGTGGTCAGCTACGGCTTGAACGAGGCGGAAGACATCGACTACGACGCCGCGGCCAAGCTTGCCGAGGAGCACAAGCCGAAGCTGATCGTTGCGGGCGCATCGGCGTTCGCGCTGAAGATCGACTTCGAGCGCCTCGCGAAGATCGCGAAATCGGTCGGCGCGTATTTGATGGTGGATATGGCGCACTATGCGGGGCTCATCGCCGCCGGTGTGTATCCCAATCCGGTTCCCCATGCCGATTTCGTCACGACGACGACCCACAAGAGCCTGCGCGGCCCGCGCGGCGGCGTGATCCTGATGAAGGCCGAATACGAGAAGCAGATCAATTCGGCCATCTTCCCCGGCATTCAGGGCGGCCCCCTCATGCATGTGATCGCCGCGAAGGCTGTCGCATTCAAGGAGGCGCTCTCGCCAGAGTTCAAGGCCTACCAGCAGCGCGTGGTCGATAATGCGCGCGTGCTGGCCGAGACGCTCGTCAAGCGCGGCTTGCGCATCGTGTCGGGCCGTACGGAAAGCCACGTGATGCTGGTCGACCTGCGCGCGAAGAACATCACCGGCAAGGCGGCCGAAGCCGCGCTGGGCGCGGCGCATATCACCGTCAACAAGAACGCGATTCCGAACGATCCGGAAAAGCCGTTCGTCACGAGCGGGATCCGCCTCGGTTCGCCCGCCATGACGACGCGTGGCTTCGGTGCGCAAGAAGCGGAGCAAGTGGGGAATCTGATTGCCGACGTGCTCGAGAACCCGGAAGACGCGGGGACGATCGAGCGCGTGCGCGCGCAGGTTGCCGAACTCACCAAGCGCTTCCCGGTTTATCGCTGAGCCACCATGCGCTGCCCCTTTTGCCGGCACGAGGATACCCAGGTCGTCGATTCGCGCGTATCCGAGGACGGCGCCGCGATTCGGCGCCGCCGCCGGTGTCCGGCCTGCGACAAGCGTTTCACGACGTACGAGCGAGTCGAGCTCATGTTGCCGGCGGTGGTGAAAAAGAATGGCAGCCGCACCGAATTCGATCGCCGCAAGATCGTCGCGAGCATGCAACTGGCGCTTAGAAAGCGCCCCGTTGCGGCGGACGCGATCGACGCGGCGGTTGCCCGCATCGAGTATCAATTGCTGGGCAGCGGCGAACGCGAAGTGCGCAGCGAGCGCCTTGGCGAGCTCGTGATGAACGAGCTGCGTCAGCTCGATACCATCGCTTACGTTCGCTTTGCATCGGTCTACCGGCGCTTCGAGGATGTATCCGAATTCGAGGACGTCATCGAAGAGTTTCGTCGCGCCGCTCCCGCCAAACCGTCGCGCAAGCGTTGATCGGTCTCGTCGTTTCATCGTTTTCCTTCCCTTGCATATTGACGTGACGCGCCATTGTCGGCGCGTCGATACCTGCTCGCCACTCGGCCGAACGGACGATGGTGCTGTACGTGTACGTCCGCTAGATTGATCGAATCGAACAACGGACAACGGAGCTGGGAATGCGGTTCGGTGCAAGCGGGACAGGCATTGAGCGCCGACGTGCGCGGCACGCGCGCGGGTTCACATTCGTCGAAACGCTGATCGTCTGCGCCGTGATGCTGTTGCTCGCGACGCTGGCGATACCGTCGTTTGCCACCTGGCAGCAACGCCAGCGCGTCGAAGCGAGCATGCGCATGCTGCTGGCGAGCATGTCGTACGCGCGCAGCGAAGCGGTTCGTATCGGTTTGCCGGTCGTGATTTGCCGCACTGATGGTGATGGACGATGCGTCCATAACGGCGGATATGACTTCGGCCGGGACCGTGTCCCCGTCGATTGGGCGACGGGTTGGGTCGTCGCGCTTGAAACCGGTTACGGACAGCGGGTATTGCGCACGCATGTTCCGGCGCCCGGCGTGCGGATCCGCGGCGCCGCGCATGCGATCCGGTTTCGCCCGCCAGCCGGGCAGGTGATCGGCGGGTTTCGCAGCTTCGAGATCGCGCCGACAGGCGCTCGTCATGGTACGTCTGCGCAAGCCGCGAGGCGCTGCGTTTCGATCGCTGCCGGCGGCAGGGCGAGGGTGAGCGCCGAGTGCGGGCGGCACGCATGAATGCCTCGCCGCGAATCCCGGGCAGGCAAACTGGAGGCTCGCTGCTTGAAGTTGCGATCGCACTGGGCATCGCCGCGTTGTCTCTTGTTGGCACGATCTCGAGCCAGCTCGTGGCCGTGCGTACCGAAAAGAGTTCGGCGCAGCGCGAGGTGGCATCGCTGATTGCGGCTTCTGCCGCCGATGCGCTGCGCGAACGATCCGCGGCGGCGGGTGGGATGGAGTACTGGCGTGCCCAGGCCATGCAGGCATTGCCGCGTGGAGACATCGTCGTACGCGATGCAGGTAGCGGTGCCGCATTCGTCGCGGTGCGCTGGGCGAGTTCGCATGCGGGTGGGCACGCGCTTGGGCGAGCGCGCCCGACACGTTTCGATGGATGTCCGCCGGAGTTCGCCGCCCCCGAGCTTTCTTGCAGCGTAGCGCCTCTGTTTCTGGGGGCGACGCCATGAGGCCGGGCGCTTCGCGCGGGGCGAAATCGATGAGGCGCGGCTCAGTGGGAGGGCGCAGCCGCGGGCATACGCTCATCGAGTTGATGGTTGCAACGGCATTGGGGCTCTTCGTCGTGGCGATGATCGCATCGCTCTACCATACGGTGCGTCAGTTTTATGCCGCGTCTGCCGATACGGCGCTGATGCGCGAGGCCGGTATGACATCCCTGTTGCTGATGAGCGAGCAGATCCAGATGGCGGGGTTTGTGCCGCCAGGGTTGCCGGCGCTGTCGGGAGATATCGCGCCGGGACTATTCGGCTGTACGTCGGGACATCCGGTCGAAACGGCGGGCGGGCTTCGTTGCGAGCGCGATGCGAGCGGCTCCGACGGCATCGTTATCCGCTATGTCGACGATGCCGTGGCGACGTGGCCCACCGAGGCGGGGCAAACGACGGATTGCCTGGGGCAGGGTATCGGGCGAGCCGGAGAGCCGGTCGTCGTCTCCAATCGCTTTTTCGTGGGGACATCGCGGGATGGCGGCACCCCCGAGCTTTATTGCGAAGGCAACGGCGGTCTTGCCCGGCAACCGGCTGTTGCGGGTGTCGAACGGCTGGCTTTCAGGTATTGGATACGCGGGGCCGCCCGAGCCGTTCGTGCCGACGCCGTCGCGCCAAACGATTGGCAGCATGTCACTGCCGTGGATATCTGTGTGCGTGTCCGCGGGAGGCGGACGGCCGCACGCGGTCAGCCTGTCGATTGCGACCCGATGGCGACGCGCTATTTCGACGGCCTCGCTCGGCAGGTATTCCGGCGCCGCGTTGCGATACGGAATCATGAGCAGGCGGGCCGATGAGCAATGCGTCGGCATACGGTCTGGTGCCACGGACCCATCGAGCCTGCCGTCTTGCCGGGCACGCATCCGGGGCGGCGTTGCCGGTTGCGCTCATGCTGACGTCGATGGTATCGGCGGCGGCCATCGCCTCGTTCGACGCGACCATCATGGGTGTGCGGCGCGCATCGAACTTCGAGGATGCGCTGCATAGCATGCAGGCGGCCAATGTCGCGCTCGAGCTTTGCCTCCGGGAGCACGAGGCCGGCCGCGCGCCGCTGCTGCTGCCGAGCCGCGCGGAGGCGATGCGTTGGCAAGAGCGCGATCCGTTCGCCGATGCCGCTGCATTTTCGCCGCTACCGAACTGGCCCGGTGGTCGCAGGCCGCCTCAGTGTCTGATCGAAGGGCTGCGCATTGCGGAGCGGCCGCACGCGCGGGGATATGTCGTCACGGCGAGAGGCTTTGGCGCAAGCGTGGATGCGCAAGCGTGGGCACAGGTCTTCGTGGTTCGCGAAGCGGGTAAGGAATCGCGCCACTGGCGCCGCATCGTGAGGAGACGGTAATTGAACGCCAGGGACGCTACGCGCACGCCGGCTCGCTGGGCCGCGGCATTCTCTCTGATGGAGTTGGTGGTGGCGCTGGCGATCGTCGCTGCGTTGGCCGCTTACGCGCTGCCGAGTTACCGCGAGCATGTGGCGCGCGCCCATCGCGCCGATGCTGCGATGGCGCTCTACCGCGCGGCGCAGTATCTGGAAGCGGGCACGGACGCGCATGCGGGCGGGGCGGTCGTCTTGCCGGCTGGACTCGACCAGGCGCCGCCTGTCGGCGCGCCGGTCTATCGGCTCCATGTGGTCGATGGCGACCGCGCGAGCGGATACTACGCGCTGGAGGCGCGGCCTGTCGATGCCGGCCCGATGGCCGGCGATGCATGCGGGACATTCATTCTGGATGTGCTCGGCGAGCGTATGAACCGGAGAGCTGGCTCGCGCGGCACCATGGACCCCGGCTGCTGGCTGGCCCGCCGGTAGCGGCAACCGCGGACATGAGCCGCGGAAATCGAACCGGCTCGGCTCAGCTCGCGGAGATAAGAGCGCTCAGCGGCGCACCGCTGCAAGCGCGTTACGGCGCATCGCCGGTCTGCGTGGCCGACCGCGCGTGCTCGCGGTGAATCGCTTGCGCGAGAAAGCGATACCCCGCCCATGCGGCCGCGCCGAGCGATCCCCACTTGATGAGCGGCTTGGTGCCGGCGGCCAGCGTCGCGCGCAGCGGCTTGGCCAGTATCAACGACGCGAGCGAGCTCACCAGCGGGTGGCCGGTGAACCAATCGGTCAGCGAGGCGTTGATGCTCTTGCCGCCCGCCCTGGACCGATGGCTGGAAAAGCCCGGGACGAACAGCTTCAGCCAGCCGAAGCTCGACAGACTGTGATGAAGCTCCATACGCGCGTGCACGAACTCGGAACGCTCGACCTCGGCGCGCAACAGCAGCAACTCCTTGCGGACCGTGCGCAATTGCGGAGAACTCAGGTCCTTGACGGGACCGTGCGCGCGGGCACGTGCGTGATGCTCGTTAGTCTGGCTCATGGCGGGCAGTGAATCTCGGTTCGATTGGGGCGCTCAACGGTAATCAACGGTAATCAACGGCAAGGATCACCCAAAACTAAGGCTGACGGAACATCTCGCGGTCTTTCTCGAACTCGTTGAGCGTCGCTTGAAAAACGATCGGCGCGTCGTGCAAACCGCTGCGTGCCTTGAGCGCGCACAAAAGCGCGCCGATTCCATAGACGCCGGTAATGCCTGCAAGAACCTGCCATCGATAGGTGTCCCAGAATGCCACGGCAATCAGGGCTGTCAGGCTGATGAGCGCCATCATCGCGAACATGACGGCGATGAGGCCGAGAAACAGTACGGCCAGAATGCGCTCGCGCTCTTCCGCGAGCTCGATGCCGATGAGCTCGAGCCGCGTTTGCAACAGCGCGTAGAGCGAACTCAGCATCCGTCGCAGCGGTCCGTGCTGGTTGGCGGATGAATGCGGCGATGGGTTGTCGTCGTTTGGCATGAAGTTCGGACGGATTAGCGCATAACCCCGCGCGGGCAGACGGCGCCAGCAATTTGCCGTACAGGCTCACGGCCGACCGGGCCAGCTCGGCGGCAGCCTGACGGGCACCGGCGCGCCGGCCGGCGCACCCGGATTACTTGCGGTTGATGAGAAGGCCGAGCACCATGCCGATCCCCGCTGCAACGCCGATAGCCGTCCACGGGTGTTCATGCACGTAGTCGTCCGTTGCGCGCGCAGCCTTTTTGCCTTTTTCCACGACGACGACCTGGACGTCGGCCGCTTTTTCCTTGGCTTGCTTGAGCCGGGAGAGCGCGGTTTCGCGCAATTCCGAGGCGCGTTCGCCTGTGGCATTCGCGGCTTGCTTCAAGAGGTCCTCGGCATCCGCGAGGACGGTTCTGATATCGGACATCAATCTCTCCTTGTTAACTTCAGCCATTCGAATCCCCTAGTTTCCATCCACGCGTGCATCGTACCAAAGATAGGACAGCCGGCGGGCATATGCCACACCCGATGCACATGCAGAATCCATTCCCGGCCCGATTCGCATAACCGATGCGCCTCACCGGACGGCTTTATCGCAGACTGCGCGCGGCTTGAAGAAGTTTCGTCGGCGCGACGCCGAATTTACACAGGCACCGGCCGATATACGGCCGGGTGCCACGCGCTCAGAAGAATGCTTGAATGCCTGTTTGGGCGCGTCCGAGGATGAGCGCGTGGATGTCGTGTGTGCCTTCGTAGGTATTGACGACTTCGAGATTGACGAGATGGCGCGCAACGCCGAATTCGTCCGAGATGCCGTTGCCGCCGAGCATATCGCGCGCTAGACGGGCAATGTCCAATGCCTTGCCGCAGGAGTTGCGCTTCATGATCGACGTGATTTCGGACGCCGCGATGCCTTCATCCTTCATGCGGCCGAGGCGCAGCACGCCTTGCAAGCCGAGCGTGATTTCGGTTTGCATGTCGGCGAGCTTCTTTTGCACGAGCTGATTGGCCGCGAGCGGGCGGCCGAACTGCTTGCGTTCGAGCACGTACTGACGCGCCGTATGCCAGCATGATTCCGCCGCCCCGAGCGCGCCCCAGGCAATGCCGTAGCGCGCGGAATTCAAGCAGGTAAACGGTCCGCGCAAGCCGCTTACATCGGGCAGCATGTTCTCGCGCGGCACCAGGACATCGTCGAGTACGATTTCGCCGGTGATCGATGCGCGCAGTCCGACCTTGCCGTGGATGGCCGGCGCACTGAGGCCTTTCATGCCTTTTTCGAGGATGAAGCCGCGGATGGTGTCCTTGCCGTCTTCGTCGAGCTTGGCCCACACGACGAACACATCGGCGATCGGCGAATTGGTGATCCACATCTTGGCGCCGGTCAGCACATAGCCGTCTTCGACCTTGCGTGCGCGCGTGACCATGCTGCCCGGATCGGAGCCGTGATCGGGTTCCGTGAGCCCGAAGCAGCCAATCCATTCGCCGGTGGCGAGTTTCGGCAGATAGCGGGCCTTCTGCGCATCGGAGCCGAACTCGTAGATCGGCACCATCACGAGCGACGACTGCACCGACATCATCGAGCGGTAGCCCGAGTCGACCCGCTCGACTTCACGTGCGATCAGGCCGTAGCTGACGAAATTGAGCCCCGGCCCGCCGTACTCGTCCGGAATGGTCGGACCGAGCAGACCGATGGCGCCCATTTCGCGGAAGACCTCGATATCGGTGCGCTCGTGACGAAACGCTTCGGTGACGCGCGGCAGCAGTTTGTCTTGCGCATAGGCGTGCGCCGCGTCGCGCACCATGCGTTCCTCTTGGGTCAACTGCTCGTTGAGCAGCAGCGGATCGTCCCAGTGAAACCGGGCAGGCTCGGCCATCGTGATCTCCTTTCAGGTCTGTTGTCGCGAAAGCATCGCACCGCCGCGCGAAGCGCTGGAGCGGGATGCCCCGCGTTAGCGGATCCGCGCGTGCGGCTCGAACAGCGGCCCTTGCACGAAGCGCGCACCGAACTGCTGGAGCGCATCGAATTGCGCTTCCGTCGCCACCCGATCGAAAATCAGCGGAATGTGCAGTCGGTTGGCGTACGCGATGAGCGGCTTGGTCATGGCATCTCTCAAGACAGCTGCACCGTCGATCTTCAGAAAGTCGAGCCGCGCCATGTCCGATACCGACATGATGTGTCCGGCATTCGGCAGATTACCCGCCACTTTGAACCCGAAGCGCTGGTAACTCTTCGTGAGATAGCCGAGAAACGTGCGATGGGCGACCGCGATACCGGGCAGTTCGATCACGATACGCGCGGGGTTGAGGCCGAGCGAGACGAGCACCGTGGAAAAGTGCTGGCCGTGATCGTACTTGACGCTCTTGAGCAGACGCTCGTGCACGCGCAGAAAAAGCAGCCCGTGCTGTTGCGAGCCGAAAAAGTTGATTGCATGCAGCGTGCGCGCGAGGCGATCGCGCGCGACGAGTTCCTGGTCGTCCTCGACGCGTTCGCAAGGATCGAACGGCGTGCCGCCGGGCGCGAGCGTCAGTGCCTGAAAGCCCAGCTCGTCGCCGAAGCGGTCTGCGCTGTCGGGCGCGGACCAGAGCGTTTGTATGCCGTTCATGCTCACGTCGAAGATGGGCTGATAGCCGCTTTCGAGGCGCAAGCCGTCCAGGTGCGCATAGGCAAAGCCCGGCGGCGTGTCGCCGCCGGACGACAAGTGCTCGCGCAAGAAAGGATGAGCGGCGGCGTGTTCGAGGAGCGCGGGAATGGTCGGGGGGATCATGGGCAGGCGTGGGAGGGGCGCTGTGTCGATGGTAGCAGCACCCTGGCCGGCAGCATCGGTACTTCGTCGTTACTTATATCGATATTGTCCGGTAGTGCTCCATCAGGGTTTACGTTGAATCAACAATGAGTAATTGGTTTTACCATGCGTAAATCCAGAAGCACCACGGAGATAGGATTCATGCACCCAGCCTCCAGCCACAGCGGACCTGACGGCTATCAGTCGGGTTTTGCCAACGAGTTCGCCACCGAAGCGCTACCCGGCGCGCTGCCCGTCGGCCGTAATTCCCCGCAGCGCGCACCGTACGGCCTGTACGCCGAGCAACTGTCGGGGACCGCATTCACGGCACCGCGCGCGCATAACCGCCGCTCGTGGCTTTACCGAATCCGCCCGGCGGCGGTCCACCAGCCTTTCGAGCGCATGCCGGCGGACGATGCTGGCGGGCCATCGCCGCGACTCGTCGCGAACTTTGCTCAAGTTCCGCCGACTCCGCCGAACCAGCTCCGATGGGACCCGCTGCCGCTGCCCGATACGCCGACCGATTTCGTCGAAGGGCTCGTTACGATGGCCGGCAACGGCAGTGCCGCGGCGATGTCGGGTTGTGCGATCCATCTCTATGCGGCCAATCGCTCGATGCATGACCGCTTCTTCTATAGCGCGGACGGCGAACTGCTGATCGTGCCGCAAGCAGGGCGGCTGGCGATCGCCACGGAGATGGGACGGATCGACGTCGAACCGTCGGAGATCGCCGTCATTCCGCGCGGCGTGCGATTTTCGGTGGCGCTGCCGGACGCAAGCGCGCGCGGTTACGTCTGCGAGAATTTCGGTGCACTGTTGCGCCTGCCCGATCTCGGACCGATCGGCTCGAACGGGCTCGCGAATCCGCGCGACTTCCTGACGCCGCAGGCCGCATACGAAGACCGGGAGGGCGCCTTCGAGCTGGTGGCAAAGCTCGACGGCTTGCTCTGGCGCGCCGATATCGGACACTCGCCGCTCGACGTCGTGGCGTGGCACGGCAATTACGCGCCTTATAAGTACGATTTGCGCCGCTTCAACGCGATCGGCTCGATCGGCTTCGATCATCCCGATCCGTCGATCTTCCTCGTGCTGCAATCCCCAAGCGACACGCCGGGTGTCGATTCGCTCGACTTCGTGATTTTCCCGCCGCGTTGGCTCGTGGGCGAAGATACCTTCCGACCGCCCTGGTTTCATCGCAATGTCGCCAGCGAGTTCATGGGGCTGGTCCACGGCGTCTACGATGCAAAAGAGGAGGGCTTCATGCCGGGCGGTGCGAGCCTGCACAACTGCATGGCCGGACACGGCCCCGATGCGGCCACGTTCGAAAAGGCGTCGACGATGGATACGACCAAGCCGCAAAAGGTAGCCGACACGCTCGCTTTCATGTTCGAGACGCGCACGTTGTTGCGGCCGACGCGTTTTGCGCTCGAAAGCGCTCAGTTGCAGGCGCGCTACTTCGAGTGTTGGCAGGGGCTGCGCAAATGCTTCGACGCTGCCCGCCGCTGACGATCGTTCGAGGAAGACATCGGATCGGCTTCCAGACGCCCGGGCACGGCGGTCGCGGCGCGCGCAGGACCGGGTTTCAGCCGAACGCCAGCAGGAACGTGCCGGCCGCGACGAGAGCGGCCGACCAGAGCCAGTCGAAGTTGATCCAGCCGCGCCGCAAGACGCCGAGCCCCACATACTGATAGGCAACGAACGCGAGGATCGCGCTGGTCGCGGTTGCAACGGCCGTATGCAGCAGCGTGGCCGCGGCGGCGGGACCGAGCGGCCCGCCCGGCGGTCCGAACGCGCCGCTCGTGCAAAGCGGCATCAGCGCGGGAACGAGCATGAGCCCGGCGCCATGCAGCGTCGCCGTCGCGGCGGACCACAAGGCCAGCCCCGCGAATCCAGCCGTCATGCCCACTGCGATGCGGTGCCGATGCCCGTAGAGATGGTGATAGATGCCCCATGCGATCAGCATCGCCCCGAGTGCGAGCTGCATATGCAGCGTACGCACGAGCACGCCGAACGCGAGCGCCGAGCTCGTCACGGCGAATACCGACACGGCGTGTCCGAGCGCCAGCGGCGGCAGCGCGGCCCAAAGCGCCTGGCGGCTGCCGCGCTGCAGCCCGAGGGCAGTCGCGAACAGCCATCCCATGGCCGGATTGACGCCGTGAAAGACGCCGCTGCCGACGATGGCTACCCAGCTCGTCGCGACGGTGGCGGCGCTTGCCGCGCTCAGTGTCGCACTCATACGGATCCCACGCCTCCCGCGGCGTCTCACGGATAGCAGTAGGAATCCGACGACGCGTCGCCGCCTTCGAGCCGGATCTGATGGGGCCGATGGGTGTCATGCCACGGCAGATAGAACTCCCGGTCGAACTCGAGCCCGCCGCCGGCTGGCGCATCGAGCTTGACCATCCAGCCGGCGATGCCGTCGGGATAGAACTGTTCGTCGATCGCTCCGTAAAGCGAGTTCGTGAAGTAGACGCGTTCGCCGTCACGGCTGACTTCGACCATTTGCGGTCCCCCGTTGAGCGGACGGCCGTCGGCGCAGGGATGCGTGGCGCGCGAGGCGATGCCGCCCACGCGCACCGTGCCCGTCAACTCCGGGTGAAACGGATCGGAAACGTCGTAGCGGTGCATGTCGCCGGTGCCCCAGCAGGCGACGAACAGCGACTTGTCGTCGAGGGAAAGCGCGATATCGGTAACGAGCGGCGGGACGGCGGAAAACCCCTTGAGCATCGGCGGCAGGATCGCCGGGTCCGCCGGTTCGGCCGGGATTTCGATGATTTTGCGCGCGGCCCAGCGGTTGCCGTCTCGATACCAGGTCCAGATCGATGCCGACAGGTCCTTCAAACTGATGACCGAATTGACGAAACCGTAGGCCTTGGTCGGATCGTGCGCCGGCCGCAGCTCGAAGACGAGTTGATGTTCGGCGCCAAAATCGAGGGTTTGCTGGTGTTTGCGCGTGTTGAGATCCCAGAAGTGCAGCCGATGGCCATACTGCCCGCCGAGCAGTACCTCGGGCACGAGGCCGTTTTCGAACGTGGCCGGCAGCCCCCATTCGCTGGACACGAGCGTGTCGAAGCCGAGATGCCACCAGGCATCGTAGGCGAGCTCTTGCGGTCCGCGCTCGATTTCCCAGCGGCCGCGGACATCGAACGTCTCGTGATCGATCAGCATGACACCGCCGGGCGCTTCGCCCTCGGCGTTCGCGAGCGCGGTCACGTAGATTCCCTGCGGGCCGCAATGGACGGTATGCGGGCGCGTATAGCCCGCTTTGCGTTTGAGCTCCTCGGGCTCGATCACGCGTACGATGGCCGGGCGGCGTGGGTCGGGCTTCGTATCGAGGATGTGGATGCGCGACGAGCGCAGCCCCGGCACGACGAGATAGCGGCGCTCGGAGTGCGGGTGGGGCGCGTTCGGACACAGGCACGAGCTGCAGGCGTTCCAGCCGAAGTGATGCAGCTCGTCACCGGTATTGGGCATGGCGACGCGGTGAACGATGGTGCCGTAGCTCGGCGAATCCGCATCGAGATCGACGACGGCGATTTCATCGGGCGTGGCGCGCTTCGGATCGAAGCTCGCCACGTAGGCCAGCGTTTCCGGGGGAGCGTCTGCGGCGAGCCGGGCAGACGGGTAGAACGTCGGATCGGGTTTCCAGGACGGCATGAGCCTCTCCAAGAGAGGGGGGAGGCTCACTATCGTAGGTGGCCGTCGTATGGAAAATCAAGGAATCGTTTGGAATAAGGTAAGACCCGTTCAGGCGGGGCCCTCATCTCGGCCGCGCCGGATTGCGAAGGGCGAGCACTCCGTCGCGCTGATCCAATAGGTAGCGCACGCGTTCGATGCCCGCCCGTTGCGCTTCCTCCCGCGTGCCCCAAACCGGTACGACGGTCTCGGGTCCCTCCAGTTGCACGGGTTGTCCGTCGCGTTCGACATCGATGACGGCGAGCCAGCTGTTGCGCTCGTTGCGCTGCGTGTGCACGGTCACGCTGTAGCCGCGATACACGAAGCGCTCGGGCGGAAACTCGTCGCGATCAGAGGGGAAGGGCATGAGCGGGCGCCCGTGTCGGACAATGCGCGGCGGTTCATGCCGCGCGCGCGTGTCGATTGCCCCTGACTAGCCGCGCCACGCCGCAGGCGAGCACGGTCGCCACGACGGCTGTGGCAACAGGGAATGTACCGGCCGTATTGACTGCCATCTCGACGGGATGTTCTCCCAGCAACTGCATTCGCCGGCGCATCATTTGCGCGCCCAGCGTGCGCAATTCGGGACCGAGCGCGCGCTCCGCGAGGGGTAGCAGCTTCGTTTCCTCATCGGCGACATGGTGCAGGGTATCGCGCATCAACTCCATGAACAGCGAATCGTAGGCGGCGTTCTCCGGGCCCATGCCACGCAGCTTCGCGATGATTTCGCGCAGTTGGTCATGCTCGGACTGGCTCTTCTTCAGAATTTCGTCAGTCGGTGCGATGCGCGCAAGGGCAGGGTAGAAGAATTCTTCTTCGAGCTGTGCATGTATTTCAAGCGCTCTGCAGACGGAGGTGACGATCGCACGTTTGCGCCACCATGCGGTTTCGCTACCGTAGCGATGAAATGCAGATACGGCGTGGGAGTGATCGAGACGAATCATCGTCGTGATGGTGGGCACGTAGGGCATGGTATCGACCTCTGATGGTGGGACACGGTAAGGGACCGTGCGCGTTCCGGTGAGCATGCTGCGTTCCCGCGCGGCACCCGCACCGCAAAGCAGTCGGACGTGAACAGGCTCTAGACGATCCGCACCGGGATCGATTTCGCCCCCGGTACCTTGCTTTCCTTCGCGTAGTGCCAAAGCGGCAGCAATACGTTGCATTCCGGGTAGTAGCCGCCGATACAACCCTCGGGTATCGCATACGCCTTGATCTCGAGCCCTTCGAGGCGCCGGTCGATGCCGTCGTCGGCGATCGTTTGCAGCGTCACTTTCTGGCCTTCATGCAAGTGACGTTTTTCGATATCCGCTTTATTCATCAGAATGACCATGCGCGTATTCTTCACGCCGCGAAAACGGTCTCCGGTGTTGTAGATCGTCGTATTGAACTGGCTGTCGCTGCGCAATGTCATCAGACGCAGCGCTTCAGGCACTTTCTCCGGCATGTCGGGGTCTTCGCCCAGCGAGTGGGGCGTGAGGAACTCGGCCTTGCCCGATTGGGTTTTCCACTGGCGATGACGTGCGGCAAGCGGCCGGTGGAAGCCGCCCGGCTGCCACATGCGCGCGTTGAAGTCGTGGAAGATGTCGGGATAGGTCTTGGCGATTTCCTCGCGCACGAGCGAATAGTCGTCGCGCCAGGCGTCCCAGTCGACGGTGGAACGCTCGCCCAGCGTTGCTTTGGCGATGCCCGCCACGATGTATTGTTCCGGCCGGGCTTTTTCGCTGGCGGGTTCCGTGACGCCTTTCGAGCCATGCATGCACCCCGTGCTGTCTTCCATCGAAACGGCTTGTTCGCCTAGTGGCGTACGGTGAATTTCGATTCGGCTCAGGCACGGGAGGACGTACGAGACTTCGCCGTGAACGAGGTGGCTGCGGTTGAGCTTCGTCGCCACATTGACGGTCAAGCGCAGACCTGCCCATGCCGGTTCCGTGCGCAGCCGATCCGGGACCGAGCGTACGAGATTGCCGCCCAGATTGACGACGGCTTTCACCTCGCCATTCAGCATTGCTTCGAACGCTTCAACGGTGTTCAGCCCTTTGCTCCTCGGAGGCTCGAACGAGAACTGCGTCGCGAGCTGATCGAGCGGCGCCAGTTCCGGCTTCTCGGTGATGCCCACCGTGCGCTGGCCCTGCACGTTGGAGTGTCCGCGCACCGGCGAGGGGCCGGCGCCCGGCTTGCCGATGTTCCCGCGCAACAGCAAAAGGTTGGTGAGCATGCGGACGTTCTGCACGCCGAGCCGATGCTGCGTCAAACCCATCCCAAAGTGCGCCATTACCGCGTTGGCCCGCATGTATTCGTCGGCCGCATCGAGCAGCGCAGCGCGCGTGAGGCCGCTCACACGTTCGATCTCGCTCCAGTCGGTTGCCCGCGCATAGGCAGCGAACTCCTCGAAGCCGATCGTGTGTTCATCGATAAAGGCGACATCGAGGACGCGAGGCAAGCCCTGCGCTGTGGCTCGATCGTCCGCTTCGATGACCGCCTTGCAGATGCCGAGGATCGCCGCCGTATCGCCGCCCGTCTTCACCTGGTGGTACTGCGTGCTGATCGGTGTCTGCGCGGGTGTCAACATCTGCACGGGCGACTGCGGGTTCGCGAACGAAACGAGGCCCGGCTCGACCAGCGGATTGAACGTGATGATGGGAACGCCGCGTTTGCGTGCTTCCTGCAACTGGTGGAGCATTCGAGGACTGTTGGTGCCGACGTTCTGTCCGAAGAAAAACATCAGGTCGGTCTTTTCGAAATCGTCGAGCGTGATCGTGCCGACCCCGACTCCGATGGCTTCCTTCAGTCCGACGCTGGTGCTCTCGTGGCACATGTTCGAGCTGTCGGGAAGATTGTTGCAGCCATACATCCGCACGAAAAGCTGATACATGTATGACGTTTCGAGGGATGCTCGCCCCGACGTGTAGAAAACGACGCTCTTGGGATCGAGCGCGGCCAGTTCCCGGCCGATCTCGCGAAAGGCGTCCTCCCAGCTGACTTCGACGTATCGATCGGTAGCAGCGTCGTACTTCATCGGCGCGGTGAGTCTTCCGGCCTCCTCGAGGTCATGGTCGGGCCAGTTCAGCAGCGAACTCACCGTATTGAGTTCGAAGAACTCGGGTGTCATGCGCTTCGCAGTGAGGTCCCACGCGGTCGCTTTTGCTCCGCTTTCGCAGAACTCGAACGTGTGAGGATCGGCCGGCTTTGCCCACGAACAACTGACGCACATGAATCCGTCGGGCTTGTTCTGCTTGAGCAGAACCGCACTGTCTTTCAGTGTGACCTTTTCCTGCGCGAGGATGTTCGTTACCGCTTTCAGCGATCCCCAACCGCCGGACGCGAACGGATATGACGGACTCTTGTTTGCCTTGCTCATGGCGGGATGCTCCGGAGAAACAGCGCTACGCAGGTCCGTAGCGAGCAATCTCCATTCCATCCCGCCCCGAGGGCTTAGCGCTTGTCGACGATCGTCGTGTTGACGATCTGGCCCGCGATGACCGTATTCGAGAGCGCGATCGCGTTCACGTTGTAGGCATAAATCGGCCCGGGCGAGGTGACCGTGGCAGGACCCGCCGCGACCGGGGTGCCGAAGTCGCAGTTGCTGATCGAGACGCCCGAGATCGGCACGACGGCCGGCGCGGGTGTGGGTCCGTTGTAGTCGGATGCGACGGGACCTTGCGCGACGATCGCCTGAAAACAGGAGGCGGTTACGCCGTTCAACGTCACGTTGCTCGCCTTGACGTCCGATATCGTGATGTTTTGCACGACGGGCGGCCGCGTTCTGACGGCATCGTTAGCGGGCTGGTAGTCGCAATCGAACGTGACGATTCCGCCTTGAGCCGCTGCTGGATTGCCTGCCGCCGGCGTGACGACGCCCAGCGGCACGCTCGCATTGATCGGACTGCCGGCGAGAAACGCGCTGCCGTAGCCACCGCCTTTGAGACTGACGCCGTTCGGTAGCGTCACGCCTTTGACGTGGAAGTCCTTCACGTAGCCGCCGCGATTCATGTTCGTTTTCACGCGAATGGCGATATTGAGCGGATTGGTTTGCCAGTTTGCGTTGAGCATCGACAGGTTCGTCGCGAAGATCTGCTCGACGCCGCCGCCCATCTCGCTGCCTAGCGTAATGCCGCCATGGCCGCTGTTCATCGTGCAATCGCGAATCAAATGGCGTTTGGCCGGCCCGTATTCGGTGTCGAGATTCTTGCCCGATTTGATGGCGATGCAATCGTCGCCGGTGTTGAACGTACAGTTTTCCACGAGGACGTTGGTGCAGGCCTCGGGATCGAACCCGTCGTTGTTGGGACCGATGCTGTCGGTCGTCACGCCGCGAAATACGACGTTCATGCAGGCCGTGGGATGGTGCTGCCAGAACGGCGTGTTTTGCGTCTGGTAGTTTTCCATCAGCACGTTCTTGCAGTCGATGAATTCCACCAGGCACGGACGCAGATAATGGCCGAGCCCGAAGATGCGTTTTTCGACGGGCACGCCGGCTTCGGAAAGCGCCGGCAAGTAGTTCTGGTCCTGCTGCCACGGGGTGCTGGGCGAGGTCAGCAGCGCATAGAGCGCGTCGGAGATGCCGGGCGCGACGAGACGCAAATCGGCGTTGTTCGGGTTGGCATACGCCTGGCTGGGCACCGATGCGCCTGCTCCGTAGGCGCCGGACGAGCCCTTGTAAGTCCACCAGCAGACGCTGTTGTTGCCGCTGCCGGAGAACGGCGTCATGGCTTGCCCGTTGAGCACCGAACTCGGACCTTCGCCCGTCAGCGCGATGTTGATCGCATTGCGCGCATAGACCGGAGCGCCGAAGTTCAGGCAGTCGTCGGCCTGCCAGCGGCTGTAGTAGAGCCGGCCGTTGGCGCCGCAATCCACGGGACCGTCCTTCGCGTAGTCGGCAGGGTTCGGGCTGAAATAGATCGTGCAGTTCGCGCTCAGGTGAAAGCGGACGTTGCTTTGCAGGACGATCGGCCCAGCGCAGTACCAATTGCCGGGCGGAACGACGACACGACCGCCGCCTTCGCGGTGGCAGGCGTCGATCGCGGCCAGGAATGCCGGGCGCGAGTCGAACGCATTGGGGGCGGGCGTTTTCTCGGAGCCTGGGCTGACAGGCGACTTGGCCACGTTCGTGTAGGGCGAGTTGGCCGCCACGACGCTCACGGACTGTGCGCCGTAAGCCGTCACGTCGTAATCGCGCGGACGAAAGAGCGTGTTCGAAACATGCGCCACCATCGCCGCGATCCTCGCGGCCGCGCCGTGTTCGCCCCAAATGAGATCGACCTGGGGAATGCCGGGCGCCGCGGCGAACGCGCGCACGGCGTTCAGCGGTCCGAGCGTGCTGGCGAGCGCCGCACCGCCGAGGCCGACGAATGCGCGGCGCGTGAGGCGGACGTTCGATATGGCGGAAATCGATGATGCACGACGACGGCTTTTTGCTGTCATTTGGAACGCCTCCTGGATAGGGTCGGCGAGCGGCAAGGGACGCGCGGCCCGCGCTGAGTCTTATGTTGTCGTACTACGTCGAGCAGTGTAGTTCCGAACCGTTCCGGCTGAGAAATCTCGTAAACCCGCGGAGCTAGTGCGATTGCGGGCGAGCGGAGCCGCGGCACGTGTCATCAGTCATCGTATGACATACGTGCGCAATGAGCGGACATGGGGCGGCTAACCGCCGGATTCGAACGACGCGGCCTAAAACGCCGGGGCGGCGCCGTTGCGCACGTAACGTACGTAGAGGCTCGCGCTCAGCACTGCGGCTGCGGCGGCGGCCAGCGCAGCCATGAGGAACACCGAGCCATACCCGAAAACGCCTGCGACATAGCCCGCCAGGGGCCCCATGATGCCGAGCGAGAGGTCGAAGAACACCGAGTACGCCGACAGCGCCGCACCGCGGCTCGCGGGTGGCACGAGCCCCACGGCCTCGACGCCGAGTGCGGGGAATACGAGCGCGAAGCCGAAGCCGGTCAGCGCCGCACCGGCCAGCGCGGCATGCGGGGTGCCGGCCAGCCACAGCAGGATCAGGCCGGCGCATTCCAACGAGAACGACGCGATGGCGATGCGCAACCCGCCATATGTTTTGATGGCATTGGCGAATGCGAGGCGGGCGCCGACGAACAGCATGCCGAATACGCTGAGCGCGAGAGCCGGGTGTTGCCAGCCGCGCGCGGCATAGTAGAGCGCGATGAATGTCGCGATGGCGCCGAAGCCCGCGGTGCCGAGCGCGAGGCCAAGGCCATGGGGCAGGACGCGCATGAAGACGCTTGCATACGACATCCGTTCGCCATGGACAGGCGGGACCGGCGCGACCCGGCGCGCGAACGCGTAGCCGAGCGCCGCGAGGACGACGGTGACGGCGCCTAGCGCCCACGGGCCGCCGAGCGCATGGGCCAGCGCGGCGCCGGCCGGCGCGCCGACGGCAATGGCGCCGTAGGTGGCGACGCCGTTCCACGAAATCACGCGTGCGCTGTGATGCGCGCCGACGCGTCCGATGCCCCAGAGAATCGCGCCCGTGCCGACGAAGCTTTCGCCGAAGCCGAGAACGAGCCGCGAGAGCAAGAGGACGCCGAGGCTTGCGATACGCCACTCGGTCAACATGCTGGCGATGAGCAGCAGCGCGCCGCTCGCACCGCACGCGGCAAGGCCGGTGAGCACGGTGCGCCGGGCACCCCGTGCGTCCGCGCTGCGGCCTGCGTGCGGCCGCGAAGCGAGTGTCGCCGCGTATTGGACGCTGACGGCCACGCCGGCCAGGACCGAGCCGAAGCCGAGGTCGCCGTTGACGAAGCCCGGCAAGACGGGCAGCGGGATCCCGATCGTCAAATAGCAGATGAATGTGAAACAAACGACGCTGACGATACGCGCGGTTGCCGTGCGATCGGACAACGCGGGTTCAGATGCGGAGGCGGACTCGGCGGACATGGGCTCGGCGGCGGGACTGGGCAAGACGTAAAACCGGAAACCAAGGATATGCGGCACAGCCGCTGCCGGGGCGCGCCCGTGAACCGGGCGTCGTTCCCCATGGGGCTCGCCGCAAAGCTGGGATTGTCTCATGGAACCGGTTTCGTTGCACTGCAGCAAAGGACCCGGCCTGGCGGCGAACGGGATGCGCGACGGCGCGAATCCTGTACCATCGGCGGGCGCCGCGGTCCAAGACACGGCGGCGCGAGTTCACTGTTCCGACGTGTCCGATCCCACTATCGATGAAACCGACTTCCGACCGCCCACGCCGCGCGCCGCGCCTCGTCGCGCGTTTCGTAGCCATTTCCTGGCGCGATCTCGCGGTCTCGTTCGGCCCGATCCTGCTCGTGTCGGCGGCCGCAATCTGGGGTGCCATCCGCCTCATTCAGCCTGCGCCGCCGACCACGCTCACCATCACCGCGGGCCCGCCGGGCAGCTCGTTCTGGAACGCCGCCATCGGCTATCGGCGCATTCTGGCGCGCAACGGCATCAAGCTGATCGTGCTGAGTTCGGAAGGGTCGCAGGAGAACCTGGAGCGGCTTTCCAACGCGCACTCGGGTGTCGATGTCGGTTTCGTGCAAAGCGGACTCGTGGCGCCGCCGCCTGAGCTGTCGGCGGCGAGCGCGTCGGCGCCTTCGTCGGCGTCGTCGGGTTCATCGGCCTCCCAGCCGGTCGCGGCCTCTGCGTCCGCCGCGCCGGCTCCCGGGGTATCGCCATCCGCCTCCACGTTGGCGCTGGCGCTGGCCGCATCGGATGGTACGCCGCCGTCGGCTGCATCGGACGCCGCCTCGGCGCCCGACGGCGGCGCGGTACCGCGGCCAGTGCCGAAAGGGCTCGTGTCGCTCGGCAGCGTCGCCTACGTGCCGCTCGCCGTGTTCTACAACGGACACGCCCGGTACACGAGGCTGTCCGCGTTCGCCGGCAAGCGCCTGGCGATCGGGCCCGAAGGCAGCGGCGCACGCGCCTTGGCGCTCACGCTGTTGAAGGCCAACGGGATCGAGCCGGGCGGCAGTACCACGTTGCTGCCATTTACCGGCGAACAAGCGGCCGATGCGTTGACGCAAGGAAGCATCGATGCCGCGTTCTTTTCCGGCGATTCGGCGCAAGTCCCTGTGATGGCCCGGCTCACGCGCACGCGAGGCGTGCGGCTCTTCTCGTTTTCCCAGGCGGATGCGTACACGCGGCGCTTTCCCTATCTGACCGATGTCGTCTTGCCGATGGGCGCGTTCGATCTCGGCAAGAACGAGCCTCCGCGCACGGTCCACACGCTCGCGCCAACGGTCGAGCTGATCGCTCGCGATTCGCTGCACCCGGCGCTATCGGATCTCCTGATCGAGGCTGCGCGTGCGGTCAACGGCCGGCCGAACCTGCTTCAGCGCGCGGGCGAGTTTCCGGCGCCGATCGCGCACGATTTTCCCATCAGCGATGACGCCGCGCGCTACTACAAGTCCGGCAAGAGTTTTCTCTATCGGCTGATGCCGTTCTGGTTGGCGAGCCTCGCCGACCGGCTCATCGTGCTGATCGTGCCGATCGTCGTCGTGCTGATTCCGGGGCTGCGTCTCGTGCCGTCGCTTTATGCGTGGCGTGTGAAGTCGCGCATTTATCGCTGGTATGGTTCGCTGATCGCGCTCGAGCGCGCTTCGCTCAGCGACACGTCCGAAAGCGAGCGTTCGGCGCTCGTCGACCGCCTCGACGAAATCGAGGCATCGGTCAACCGGCTCAAGATGCCGCTTGCCTACGCGGACCAGTTTTACGTGCTGCGAGAGCACATCGGGTTTGTCCGGGAGCGGCTCGCGAAAAAGAGCTGAGGGGGCGCGCACGTCGCAAGGCAGCGCGCGTAAGATTCAAGGTACGCGCGGCGTGGCCGGGTAGTCCGGCGGCGTCGCACGGCTCGAGGCGGTCCAGGGTGCAACGGGAGACAACAATGAAGCACGGTATCGATGCGGCCATGCCGCTGTGGTTCTACGACTTCGTGTCGCCGTTCTCGTATCTCCTGCTCGAGCAGCACGACAAATGGCCCAGCCTGCCGTTCGCCCTCGTGCCCGTTTCGGTCCATGCGCTCTATCGCCACTGGGGGCAGCGACCGGCGAGCGAAGTGCCGCCCAAACGGGCGTTCACCTATCGTCACGCTCTGTTTCGTGCCGAACAGCTCGGCATTCCGTTCAAGATGCCGCCGGTGCATCCGTTCGATTCGACGAAGGCGCTGCTGCTCGCGGCTGCCATCGGTGCCGATCTCCCCACCGTTTGCACGATGTTTCGTTTTATTTGGCGCGATGGCCGCGATCCGTCGACGCCCGACGGTTTCGCGGATCTTTGCAGCGCGGTCGGCATGCCGCATGGCGAGCGGCTCGTCGAACACGAGGAGACGAAGTCGCGGCTGCAGCGCAATCTCGACGATGCGATCGCGCTCGACGTATTCGGCGTGCCGACGTTCCGGCTCAATCGCCAGCTCTTTTGGGGCGAAGATGCGTTGCCGATGTTGCTGTATTGCGCGCGCTCGCCGGGCTGGCTCGAGTCGCCCGAAGTGCGGCGCCTCGGCGAGTTGCCGAACGGGATCGCCTCGTAGGGCCGATCGCCGCGTCATGCTCCTTGTGAATACGTCGAGTATTCCCTTCGTCCCATTCCTTGCGCTCGGCCCTTCTGGTGGCCAGCGCAAGCCTGCAATTAGCGTGAACAGGCCCTAGCTGCGCTGACTGGTGCGCCGGCGCTCGGCGATCCGGTATTCGGTCGGTGAGATCGCGAGCCGCTTGCGGAAAATCTTCGCGAGCCCGTCGCCGCTGCTCACCCCGCAACGGCGGGCGATCTTGTCCACCGGCAGATCGGTTGCAACCAGCAGCAGACAACTGGCGTCGAGCCGGGCACGCAGCAGATATTCCGACGGTGTGAGACCCATTTGCGATTTGAAGCGGCGCAAGAAGCTGCGCTCGCTCATCGCGGCGACCTGCGCGGCCTTGGCGACCGAAATGGGGCGGCCGTAGTTTTCGCGCATCCATCGTGCCGCGGCGTTGATCTTCTCGCGCGCGCCGCCTTCATCGAGCTCGCCGAGCACGGCACCGAGACGCCGCCACGCGCCCGGCACCGAGCGTTCGGAGATCTCGCGCGCGGCATCGGCGCCGCGATCGCGTTTGACGATCGACAGCGCGGCAGCGATCGGGCCGAGGGGATCGTCGAGCGCGACGGGCTGCTCGATCAGCGGTGGACTTCCCGCAGCGGCGCCGATCGCGAGCGGCACGCTGGGCACGGGCGATCCCGCTTCCGGATGTTCGTTCACGGCATGGGCGGCGGCCAGGATGGCGAATCCTTCGCCGATCGCCTTCACGATGCGGGTCTTCTCGAGCACCGCACGTAGATGGCGCAGAAAGGCTTCGTCGCTTTTCGCGAGAGCGGCGCCCGGGCCGCCGGCGATGAAGAGCACATCGAAACCGCGCGCGCCGTCGTCTTCGAGCCGCTCCGACCAGACGCGCATGGCGCCGCTGCTCGCAATACTGCCGCCGACGTCCGACACGACGACGAGTTCGTAGGGTTCGGGCGGCTCATGTGCTTCGGGCATGCCTTGCGGCTCGACGTGAGCCTGGACCCGCGGCTCGGCGCGCGGTGCCGGACTGGTGCGCGACGATGGCGGCGGAGGCTGCCCTGCATGCGTCGCGCCCGCACCGGGGGCCGAGCCTGTGCCGGGGCCCGTCGGCGCGCCTGAGTGCTCCTGCGCTGCGACTTCGCGTTCGAGTTCGATCTCGTCGGCGAGCCGGAACACCTCGGCGACCGAACTCACTTCGACGAGTGAAAACGCGTCGAAGATCAGAATAGCGATGCGTTTGGTCATGAGAGCAATATCGTCGCGACGACATCGGCGCCGCTCGCGGACATTCGCCTTGCAGCGTTCGTGGCAGCCAGCCCGGATTCCCGGCGCCCTGGTTCGACGCGGAAAAAGAATCGTGCACGGGGTGAAAGCTAATGGACTGGCTGCGTCGCATCATATGCGGCGCGGCGCGGCGCGCCTCGCGCAGCGTCGGAAAAGCGCGAGATGTTGTCAGATGGCCTCGATACTTTCGCGCTGCACGGCGAAGCTCCGGCCGCGATATGCGAGCCGGTGCGCGTTCGCACGTCGGTGCGCGCCGCCCCAGGTCATTGCCCGGTGTAGCCCGCGGGAACGGTGACGTGGGACATCATGGCGTTGCGGTTCGACGAGACGACGTAGATCGGCGATTCGCTGAGTGGCAGCACGATGCGGCCGTTGCTGTAGGGCATGGATGCGGCGTTGCCCATGACATCGAGCACGGTGACATTGCCGGAGGTGCCGTCATCGTCGACCTTCAGCGAGTACGGCACGGTGTAGGTCGCACTGAAGCCGGTCGCGGCGCTCCACACGGCATTGTTGTGCGTCCACAAGGCGGTGACGATCTTGCCGCCGTTCAAGCGTTGGAACGCATAGCCGTAGACGCCCGAGGGGACGTCCTTGAGATAGCCGAGCGTAGTCGTGCCGTCGATGATGCGCGTCATGGCCGCGACGGCCATGGCGGCGGGTTTCGGGCTGATGTCGTTGGAGCCGTAGCTGCCTTTCGGGTTGGACAAATCGAAGAACAGCCCGTAGCCGGGCGGCGAGTCGGGCGTGTCCGACGAATAGAACACGTAGGTCATATCCGCACCCTCGCCGAGCAGAATCAAGAGCGAGCGCGCGACGACGGCGCCCTGGGCGAAGAGCACGTTCTGCGTGGGGTAGTTGGCGCCGTAGGCGGTACCGATGTCATAACTGATACCGGTTTCGGTCGCGAAAAGTTTGGCCCCGGGTTTCAGATACTGAACCATCGCGCGACGCAGCTCGCGCATCGAAGCGGGCAGCGCATTCGCCGCGCGGGCGGCCTCCCCACTGGTTGCGAGCCGTTCGGGCGGGTGCGACGGCGAGCAGCCGACATCGTAATAACCGTGAATCGCCAGGCCGTCGAGGTAGTGCGCGAGACCCAACGGCGCGAGGCGCTTGAGCCAGCGCGTGTTTTCGCGTACCGATGCGTTGGCGGTGCCCATGACGACGGCGTGCGGATCGGTCGCATGAATCGACTCGTAGGTCGCGCGATAAAGCGCGACGAAGTGCGCATCGGTATCGCGCCAGGGCAGTCCGCCGTCGTAGTCGGGCTCCCAGGTCGTTTGATAATAATTATTCGATTGATTCGGAAAGTAGCGCGCTCGAATGGCCGCGGAGTCCTCGCCGACCCGGCGCATGTAGCTGCGATAGGCGGCCTCGGACGACGGCGCATAGCTGTGCGTGCGCTGGCCGGTGGGACTCGCCCAGCCCGGAATGCCATCGAGCTGGATGAGCCGCATGATGTCGCCCTGTCTGAAGTAGCGCGCGAGCGTCTCGGTACCGGGCTTGAACGTATCGGCCTTTTCCTCCTCTTTCATGTACCAGTTGCGATTGTCGTTGGCCCACGAGAAGCCGAGCGTCGGGTAGAGCGGCCGATAGCCGTCTCCATCGCAGCAGGTTTCGCCGGGCGCGAGGTAGTTGGTCCCTTGTCCGCCGAAACGATGCTGATCTTCGTGCGAATAGGTCGGCGCCGGCAGCACGCGGGCCACATCGGGCAGCACGCCGAATGTGGCGATGCCCGCGGGGCGGGTGCCACGGGCCGGCAATGCAGCCCCTGCGTCCGCGAGCCGCGCCGAGACCGCGAAATAGCCGGCCAGCGGCGAACGGCAGCGCAGCGTGGTCGTGCGCGCACCGGCGCTTACGTGCAGACGGCCGCTCGCGCGCACGGCATTGCGCGCGTCGTGTATTTGCCAGACGACGGTGTCGTCGTGTTCGATGTGCGTCGTGAACGCAATCGTAAAGTCCCGCTCCACGGTGAACGTGCGCGTGCCGTTGCTGCCCGGCGTATCGGCTTCGAGTGCGTCGCCTTTTTCGCGCGCCGCGTGTGTGCTCGCGCCGGGCTCGCAGGCGATCGATCCGCTCACGCTGAACGGCATCGCCTTGGCGGTGGCGGCCGGGGCGGCCGCGGCGCGCGTCGGCTGCGCTTGCGCAGCGTCGGTGCGGCCGCGTTCGCAGGCCGCGAGCGCGCATGCCAGCGAGAGGAGGACCGGCGTCGCGAACGATGCGAGCCGGCTCAGGCGCGGGCGCCGATGCGCCGCGCGGTCGAGGAGGGCTGCGGGCATGAAACGAAGGCGCTCCTGGAAGGCGGATTCTCGAGTTCAGCACAGTGTTCGCGCAGGGACCGTGCCCTGGCGAACATTTCGTGTGAACGATCCGCGCTCCCGTCGGAGCGGCCCGCCGCGTCACTGCGCCACGTAGCCGGCGGGAACCGTGACGTGGGACATCATGGCGTTGCGGTTCGACGAGACGACGTAGATGGGCGACTCGCCGAGCGGCAGCGTAATGCGGCCGTTGCTATAGGCCATGGACGTGGCGTTGCCCATGACGTCGAGCACGGTGACATTGCCCGACGTGCCGTCGTCGTCGACCTTCAGCGAGAAGGGCACGGTGTAGGTGGCACTGAAGCCCGCCGTTGCGCTCCACACGTCATTGTTGTGCGTCCACAAGGCGGTGACGATCTTGCCGCCGTTCAAACGTTGGAACGCATAGCCGTAGACGCCGGTGGGGACATCGTTGAGATAGCCGAGCGTCGTGGTGCCATCGACGATGCGCGTCATGGCGGCGACAGCCATCGCGGCCGGCTTGGGGCTGATGTCGTTCGAGCCGTAGCTGCCGTTGGCATTGGACAAATCGAAGAAGAGTCCGTAGCCGGGCCCATCGGGCGTATCGGACGAATAGAAGACATAGGTCATGTCCGCACCCTCGCCGAGCAGAATCAAGTGCGTGCGCGCGACGACGGCACCGTGAGCGAAGAGCACATTCTGCGTGGGGTAGTTGGCGCCGTACGACGTCCCCATGTCGTAGCTGATGCCCGCTTCCGTCGAAAACAGTTTGGCGCCGGGCTTCATATACTGGGCCATCGCGTGACGCAACTCACGCATCGAAGCGGGCAGCGCGTTGGCCGCATCCGCCGGATTCGGGTCGGTTGCATGCCGCTCGGGCGGATGCGACGGCGAATTCCCCACGTCGTAGTAGCCGTGAATCGTCAATCCGTCGAGATACTGGGCGAGGCCCAGCGGCGCGAGACGTGCGAGCCATTCCGAGTTCGTGCGCACGAGCGCGGCCGTGACGCCCATGACCATCGCGTTCGGATCGGTCGAATGCAGGCCCGTGTAAGCGGCACGGTACATCGAGATCATGTTGGCATCCGTGTCGGACCAGTGCGTCGGTCCGCCGCCGTCGGGCTCCCACGTGATCTGGTAGTAGTTGTTCGCCGCTTTCGGGAAGTAGGCCGCGTGGATCATCGCGGAATCGGTGCCTACCCGGCTCGCGTAATCCTGAAACGCTGCCTCCGAGGAGGGCGCATAACCTTCGGTCTGCCCGCCTGTCGGACTCGCCCACGCGGGAATGCCGTCGAGCTGGATCAGCCGCATGATGTCGCCCCCGCGGAAGTACGGTGCGAGTGTTCCCGTACCCGGCGTGAATGTGTTGGGACCGTTCGGTTCTTCCATGTACCAGTTGCGATTGTCGTTGACCCACGCGAGACCGAGGTCGGTGTAGAGCGGCCGATAGCCGTCGCCGCTGCAGCAGGTGGTGCCCGCCACGAGGTAGTTCGCGCCCTGGCCGCCGAACCGGTGCTGGTCTTCGCGCGCGTAGACGGGGGCGGGTAGCGTGGCCGACAAGTCGGGCAGCACACCGAACGTCGCGATACCGGCCGGACGTGTGCCGCGCGATTGCAACTGCGCCCCGTTCGACGTCAGCGATGCCGTGACGGCGAAATAGCCGGCGAGCGTCGAGGAGCAATCGAGGTTCACGGTATTCGCGCCGCTTTGCACGGGAAAGCTGCCGCTCGCGCGTACGACGTTCCAGTCGTCGCGAATCTGCCAGCTCAGCGTATCGGCTTGCGCCGCGCGTGTGGTGAAGGCGAGCTTGAAGTGGCTGCCCGTTGCGAACATGCGCGAGCCGTCGCTGCCGGGCGTGTCGGCTTCGATTGCGTCGCCGCTCGAGGACGCCGCGCTGGTCGGGCTCGACACCGATCCGCAGGTCAGCGCCTGAGCGCCCGCCGCGACGATGGGCGCGGCGGTGTTCGCTTGATTGGCACCCGCGGAGCCCGAGCCGGCGCCGCCGCCACCCCCTCCGCCGCACGCGGCGAGCGCGAGAACCGCGCACGCGAGTGTGGCCGGCAAGGCGACGTAGGGAGGGGGAAAACTGGAACGCTCGGTGAGCAGGGACGGAAGGAGGCGGGGGGCACGCTTTGACAGCGCAGTTGTTTTCGTCTTCATTCGTAAGGTATGAAAAAAGCCGCGCCGTAAAAAGTGACGAGCGCAGGCATCCCGCATCGCAAGAGCGATGAACGGGGGCCGCCAGAAGGCGGCGCAACCAAGGGAATGACGCGGTGTGTCGATTCGGCACGAAGAGGCGCGACCCGCTTAGGCGGGGCCCTCGACCGCAAGAGCGGCCTTGCCGGAACGGCTCGTGACGCCAGGCGATGAAGAATCGGGCGCGACGGCGATGTGCAAACGTTTGCGTCTGACGAAACCGTATTGGCCGGCGATTCGGTGGACGAAAGACTACCCCGATTCGGTAATTATCGGGAGTGAAACATCTAGCTTATTTGCGCAACGCCAAGTGGCGGATTCGTGCTTGGCCTGGCGTCTGCGGCAACGTCGGGTCGCGGTCTCGGACAGTGCGCAGACGTTGCAAAGATGAATCGATTCGTTGCGGCTGCCAGCACACGGCGCAAGGTTTGCCGGTCGCGCGTGGGCCGTTCGCATCTTTCGTGCCCCGGCGCAACGCGCTGCGCGCAAAGCCCGACCGATGGGCGACTGCGAGCGGCCAAGCCCGGGGGAAGCCGCGTCGCCTTCCGCCAAGCGGCTGCAATCGGCTTTACTGAGCAGATTAATTAGTGAAGTTATGACATCTCAATGAAAGCGGTCAATGTCTGAAATAGTTGTATATTCGGGCCGCCATTAAATGAATCATAAATGAAACATGAAAGCGGTAGCACTCCTATCGTTTCGTATTACAAAATAGGAAAACCAGAACCGTGGCGTCCCAAATCGACCGTTTCCGCCATTAGGCGTTATGCGCCAATGTGGCTTGCGCCACAGATGCCCGGCGCGACTCCGACTATCTTCCTATCGTGCGTTTGTTCGGAAGTGTCTTCGAGGTCTGGTTCGCTAATTGCGGAGCAGATCCGGCAAGTCCTGATTGCCGCGAAGGCGTGACCGTCGCCGCGCGCGGTTCCATCGGCTCGAACGAGGCCGAATCCAGCAGTTCATTCAGCCACATAAGGAGACCGGGTTCGCTCGACGAGGAGCGGGCTTGGGCGTCGGCGGCGTTGCGCCGGCGCGCAGGCGTTCTTTAGCTAAATGATGTGCAGAGGATTCGGAAATTAATCGGATTTGTCTGGTTACGGTAGGAGTGTATTTCGGCAATGGCAGAGATGGCAGAGGTTTTCGAAGACACCGGACGGCATCAATGCCGCCAAGATGCCGTTCGATTACGTCACGTAATCCGCCAAATGGATACCTGCTGTCTATGATGCACTGCGAATTGCCGAAAAGGGGCCGCCGTTATGCAGGCAACGAATATTGAGGGAAATACCATGCCTTACGCGAGTATCGAACCCGCTGTGATGGGTTGGTTGCGTGCGTCGCAAACGAGCGCCGCGCACACCGCCACGCGCCGTATCGCGATCGTTCTGTTCGACGGCTTTTCGCTCCTCGGCACAGGCCTCGTTGCCGAAGTCTTCCATATGGCCAATGAGATCGTCAGTACACGCTCCAGCGACGAGTGGGTCTACGACGTGACCTTCCTCTCCGCGGGCGGCGGCAACGTGACGTGCTCGTCGTCGGTTCGCGTGTGGACCGATGGGCTCGACGCGCGTCACTTCAGCGGCTTCGATGCGCTCTTTGTCGCGGGCGGCAGGGGTGCGACGGCCGCGGCGCATGACGAGCGGCTGATCGGTTGGCTGCGCCGCGTGCAGGTCAAGACCGCCAATGTGCGCTCCATCGACGAAGGACACTTGCTGCTCGAAGCGGCCGGGATCGGCAATCGCGACAGCGAGTATCAGTTCAACTCCTATCTGAAGCAGGCCGGCCGCGACGCCCCCATCGCGGACACAGGCGACCGGCTCGCGCCGATGAAAGGCGCGCTTACGATGGTCAAGCGCGACCTGGGCCTCGACATCGCGCGCAGCGTCGCCGAGCGGCTGATGCCGGGCTCCAGCGCCCGCTTCGTACCGATTCTGGGCGACGCCGGCGCAGCGAGTGCGGGCGACAAGATTCGTGCGGCGGCGCGTTGGCTCCAGGACAACTGCGAACGGCCGATTTCGATCGCGGATGCCGCGCAGGTTGCCGCCATGAGCGAGCGCAACTTTTTGCGCCGCTTCAAGCTCGAGCTGGGCATGACGCCGTCCGACTATCTGCTGCAGGCGCGTCTGGCGATCACCTGCAGCTTGCTGATCGACTCCGAGCTGCCTGTCGACAAGATCGCCCGCCGCAGCGGCATGGGCAACGGCGATCGGCTCGCGAAGATCTTCCGCAAGCGCATGATGATTTCGCCGACCGAGTTCCGCATGCAAAGCCGCCGCGACGTGGGCGGTTAACGGGAGCATGGCATGAGAACTCCCGAACAACGATATGGCGGTGGGGTTGCCGGGTTGTCCGCTCGTGGACCGATTGCCGCGCTCGGCGCCCAGCTCGCGCGCGAAAGCACGCCGTGCCGGCGGATCGTCCCCGTGGTGCTGGCCGGTGGCTCGGGCACGCGATTGTGGCCGATGTCGCGCGAGCACTATCCGAAGCAACTGATCGACGTCGTCGGTGCCGATACGCTGTTGCAGTCGACGGTACGCCGGCTCGACGGTTTTCCGGAGGAATGGGAACTAGCCGAATCGCCCATCGTGGTCTGTGGCGGCGAACACTGCTTCATCATCGACGAGCAATTGCGCGAGAGCGGCGTCACCCCGCAGCTCATCGTCGAACCGGCGCGCCGCGATACCGCGCCCGCGCTGACGATGGCTGCCGCGCTCACGTGCTCCCACGGCCGTGACGCGATTCTCGT